>CAYPLH010000017.1:0-69794 GCA_964411505.1 uncultured Clostridiaceae bacterium | reverse complement strand
TCACAGGTCTTGCTATTCATAAACTTTTGAATGAAATCCTCAGAGTCTAAGTCCTTTTTCAAAGACAACTCGAATAGGCGTCCCTGAATGTCACAAATCTGACGCTCAAACCTGTTTAAAGTTTTTACCATTCATACACCTCCGCCAATAATTTCATCAAAAAAGCGACCCTCACGGCGGTATTTCCGGCAAATATCATCTGCCTGGTGAATGCCTTCTTGCCGCTGTGTCTCACTTTCCAGACGCAGTGCACTGCATTGCGATTCTCCCAACGACTTTTCCTCAATGATCTCAATTTGACCGCATGCTTTTTGGGTCAGCGCCACATATTGCTTGCCCAGTTTTAGGGCAGACAAGCTGTGAACCAGAGCGATGTCTGTAATTTCGCTGGAAAAAAAACGATCCAGCACTACAAACATCCTATCATTTGCGATATACCCGATGATCATATCGCAACCGTCTGCCATGCTGGCATACTTTTGGTAGATGTCGCTGCCTTTCACTAATTCCATTTTCCCCCTGTGATAAGCGATCAGCAAAGCCCAGTCAATGCCAACCTCTATATCCAATATACGCAGTCCGGTTAAATTGGCGCGTATTGTATAAAGCCTCGCGTTTGGAAAGTTGCATATCAATGTCAAAGGCTGCATTCGTTCTGTGCCCATGTAAAAACCGCGACCAAAATCACAATACTCTCGGCTATTCGGCTGAATATCTCCGATAATACCGCTTTTTGAGCCATGATAAAGGGTAACTGTTTCATTCACGGTACGGATTATATTTCCCTCGAACTCAGCGTAGTCAATTCCGCGTTGCCCGCAATAAGCACGAAGAGCGTCAATGGCAATGGGGGCCGGTTCACAGCGACCAGTCTCCCATCGGTTGACCGTGGCAAAGCTGACGTTCAGCGCAGCAGCTAATGACTTTTGACTATCACCTGTCCGCTTTCGTATCTCTTTTATCATTTCCGAAATATCCATATCTATAATCCACCATATAACATTTGTTTTGTGATTACTATAACATATGTTGTTTTCGCTTGCAAGAGTTTTACCGATAAAAAGTGTCTATTCAGAGGTAGCTTTTCTTTCATGAAAAATCATCTCCAATACTGCAATACAGCAAAATAAGGCTTTTTTTTATTTAAAAAAGCTTGCAAAAAAATATTTTTCCCTAATTATGCAGTAAAAATTTAACGATTGGTTATTTAAACCCTTGATACAAGGGCGTTTTTTTCACACAATGTGTATAAAAACTGAATATGCACAATTACATTATGTAATTTCTTTTGAATTCATGATATAACATCCTCGTTGCCGAGGATATTATATGCCTCCGGCGGATTTTATGCGCGTGCGATTTTTTTTGCTAAAGCAAAAAACGCGCATGCGCAATTATATCATGCAATTTCTTCGAAATTCATGATATAATAATATCATCAAAAGGAAACGCCCAACACACAGGGACGTAAATTGAAACATTATATAATTTATGTGTTAAGTTTCTTTGAAAGAAGGTGATTATTATGCAAGCTATTAAAGCCATATATGATGGGAAAGAATTCAAGTTGCTGGAGCCTATACCAGTTAAGGGGAAATATATTGTGGCAATAACTTTTATTGAACCTGCGGATAACTGCCAACATGGTTTATTGAAGTATGCAAATATCTTCAATGAAGATGATGTTGAATCTATTGAAAAGATAATTGAAGAGAGAAAAGAATTTTCATTCGGGAGAGATAATGTTTTATGAAATTTTCACATAGCGATATACTATCATACTTTTTTAATGGGAATAAAGTTGTATATGAAAAAATAAAAGAGTGCATAGAGGCAGATAAAAAACTGGCTACAACTTGTATTAATTCTTATGAAATATTAAAAGGGCTGAAATATAGAAGTGCTCAAACTAAGGAGAACAAATTCAAAGAAGTTCTTCAGTATCTGGATGTTATTTATCTGGATAACAGCTCCATTGAAATAGCATCCGATATATACAGTTCTTTAAGGAAGAGTGGAGTAACTATAAGTGATGCGGATATATTAATTGCTTCTATTGTTATTAGTAAAGAAGGCACTTTCATTACTAATAATTTAAAACACTATGTAAATATAAAAGGTTTAACTATTGAACAATGGATATAAAGGGTAATAGCAAATAGGAAAGAAAAAATATCAAACACTTGGTGAAATCCGTAGTAACCTTGCATCTGCAAAAAAATAAAATCTGTAAAAATTAATACTTGTTGTGATACATTCGGTGGCAAAATTAAAATCCATAAAGTCCACATGTTATGCAGATTTAATGAATGTTATTTTGATTTTTGATCTGAAAGAGTTAGAGGAGTGAATATTCTTTAGTGTAAGTGGAATAATCCACAATTTGATTATACAATAGAGTGAAACAAAGCCTGAATGCCCTGTTTCACTCTATTTGTTTTTGTCATGCTGAAAAAGTATTTTTTATTCCGGTTTGATTTGCCAAGTATTAAGCATCAAGTGTATAATTAATATTAAATTAAGTTGATCGGGCAACAACATGGGCAAAAAGCAAAAAGTTATAGAATATAGGACATTGGCAGTAGAATTAGAAAAGATTATGTTGGACGTAGTGTAAGTTTCAAGCCTAAGACTTCAGTGGTGAAGGCTACTTTAAAAAGATTTATGCATGTTGAACAAAGCAGAAGTTGGTTATATAAGTGTGATAGGAAAAACAAAGAATGATTGAAGGGGGACGTTGAGTTTATCATGTATTATATTGGTGTAGATATGGGTGGAACAAAAATAGCGGTAGGTATTGTTAATGAAAAAGGAGATATAATTAGCAAAGACAGCATACCGACATATAGGGAACGCGGCTATGAGGAAGTTGTAAAGGATATGGGTTTGTTGATTCTTCGCCTCATAAAAGCTCAAAAACTTTTCGTAAGCGACTTTGAATATATTGGGATAGGGCTTCCTGGATCAATTAATAAAAAGGATGGAATATTAATATATGCAAATAACTTTGGTTATCATAATGCTCCTATTGCTGATGAATTGAGAAAGTATATTGATCTGCCTGTGTTTTTAGAAAATGATGCGAACTGTGCAGCATTAGCTGAAAATGTTGCAGGAGCAGCTATAGGAACTCAAAACTCAATTACAATTACCTTGGGAACTGGTGTTGGAGGGGGAATTGTTGTTGGGGGCAAGGTATACAGTGGATTTAATGATGCGGCGGGAGAAATCGGTCACACAGTCATCTTAAGTGATGGCAAAGAGTGTACATGCGGCAGAAAAGGATGCTGGGAGGTATATGCTTCAGCTACTGGACTAATAGCACAGACAAAACGGGCAGCTTTTAAAAACCCCGAATCGCTTATAAATACATTAGTTAAAGGCAATCTTGACAATATTGATGCTAAGACGGCTTTTGATGCTGAACGTGAAGGCGATAAAACAGGCTCACAGGTAGTTGAGCAATATATAAAATACATAGCTGAGGGAATAATTGATCTTATAAATATTTTCACTCCCGAAGTGCTAGTTGTTGGCGGTGGTGTTTCAAAAGAGGGAGAAAATCTACTGGGAAGGCTTAAAAAGATAGTCTATGACAATATATATTTTAAGGGAGAACCTAAGACAAAAATTCTAGAAGCAAAGATGGGCAATGATGCAGGCATAATAGGTGCTGCCATGATCGGAAGAGAAGGCTGATAATTTAGGTGATTTTTCGTGAAAAACATTAAGCTTATATTAGAATATGACGGTTCAAATTATCATGGCTGGCAGAGTCAAAAGAACGCATCTGCTATCCAAGATATTCTTGAAGGAGCAGTACTCAAACTTACTGGTGAGCCCAGCAAAATTATCGGTTCGGGCAGGACAGATGCAGGAGTACATGCTTTAGGTCAGGTCGCTAATTTTTTTTCAAATGCTAAAATTCCACCTGAAAAATATTCCTATGCACTAAACAGTCTTCTTCCACCAGATATTGTTATAAAACATTCTGAGGAGGTAGATAACGACTTTCATGCTAGGTTTGATGCAATTGGGAAAACATACATATACAGAATAAGAAATTCTATATATCCATCAGCTCTTTACAGGAATAAAGAGCTTCATGTAAGGCTACCTCTTGAAGTTTCACTTATGAGAGAATCTACATTGCATTTTCTGGGCAAGCACGATTTTGCAGCCTTTCAGGCAACTGGCAGCAGTGTTTTATCAACTGTAAGGACAATTTATAATTTAAATTTATCCTGTGATGGTGAGATTATTACCTTAGAAATAACGGGGAACGGTTTTCTATATAATATGGTCAGAATTATTACCGGTACTTTGATTGATGTTGGGATAGGAAAGCTCAAGAGTGCAGATATTCCTAAAATATTGGGAAGCAGGGACCGCAGGAGTGCAGGTAAAACGGTAGCCCCTCATGGTCTTTACCTCAAACAAGTATATTATTAATGCACGTGAATTATAAATGCTTTTAATGGGTCATAGGCTCTTATCTTAAAAAACGGAGAAAAACGGTTGTATTTAATATGCATAAAATGAAATGGCGAGGGACTATCAGGAAGTTACAGGCATATTACGGATAGAAAGCAAAGAAAATTAGAGGTAAATTAAAATTTCGGGATATTTTACTTGACAGGCAGGAATTCCTGTATTAAACTATTATAGTCTCTAAAAACACGAGGAGATTAAGCAGAATTTGATGTTCTGTGGATATAAATACGAAATCATAAAGGAGGAAAAGTTCAATGAATACTTTCATGGCGAAAGCTGAAAGCATTGAAAGAAAATGGTATATCATTGACGCTGAAGGAAAACCGCTGGGAAGAATGGCTAGTGAAATCGCCAAGATTTTAAGAGGTAAAAATAAGCCAATATATACTCCGCATGTTGATACCGGAGATCATGTTATAGTACTTAACGCCGAAAAAGTAGTATTGACCGGTAAGAAGCTAGATAAGAAATTTTACAGGTACCATACAGGTTATGTAGGTGGATTAAAGGAAATCAAATACAGAGATCTTATGGCAAAAAATCCTGAAAAGGCAATTGAATTAGCTGTAAAGCGTATGCTTCCAGGTAACAGTCTGGGCAGGGCAATGATCAAGAAGATGAAAGTTTACAAAGGTGCGGAACATAACCATGATGCTCAAAAACCTGAAGTTCTGGAACTTAAAATATAGGAAAGGGGGACTGGATTAAATGGAAAAAGTACAATATTATGGAACAGGTAGAAGAAAGAAATCAGTTGCAAGAGTAAGGCTGGTTCCTGGGAATGGTAATATCACGATAAATAGTAGAAGTATAGACGAATATTTTGGTCTTGAGACACTTAAAGTTATCTGTAAACAGCCCCTTACACTTACTGATACCCTACAGAAGTTTGATGTAATATGTAAAGTTGTGGGTGGAGGGTTTACAGGACAGGCAGGAGCTATCAGACATGGAACTGCACGCGCACTTCTTCAGGCTGATGAAGAATTAAGACCTGCGCTCAAAAAAGCTGGATATCTTACAAGAGATCCAAGAATGAAGGAAAGAAAGAAATACGGACTCAAAAAAGCAAGAAGAGCACCACAATTCTCAAAGAGATAATTGGTGTCAACATACACAAAAGTATGTTTACAATTACAAAGTATGTTCACGAAAGATACTTAAGCGTCAGACTGGGAAACCAGGCTGGCGCCTTTTATTTGTGCTAAAAGAGATCCTCCTGCCAAAAAGACACCTCATAGCCTAGCGCAGTTTATTTTGTGTAAAATGACGTCGCCTACCAGAAAGAATCCTTAAAGTTAAAAAAAATAAATTTTTGCAGGGAAGTAAAAAAGTTGTGTACGAGAAGTAAGAAGATAAAAAACCGGTCGCATGACCGCTGTTTTGAATTATAATCTTGTTAATTCTAGTATCCAATTAATCCACCCTGATATAGAGGATGCCCGTCTATAAAATGTATCTTCGGACCTTACATTATATAAATTACTATGTTTCATAAACTTTACAATTTCATCCCTAGAAGGCATTTCACCTCGATCTATACACAATTTAAAAGTCTTACTAAAGGCTTTGTGTGATAAAATCAATTCTACTAGTTTTAACTGCCTTGGCTTATATTTCAATCTAAACAATCTCTGCCCTTCATCACTTAGTGAGAATATTTTCTGTCCATCTTCTGTACGCCTATCTATTAAACCTAAATATCTTCCTGCATCCGTGTAATAATTTGTCTGTCTAGGGTCAAAGTCATAATTAGCAGTTATTTCATCTCTGGATAGCTCTGATTCATACAAAAGTTCGCATAGATTAACTACAGAATGTCATAATTTTAAAGTTAAAAGACTCAGAGCTCATTCTACCACTGATCGTTGGCAATATCTCTTCATCTTCTATAAAGTCAGCTAATATGCCCGATACATAAGCACAATTAAGGGCTGCTGATTCGCTTGTTATGTTCTCAAAGTCAATACTTTCAATATGAGTAGGGAATGGAACCTTAATAATTTTACTCTCTGTTTTTTCAAAATCTTTATAGGCCTCAAAGTGAGAAATTAAGTAGCTTCCTCTTGTGACTGGAAGAATCGAAAGTTTATTTGTCTCAAAGATTTCTGGCAGATTCTTCCGATGATCAAACTTTGTCATCAATCTTGCTTCTCTGAATTCATTTATCTGCCTTGATGCAATTTCAAATACAGCATGTTTTTCTATTTTTTCTAATATCGCATATTTTTCGAAAAGCTGCTTCCATGCGGTTTCGTTTTTTGTATCACTCATAATTCTTCACCAATACTTCAGCAACCTTTCCTCTTTTATCCCCTCTAGAATTAATAGCCCTATTTGCTTGAACAATTGTTTTGTTATAATCTTCGTATAGTTCTAAAATAAATTCTGTGACAGAATTAGAGAGCAGAAATTTTATGCCTCTAGCATCTAATTTATCACATAGATTTTTAAGCCGTATCTGTTCTTCTTTATCAAAACCGCCTTTGTTATATCCTGTAAAATTAGCACTATCTGAAACTGGGTCATAAGGTGGGTCAAAATATACAAAGCTACTTTTTCTTATGCCTTTTACTGCCTCTTCAAAATCTCCGCATTTGAAGATTATTTTTGCTTTATTAAAATAATTACTCACTGCTCTTAATGTAGTCTCATTAACGATGTTTGGGTTTTTATATCTTCCAAAGGGGGTATTAAACTCTCCTTGTTGGTTTACCCTAAATAGTCCATTATAGCAGGTTTTATTAAGATAAATAATCCTTGATGCTTTTTCAATTTTACTTAACTGACTATATTTCTTTTTATCTCTATCTAATTCTCTTATTTCATAAAAGTAATCTGCTTTATTTTTATGATTCTTTAAGTCTTCAATTAACTCTTCAAGATTGTCTCGGATTATGGTATATACATTAATTAAATCTTCATTTATATCATTAACCACAGCTTTATCAGGCTGAAGGTTAAACAAAACGGCACCACCGCCTAAGAAGGGCTCGTAATAAGTAGAGTATTTCTCTGGTATATGTTTTGAAATATCTTGCAATAACTGTCGCTTCCCGCCAACCCATTTTAGAACGGGAGCGGCTAATGGATTCTTTTTCATATAATCACCCTAACCTAATTATAGCATAAAAATTTAATTATAACCCTCTAATTTTTCCTTTGCTTTCTTTCTACACGCGCATGTGAATTGTAACGTAGCATCTTTTATATATCTAAATCGATCCAGCCAAATACACACTAATCATCTCATTGTTGCCGATGGACACGGGGTTGTTTCATAATGGTAACTAAGTCAACATAATATTGCTAACAAAAATGACAGTTTTCATTGAATTATGCCATGATTTGCTATATAATTAAGACTATGTTACGTAGCATGTCAAAGAAGGACTTATTTTGGTAGTATAACAAGCTTTTAAGAGATTATAATATGCTTCTGGAAGATGGTGTAATTACATCAAAAAAAAGCAAGTGGTATTATATAATATCGAAAATAATGTTGTAAAGATATATCGGGGGTTGATATGGCAGAAAAGAAAATAAATAAATGGGAGCCGGATAATTTCGAGCTCCAGATGAATACGGTTTGGAGTTTTCCTGACAGAGGAAGTTGGGCAACACACGATTCAAAATGGAGGGGTAATTGGTCGCCGTACATACCAAGAAATTTACTTCTGCGTTATTCGAGTGAGGGCGATTTAGTGCTTGATCAATTTGCAGGTGGCGGAACTACGCTTGTGGAAGCCAAATTATTAAAACGCAACATTATCGGGGCTGATGTAAATCCAGATGCGCTTGAATGTTGTCGCGAAAAAATAAATTTTAAATATAAAAATGCAGGGCAAGTTTATTTATATAAAGGCGATGCACGCAGCCTTGAATTTGTTTCTGATGAAAGTATTGACTTTATTTGTACTCATCCACCTTATGCAAATATTATTGAATATAGTGAGGATATAGAAGAGGACTTATCTCACTGTAAGGTTCCGCAGTTTTTAGATGAAATGAAAAGTGTTGCTTCGGAAAGTTATCGTGTTCTTAAAAAGGGCAAGTTTTGTGCGATTCTAATGGGTGATACAAGACAAAAAGGTCATGTTATTCCTATGAGTTTTGAGGTTATGAAAATCTTTGAGGCACAAGGGTTTAAGCTGAAAGAAATAATAATTAAAGAACAACACAACTGCAAGGCTACAGGTTACTGGAAGATAAAAAGCGTTAAGTATAATTTCTTGTTGCTGGCGCATGAGTATTTGTTTGTATTTAAGAAGTAGTACTCGATTAAATTATGAGAGTGGCAAAAGGATTGCAAGAATAAGAAGGGATAAAATAATAAATAGCTTTAAATAAGAAGGGGTGATTAATATGTTAGCAAATGATATTTTACAAAATCCATGGGATATTTTTGATGGTGTTGATGAGGAAACAAAACAAGAATTTGAGTTATCCGATATACTTGTTGATATTGCTTGTAAAATAATTAATTACAGACTAGATAATAATATTACTCAAAAGGATTTGGCTGATAAATTGAATATAACGCAAGCGATGGTTTCAAAACTAGAAAGTGGTGAATACAATCCTTCAATAGGGTTTCTATTTAAGATTGCTAGTAAATTAGATTGGAAATTTCAATTAATAATAGAGGAAAATTATACTGATGAATTATTACAATACAATATAAAACGAGAAATAGATAAAGATATTACTCCCATTATCGGGGATTCCTACAATTAATTTGCCTATGATTAATATATATGCAATGAAGAAATATAAAGAAAACAATTAATAACACATGTTATTAAAAGAATAAAATGGAGATTCATTGTCTATTTACTTTGGAGTTTGTTTGCGAGTTTACAAAACCGTCATTGGTTGATTACCGTTGGTGGGATCTTTTCAAAAAAAGCAGAATAAAGCCAGTGAAGCTTGATTAATTCTGGGAAATTGGTTATACTATTATATAAAAGTGTGATTTATTCACGCAGAACATATATAATAATGTGATCACCGGAGATGGTATTATGGAAAGATTAATTATGCAAAAACTGCTTGAATGGAAGAACTCCAAGTATCGAAAGCCCCTTATTTTAAAAGGAATACGTCAGGTAGGCAAGACTTGGCTTCTCAAAGAATTTGCTAAGCGTTATTATAAAAATATTGCTTACTTTAACTTTGATGAACACCTTGAATATAGGCAGTTTTTTGAAAGCACCAAAGATGTAGAGCGTATCTTGCAAAACTTGATGATGGCAAGTGGTGAAATTATTAACCAGGGCAACCCAGAGGATACACTTATTGTTTTTGATGAGATACAGGAATGCCCTAATGCTTTAAATACATTGAAGTATTTCTGTGAAAATACGCCTCAGTATCATGTTGCTTGTGCGGGTTCTCTTTTGGGCATTGCGCTTTCCAAACCAGCTTCTTTTCCAGTTGGCAAAGTAGACTTTTTACAAATTATGCCAATGACCTTTACTGAGTTTTTAATGGCAAATGGTGATGATAACTTTGCAGCCTACATGAATAGCGTAGATAGGATTGAGCCAATCCCAGATGCATTTTTCAATCCATTATATGAAAAGATTAAAATGTATTTTGTAGTGGGTGGTATGCCAGAATCCGTTCGTTCCTGGACACAAGACAGAGATGTAGAACTTATGCAGCAGGTACTATCCAATATTCTAGGGGCATATGAACGAGACTTTGCCAAGCATCCCGACCCTAAGGATTTTCCGAAAATATCGATGATATGGAAATCAATACCTTCACAACTGGCAAGGGAAAATAAAAAATTTATCTATAAAGTCGTAAAAGAAGGGGCACGAGCAAGGGAATATGAGGATGCCCTACAATGGCTTTGTGATGCTAACCTTACTTTTAAGATATACCGCAGCAGTGCTCCAGGTCTGCCTATTTCGGCATACGATGATTTGTCTTCCTTCAAGTTGTATATGGCGGATGTAGGACTATTGCGCCGCCTATCTCTTTTAGCCCCTTCTGCCTTTGGTGAGGGAAACAGGCTGTTTGTGGAGTTTAAAGGTGCATTAAGCGAAAATTATGTCCTGCAGGCGTTACAAAACCAGTTTGAAGCCATGCCTCGTTATTGGACTATGAATAACCCAAGGTATGAAGTAGACTTTCTTATCCAGAGAGAAAATGATATTATGCCCATAGAGGTAAAGTCTGAGAGCAATGTAGAAAGCCCAAGCTTAAAAAAATACAAGGAAAAGTATAGTGATAAGGTAAAGCTTCGTGTTCGTTTTTCTCTTAATAACCTGCGCCTTGACAATGACCTTTTAAACATTCCATTGTTTATGGCGGATTATGCAAATAAGCTCATTGGGAAGGCTTTAGAGCAAAAAAAATGTTTTGATATACAATAGAGTTCCTCTTAGGAAGTTACTGTTCACTCGGGTATTATATCCTATGAACAATCATCTCTAACACTTCTATACAGCTTCAGCAAGGAAAACACAGTTTAAAATGCCTTTTCGTTAAGTAATTCCGTGAACTCACTTGCGTTCAAACAGCACGGACATTACTAAACTCTAAGGCATTTTAAACTTAGTTTTCCTAAGCTTTGCTGTAATTAGGCGTATTAGAGATGATTGTTCATTATCAGTTTTGCTAAGACCCCTGTGAACTGTAACCTTAGGAAATCCGGTGGAGATCCTCCGCATTTAAAAATTGACAGATGTTATTTTACTGATGTAGAATAACAAACAGAAAAGTTTGGTGAAGAAAAATTTTGGGGGTCAATTATTTTGTCAGTTTATGCACAGTTTAACTGGTTTAATATGTATAAGCCTGAGTTTAAGTATGACGATCTGGTATTTTCAATGAAGTTTTTTACAGAAAACAGGGGAGCTATAAGATATTTTATGCCTAATATGGGTATGGCTAAAAAGATTTCCCCACAGTTTACTATAATGCTTGCATATATACTTCAAACAGGAACAATATTCCAGGATGAGTTTATTCTCCCTCATAGCAGTATAGATTTTATTATCAGCAATTTAAGGAATACTAAGCACATATGTTATGGGCAACCGGAACGAACTATAAAACTGGCTGAAGACATTATTGCCCCGTTTATTCGTGTAACTGCAAGAAATGATGAAGAATCATTTGTAGAGATGGAAGAAGGCTATGAAATAATATACGGAAAATTCTCGGGATATTGCTTATCTGATAATGTTTTGCATAAACTGCCAAAAGATTTCCCGATAGCACTTCACCGGCTAATAAACAGCAAAAGCGGAGTTGTAAAGACAATGCTTATACCAGAGCATTTAAGAGCCGGATATATTCCGGGGGTAACTTTTCCATTAATTAAAAGGACCGAATCTGATAAAGAGAAAATCGAGGAAATCAATATCAATCCTGATATTAAAATCTTTGCAGGCAAAAGTAATAATGGGGATTTGTACTTGAAGCCTGTAATGAAATATGGCAATTATCTTGATGTTATAATAGGCGGAGAATATGTAAAGGGCGACCACTATTTAACTGAAAAAGAAGGCTGTAAATATAAAATCAAGAGAGATGAAATTAAAGAAATTCTTCTAGCCAATGAATTTAATAAACACCCATTTTGTTTTACATATGATAATGACAGGTATTTTTGCAGAAATATAGAAAGCATCAAACAGCTGATTAAAGAAATTCTACCGGAATTATGCAAAAAATATAATGTGATAATTGAAGAGGGGATAGATAAATTAACTTTTAAAAAAAGTAATATCAGTACTAAGATCAATGCTCAACATAATAACGAAAATAATTTTTTTGATTTTGATATAGATTTTTACTGCGAAAAGATTGGCATCAATCTTAAAGATCTGATGGAGATGTTGTCTAAAGAGAAAGGTTTTTTGTTTTATGGTTCTTCTTATATAGAAATAGAAAACCGGACTGATACAGAAAAATTGCTAACCATTATTAATGATATGAAAAGGGAAAAAGCACAAAACAGGGAAGGCGCAGAATTCAGTTTAAGTCCGGCAGAAGCATTAGGGTTAAAGTCAATTTTATCGGGCATTGAAAGTGTGGAGTATAATGGAGATTCCGTTTACAGGCAGTTTTTAGACGAGGCGACACAGGGAAGTCTTCTAGATGGTATAAAAATTGAAGATAACCTCATCAAAATATTAAGGAATTATCAGGTTAATGGTGTCAAATGGATGGCTTTCCTGAAAAAATATGGCCTTTCGGGGATTCTGGCAGATGATATGGGGCTGGGTAAAACACTCCAAGTTCTAACTTTACTGAAGACTGTTAAGGGGCAGGGGGTTTCGCTTATAATATGTCCTAAAACCCTTATATATAACTGGAATGAGGAAATCCGAAAATTCACTTCCGATTTAAAGGTATTGATACCGGAAGGGGATACAAGTAAAAGAAAAGAACAAATAAAGGAGCTTCATGAATATGATGCTGTAATCACCTCATATTCACTGGTGAGGAACGATATTGAGTATTATAAGGAACACTCGTTCAAGTACTGCGTACTGGACGAAGCACAGTATATTAAAAACCCGGATGCTGAGAGTACAAAGAAGGTTAAATTGATAAAAGCAGTAAATCGGCTCGCTCTTACCGGGACACCTATTGAAAACTCACTTCTTGAGCTTTGGTCGGTTTTTGATTTTCTGATGCCGGGTTTTTTAGGAGGCAGAAAAAAATTTAATGAAGTCTTTGGGAATTCACCCGAGCTCCTAAGGCAAAGAATAAAGCCGTTTGTTCTGAGGCGTACAAAGAAGGAAACACTTTCCGAACTGCCTGAAAAAATTGAACAGGTTCAACATGTGGTAATGAATAAGAAGCAATTTGAAATGTATACGCAAGTACTGAAATCTGTTCGTAAGGATATGTTTGAAAATGTGGAATCAAAGGGGTTTGGACGGTCAAGGATTGCAATTCTTGCGGCGCTCACTAAGTTAAGGCAGATATGCAACCATCCGGGTCTTGTCGATGAAAAGTATCTGAATAATGATGAAATTTCGGCTAAACTTGAGCTTTTTGAAGAGCTGATAAATAACTGTGTTGAAAGTGGAAGCAAAGTTCTCGTTTTCAGCCAGTTTACAAAAATGCTGGGTATCCTGGCTAGGGTACTAAAAAATAACAATATTATGTTTTCTTACCTTGATGGAAGCTCTGAAAATCGTGGTGAGATAATAGATAAATTTAATGAAGATAATAATATAAGGGTTTTTTTAATCAGTATTAAAGCAGGAGGCTACGGGCTAAACCTCACATCGGCGGACACAGTAATCCTATACGATCCATGGTGGAACCCGATGGTTGAGAACCAGGCTGTCGACCGTGCTCACAGGATGGGACAGAAAAAGTCTGTCAATGTGTACAGACTTATAACAGAAGGTTCAATTGAAGAAAAGATACAAGCTTTAAAAGAAAAGAAGCAAGCTCTGTTTGATGCTGTTATATCAGATAACAGTGAGTATGTTGGGGAGCTGTCATGGGAAGATATTCGCCAAATGTTGATGTAGCAGCGAGTGATATAATGAAGTAGTAGAAAATGGAATGAGAGATGCTATAGTTAAGCTAATGATGAAAAATGATGCTCCTTGTGAGCAGTTTGTACGACTTGATCTAAAAAAGCAATAATAATATAAAGCAAATAATAAAAGTCTATGGAGGTAACAACTTTTGAAACCGAATATTTTGTTAATAATGACTGATCAACACCGTTTTGATTCTTTGGGTTGCTATGGAAATTCTGTTATTGAAACTCCCAATTTGGATTGGTTAGCCTCAGAGGGAACGATATTTTGCAATGCATACACACCGTCCCCATCTTGCATACCTGCTAGGGCATGTCTTATCACGGGAATGAATCCATGGAATACAGGCATACTGGGGATGGGCAAAGGTCAGGGGGAAATGGGCGTGGGGTTTTCACACACAATTGCCGGTGAATTATCAAAACTAGGATACCATACTCAAGGAATAGGGAAAATGCATTTTTTCCCTCAACGGGCGCTTAATGGATTTCATCACACTGTACTGGATGAATCAGGCAGGGCAAAAGATCCTGATTTTGTGTCTGATTATAAAGAATGGTTTGATAAAAATAAAACCGGAGATTATGACATTACAGATCATGGTATCGGCTGGAATTCATGGATGGCAAGACCGTATCATGCTCCAGAGTTTTTGCATCCAACTAACTGGACAACTAATGAAGCCATAAATTTTGTTAAGAAAAGGGATCCGTCTGCTCCGTTTTTTCTAAAAGTATCCTTTTCACGTCCACATTCACCCTATGATGCCCTACCTTACTATTTTGATATGTATATGAGAAAGAATATTCCTGAGCCTGTTGTCGGAGAATGGGCTCTGATGCATGATAAACCGGTTGATGCTGCACATCCCGATGCATGGAGGGGATGCAGGCATCCGGACGAGATTAAGCGCGCGAGAGCTGGGTATTATGGATCTATAACACACATTGACCATCAGATAGGTCGTTTAATCGATTTTCTTAAAACGAAAAAACAGCTTGACAATACAATGATTATTTTTACTACTGACCATGGAGATATGCTTGGAGATCATAATTTATGGCGCAAAACCTATGCATATGAAGGGTCTGCTCATATACCCATGATTGTATATTTACCAAAAGCAATGAAATGCGTTGTTAAAAAGAAGGTATACGAGCCGGTAACTCTTCAGGATATTATGCCGACTATTCTTGATTTTGTTAACGCAGAAATTCCTGATACTGTTGACGGAATGAGCATGATGAGGCTAATATATGGTGAAACTTGTAAATGGCGTGAGTATTTACATGGGGAGCATAGTACTTGTTATTCAGAAGAACAGGAGATGCAATATCTGACCGATGGGAAGTATAAATACATATGGTTCCCTAGACTTGGTACTGAGCAGTTTTTTGATTTAACAGTCGACCCCTATGAATTAAATGATCTTTCACAGGATGACTCTTACAAATCTGAGTTAATTCATTGGAAAAATCGTCTTGTAAAGGAATTAGAACTTCGTGATATAGGACTAACAGAAAATGAAAACCTAGTATGCCAAGCTGGAAAACCATATATTGTGTCGCCAAAATACGTTGAAAGAAAACAGCGGTGCGAATTTGACTGGAAAATGTGGGCTGATTGAAGAGTAAGGAAAATATGGATGTAAAAAAAGTGCTTAAGTGGTATAATGTAAAAAGTATTTCATGCAAGAGTGTTTATTAATGAATGTTTTAGGGGGACATTAAGATGATTCTTATTAAAAATGCGAAAATTTTAAGCATGACAGGTCAGGATATTGATAATGGATATATAGTGGTCAGCAATGGAAAAATAGATGAAATAGGTTCAATGGAAAATATTCAGGAGAAGCATTATACAGAAATAATTGATGCAGCCGGAGGTTATGTTCTTCCAGGATTTATAGATGCTCACTGCCACGTTGGAATGTGGGAAGATGCTGTAGGGTTTGAAGGTGCAGATGGAAATGAAGTAAGTGATCCGATTACTCCGCAGCTTAGGGCGATTGATGCAATATATCATTCGGACAGATCATTTAAAGAAGCCAGAGAAGCAGGTGTTACGACTGTTGTGACCGGTCCGGGAAGTGCGAATGTTATTGGAGGTCAGTTTGCTGCTGTTAAGACGTATGGAAGAAGCATAGATGAAATGACTATTAAGGAACCAGTGGCTATGAAAGCGGCTTTGGGAGAAAATCCAAAAAAAGTGTACAGTAGTAAAAGCAAGTCCCCTATGACACGTATGGCAACTGCAGCTATATTTAGAGAAACTCTTATAAAAGCTCGCAATTACAAACAAGCTGTTTATGATAATATTGACAATGATAAAAATAAAAAACCTGATTTTGATTTCAAAATGGAATCTCTTATGAAAGTTGTGTCAGGTGAAATGATAATGAAAACACATGCTCATAGAGCGGATGACATTTTGACCGCTATAAGAATTGCTAAGGAATTTGGTATAAATATGACGCTGGAGCATTGTACTGAAGGCTATTTGATTAAAGAAATACTTGCAAAGGAAGGTTACCCGGTAATACTAGGACCTCTCCTTTCAGATCGTTCCAAAATTGAACTTAAGAATTCAGATATAAAAGGTCCGGGTATTTTATCTAAAGCTGGTATAAAGGTAGCGATAATGACCGACCATCCTGTTATTCCAGTACAATATCTTTGCCTAAGTGCGGCAATGGCAGCAAAAGCTGGAATGGATGAAAATGATGCACTAAAAGCTATAACTATAAACGCAGCACAAATTACAGGAATAGATGACAGAGTGGGTAGTCTTGAATGTGGAAAGGATGCTGATATTGTTGTTTTCAGCAATCACCCCTTTGATTTAAAGACCCATGTAGTATATACCATGATTAATGGGGAAATTGTATATAAGGCAGAGGTATGATATGACGACCTATGTTTTAACAAAACATATTAGGAATAGAAAGTCATTGTGTTATAGAATTATTGCATTCCATGGAATATACTTTTTTGGGAATTAATTATAAGATGGGAACAACAAGAGAAGATATAGGACAGGAAGATTGTTGGAGATTGAAAATGGAAAACAGGACAATAAGAATTGTCTCAGATAGTGAAGAGGAAACTAAAGCTGTGGGAAAATGGATTGGTGGTTTGGTGAGAACTGGAGATATCGTTTGTCTTGAAGGCGATCTTGGGACAGGAAAAACCAAACTAACCAAGGGAATAGCAGAGGCTTTAGGTATTGATGAAATGATAACGAGTCCGACATTCACAATTGTAAACGAGTATGTCGGTGCTAAGATGCTGTATCATTTTGATGTCTATAGGGTAAATGACCCTGAAGAGCTTTATGATATCGGCTTTGAAGAGTATATTTATAACAGGGCAGTTGTAGTTATTGAATGGGCTGACTTGATAAAAGAAATGATTCCATTGGAGAACATATGGATTAGAATAAAAAAGAAACCTGATGAAAGAAACAATACAAGGATTATCGAAGTATCTTTCAATGGTGATAGCTATGCAAAAAAGGAATTTACAGGATCATTTTAAGATCAGTCTACAAAAGAATTATAGTTTACTATCATACTGACAGCTTAGTTAGGATTATTTAAGAAAAACTGCTTATAGCATTGCGCAGCATAACTTCTGGAAATTTAATAAAGTGATTATTTCCCCAAAAGTAAGTTGGCCTAGTTTCACATACAACATATACTGCAGAAAAAATCACTCTGACACTATATGTTGTATGCGAAGTTCAACTAATATACTTTTTGGGTTTTAATCATAAAGTTACTTGTGTATTTTTAAAACAGGAAGGAAAAATATATGAAAATCCTTGCAATAGATACATCATCTATGACTGCTGCAGTTGCAGTTAAAGAAGGAAACATGGTACTTGGTGAATATATATTAAACGATGGACACACCCATTCGCAAAAGCTTATTCCAATGGTAATGGAATTAATGTCTGGACTTCGTCTCAAACCTGCTGATATTGATGTGTACGCAGCATCAGTTGGACCAGGATCATTTACTGGGCTAAGAATAGGTGTTGTAACTATAAAGTCAATGGCTTATGCAGTAAAAAAACCAGTGGTGGGGGTATCTACCCTAGATGCACTTGCATATAACCTTCCCCTAGGAGACAAGCTGATTTGTCCCATCATTGATGCAAGAAATATGCAAGTTTACACTGCTATTTACTCATGGGATGAAGGGATTTTTGTAAGGAAAAGTGACTATATAGCATTAACAGTACGGGAATTGGCTGAAAAACTGAAAGAGACAAAAAGGCAATGTATGTTTTGCGGAGATGGTGTTTTGGTTCACAAAGATTTCTTTAAAGAGACACTGGGAGAAAAAGCTTTTTTTGCACCTAGCAATTTATTGCTTCAAAGGGCTTCGTCAGTGGCTGAACTGGGTTTGCAAAAGTATGTGAAAGGTCAATATGAAGAACCATTCGTACTAACTCCATTTTATTTGAGGAAGCCACAAGCTGAAAGAAAATTTGCTGGAGAGAAAGTCTGACACTTTCCTTTAAGGTGATAAATTGTTACTTTGGGAATTTTGAGAAGAAGGTCTTTGGGGTTTTTGAAGAATATTTGTAAAGTGACTTTCTGGGGAATAATTTTGGATTAAATATAAGAGGTATTTATTGAATTGGACAACCTAGAAGTTGAAAAAATGACTATAGAACATATTGACGGTGTTATGATTATAGAGCATTTATGCTTTAGTATACCATGGTCAAAAGAGGCTTTCATTGAGGAGATTAAAAGTAATAAATTTGCAAGATATATTGTAGCTAAAAAGGACTGCAATATTATTGGATATGCAGGACTGTGGAAAATATTTGATGAAGGTCATATTACAAATATTGCTGTGCACCCTGAGTTCCAAGGAATTGGAGTTGGAGATTTTTTAATGAACAATCTGTTGGTGCTTGCAAAAAATGAAAATATAGTAAAACTTACTTTGGAAGTACGGGCTGGAAACACAAAAGCACTTAAATTCTATAGAAAATATGGATTTATTGAGCAGGGAATAAGGAAAGGTTACTATTCTGATAATAAAGAAGATGCTATAATAATGTGGAAAGAAGATGCGTAAGAATTGCTAAAGGGGGATTTTAATGCCTTTTGAACTTAGTTATAAAAAACTTCGAAGTGAATGTGATCCTGGAATGTTTAAGTTTGATGACACATCCAAGATCAAGCCTTTGGATGGAATAATCGGGCAGAAGCGTGCCGAAGAAGCACTGGAGTTTGGTCTTAAAGTAAAAATGAGAGGCTACAATATCTACATGTCGGGTATAACCGGTTCGGGTAAAACAACCTATGCTCAAAATTTTATCAAAAAGATCGCAACCCGGGAAAAGACCCCGGATGATTGGTGCTATATTTCTAACTTTGATGATCCTAATCAGCCAACCGCAGTAAGCTTGCCCGCAGGTATGGGCAAAGTTTGGCAGAAGGATATGGAGAATCTTGTAAAGAAAGTTGAGCTTGAGATAACCAGAGCTTTTGAAAATAAGGAATATGAAAAAGAAAAATCTGAAATTGTAAAGGAATATCAAAACAAGAGAAACGAACTTATCGAGGCACTTAATCAAAAAGTTGAAAAGCATGGATTTAAAGTCAGAACAAATTCTTCAGGTGTTTATTTTTTGCCGGTTGTAGAAGGAAAAGCGCTAAGCATGCAGGAATATTCAGAACTAGACGAATCGATAAAGCATGAAATAAATATTAGGTCTGATGTGGTACAGCAGGAGACAGTTGAGATTATTCACAAAATACGTGAAATTGAAAAAAAGGCAGAAAAGAAAATTGACGAGTGGGAAAACAAGCTAGCCTTTTTTGTGATAGGTTCTCACATAAACAATCTTAAGGAGAAATATAAAGAACATCTTAAAATAGTTAATTATTTGGATAATGTCCAAAAGGACATCCTAGAAAACTTAGGTCAGTTCAGAACCGATGAAACAAGTGCAGAAAGTCAGCCTATTATTGCATATTTGACCAGGCATGCAGGCTCAAGAGCAGATAGGTATAAAGTAAATCTTTTTGTTGATAACAGCAAACTCAAAGGGGCACCGTTAATTGTAGAGTTTAATCCGTCATTTTATAATCTGATAGGGAAGTTAGAGTATGAGAATGAGTTAGGAACTATCACTACTGATTTTACAAAAATAAAATCAGGATATCTTCACCTAGCAAATGGAGGATATCTAATACTACAGGCTAAAGATGTGCTTTCCAATTATCAATCATGGGAAGTATTAAAAAGAGTACTCAAGACAAAAAAGATAGAAGTTGAGAATTTAAAGGAACTTCTGGGACTTGTTGCGGTATCAACGCTTAAGCCTGAGCCTGTTCCCATTGATTTAAAGGTCATATTAATAGGCAATGAGCACTTATATCAGCTTCTTTATCAATATGACGAAGATTTTAGAAAACTATTTAAAATCAAAGTAGATTTTGATTATGAGATGGATCGAAGCAAATCTAATATAACAAAGTTGGCAAGGTTTATAAGCGGGTTTTGTGAAAGAGAGAACATGCTTCCCTTCGACAGAACAGGGATTGCAAGTATTGTTGATTACAGCTCAAGGCTTGTTGAGGATCAGAATAAAATGACAACTAGACTTAATGATATTGTGGAGATGTTGTGTGAATCTTGCACATGGGCAGAGCTTGAAAATAGTGATACAGTCAGAAGCGAGCATGTTAAAAAGGCCATTTCTGAAAAAATAAAGAGATCCAATAAATATGATGAAAAGCTTCTTGATATGATGAAAAAAGGTGTTATTATGATTGACACCAAAGGAGCAATTATTGGACAGATAAATGGATTATCCATACTGGACACAGGGGATTATGCTTTTGGGAAGCCTTCTCGAATTACCGCAACAACTTACATGGGGAAAAGTGGAATTATAAATGTTGAGAGAGAAGTGGATATGAGTGGACGATCCCACTCAAAAGGTGTCTTGATTCTATCCGGTTATATAGGTCAGAAATATGCACAGGAGATTCCACTATCTCTATCTGCTAGTCTTTGCTTTGAGCAATTGTATGGTGGTGTGGATGGTGATAGTGCTTCTAGCGCCGAACTTTACGCGCTACTCTCATCACTAGCAGAGGTACCCATTAAACAAGGTATAGCTGTTACCGGATCTGTCAACCAAAAAGGTGAGATTCAGCCTATTGGCGGTGCAACTAAAAAGATAGAGGGGTTTTTTGACTTATGTAGTATACGTGGATTAACAGGTGAGCAGGGAGTTATTATTCCATATGCTAATATAGTCAATCTTGTACTTAAAGATGAAGTGGTGGAAGCAGTAAAAGAAGGTAAATTTCACATATATCCAATAAAAACCATTGATGAAGGTATTGAGATATTGACCGGGCTTAAAGCCGGAAATCTAAGGAAAGATGGTAGTTATACATACGGTACAATAAACCGGCTTGTATTTGATAAACTTAAAAAGTTTGCAGAACTTACATTAAATCAAAGTAAAGGGGAAAAGAAGGGGTAAGGAGACTGGGAAGCAGGGGGGCGGTTCTCTTGCTTCCTTACGTACAATATACCCAAAAGGTTGAGAATATGAGAACAAGCTACACTGGTTGAAAAACCGGAGTATCTCTTGTATCCAGAGGTAGCAGTCTAGGTGTGTTTGATAAAAATATCTGATAAAAACAGGAGGTTAAAAGGTACCTATGAAAACTATTGTAATTATGATGGACAGCCTTAACAGGCATATGCTTGACATTTATAACAAAGAGTCTTGGGTAAGGACGCCGAATATAAATAGACTCGCTGAAAAATCCATGATTTTTGATAATCACTGGATTGGTTCTGCACCATGTATGCCTGCTCGCCGGGATATGTTTACGGGAAGACTTACTTTCCTCGAAAGGACATGGGGAGGGATAGAGCCTTTTGACGTGACACTTACTGAGGTGCTTCGAAATAATAAGGTATTTACCCATATGGTTACTGATCATTATCACTATCTTGAGATTGGCGGAGAAGGTTATTGTCAGATATTTAACACATGGGATATGCACAGGGGTCAGGAAAGTGATCCATTAGTATCTATGGTAGATGCACCTGAATTGCCTAAAGAGTATTATGGTCAGGTAAGACCGCAGTATGAACTGAATAGACAGCGTTTCATGTGTGAAGAAGACTTTACGGGACCAAAAACATTTAAGTCTGCCTGCGATTGGATCGAAGATAACGGTCAATCAGATGATTGGTTCTTATGGGTAGAAGCTTTTGATCCCCATGAACCTTTTGATTGTCCTAAGGAGTTTCTTGAATTATATAATGATGATTACAAAGGACCAAGGTTTGACTGGTCTACTTACAAGGCGGTTACCGAGCCGTCTGATGCAATAGAACATTTGAGGAAGCGGTACGCAGCTCTTCTAACTATGACCGATAAATGGTTGGGCAAGCTTCTGGACAAGATGGACGAATATTCGTTATGGGATGATACACTGGTGATATTTACTACGGACCATGGACATTTTCTGGGAGAACACGGGTTTACAGGGAAAAATTTTATGCATGCATATAATGAACTGGCAAACATTCCACTTTTAGTTCATCTTCCGGGTAGCGTAAGAGCGGGTGAGCGAATTGGAGCTCTGACTCAGAATATTGATATAATGCCCACTGTATTGGATTACTTTGGTTTTGAAGAACCAGCAGAGCTGCACGGTAAATCGTGGAAGGGACTTATTGACCGAACCACTGACTCATTAAGGGAATCTGTATTATATGGTTATTTTGGCAGTACAATAAACATAACCGATGGACAATATGCATACTTTCGATCACCCAAGCCGGACAACCAGCCGTTATATATGTATACTGCTATGCCTACCGCTTTTAGAAAATATATTGGAAGGGAAGTTGCGGATAGAATAGAAATGGGAAGGTTTCTTAAGCATACAAACTATCCTGTATATAAAATTCCTCAGGAAAATACGGGAAAGCCTGAAGGTAGTGCTTTGAAACCTTTGAATCCGTATCTTAAAGATTCACTCATGTTTGACATTAAAGAAGACTATGCACAACAGAATCCAATAACTGATGCCGGAACGGAAAAAGATCTTCAAAATAAGCTGAGAGAAAAGCTTTGTGAGGTTAAAGCTCCAGAAGAGCATGTAGTGCGGCTTGGTTTATAAAAAGCCTAATAAGCCCACTACCTCTAGGTGGGGAATAAGTGGATTAACCCTTTAGTGGGGGGGCTCAATCCTGGCAGGGGAACATTTGATAAACATCTGAAGTATATGGTGAATTCAATAGTGCGAAAGGAAGACACGTAAATGCTCGTGTTTTGGTACACAATTTGCGTGAGAAGCGCTCATGGAAAAATGTATAGAAGAGGAGAAAATAATTTAAATGAATCATCCGTTATTAGATATTTTAAAGAATCAGAAAAAGGGAATACCTTCTGGTATATGCTCAGTGTGCAGTGCCAATGAATATGTGCTTGAAGCAGCAATAGAAAGGGCTAAGGTAGGAAACAAAAATGTTTTAATAGAAGCAACAGCAAACCAGGTTAATCAGTTTGGGGGATATACTGGAATGAAACCCAATGATTTCAGAGATTTTGTCTACACTATAGCTGATAAGGTTAAATTTCCAAAAGAGCAAATTATATTGGGTGGAGATCATTTAGGACCTCTTACATGGAAAAATGAAAATGAATCAGAAGCTATGGACAAAGCAAAAGAGTTGATCAGACAGTATGTGCTTGCAGGTTTTACAAAGATACATCTTGATACAAGTATGCATCTTTTAGATGATTGCAAAGATGCTCCGTTGGATCCAAAAATTATTGCACAGCGTGGTGCAATGCTTTGTGCAGCAGCTGAGGAAGCCTTTCTAAAGTTAAAAGCACAAAATTCAGGAGCACTTCCGCCGGTATATGTAGTTGGAAGTGAAGTACCTGTGCCAGGTGGAAGCGAGGAAAATGAGGAATTAGTTCAGGTCACCAAACCCTATGATTTTGTTGAGACAGTAAACGTGTTCTGCCAAGAATTTAAGAATTTTAATTTAGAAAGCGCTTGGAAAAGGGTAATAGCAGTAGTAGTGCAACCTGGAGTTGAATTTAGTGATGACGCTGTACATGAATATAAGAGAAATGAAGCAAAGGAGCTGTGTCATGCACTTTCAGGATATGACAATCTTGTCTTTGAAGGACACTCCACTGATTATCAAACAGCTGCACTGCTTAAGCAAATGGTGGAAGACGGCATAGCCATATTAAAGGTGGGACCGGCTCTAACCTTTGCACTAAGAGAAGGTCTTTTTATGCTTAGTTATATTGAACACGAGCTCTTAAAAGGAAAAGCAGGAGTTGAATTGTCAGGCTTTATTGAGACACTTGATAAGGTGATGGTAGAGAAGCCTGGTAACTGGGAAAAATATTATCATGGTGATGAGCTCCAAAAAAGATTTTCTAGAAAATATAGTATGTCTGACAGATGCAGGTATTACCTGCCTGATCCTAAGGTAAATGAGTCAATAGAAAAATTACTTAGCAACTTGGAAAGTGCAGATATACCGCTTACTTTAATTAGTCAGTTTATGCCGGTACAATACGCCAAAATAAGAGAAGGAAAGCTTAATAAAAATGCCAAAGCTCTTCTAAAAGATAAGGTTGTTAACGTATTGGATGATTATTACTTTGCTACAATGATGTAAGGTTACTGTTATCAGCCCACTATGTCTATTAAATGAATAGCATCTCTAATACAGCTAGTTACAGCCAAGCTTAGGAATACACATTTTAAACTGAATGTTTTTCTTGTTGTCTAGGAAAGTATACTTTCTTAGACAATGGGGATTGCAAAGGGGAAGCCTTTTGCTGCTTTAAGGAGGGTGCTTAAGGATGCGGAGGATTCCCGCTGGATTTTTAAATATATAGCTTTGCCTTTATCAATACTTTTTTTACATGAATCCCTATTATTGAAGCAAAAACCAACTTGATTATGTCAAAAGGAATAAAAGGCAATACACCCAAGGAAAGAGCTTTTGTAAAATCAAGTCCCGCAGCCAATGCAAGTTGGATAGTACCGATTGCATAGCATATAACCAAGCCAATTATAGATACTCCAACTGCATGGAAAATTTTAAACTCTGATTTATGTTCCAGCAATAGTCCAGTGATAAAAGCTACTATAGGAAAACTGATAAGATATCCCCCTGTAGGTCCAACAAGCATATGAAGCCCGCCGCGGAATTGTGAAAAAACAGGTAGTCCAATTGCACCAAGTAGTAACAATATAATTTGTGAAAGAGCCCCACACTTTTTACCTAGAATAATACCAGATAAATGGACAAACAATGTTTGAAGTGTAATTGGAACCAAAGGGGTGGGAATAGCAATCTGCGCGCCAATTGCTGTTAATGCTGCAAACAAACCGGATAGTATAATTTCTTTTATTGATAGCTTCATAAAAAAACTCCTTAAGTTACCTATGCAACAAAAACTGTTGCTCGGTTTAATTGTTAACCAAATAATTGTATTTGGTTAACAATTGGATTCTATCGAAGATTTCCCTCCTTGTCAATAGAAGATCTACTGGATTTTTAATCTATATTTTTCACTAGTTAAAAATAACATGGTGTAGTAACAAAACTGGCTAATTATTTTAAGAAAACCAACACAGCTCCCGTCATATAAAAATGCTAACGCTTTTTATGCGCCATCCATGGCGCAAAAAGCTAAAAAAACATCGTGTTTTTTTCACGCATTTTTACATGACGCTCACTGGGTTTTCTATTAAAATAAAGCCAATTGTTTTTTTTACTACACCATGTCATTATATAATACCCTGAAAAGCAGATTGGAGTGCCATCCTTCCAACTTTCCAACTTTCCAACTTTCCAACCAACTAACCAACTGTGTTCATTGCTGCCTTCACAACATGCTTTGCCAACATAGATGTAGTGACAGCGCCAACTCCGCCTGGTACAGGAGTTATCATATCGGCAATATCTTTGACCTTTTCAAAGTCAACGTCACCACAAAGTTTTCCATCATCATCCACATTAATTCCAACATCCACCACTATAGTGCCAGGTGAAATATATGTATCATCAACCATTCGGGCTTTTCCTGCAGCTACTATCAAAATTTCTGCGCTTTTGCAGATTTCTTTTATATTGCGGGTTTTTGAGTGACATATTGTAACAGTGGCGTTTTCTTTTAATAGAAGCATGGACAATGGTTTTCCTACTACCATGCTTCTTCCAATGACTACAGTGTTTTTGCCCTCCAAGTCAATATTATAATGTGTGAGAGTTTCAATAACTGCAGCGGGCGTACAAGGTGCAAAACCAGTTTCGTCGCCGGTAAAAACTTTTGCTAGATTGATTGGGTTTACACAATCAACATCCTTTAAGGCATCTATTTCAAATTTGATTGCATCTTCATTTATATGCTTGGGTAAAGGTCTAAAAAGTAGGATGCCATGAATTGAATTGTTTGCGTTGATACTTCTTATAGCGGATATAAGCTCCTCCTGTGGCATGGATGCACTAAATGCAAAGACCTTACAATCAATGTTAAGCCCGGACAGTTTTTTTGTTGCACTCCGCTCATAAGAAAGATCATCAGGTTTTTCACCAAGCCGGATAATTGCAAGACAAGGTGTTATACCGTTATTATTTAAAAACTCGATTTCTTTTGTCAATTCCATGTTTATTGATTTTGAAACTACAGAACCCTTCAGTAAAGTAGACATAAAAACCTCCTTAACGATTTTGTTCCTTTATAATAAAATTTTATACTCTCAATCTATTCAGTGGTGATGGATGAGTTAATTCTCTAGTTGGAAAGTTGGAAAGGGAATCGGAAGCATGGGGACTGTTCTTTTGCTTCCAAAAAGAGATCGAACAATTCCAAGGTTTCGCAACTTTTCTACCCTACACCACTGAATAGACTCTAAAAACCTACCCGGCGTTTCAACGAGGCGAAAGACCTCAGCCCACTTTATTCTTAATCTATATTCTTGCTACTCATAAAGTAGGGACATTTTTTCAACTCGTTATAATTTCCGACTGAACTTTTTTGTAAACCTCATTTGCTTTTTTGACGCCTAGCTCTAAAAGTTCAGCAGTTTTTTTGTTTAGCATATTGGCAACATTTTTGTCTTTCATAAGATTTGTATTTACATAGACATTAAGGCTTGCGGCTTCAAGCGATGCTTTACAAAGAATCACTCCTACACCTATGTCGCTGATTATAATTTTTGACCCTTTATTTAATAGCTCTTCATGCAGGGAAATTGCCTCAACGGCTGTTTTCATTATTTTAAAAGGAACCAAAGCCGCCTCTTTAAGAGCTTCTTCCATTATCTTATCCTTAAGCTTCTTTTCGTCACCGGTGGTATTGGGCATGCTATAAGCGCGAGATAATGGCTCAAAAGCCGTTGCGTCCATATCTACAAGTGAAAGAAGTTCACTTTGCAGTTTGCTGGCTTTTTTTAGAATCACTTTGACATCATCTTCTACATTTTTATATTTTTTCTTTCCAATTGTGTAATTACACACCATGCTACCTAAAGCAATCCCTAATGCACCTGTTAAAGCAGATGCTCCACCTCCTCCGGGTACAGGAGTCTTTGCAGCAAGCTTGTCTGTGAATTCAATACAACTATAATCTACTAACATAAAAACCTCCAATATAAAAAGCTCTTTCTATAATCAAAACAGCCCTGTTATTCTTCCTTTGTCATCAACGTCAATTCCCTCAGCAGAAGGTGTTGAAGAAAGACCGGGCATTGTCATTATATCACCTGTTAGCGCAACTATAAACCCTGCGCCAGCTGATACCTTTATATTTCTGACAGTTATTTTAAAATCAAGAGGTCTTCCCAATGCTTTAGGATCGTCTGATAGGGAATACTGAGTCTTAGCCATGCATATAGGAAGATTGCTAAACCCATGAGCTTCCAAGTGCTTTATTTCTTTTGATGCTTCGCTTGTAAAGATGACACCTCTTGCTCCGTATATTTGTGTTGCTATTATTTTGATTTTTTCTTTAATCGAAAGATTAGTATCATATAAGTATTTAAAACTATTGCAATCGTTGCTATCAACGATTGCAAGTACTTTTTTTGCAAGGTCTAATCCACCTTCACCGCCGCGTGCCCACACATCGGAAATTGCAACATCAACATCGTTATTTTTGCACATGTCATAAAGTAGATTAAGCTCTGCTTCGGTATCTTTGGGAAATTTGTTAACTGCAACAATTGCCTGCAAACCAAACTTATCAGTTATGTTTTCAATATGTTTTTGGAGATTTGACATACCCTTTTTCAAAGCATCAAGATTTTCAACCGAAAGCTCCTTTTTATTACAACCGCCATGCATCTTGAGAGCTCGTATTGTTGCAACAATTACAACTGCTGAAGGTTTTAGTCTAGCTGTACGACATTTTATATCAAAAAACTTTTCAGCACCTAAGTCGGCACCAAACCCTGCTTCAGTAACTACGTAATCCGCAAGTTTGAGAGCTGCTTTTGTAGCTATTACACTATTACATCCATGGGCAATATTTGCAAATGGACCACCATGTATGAGTGCAGGAGTATGTTCAAGCGTTTGAACAAGATTAGGCTTTGAAGCTTCCTTCAAGATTGCTGTCATTGCGCCTTCCGCTTTTAGTTGTCCACAGGTAACAGGTTCACCTTTTTTATCATAGCCAACTACTATTCTCTTAAGTCTTTGTTTTAGGTCAGCTAGGTCGGTAGAAAGGCATAAAACAGCCATTACTTCGGATGCAACCGTTATATCAAATCCATCCTCACGAGCTACGCCATTGGCCTTGCCGTTTAGCCCATCTACAATGAATCTTAGCTGACGATCATTCATATCCATACATCTTTTCCAAGTAATCCGAGAGATATCAATGTCAAGCTTGTTGCCGTGGTGAATGTGGTTGTCAATCATAGCAGCAAGCAGGTTGTTGGCAGTACCTACAGCATGAAGATCACCTGTAAAGTGAAGATTTATATCTTCCATGGGTACAACTTGTGCATACCCGCCGCCAGCAGCACCGCCTTTTACTCCGAACACCGGACCTAAAGAAGGTTCCCTGAGGGTAATCATGGTTTTTTTGCCAAGTTTATTCAAGGCGTCTCCAAGACCAACGGTGGTAGTGGTTTTTCCTTCTCCTGCTGGCGTCGGGTTTATTGCAGTGACCAATATAAGCTTTCCCTCAGCTTTGTCTGAAAGGTTTTTTAACACATCATAACTAATTTTCCCTTTGTATTTTCCATACAACTCAATGTTATCCGGGTCAATTCCAAGCTTTGCAGCTATTTCCTGGATTGGCTTAAGCTCAGCACCCTGGGCAATATCTATATCCGATTTCATTTATTTATTTCCTCCATATATTTAGCTAATTTTTTTAGCCTGATTTTTTCAGAAATTCAATATAGCAATCGAAGCACAATATTACTATAAAGCTGAAGATATTTATAAATTCATTTTAATTTTATGATATACTTTCTTACCTTTTCTAAACAATAATTCATTATTCTCAAAGTGGTCATCTGTAATTGTAAGCTCGAAGCTGTCTACCTTATCATTATTTATATAGATGCCACCCTGCTTTATAAGTCTCCTGCCTTCACCCTTAGAAGGAATAAGCTCAGCTTTTAGAAGCAGGTCGAGTACATTAATACCATCACCCAATTCTTCCTTGGTTAACACCGTGGAAGGCATATCAGCTGATCCAGATTGATTTTGGAATAGGGCTCTTGCAGCCTCTTGAGCTTTGATAGCTTCTTCTTCTCCATGGACTATTTTAGTAAGCTCAAATGCTAGTACTTCTTTAGCAGCATTTATTTGGGAACCTTTTAGGGCACCTAATCTTCTAACCTCATCCATAGGTAAAAAAGTCAAAAGCCCCAGACACTTTTCGACATTGGAATCTTCAATATTTCTCCAGTACTGGTAGAACTCATAGGGTGAGGTTTTTTCAGGGTCAAGCCAGACAGCTCCTGACTCTGTTTTGCCCATTTTATTGCCTTCACTGGTTGTAAGTAGAGTAAATGTCATACCAAAAGCAGGCTTGCTTTCTTTCTTACGAATAAGCTCAACACCACCGATAATGTTTGACCATTGGTCATTTCCTCCTAACTGTAGAACGCAGCCATATTTCTTATTAAGCTCTAAAAAGTCGTAGGATTGCATTAGCATATAGTTGAATTCCAAGAATGTTAACCCTTTTTCCATACGAGTTTTGTAACAATCAGCAGCTAGCATGCGGTTTACTGAAAAATGCACTCCGATTTCCCTTATAAACTCAATATAGTTAAGGTCTAAAAGCCAATCGGCGTTATTAACCATTATGGCTTTATCCGGTCCAAATTCAATAAATTTGGATAGTTGTTCCTTAAATCGGTTGGCATTTTTATCAATTGTTTCGCGGTCAAGCATTTTACGCATATCGCTCTTCCCAGTAGGATCACCAATAACAACTGTACCTCCTCCAATGAGAGCTATTGGTCTATGACCATGCTGCTGCATATGGCTCATTGCCATTACGGTAAGGAAGTGACCTACAGTAAGACTATCTGCCGTGGGGTCAAATCCAATGTAAAAAGTAACTTTTTCCTTTTCAAGTATTTCACGAATTTCATCTTCGTGAGTGGTTTGTTCAATAAACCCTCTTTCCTTTAAAACATCATAAACGTTACCCATTTTATGTGCTACCTCCTGCTTTATTTTAAATATATAATCTATTTTGGCACTACAACAATATTAATGAATTTGTCCATTGTAAATAAAGGGGCGAAAGCTTTATAATGATTTTCAACGTAGTGTAAATACAGCTTTTTAAAATAATATTGTGTAGGTATTAAATCCCCATTGTCTAAGAAAGTATACTATCTTAGACAATGAAAAAGGTTCTGCCATCCCTAAAGGACGGAGAACCCGTGGTACCACCTTAATTTACATGCGTTAATCATGCCTCATTATATAAAACCGCTGTAACGGGCGATTCCCGTTATTGCCTACTTTATCTCAACAACAAAACTCCAGATTGTAATTCATAATTCCTATGTACCTATATCCTTTCACCAACCGGATAAATCTCTTTTTGTGACCACAGGACACTACTTTAATCCTTCATCATTTTTGTCAATATTATTCCAACCCAAAACAACTTGTAGGATATTGTAACATAGCAAAGCTTGTTTATGCAAGCACATTTTTTTTGGAAGCTGAGCAATGACATGTGTGTAGTATAAAGAACAATTGGCTTTATTTTGTTAAAAAACCCGGTGAGGGGAATATAAAAATGCGTGAAAAAAACACGACGTTTTTTTAGCTTTTTTGTGCCATGGATGGCGCATAAAAAGCGTTAGCATTTATATGTTCCGAGAACCGTTGGTTTTTTTCAAAATAATTAGCCTGTTCTGTTACTACACACATATCATTGCGTACTATTCAAAAAAAGCGGATTGAAACTGTATTATATTCACTTGACCTGTATACAATTAAAGATATAATATTATCAAATGCCTAAGATACCAGCTTATTTAAGCGGAGGATAACTTAGTATAATAAAAACGGAATTAGAGGGTTTGTATGGCTTTATATGCTATTTCTGATTTACATCTTGCACTCGGTGTGGATAAGCCGATGGATATTTTTGGAGTGCATTGGACAAATTATATGGATAAACTTAAGCTCCACTGGGAAGAGACAGTAGAAGAAGATGATACGGTAATTATCCCCGGGGATATTTCTTGGGCTACCTATCTTGAACAAGCTGTTGCGGATTTTAAGTTTATTGACTGCCTTCCGGGTAATAAAATAATATCGAAAGGTAATCATGATTATTGGTGGAACACAATAAGCAAGCTTAATGAATTTCTTGAGAAATATAGTCTTAAAACTATCAATTTTATGCATAACAACAGTTTTGAGTTAGAAAAGCGTATCATATGTGGGACGCGAGGTTGGAAATGTCCGGGTGATACTGATTTTAGTGATGATGATCAGAAAATTTACAACAGAGAGCTTAAAAGACTAGAGCTATCACTTGAAAATGGTAGAAAAGCTAATCATGATAAAAAGATTATTGTAGCTATGCATTATCCGCCTTTTAACGTGAAGATGCAGCCTTCAGGCTTTGTTGATATAATGCGAAACTATGATGTTAGGACGTGCCTTTATGGGCACTTGCATGCTAAAAGTATAAGTAAAGCTGTAATGGGGGAAATAAACGGAATTGAATACAAGTTGGTTTCTGCTGATTATTTAGAATTTAGACCGATTGAAGTTGACTAACCAACTACCCAAAAGTTGTCAGGTTCCTAGATAGTTGCTTTTTTGGTTAATCAGTAAGGAAACAAGGAACGAAAAGTTAAAATTGTGAGTTTTTTAAGGAAACTAAAAAAATAGGCAGGACAGCATTTGCGACAAAAAAAGTGAAAATTTTGGCGAAAATTTTAAAGTTTTTTGTTGGTATTTCCCGAAACACTGTGTTATAATATAGTAGCTAAATTTGATAAGAGGTCTAGCGCACTAAATCCAACAATTCTAGCCTTTTTATCAAATTTATTTACATATATGTGAATGTATAACAAGAAAATTGGATTGGAAATATTTTTTGTTTTTTAAAAGTGGAAGTATGGAAGCTGACCCAGAATACAATAATACTGACACTATAGTATGAAGGTTCAAAGTTGTTTTACAGGAAATAATTATTAGAAATATATTAAATTGCAATAATTAGGAGGGCAACAGAATAAAATGAATGTAAAATTAGAAAATGTAGAGACAAACGTAGTAAAACTTGAAATAGAAGTTGATGCAGAAAAGTTTGAAGAAGGGATGCAAAAAGCTTATTTGAAAAACAAGGGCAGGTTTGCAGTTCATGGGTTTAGAAAAGGGAAGGTGCCTAGGAACATTGTTGAAAGAGTTTACGGTGAAGAAGTATTATACGAGGACACTATAGACTTTGTGTGCCCTGAGGCATATAGCCAAGCAATAAAGGAAAACGATCTGCACCCGGTTGAACAACCTGAAATTGATATAGTAAGCATTGGGAAAGGTGAAAGCTTTATTTTTTCAGCAAAGATCACCGTTAAACCTGAGGTTGAGTTAGGACAGTATAAAGAAATTGAAGCAGAAAAAATAGAAATAGATGTTACCAAAGAGGATATAGAAAACAAAGTTAAAGAAGAAGCTGAAAAAAGTGCTCGTTTGATTACAATCGATGATAGAGGAATTGAAAATGGCGACACAGCAAACATCGACTTTGAAGGTTTCTTAGGTGACGAACCCTTTGAAGGAGGAAAAGGCGAAAAGCATGATCTGGAAATTGGATCGGGCCAGTTTATTCCCGGTTTTGAGGAGCAGCTTATAGGAGCGAAAACAGGGGAAGAAACAGAAGTAAATGTTATTTTCCCAGAAGATTATAACAGTGAAGAACTTAAAGGGCAAGCTGCTATATTCAAAGTAAAGGTAAATGAGATAAAAAAGAAAGTATTGCCTGAAATTGATGATGAGTTTGCAAAAGATGTTAGTGAATTTGATACTCTTGAAGAATACAAGTCAGATGTAAAAAAGAAATTGATTGAAACTGCTGAAAAGGAAGCAGAAGACAATATTAGGGAAAATATTTTGAAGAAAGTTGTTGAGAATGCTAAAATTGATATTCCAAAGGTAATGATAGATAACAGGATAGATCAGATTGCACGCGAGTTTGAGATGAGCATGGGCTATAGATATAATGGTCTTTCTTTGGATAAATATCTAGAGATGACTGGTCAGGATAAAGACTCATTTAGAGATCAGTTTATCCAAAGAGCTGAAAACGAAGTCAGAGTGCAACTGGTTCTTGAAAAGATAATCAGTGTTGAAAATATCACTACATCAGATGAGGATGTTCAGGAAGAAATTAAAAAAATAGCAGAAATGTACAAACAGACTGAAGAAGATTTTAAGAAACATTTAAGGGCTCAGGATATAGAATATATTAAAGAAGACTTGATAAACAGAAAAGCCATACAGTTTCTTGTAGATAATGCTAAAATAGTTTGATTTTGCTTATCGCGTATAAAGCTGCTTTAAGGAGGGTGCTCAGGATGCGGAGCATCCGTCGAAGGGAACCATAAGGTTCCCTAGCGAAAAAAAGTGGCGAAGCCACCTTTTTTAACCATTAGAAAAAGAGTCATTAGAAGCTTTTAAAATTTGTACGTTTATTATTTAAAATTTGTGGGAAACAATATATGAGCATAATTGAGGAGGAGAAATAAATGAGTTTGGTACCTATTGTAGTTGAACAGTCAAACAGAGGAGAACGTTCGTATGATATTTTTTCAAGACTGCTAAAAGAGCGAATAATAGTGCTTAGCGATGAGGTTAATGATGTTACCGCAAGTCTTGTAGTAGCGCAGCTTTTGTATCTTGAATCCGAAGCACCAGATAAAGATATTCAGCTTTATATAAATAGTCCCGGTGGCTCTGTAACAGCTGGGTTTGCGATATTTGATACAATGCAGTATGTTAAGCCGGATGTTGTTACTATTGGTATAGGTATGGCTGCAAGCATGGGCGCATTTTTGTTGGCAGCAGGAGCTAAGGGAAAGAGATTTGCGCTTCCTAACAGTGAGATTATGATCCATCAACCTCTTGGGGGTGCAAGAGGTCAGGCAACTGATATAAAAATTCATGCAGAGTGGATTGTTAAGATTAAGGCAAGGCTCAGCCGCATTTTAAGTGAGAGAACAGGAAAACCTCTGGAAGTTATTGAACGAGATGTAGAAAGGGATTTTTTCATGTCAGCTCAGGATGCTAAGGAATATGGTATTATAGATGAGGTTATGACCGGCAGAAAATAGACGAGGTGGAATAATGGCCAGATATGATGAAAAAAAACAACTCAAATGCTCTTTTTGTGGGAAAAATCAGGAGCAGGTAAAAAGGCTGGTTGCAGGACCCGGAGTGTATATTTGTGACGAGTGTATTGAGTTATGCTCAGAAATAATAGAAGAAGAATTCGAAGATATAAGGATGGAAACCGAGATAAACGATCTTCCAAAACCCAGTGAAATAAAAGCAATTCTGGATCAATATGTCATTGGTCAGGAGCAGGCTAAAAAATCCTTATCTGTAGCTGTATATAATCACTATAAAAGAATAAATACCAGTGTATACGCTGATGATATTGAGCTCCACAAAAGTAATATAGCCATGATAGGTCCAACCGGATGCGGAAAAACTCTTTTGGCTCAAACCCTCTCAAAAGTACTTAATGTGCCGTTTGCGATAGCTGATGCTACATCGTTGACTGAAGCAGGTTATGTAGGTGAGGATGTTGAGAACATTCTTCTTAAACTGATTCAGGCTGCTGATTATGATATAGAAAGAGCCGAAAAGGGAATAATATATATTGATGAAATAGATAAAATAGCTAGAAAATCCGATAATCCGTCAATAACTAGGGATGTAAGCGGAGAAGGTGTACAGCAAGCGCTTTTAAAAATACTTGAAGGAACGATTGCATCAGTACCTCCTCAAGGAGGAAGGAAACATCCGCACCAAGAGTTTATTCAAATTGACACAACTAATATTCTTTTTATTTGTGGCGGAGCATTTGATGGTATTGATAAAATTATACAAAACAGAATTGGTAAAAAGTCCATGGGTTTTGGAGCAAAAATAGAATCAGAAAAGGATAGGAGAATTGGAGACATACTCCAGCATACTCTTCCGCAAGATCTTTTAAAATATGGACTTATACCTGAGTTTGTGGGAAGAATACCGATATTGGTTTCTTTGCACTCTCTTGACAAAGAGGCTCTGATTAAAATTCTCAAAGAACCTAAAAACGCGCTTGTCAAACAGTACAAGAAACTGTTTGAGATGGATGATGTTATGCTTGAATTTGATGATGATAGTCTGGAAGCAATTGCAGAAAAGGCTATTAAGAGAGATACAGGAGCCAGGGGATTAAGATCTATAATTGAGGATGTTATGCTGGATGTTATGTATGAAATACCTTCCACTACCAATGTAGAAAAGTGTATTATCCATAAAGAATGTATAACTGAAAATAAACGACCTGAAATAATTATAAATGAAAACAAAAAACCTCTTAGGAAAACTGGTGGTAGAAAACCCCGTGTTAAAAGGGAATCTGTTTCATAGTGATTGGAGGCAGCTTTGGTGTTTAGTGAATCATTCAAAAGTATGTTTAGAGAGTATGATATACGGGGTCTGGTCAATGATGAGGAATTTAATGAGGATAGCGTTTCTTTAATAATTAAAGGATTTGCATCGTTTTTAACAAAAAGAGGAATTAATAGGGTTGTAATCGGTTATGATAACCGAAGATATTCACCTTCTTTTTGTGAGAGTGCCGTAAGGAGTCTTGTGGAAAGCGGTATGGAAGTTTTTGATACCGGGCTTTCCTTAAGTCCAGTAACGTATTTTGCCCAATATCATTTAAAGGCAAAAGGTGCTGTTATGATTACTGCAAGTCATAACCCCGATGGCTGGTGTGGTTTCAAACTTGGTCATGGATATTCTAAAACTCTTGGACCAAGGGAAATAAAGGAATTATACACTATAATTGAAAATAATGACTTCGTAAGTGGTAAAGGTAATGTACAAAAGGTTAATGTAAGAGATGCATATATAGATGATGTTGTAAGTAGAATTAATATAAATCACGAAAATGCTCCAAGAGTGGTTATAGATGCGGGCAATGGGGGAGCGGGAGTATTTGCTTATGAAATATTTCAGAGGCTGGGATGCATGACTTTTCAGCTAAATTGCGATCCTGATTGGAGTTACCCGCATTATTTTCCCAACCCTTCTGATCTTAATGCTCGTAAGAGCCTTACTGAAATGGTAACACATCCATATATACATGCAGACCTTGGTATTGGGTTTGATGGTGATGGTGACAGGATAGGCGTACTTGATCACACAGGCGAAAACATATGGAGTGATCGAATACTCATGATTCTTGCAAGACAGCTTCTTGAAAAAAAGAAGGGTGCTAAGATTGTGTTCGATGTAAAGTGTTCCCAAGCGCTCATTGATGATATTGCCGCTCATGGAGGCCAGCCCATAATGTGGAAGACTGGTCACTCTCATATTAAATCTAAGCTTCATGAACAAAGTGCAGATTTAGCAGGAGAGAGAAGTGGGCATATATTTATCGGAGGCGAAGACTACTACGGTTTTGATGATGCATTGTTTGCGGCAGCAAAGCTTGTAGAATACCTTTCACATGAAGGTAAACCTATAAGGGAGCTGTTGCGCGGCTTTCCTCAATACGTAACTTCACCCGAAATCAAGGCTCATTGTCCAGATAATGTAAAGTACGGTATCGTGGATAAATTGGTACAGGATTTTAAGGCTGAATATAAAGAAAAGGTAATTGATATAAATGGTGCCAGAGTTCAATTTGACAACGGTTGGGGGCTTGTAAGGGCTTCTTCTAACCTTCCTGAACTGGTTCTGATTTTTGAAGGAAAAACAGAGGATGATATGAGGAAGATCAGAAGTATTTTTAGAGATAAGCTTTCAAAATATCCACAGATAAGTGACAAGTGGGATAATGATATTTAAGTTCTAAAAATAAAGTTACCAAGGATGCTGACGGTTTAAATTTTTTTATACGGTGTTAAGTGGAGCATCGCTTAAGAAGTGACTTAAAAATATAGTAGAAATGCAAAAAAAATCAAGAGGTTTTAAACTCTTGATTTTTTTATTGTCTAGGAAAGTATACTTTTTACGTATTAACTTTTTATTTGCAGGATAAAATTTCTTGCGTCGTAAATAATATTATTATGATTATCTTCTAGGAAGCTGTTATGTGGCTTACTGGAAAGTAATCATATTATTGCAGCCTAGAAATATTACACAGGGAGGAACGGAATGCTTACCAGCACTTTACTAATTATTCAGTTTTTTTTCTCAGTTATTATAGGAGTATATTTTTTAAATCTGCTAAAATCACAGCAAGGAAATAAAAGTGCGCTGGATAAAGAATCACGCAGGGAGCTTGAAAAGCTTCGTAAGCTTCAGGATATTAAGCTTTCGCAACCATTATCGGAAAAGACCAGACCATCATCCATCAAGGAAATTGTTGGGCAGGAACAGGGAATCAAAGCCCTAAGGGCAGCTTTGTGCGGACCAAATCCACAACATGTTATAATATATGGACCTCCAGGTGTGGGAAAAACTGCTGTAGCAAGGGTAATATTGGAGGAAGCAAAGAAAAATGGGATATCTCCGTTCAAGAAAGATGCAAAGTTTGTTGAAGTGGATGCCACCACTTGCCGCTTTGATGAAAGAGGTATAGCAGATCCTCTTATAGGTTCAGTGCATGATCCAATATACCAAGGAGCAGGTGCTTACGGTGTAGCAGGAGTGCCACAGCCTAAGCAAGGAGCAGTCACAAAAGCCCATGGTGGAATACTTTTTCTTGATGAAATAGGAGAGCTTCACCCTATACAAATGAATAAGCTGCTTAAGGTTCTGGAAGATAGAAAAGTACTACTTGAAAGTGCATATTATAGTTCAGAGGATAATAACATACCTCTTCATATACATGAAATATTTAGAAAAGGGTTGCCTGCAGACTTCAGATTGGTAGGAGCAACCACTAGAACAAGGGATGAAATTCCAGTTGCTATACGTTCAAGATGCATTGAAATACATTTTAGATCACTATTTCCGGATGAAATAACAATTATAGCGAAAAACGCAGCAATAAAAGGCGAATTCAGCCTTGAAGAAGGTTCTGACAGGTTGGTTGCAAAATATGCTCATAATGGTAGAGATGCTGTAAACATAGTCCAGATTGCAGGTGGAATAGTCCAGACTGAGCAAAGAACTGAAATAACAAGAAAAGACATTGAGTGGGTAGTAGAGTTTGGTCAGTACAGCCCTAGAATTGATAAAAAGGTTTCCTGTGAAGAGCAGATTGGATGTGTTAACGGACTCGCTGTTTTTGGAGATTGTAATGGAATGGTTCTTGATATTGAGGCATCTGCAATAAAAACGTGCAAGGGACAGGGAAGTTTGAGAGTAACTGGAATTATAGAAGAAGAGGAAATGTCGGGAAAAGGACATAAAATGAAAAGAACAAGCTCTGCCAAATCATCAGTGGAAAATGTTCAGACTGTTCTAAGGAAATTTATGGAGATCGATTGTAGGGACTATGATATACATTTAAACTTTCCGGGTGGAATTCCAATTGATGGTCCCTCGGCAGGAGTTGCTATTACAGCAGCAATATACTCTGCTGTGAATAATGCACCCATAAGAAGTGACGTAGCAATGACGGGTGAAATATCAATACGCGGAAAGGTGAGACCAGTAGGCGGTGTAATTGCAAAAGTACAGGCAGCTAAAGCTGCTGGAATTAAGAAAGTGATTATACCAAAGGAAAACTGGCAGGAGCTTTTTGAAGATGTGGGCATAGAAGTAATCCCTGTAGATGAGATAAACCAGGTCATAAGTTATCTATTGAAACAGAGGATGGGAGGCATTGAAGAAGTATCTTTAAATGAACAACGTGTCAACATTTTATCGGCATCCGGAGGAAGCATATAGGACTATGGACCTATTTATTTAGGGAATAATTATCTATATACGCTAATACTTTAATTTGATAAACTATTACCAGACATTAGCATTCTCTAGTACAGAGGGCATGAGATAAAAGTTTCATGCTCCATTTTTTTTGCCCTTTTTTCAGCTAAAAAAAATTTTGATGCTTCAATCCGAGTTTTGAAAAAAAGTCATAATGATGCAGTGTAGCAAAAGGAACAATTGGCTTTATTTTGACAGAAAACTCGGTGAGTGGAATATGAAAATGCGTGAAAAAAACAGGATGTTTTTTTAGCTTTATGCGCCACGGATGGCGCATATAAAGCGTTAGCATTTTTATATTCTACGAACCGTTAGTTTTCAAAAAATAATTAGCCTGTTCTGTTGCTACACTACATCATTATGACTAATTCTGAAAATGCGACACCTTGTAATAATTTTTCTTTGTGATATATTTAACAGTGCGAAGTGAAGAGTTTTGTGTAATGGTGCAAAGCTTTTTTTGGATGCGCTTATCGAATTAAAATTTATTATTTGGTGATGAAATTATGGCGGACGTTATTATTTTGGGAATCGAAACAAGTTGTGATGAAACTTCTGCGGCAGTAGTTAAAAACGGTCGGGTAGTGTTGTCAAATGTTATTTCGAGCCAGATAGATATTCATAAAAAATATGGTGGTGTTGTACCAGAAATAGCATCACGAAAGCATGTGGAGCTGATACTCCCTGTAATTGATCAAGCGCTCAAAGATGCAGGTCAAAAACTTAAAGATTTGGATGCTATAGGTGTCACTTACGGACCTGGTCTTGTAGGTGCATTACTTGTAGGGCTATGTGCTGCAAAGGCGATAGCTTATTCAACCGGGAAAGATCTTATTGGTGTTCATCATATAGAAGGACATATTGCGGCAAATTATATTGAATTTTCGGAGCTTGAACCACCTTTTATATGCCTTGTTGTCTCAGGTGGACACAGCCATATAGTTTTGGTAGAGGAGTACTTAAAATTCAAGGTATTAGGACAGACGAGGGACGATGCAGCCGGTGAGGCTTTTGACAAAGTAGCACGTGTCATTGGTCTTGGCTATCCTGGGGGACCTGCTATAGATCATTCTGCTATGAGTGGCGACAAAAATGCTATAAAATTTCCCAGGGTGTACTTTAATGATAGCCTCGATTTTAGTTTTAGCGGAATAAAAACATCAGTCTTAAACTATGTTAATACGATTACGCAAAGTGGTAGCAAGATAAAAGTAGATGATGTGGCGGCTAGTTTCCAGTCTGCAGTTGTTGAAGTGCTTGTTCATAATACAATAGAGGCTGCTCTAGCAAATAATCTTGATAAGATTGTCATAGCTGGTGGCGTTGCAGCAAACTCTCTTTTAAGGGAAGAGATGAAAAAAGGTGCGATGGTAAGAGGAATTAAAGTGTATTACCCTAATATAAGATTATGCACAGATAATGCAGCAATGATTGCCAGTGCTGCTTACTTTGAATATATCAAAGGCAATAGTTCGAAAATGAGCTTAAATGCAATTCCTAGTCTCAAACTTGGGGAATAGTAGTTTTCTACATTGTCTTTTATCGTAATGGGAGAAAAATAGTGTATTATGTAGACATATGTAAGTGAAACAAAAGTCCTAGGACAAATTCCGACATTATCCGACACTTTTTCGTAAAAAGCATGTTAAATGTGAGCAAAAAGAATGTGAATAATGTGGAAATCTCTCGAATCCCTCTTATTTGAATAATGTTGTTATTGTGGATAAAAATGTGGATACTGTGGATAAAAAAATTGTTATAGGACCAAAACACTAGTTTCAACTGTAATTATACACAGATTCGTCGGTGGTTAACGTTCTATGAAACTTCGCTTTTTTGCTTTTTGATAAGCTTAGAACATGCACTTCTTTTAAAGCCATCAAATCTTCGTACTGAGAACAGCTGGCAAATCCCAATTGAGCTATGGCTTTTTAAATTATTTATTTCAATAAAGTTTTCGCAATCAATACATTTATAATTGAGCTCTTTAAAGGTTTTCTCCTTAGGCGCGAACCTATGATTTGAGCAAATATAGTCAGGTGATACCACCCCGTTTTCTCTGCACAATATATCGCTGTTGACAGCGATTTTGGTGCCTTTGATACAATTAGAACATGTGCGCTTTGATTCCAACAAAAACGACCTCCTGTTTAAAAGTAGTAAAAGCATTGGACAGATGATGGTAACTCTCATTAATAACAATCAAAGGATGCCTTAATTATAACATCACAACCATCTCTTGCAAGACATATGGGAAATAATCGACCAAATATATTAGACACATCGGAAAGATTTTAAGAACAAAATCATTTACTTAGATATATTTGTTTGATAGGTTACACAGGAAAGTCTTCTTTCCAATGTAACGATAAAAGCCAATTGTAGCTAATTGGATTTTAAGGGATGGAGTCTGTACTTTTATAAAAGGCTGCTGACAATAAAAAGCCTCCTATAAAGCCACCAACATGGGCAAAATTATCAATATTGGGTTTTGAAAAACCGTAAAAGACATTAAATATTGCCATAAAAACTAAAGAGAGATACTGCCTTTGACTGCTGCGAAAAGCATCTTTGTTTTTTAGCCATACATATACAAGCGCTCCACCTACACCTAAAACGGCTCCTGATGCGCCTAAAGATGGATTAGCGCTGAAAGCAAAGCTTACGACATTACCAAGCAAACCTGAAAGCAAGTATATTAAAATAAATTTGCCTGTTCCCATAATGTGTTCAATTGCTTCTCCAAATAGATATAGAGAAAATGAATTTGCAAATAGATGCATAATGTCAGCATGCAGAAACATTGGAGTTATAAGCCGCCAATATTCTCCTTGGAGAATAAGCTGATTTATTTTAATACCAAAAATAATTGTAGAATCCAAACCATTCATTCTCAAAAGAATTCGTCCTAAGACCCAGATAAAGATGTTTATGCCAATAATGGTATATGTTGCAGGCGAAATATTTGAAACCTTTTTTAAGGGTTGAGCCGGTGTCTCAATGTTAATCATGCTTTCCACATCTGTTAGTCTGTGAAAATTGGACAAATCACTTTTGATGTAGTTGTTTAATGTTGTAAGAATATCCCTCCCAACATTTTTTAAATGGGTCAAATCATAAACTTCCCCTGAATCAAAATCAACCACAATTATCTCAATGGGACTTTCGTTATGTGCATGTGATAGAAGGAAATCGATTACTTTCATCTCTTCTTCCCTGGGTTTTTGTGAAAACAAATAGACCTGGAGTAGTACAATATGCTCGTGTAAATTAATGCTTCTGATTGAACTCAGCCATTCCAGTTTTCTTTTTGCAAAATCTCTAAAGCTTTCGGAAGACATTTGATCTACATCAACCAGCTCCAATATTACATAATTAAGTAGACCCCGTTTTTCAAATCCGCGATAGTTATCGTATAAAGTGAATCTATCACCATTTTTAATTGGCATGTAACCATGATTTGAAATCAAATCATTTGTGATTGCATTTAAATATGCAGTTTTCAAATAAATCTCTCCATATAAGTGCTATTTGTAATATTTTATCACTTCAAAAGTTGTATGTCCAAAAAATATTCTCTCAATCCCTTATCCCAAAATAGTACTACAAAGTTAATTTTTAAACGGTGTTTTTCTTAAGCTTTGCTGTAACTAGCCGTGTTAAATATTATGATTATTCATTCGCTTAGCCAACACGGGTACTCAAATAGTCACAAATAGCCACAAAATGGATTAGATGAAATTAGAAAATAGCTGTTTTCATTATAGAAATTGTGGTATACTTAGATAAATGTATAGAAACTTTTTATCCATATTTTGCTTGAAAGGTGATAATTCTATACATAATAATTTTTGGAAACCACTGAATGCTTACATATTTAAAAAGTTATATAACACAAGATAAAGATGTACCATATAAATATTGGCATTAGGTGGGAAATATTTATAAGGAGGATGTTTATGAAAAACAAAACTATCTTAAGAGTGCTTATGCTAGTACTGGCATTAGCACTTGCTTTATCAGCAACAAGCTGTGGTACAGGCACTAAGGAATCTGATGGTTCAACAGCAGCCCCTTCAACAGCAGCCCCTACAACAGCAAAGCCTAAGGAAGTGCTTCCTGATGTTCCTCAAAACAGATATGATGCATCTGTAACACCGAGGACAGGGAGTAATGCAACAAATCCCCTCGTTGTTAGCACAGGTACATTAGATGGAAAGTTCAGTCCGTTCTTTGCTTCATCAGCATATGACACAGACGTAACTGATATGACACAGATTAGTCTGCTATTCTATGACAAAGATGGTGCGCCATCTGCAGGTATCAATGATCCTTCATATGCGTACGACTATAAGCAGGAAGTTAGCGCAGACAATTCTTCTTCGACCTACACTTTTATTCTTAAGAATGGCCTAACATTCAGTGATGGCCAACCCATATCTGCAAAAGACGTTCTTTTTTCGTTTTATGTGGTTTGTGATCCATTTTATGATGGCTCCCAAACTTTTTATACGATGAAAATAAAAGGTATGAATGAATATCGTCTACAGACCAGTGCTGAGGCTCTTAGCCTAGTTGATGCCATTTTAGAGGCAGGCATTAAGACTGCAGAAGATGGAACTATGGTCATTAATCCGGCAAATGGTGTAACAGAAGCACAACAAAAGGCTTTCTGGGGCTACTTGGATAGTGCCGGTGAAAAGTTTGCGCAGGAAATTATTGATTATGTAAATGCAGCTTATCCAAGCTACATCCCATCATACTTCAAACCTTATACAGCAGAGCAAGTATCAGCCAGTGAAAATCTTCAGGCAGCATTTGGAATGGTTATGTGGGGTTTTGGTGAACTAGATGAGGCTGGTGTCTTTACAGATAATAATGGCACTGTTTACGATCTGTCAAAGGATACTGTAGATGCCAAAATCTATTGGGATAATATTCTGAAAGATTATGGATATGACTTATCCGACGCAGGAATAAATTACGAAAAAGCTGGAGAGCTGTCAGTTCAGGATTATATTCGCCAGGAATACATTTCCAAGGAAGGACAGGTTGCCGGTGGAGTTAAAAGTATTAGTGGTATAACATCAGGAAAGATGATTTCTGATGATGGTGTTGAAAGAGAATATATTAAAATAGTATTAGACGGTGTAGACCCGACTGCTATATTCAAGCTAGGAGTAAATGTAGCTCCCGTACATTACTATACCGATGGTTATACCGGCACACTTAACGAAAATGGTGTTGATGTTGGTAAAAAGGAATTTATAGAATTCCTTAAGACAAAGAATACTAAACCAGTTGGTGCAGGTCCATATGTATTCCAGGAATCTAAAGATAATGTGGTAACCTATACAGCAAACGATAGTTTTCTACTTGGTTCACCTAAAATTAACACATTCCGTTACCAAGAAATTTCGTTGGGCGCAGAGTTAGATGCAGTGCTTACAGGAACAGTACATTATTCAGATCCTTCTGCTTCAACTAAAATTATTAACGATATTACAGAAGGACAAGGGAATTATGGCAAACTGAACTATACATTAGTAGACAATGATGGATACGGATATGTTGGTATCCAAGGGCAGGCTATTCCTGAATTTGAGGTCAGGAAGGCTATCGCTCATGCTTTGAATGTTCAGCTTGCAGTGGATAACTACTATGGTGAGCTTGCTAGTGTAAACTATAGAACAATGACGAAGGTTCTTTGGGCATATCCGGACGATCCTGGTAATCTGTACCCCTATGATGGAACTGGCGAGGCATCAAAAGCTTTGTTCCTAGAAGCTGGCTACATTTATGATCAGGGAAGTAACACTATGTCTTATCCTGAAGGACATGAAAAAGCTGGAACACAGGTTACATTTAAGTTTACACTTCCATCAGAAGCAAAAGACCATCCTGCAGGTTCGATATTTATCGATGCACAGGAAGTTCTGGCTAAGATTGGTGTAAAGGTTGATATTGAAGCTGATAAGAACCTCTTAAATAAGCTAAGTACAGCCTATGAATCAGGTATTAATGTTTGGGCTGCAGCGTGGGGCAGTGGTGGTGTTGACCCAGATATGTTCCAAATTTGGCATTCGGATCCCGCTGTAAACCAAGGTACTTCAGCAGCTAGATCCGGGCTTTACTATCTGTACCAGAATGGTACAGACGAAGAAAAGGCTATGCTCAAAGAGTTGAACGAACTCATCATGGCAGGACGTTCCACTCTTGATACAGAGGAACGTAAGGCAATTTACAAACGCGCTTTGGAACTATCTACAGGAATCGCAGTAGAGATCCCAACATACCAAAGAAAGAACATGTTTGTGTTTAATTCTGATGTAATTAATGAATCAACTCTGTTTAGTGGAGATGCAGTAACACCTTTCCAGGATCCGCTTAACTTTGTTTGGAATGTAGAATTAAAATAATAGAATACTAAAAGATTTTAGATCACAAATAACTATTATGGAGTGCAAGGCTTGGACTTGGAGTTCAAGCCTTGTGCTCATAACTTACACAATAGTTATTACTACGGCAAAAAATGCACATCAATCAAGGTGTATTATAAGCAATAAACGAATGGATTTTTCACTATAGTATTAGATAGAGGATAATTATGTTGAACTATATTATTAAACGGCTGCTTCTTGCATTGCTTATTCTTATTGGGGTTTCAGTACTGATATATATGCTTTCCATGCTTATGCCAGCTGATTATATTGATAATCAAACGGCAGCAGCGCTTGCAAATGGTTCGATGACCATGGAAGATGTGAATCACTTAAAAAAGTTGTATGGTCTTTCAGACAAAAGCATTATAGGAATATTAAAAAGCTATCTTAGCTGGTTGAAAAGCACCTTTACAGGTGACTTGGGGTTTTCTTTCTTATATGGTAAACCAGTTAAGACTGTTTTGGGGGAATATGTATGGACTTCATTTATAATTGCTTTTATCTCCTACATCCTTCAAATTATCATTGCCATTCCGCTGGGAGTTAAAGCCGCAGTGAGGCAATATGGCCCATACGACTACACTGTTTCAGTGTTTGCCATGATTGGGACTGCTTTGCCATCATTCTTTTTAGCAGCACTGCTTATGAATGTTTTTTCAATTAGACTTGGAATTTTTCCATTGCAAGGCCTAACTACCGCAACTAAGGTCTTTGCCCCGGATGCGCACATACGAATTTTCCTTGATAAAGCATGGCATCTTGTGCTTCCTATTACTGTTTTAACTGTGCTCAATGTTGGTAGTACAATGAAATTCACAAGGACAAACATGCTTGAAGTTTTGAATTCTGACTATATCAGGACAGCTAGGGCTAAAGGCTTATCTGAAACTACTGTTGTTTATAAGCATGCATTCAGAAACACGTTGATACCACTGGTAACCTCCCTTTCGAGTATGCTCCCTAGTCTTTTTGGAGGAGCGATGATAACTGAAACGGTTTTTGCTATACCTGGCATTGGTTACATGGCTTTAAGGGCAACACTGCAAGGCGACATACCATTTATTATGGGCTATAACATGTTTTTGTCTATCCTTACAGTTTCAGGCATGCTCTTATCAGATCTGATGTACATGGTTGTTGATCCGCGTGTCAAACTGTCTTAGGGGGGGGATTTATGTTGCAGACTGAACAAAGTTACACAGATTTTAATGACGAAGCAGTATTAGAGCAGAATTTTAGAGTTATTTCACCTGGAAGAATGGTTGCTAAACGTTTTTTTAAAAGCAAACTGTCTGTTGCAGGACTTATTATGATTATCTTTGTGTTTGCCTTTTCATTCATTGGACCTATGATTATTGATGCGACATGGGGTTATAAGGAAACTCAAGTTTTTAGAATAGAGCGCGTTTCAGACATGGTGACTACTGCAGATTTTACTGGTCCAGACGGAAAAACATACACCTATTTTGATAAATCAAAGACAGTTGTTCTTTTTAAAGCGCCAATATCTTCAGAACACTGGCTTGGTACCGATACATCAGGTTTTGATATATTTACACGCCTAATGTATGGTGGAAGGATATCATTGATAATTTCTTTCATTGTCATCTTTTTAGAAATCTTCATTGGAGTCATTCTAGGAGGATTGGCAGGATATTTTGGGAAATGGGTAGATCAGTTAATCATGAGGATTGTGGATATTTTTGCATCACTCCCTGGTCTTCCAATTTTGTTAATACTTTCGGCAACAATATCTTCAATTGAATCAATACCTGCTGAACATAGGATATATTATCTAATGGCGTTTATTACATTGATGGGATGGACGGGAGCTGCTCGCATAGTCAGGGGACAGATTTTAATGCTAAGAGAGCAGGAATTTATGATGGCAGCCGAGACTACTGGTATCAAGACTATGCATAAGATATTTAGGCATCTAGTTCCTAATACAATGCCTCAGTTGATTGTGAGTGCAACTTTAGGTCTTGGCGGTGTTATACTTTATGAGTCCACTCTTTCTTATTTAGGATTAGGCGTTCCATTCCCCAGGGCAGCATGGGGGTCAATGATTGCACTAGCCGATCCATCAAAAGGGCAGGAGATACTTGCAAGTTATCCTAACATGTGGGTTCCTGCAGGTATATTAATTGTTATCACGGTATTAGGCTTTAGCTTTATCGGTGATGGTCTTAGAGACGCATTTGATCCAAGGATGAAAAGGTAGGTAAAACAATGGGAATACGAGAACTATTTAAACGCAAAAAGATAGAAGGTGTTGACGATACACAGTACTTGACACTTCGTGAGGAGAACCGAATAAGCAGGGAAAACAATAAAATTATAAGGGAATTTGAGAAAAACAAGACCAGAAAAAATGTTCCTGAAGCGGAATATCTTACTACAATGAGGGATACTTCAAACGTTGTCGAATTCGAAGATTTACACACCTACTTTTTTACAGATGTAGGGACAGTCAAAGCCGTCAATGGAGTATCTTTTGATATTCCACAAGGGAAAATTGTTGGTGTAGTTGGTGAATCAGGATGTGGAAAGTCGGTAACCAGTTTATCACTTATGAAGCTTGTACAAGCTCCGCAGGGGCAGATTGTAGGCGGAAGCATCCGTTATCAGGCAAAGGATGGCAAATGCTATGAGGTTACCAAAGTACCACAAAACGAAATGAATAAAATTCGTGGCAAAGATATAGCTATGATATTTCAGGAACCAATGACAAGCTTAAATCCTGTTTTTAAAATTGGTGAGCAGATGGATGAAGTTATACTCCTGCATGAAAAAGGATCAACTGCAGAGTCAGCTAGGGCAAGAACCAAAGAGTTAATGAACCAAGTTGGTATAGCTATGGTAGACAAGATATATAATAGCTATCCCCACGAGTTGTCCGGTGGTATGCGTCAGCGCGTGATGATTGCAATGGCTCTTTTATGTAACCCAAGATTGATTGTTGCGGATGAACCTACAACAGCATTAGATGTCACTATCCAAGCGCAGATACTGGAACTTTTAAGAAACGTGAAGGACAAGATCAATGGCAGTATTATGCTGATTACACATGATCTTGGCGTTATAGCAGAAACGGTAGACTATGTAGTTGTTATGTACGCTGGAAGGATTATTGAAAAGGGTACTGTCAGGGAAATTTTTCACAATCCTAAGCACCCATATACTATTGGGCTTATGATGTCGAAACCAAGTAACAAGATACAGGGAAATCGTCTTTTTAGTATTAAGGGGCAGGTTCCTAACCCAATTAATATGCCAGATCACTGCTATTTTTATAATAGATGTGACAAGTGTATAGATATATGCTCGAAAGATTATCCTGAAATGATCCAGTTTTCATCGACACATTTCGCATCTTGCCATTTGTATAATGAAAGTAGCCTTCGTGATGAAGAGAATATAGATGAAGAGAATGCAAAGGAGTAAAGTAAACCACTATGGAAATTGACAGAAACCATACAAATAATAATGACAATATTTTAATTGTAAATAATCTTAAAAAGTATTATCCCATATCCAGGTTTACCCTTGGCAAGGGAAGAGCTTTTGTTAAGGCAGTTGACGATGTTTCTTTTACTATAAAGCGTGGGACAACAATGGGTTTGGTTGGTGAATCAGGCTGTGGAAAGACTACTGTGGGGCGTACAATATTGCGACTTCACGAAGTCACAGCTGGGCAGGTTTTGTTTGATGGCAAGGATCTTGCCCAAATATCACCTCGTAACTTAAGAAAACTTCGTCCTCAAATGCAGATGATCTTTCAAGATCCTTATTCGAGTCTTTCACCACGTCTTCCTGTTGGGGAGATTATTGGTGAAGCGGTGCGGGAACATAACATCGTGCCTAAAGCTCAGTACAGATCATATATACTCAAGGTTATGAATGATTGCGGACTTCCTCCTCAATATTTTTATCGCTATCCCCATGAGTTTTCTGGTGGACAGAGGCAGAGGGTAAGCATAGCAAGGGCTGTTGCACTAAACCCAAAGTTTATTATCTGCGATGAACCTGTAAGTGCGCTTGATGTTTCAATACAAGCACAGATAATAAATCTGATGATGGATCTTCAGGATCAGTTTGGCTATACGTATTTATTTATATCACATGATTTGTCGGTTGTTGAGCATATATCAGACACAATCGGTGTCATGTATCTTGGAAGTATGATGGAAATAGGCGATAAGCGCCGAGTTTTCGATAATCCACTGCACCCCTATTCAAAAGCTTTATTATCAGCGGTGCCGGTATCTGATCCAGATATAAAAACGAATCGTATCATACTGACAGGGGACATCCCAAGCCCAGTTAATCCACCTTCGGGATGTAAATTTCGTACAAGATGCGCAAGCTGTATGAGTATTTGTTCACAGAAGGTTCCAGAGTTAAAGGAAATCGAAGATGGGCATATAGTTGCATGTCACCTGTATGGTCAGGAATAAGGGAGCATATTATGCTAAAAAAAGGACTAAAAAAACCGCGGAAGGATGATTTGGATGATGGTCGTGTGATTGCAGATATGCATATTGACGGCGTGCCACGTTCAATTTATAGACGATTTGATTTAGATAAATCCAGAAGAAAGAATGATGAAAAGGAAACCATAAAGCTCTCCAAAGGAGAGCTATTAAAGGTAGTAGCTGGCATAGGTTCTTCATATCTCCTTTTTGGCATTGTCTTTTTTGGATTACTTGCGTTATTGATCCTTTTTTGCATTAAGGTTTGGCTTAAATAGGTAAATTTAACATACGATTCATCGCGATTAATATATCAAAATTGCACTGCGAGCTTTTATTAAATGCTTCGTGAGTGAGGATGGACATGAGTTTAAGGAATTTTTATAATTTCACGATGTTAAGGGGGAAGTAGAACAACAATGGTAAGAGCAAGGTTAAAAGCAAAGATTTTATATCGAATTATAACTATAGGAATTCTGATAGCAGGAATTGTGCTCACCTCAGCATGCTCAAGTGTAGAGTCGGGTATTGATCCAGGTGATTGGCATTATAATTGCAACGTGTTATATGATTCTCTTGGTGGGATTATAAATTCACGTGAGATTCGTGATACGTATTACATGGAGAATTCGTATGTATTTGAACCTTCAGGAACCACAAATATGCTTATTCAGCCTGTTAAGGATGGATATATACTTGCGGGGTGGTATACTGACAAAGAGGATATACTGGATACAAATGGGAATGTCATTGGTTATTCCTTTAAAGCCGAAGACAGATGGGATTTTGATGAAGACAGGGTGCACGGTGATATGAAAATCTATGCTAGATGGATATCACAGGGTAAAGTTGAATATATAGATACTGCTACAGACAAAGTGATGTTTTCAAAAAATATTACTACAAGTTCACCAGTTCAGAAATTGTCAGATGCGGTGGTGAAGCTAATAGCAAAGGATAATTTCACATTTTTTGGTTATTATCAGGATAAGGCATGCACTAAAGCCTATGATTTTACAGAATATACTCATGAGGAGCTGATTCCATCGGATGCTGATGTTTATGCGCAGCTTTACGATGAATTCGCTGATTATTTTAGAAAGATAGATTATGTAGAAGCTCAGGAAAGCACTGAAGAAGTATTGAGGGATACATCAGATTTATATATAAATAAGCTTGGCTATGAATTAACAACTGATGATGATAATATTAGGAAACAAATTCGAGCTAGAAAAGATGAGATAATTGAAAATTCAATTATTCAATATGAAAAAAACACCTCGGATAAGGTTGTTCACTTAAAATATATTGAAGGTAATTATCTTCGAATAAACAGACCAGAGCAGCTCAAAACAGCTAGCAAGTACGGGTTTACAGGAATGGATACAGCAGGTAAACCTATTGATGGTTATATACTTGAAAATGATATAGATTTTGAAGGTCTCACTGTGGAAATGATTGATAATTTTAGCGGCAAGATTTTCGGCAACGGATTTAGATTAAAAAACATTAGTATTAATATATTGAGCAGAAAGCTTGATCAAGATGAAAGTAAAGCAGGTGGTATATTTGCTTCGCTTAAAGATGCTTATATTGAAAATGTAACATTTGAAAACCTTGTTATAAAATCCAGTGTAAGAGCTGGAATACCGGTAACTATAGGAGCTCTAGCAGTTAATGCAACTGGTACAACACTAAAAAATGTTGTGGTGGATGGTCTTACAATAGACACTGGTACAGGTGATGATGGCAATACAGAATATAAGATATATGATATTTTTGCCAATGAAAAAAATAATTCACTGGAGAACGTGACTGGAAGCGGCATTACGATTAATGCATCAGAACATGCCAAGAGAAATTTAGTACTCCTACCTGAAGATTGATTAAATAAGTTTATAATGATATGTGTGCAGTAACTGAATAAAGCCAATTGGCTTTCCACTACACACATATCATATCTACTTGGCACATGGAATATAGTACCATATGAACTAAAAAGAGGTCGATAATAAAAGCTGCATAGCACTTGACATAGGTTTTAAATTTGTTATAATGTAATAGTAATTAAATCAGCTTTTAAAACAGATTTTTGTCGGAAAGCTGATGTTAATTGAAAATAACTTTTTGACGTTATAGCCCATTAAAAGGGTTATTTTTGTCTGTGTAAGCATTAGGATAAATAATAGAGCATTCTTTTAATGGAGTGTGACAGAAGAAGAGATGGCTAAAGAAGATGTTAAGGTAATTGTGCATAACAAAAAAGCACGACATGAGTATTATATAGAGGAAACCTATGAAGCAGGAATTGAGCTTTCAGGAACTGAAGTGAAGTCAATACGGCAAGGGAAGGTCAATTTTAAGGACAGCTATGCGACTATTAATAAAGGCGAAATTTTTATTATTGGAATGCACATAAGTCCTTATGAACAGGGAAACATATTTAACAAAGATCCTGAAAGGGACAGGAAGCTGCTCTTACACAAATATGAGATAAACAAACTCACTGGTTTAACTCAGCAAAAAGGGCTGACACTGGTTCCGTTAAAGCTTTATTTTAACCATGGAAAGGTCAAAGTGGAACTTGGTGTGGCAAAAGGAAAGAAGCTTTTTGACAAAAGAGCTGACATTGCAGCTCGGGATGCCCAAAGGGATATTGACAGGAAGATAAAGGAGAACTATTAAGGATTGTTGTGACAAACCTATTCTCTTGCATTTTTGAAAGTAGCAGTTGCAAATTTTACTTGCTGCTCGCATATGTAACCTAGTTTGTAATAGATGCTTATACTAACATAAAAAGTGGTTTTAAGTATCGGATTTTGTGGTAATAAGTGAAGAGTATTATCAGAGAAGCAAAAAGTTAAATTAAGATTTTTATATAAGGAATTTAGTAAAGCTAATTGGATATAACGTAATTTGAAAATTTAATATGGGGGCGTAAAGGTTTCGACGGGATTGTTGAGACCCAAGTAGCGGGTAGAGGATTCTCGTAGGCCTCTTTAAAAAACGAGAAACTTAAAAATAAACGCTAAAAACGATAATTACGCTTTAGCAGCTGCCTAATTAGGTAGCCCGTCAGTCCGGGGTTCCTGCACCTCGGGTAGCTGGCGTCATTAAGTCAGGCCTTCTGCGCGGGAAGGTTAAGCGCTGGAACTGCCAAAGTGTTAGCCTTGAGCTTTGGTCGATTTAAAGGATACCGAACATGTTACCCTGTCTGTAGGGGATCATGCTAGGGAATATTAAATTACAGGCTGCACCCGGAGAAGCTTGCGTGGATACGGTTTCGGACAGGAGTTCGACTCTCCTCGCCTCCACCATATAAGAACGCTAATTTTGATACAGTGGTTATCAAAATTAGCGTTCTTATTTTATGCCCAAAAATGGCTTGAAATAGGGCTTTTTCGCACTTATTTATAAAAATAGCACTACCTCATGGGTACACCTAAATAAAATCGGCACACCTTCTCCGAGGAATTTTGCCTTGCTCCATACCCTCGCTTAACGATTTAGAGAGAGGTGTGCATTTTACAGTGTCAACTTTGCCGGGGGTTGTACCTAAACCAAAGGTTGCATTTACATTGCCAACTCACCCTTTTCAAATTATATGTAAAGTTTTTTCCATTCATATTATATGTAAAGTTTTTTCCATTCATATTGACATTTTTGGATTTGAAGCATATACTATATCATATCAAGTATTTTGGATTTGAGGTGAGAACATAGTTACCACATATGATGATCAAGTAAAGGTATTCAAAGCCTTCTGCGATGAAAAGCGGCTGCGTATCCTTGAGTTACTTCGGAGCGGTGAAAAATGTGCCTGTGTTCTGATAGAACAGCTTGATATGCCGCAGTCTTCGCTGTCCTATCACATGAAAATTCTCTGTGAGTCTGGAATCGTGGATAGCAGACCTGAAGGAAAATGGATGTACTATAAAATAAGTGAAAAGGGTGGCGGAGAAGCTATGGCACTTTTAGGAGAGCTCATCACGCCAAATGCAGTGACTGAAGAAAGTAATTGTTGTCTGTAAAGGCCATTTATCTAATAAAATGGCTTTTTTCAGACACTATACATCAAGTTTTTTGGATATGACTGTCCAAGTATGAAAGAGAGGTTTTATCACAATGCAAGTATTAAGAGCTATTTGGGACTTATTTCAGAATCAAATACTCGGCATGAACTGGCTCAATGATGTGATAGGTAGCGGGTTATCGGCTTTGGGGCTGGATATCAGTAATCGTTGGGTCGCAAGTGCACAGTTTTTTATCTATGATACGATCAAAATTGTAGTTTTGCTTTGCGTCTTAATTTTCATTATTTCTTATATTCAGAGTTTCTTTCCACCGGAAAGGACTAAAAGAATCCTGGGACGCTTTCATGGAATTGGCGCGAATACCGTTGCTGCTTTGTTGGGAACGGTGACACCCTTTTGTTCCTGCTCATCCATTCCATTGTTCATGGGCTTCACCAGTGCGGGACTACCATTAGGAGTAACCTTTTCGTTTCTTATTTCCTCTCCTATGGTTGATTTAGGGTCATTGGTTCTTTTGATGAGTATTTTTGGAACAAAAGTAGCTATTCTTTATGTGGTGCTCGGTTTGGTAATCGCCATTGTCGGAGGTACCATCATTGAAAAATTGCATATGGAAAAATACGTCGAAAAATTCATTTCCAGAGGAGGAAATGTTGACATTGACGCTCCTGACCTGACAAGACGTGACCGATTGGTTTTTGCCAAAGAGCAGGTAATCGACACTTTCAAAAAGGTCTTTCCCTATATATTGGTGGGGGTTGGAATAGGCGCCGTCATCCATAACTGGATCCCGCAGGATTGGATTGTTAAAATCTTAGGAACCGGAAATCCGCTGGCAGTTCCGTTGGCGACGATAATAGGAATTCCCATCTATGCTGACATTTTCGGCACCATTCCGATTGCAGAAGCCCTTCTCGCCAAAGGAGCACAACTTGGCGTTGTCTTGGCTTTCATGATGGGCGTTACCACCTTATCACTGCCATCGCTAATCATGTTAAGCAAAGTCATAAAACCCAAATTGATGGCGCTCTTCATCGGGGTCTGTGCTGTAGGCATAATAATAGTAGGGTACTTTTTCAACGCTATAGCCCCATTAATTGTTTAGAATTCAATTTTTTGAAAAGGAGAGATTTATTATGGCACTGTTTGGAAAGAAAAACAAAGAAGCAAAAACAACCTCCTGCTGCGGCGAAAATTGCGATGCAGAAAGCATGGTAAAGGCTGAAACTGCAAAAGTTAAAGGCGCAAGCGTCAAGGTGCTGGGTAGCGGATGTGCTAAGTGTAATGCATTGGATACAGCGACAAAAGCCGCATTGGAGCAGCTCGGGATGGATACAACGATCGACCATGTAACCGATTTTTCTCAGATTGCAGCTTATGGCGTGATGACAACTCCCGCCTTGGTGGTAGATGGAAAAGTAGTTTCTTATGGTAAGGTTCTCAAAACTGATGAGGTTGTAAAGCTTTTGCAAAAGGCCAGAGGGTGAGAAATATAAAGGCATGCATTGACAAATCTAATTGCTCTTCTGACAACCTCATATGCAAACCTTGGAATGGATGCCCAACTGGTGCGATTACATGGAATGGAAATTGACAGTGAGAATTGTAATGGCTGTGGGATATGCGTGGAACTGTATTGTGGTCATTGCATTGAAATGAAATAAGCATAATACGATAATTTTGGAGGTGTTTTTATGAAGGACAAAGAGAAACTCAGAGAAAAGATTCGAAAAAACTATTCTCAAGTCGCGCTGAAGGGTTCAAGCGGTTGCTGCTGCAGTCCGGGATGCTGTGGTGGCGACCCCGCCATTGATGACAATGCGGCTGCTAAAAACTTGGGATACTCAGAAGATGATTTACAAAATATGCCCGACCAGGCGAATATGGGTTTAGGCTGCGGTAATCCAATTGCGATAGCGTCACTTCAAGAAGGAGACGTAGTTCTTGATTTAGGAAGTGGTGGAGGCTTTGACTGTTTCCTTGCAAGGCGGCAAATTGGTGAAACTGGTTTCGTAATCGGTGTAGATATGACACCTGAAATGATTAAGCTGTCCAGAAAAAATGCCGTGGGAAGTGGTTATAAAAACGTTGAATTCCGCTTAGGAGAAATCGAGCACCTCCCAGTCGCAAATGACACAGTTGATGTCATCATATCAAATTGTGTTATTAACCTGGCTCTTGATAAAGAGCAGGTATTCAAGGAGGCATACAGGGTTCTTAAAACAGGCGGCAGATTGTCAATCTCTGATATTGTTGCCACCGCCGAATTGCCGGATGATATAAAAAACGATATTGCCATGATGGCCGGTTGCGTTGCGGGTGCCGAATATGTAGAAAATATCAAATCTATGCTCTATCGCTCCGGTTTTAAGGATATTAAGCTGGAACCAAAGAAAAACAGCCGAGAGATATTATCATCATGGGTACCCGATAAGAACATAGAGGATTATGTGGCCTCATATATCATCGAAGCAGTTAAATAACTTTAGAAATGAGGCGGCAATTATGAGCAATGAAAAGAAACAAAGCATCGGGTTTTTCGAAAAATATTTGACTTTATGGGTGCTCCTGTGTATGGCGGCAGGTATTTTAATAGGCAAGTTTTTACCGGGTATTCCTGATTCTCTTGAGAAGATCCAATATGCAGGACAAAACATACCCATCGCTGTGCTTATTTGGATCATGATTTACCCAATGATGATGAAAATAGATTTTCAGTCAATCAAGAATGTTAAAAATAATCCACTTGGTTTAGCGATATCAACGGGAAACAGTTGGCTGATAAAGCCGTTCCTTATGTTCGGACTGGCATCCCTCTTCTTTTATGTAATTTTTAAATCGTTTATTCCGGCTGAGTTAGCACAGGATTACGTAACCGGAGCGGTGCTGTTAGGCGTGGCTCCTTGTACGGCGATGGTATTTGTATGGAGCAATCTCACGAAAGGCGACCCTGCTCATACCCTTGTACAGGTTTCAGTAAATGATCTGCTGATCATTGTTCTTTTTGTTCCGATAACATCGTTCCTGCTCGGTATAAATAATGTTCAAATACCATGGGATACACTTTTCTTTTCAATTTTTCTCTTTGTTGTAATCCCTTTGGCGGCAGGCGCTTTAACAAGGGTTCTGATGATAAAGAAAAAGGGGTTAGAATACTTTAATGAAAAATTTGTGCCTAAGTTTGATGGCATTACAACTGCGGGGCTGCTACTAACACTTGTTATCATCTTTACTTTCCAAGGTGATATCATATTGGAGAAACCGTTTCATGTGCTTCTAATTGCCGTGCCGTTGGTTCTTCAAAACATTATTTCTGCCATCTTTTCTTATCAGATGTGCATATGGGCTAAATTGCCTCACAATATTGCTGCACCAGCTTCTCTTATTGCCGCGTCCGACTTTTTCGAATTGGCAGTAGCCGTTGCAATCGCCCTTTTTGGGCCAGATTCTCCGGTGGTACTTGTATGCACAGTTGGCGTTCTTACAGAGGTTCCTATCATGTTGTTGCTTGTAAGATATGTCAATAAGACAAAGCATTGGTTCCCTAATAAAGTTCAAGGAGCAGAGGAATGAAAAAGGTAGCATTTATATAGTCGCTAGGTAGACAGATTTAATAATACATGCTAAAATAATGACATCATTATTATTCAGGTAGACATTTAAAAGCGAAAGTGAATATGTGGGTTCGGGTAAAAAGGTTTGGATTTTATTCAAGTTTGGATTTCGCATCAAATGAGGATTAAGCGAAACATTTTCTGTATGACCAATACATGCGATATGGTATCGCTCACTCCGTCCGATAAGCCTGATGAAGTCTCTTGTGGATTTTGCTTCTAAAGGACAGGAGAAGTTGGCATTTATTGAGTTTTGTTTAACGATAAATCTGATAATTATTTTTTATACGCAAGAAATCACAATGTTTCGATTCCACTGTCACATGCCATTTTAAGTCGCCGTGGAATTAAATATCTGGCACCGGAAATAGTCTTGTTATGCAAATCAACCGATACAGAGCGCAAAGGATACCAGCTGGATTATGACCTCGCTATGGGGCGGATGTCTCAGGAGCGGAAAGAATGGTTAATGGCAGCGTTAAAAACGATGAATCCAGCGGGACACAAGTGGATTATGGAGGGCGATAGATGAAACACATCCTAACAATCACAGATAAAGAAATCACCGGTTCGGATAAGCTCTCCGCTGCCGAGCCTCGCATCGCGGTGAACGCGATATTATTTGATGCGGATGAGAATATCGCTCTCTGTTACATGGGAAAGTATGATCTATATACCCTGCCGGGTGGCGGTGTTGAAATGGGTGAGGATTTACATACAGCTACCCGACGTGAGATTTGGGAAGAAACCGGATGTCAATGCGAGATAATCGGAGAATTAGGACAAATCACCGAGAACCGCTATGAGCATGATTTTACGCAGGAACGTAGCTATTACATGGCAAGTGTCATCGGCGAAAAAGATGAATTGCATTTGACAGATGAGGAAATTGCGGAGAACACAAGTGTTGTCTGGCTTCCCATTGAACAGGCGTTACGAATCATCAGTGAAAAAGAACATGATAATTATCAACGCAAATTTATACAAAAACGAGACATTTCTGCTTTGACTGAAGCGATGCTGTGGATGAAACTCCACGATATTCCGGGTTACGACAGCTTTGTGAAAATCGAATCCATCACAAAAGGCTGGTCGGACGATAAAAAATATTTCGTCGAAACCGCTGATGGTAAACGGATGCTCTTGCGCGTGTCTGACATTTCGGAGCTGGATCGAAAAAAAGCTGAGTATAAGATGATGGAGCGCGTTTATACGCTTGGCGTTTTGATATCGGAGCCGCTTGGATTCGGGTTGCGCGAAGGTGGTAGAAGTTGTTATTCACTTTCAGGCTGGCTCGACGGTGAGGACGCTGAAAAAGTTTTGCCTCTCATGTCTGAAACGGAACAGTATGTATTGGGATTGAAAGCGGGAGAAACGCTTCGGGAAATACACACCCTGTCTGCGCCGGTCGGGATCGCCAGTTGGCAGGAGCGGTATTCCGCCGTTATTGATGAGCGGATTGAAGCATATCGCCGCGAGGGTATACCGTTTGAAGGCAACGATATAATACTTGATTATCTTGGAAAAAATCAGAACTGGTTGTATGACCGTCCACAATGTTTTTTGCATGGCGATTACCATGAGGGTAATTTGATGGTCGGCAGTGGCGGCGACTTGTATATAATTGACTTGCTTGATGAAGGGTTCGGCAATTACGGCGATCCGTGGTACGATTTCAAGACATTCGGCGAGAATGAAAACGCATATTTTTCAACCGGGTTTGTTCGTGGTTACTTTAACGGAGAACCTCCGCAAGCATTTTGGGATGTGCTGACATACTACATCGTAACCGCCGCGATAACGTCAATCATATGGATGAAATATCATAAACCGGAAGAATTGCACGAAACAATAAGCTGGAATGAACGGAACGCGCAAGCTCTGAGTGAAGGCTGTTCTCCGCTAATGAAATGGTATTTGAAAGACTTCTATATCCAATGGATTGACGGTATCCCGTATAAACTCAAAGCACCGTTTGACTTTTCGTTTATCAGTAAATATGGAAAGGTATTCAAGATTTTTGATAATCAAGGCTCAGGAAATATATGTTTTGGAATGGCAGAAGACGAAAACAAGTATTTTGTTAAATTCGCCGGTACGCCCACTGGGAACTATACAGGAACAGCCGAAGATGCAATTGAATGTCTGAAACGTGCAGTTCCTGCATATCAGGATTTGGCACACCCAAATGTGATAAACCTGATAAAGGCTGAGGAAATTGGCGGCGGGTATGCTGTGGTTTTCGACTGGGTTGACGCCATTCATATGTGGACGCCTGATGGCGGTCAGGAGTTTAAGAATCTGCCTTTGGAAAAGCATTATGAGATATTCGAGAACATATTAGATTTCCACAAGCATATGGCTGAAAAAGGCTATTCTGCTCTTGATTTTTATGAGGATCATATTATGTGGGACCTAAAAAACGAGAGAGCAGTTATATGCGATATAGACTTTTACTCAAAAGGTTGGTACGAGGGCATGTCCGGAATTTGGAATACGGACTGCGAATGGTATTCTCCGGAGCAGTTTATTGATGGTGCAGCCATTGACGAGATATCATGCGTTTATGTTATGGGGCTAACCGCCTTTGCTTTGTTCGGCGACAGCCGGGACAGATGCTTTGAAAAGTGGAAATTGACCAGAGCAATATTTGATGTAGCTAAAAAAGCTGTCAATGAAGAGCGAAGTGAGCGCCAGCAATCGATTGCACAGTTTATTGCGGAATGGAGGGTGGCAAAATGAAAAAGTGGATTAACGAAGATTACCGCTTTACCGTTACCGTCATCGACGGGATATATGGTCCCGGTGATACAAGGATTAGAATTGGTTGTCGCAACGGGCATGAAGTCGGTGATACATACACCTGCGAATATGGTTGCCCCGAACCCGTGAACGGCGAAGGAGGCTTTTGCACCAAGACGGTGCAAAAGTTGTACAAGCTTGAAGAAGCTATTCGTCATGGCAAGTCACCTATTGAGGTGGATTTTACCTGTGCAGACGGATGTGTTACTTTCAGATTGCAAGCTGAAAACCTCGCACAAATAAAACCGCTAACCGCCGCCGATATTCCTGCTTACGGCGAGGTCATTCGCAAGAGTTTCGTCACAGTTGCAAAGGACTTCGGTTGGACGCGTGAGAACGCGCCGGGACACACTTCGTTTATATCGGACGAGCGACTAGCGACAAAAGTGAAGAGCGGATACTATCCTTTCGGCTATGAGTGCGGCGGGGAAATCTTTGGCTTTTCTTCTCTTACGGATCTGGGCGATGGTATATATGAGATGAATGATGTGTCTATCCTCCCCGTTTGGCGGCATATTGGCTACGGGAAGAAGTTGCTCGACTTTTGCAAAACGAAAGTGCTTGAACTCGGTGGAAATAAAATCATCATCGGAATTGTCGAAGAAAACGCCGTGTTAAAGGATTGGTACGCCGCGAACGGCTTTGTGCATACAGGGACAAAGAAGTTCGAACAACTGCCGTTTACGACGGGTTATATGGAATGGGAGGCGGCGAAGTAAAAATCATGGTAGAAAATATGATTTGTACGGGCTGTGGCGAATGCTATTCGCTTTGCCCTCACGGGTACATTTTAGTTACACAGGGTAAATTGGGCTTTCCGGTTCCGAGTATTGAAAAATGTGATGACTGCGGTATGTGTTTGAAGGGATGCCCATACGCAAATCTTCTTGAGGAGGATGGAGAATGAAAAACATCATTACAATTCAACATACACAGGCAGTTCATCATAATAACGGCATGGTCGGTTCATGGACGAATTGGGAACTTACCGACTTGGGAAAAGAGCGGGCAGAAAATATTGGCAGACGGCTATCTGTTGAATTGCAAGACAAGCCTTGTAAAATTTACTGTTCCGACTTAATCCGCACAAAGCAAACGGCGGAACCGCTGGCGCGTTATCTTGGAGTAGCCCCCGAATACCGCGCGGAACTGCGCGAAGCGTACAGAGGCGCGGAAGCAATAGGAAAATCCGTAAAATGGCTAATCGAAAACGGTGCGCCGATTCCGTCGGAGCTGTCGATTGATAACCGTCCATTTGAAGACGCTGAAAGTACAAGGGATGTTTTTGTCCGCGTCTCAAAGTTCCGAGATGAAATCCTTAGGACAACTGATGACACCATTGTTATAGTCGCACACGGATTTATGCTACCGTTGTTCTTTTCGGCATGGATCGGTTATAATGCGGAAATGCTGCTCGATTTCGGATTTTACGGCGCGGCGGGTGGTGTGTCGTTTTTGAAGGAAACAGACGAGAGCAAGCGTGTAATTGCGCGTCTGAACGATATGTCTTACAGCGGAGAGGATTACCGTATTGTATAGGTCGATTTGGAATATAAGGTGTAGTGACGATGGCTAACTATGTTGTGATGGTACGCTTCGACGAAGCGACAGAACAAAAAATATTACGCTTGCAAGAAAAGCTGGTGGCAAACGGTTATCAAAAGGCGATTAACGAATGGCCGCCGCATATCACCATTGCCGCTTACGAGGATGCGGACGAACAGGGTTTACTGCAATGGACGGAAGAATATGCGTTGCGTCAATGTCGATTCAAGGTTGGTCTGTTTTCGATGTGCATTTTGCCGCCCGGCGGTGAACGATCAGACACGGCCGTGCTTTGTCTGAACCCATCGCATTCAAAGACGCTGGTAGACTTTTATTATGGTTTTCATGAAAAGTTCGAGGATTATTGCACGGGTATCGGCTGGTATAACTCCATCCGACACGGCAATCCGATTATGCACAGCACGATTGGAATATTTGATGTGGCGACTATACAGAAAGCGCAGGAAATCATTTTTACCTCAGGCGTTTTCGGCGAAGCGGAGATAACCGCATTGGAGCTTTATACCTATCCCATGAGATTGATAAAACGATTTGAGTTAAAACCGGAGGTATAGATTTATGCTTATACACAAGGGTACGGTGACCCTCACTACGCCGCGATTGACACTGCGGCGTCTTACACTACAAGACGCACAAGCCATGTACGATAACTGGGCATCGGACGAAGCTGTTCCGAAGTTTATGTCATGGGATACGCACAAATCGGTCAAGGAAACAACGGATATATTGACAAAATGGGTTAGCGAATATGAAAAGCCGGACTATTACCATTGGGCAATCGTATACGGCGATATACTCATTGGCACAATCGGTCTCGAAACTGTTTCCACATACCACGAATATTGCTATATGGGATATTGCATCGGCTCGAAATGGTGGAATAAAGGTATTATGACCGAAGCAGTAGGTGCAGTGATTCGTTTTGTATTTACAGAATTGAACGCGAACAAAATCTGCGCCTTGCACGACACGGCAAATATCGGATCAGGCAAGGTAATGATAAATAACGGTATGAAACAAGAAGGGCTTCTCCGTGAGCATAAAGTGCGTAAAGATGGCACACGCGGCGATATGGCTTGCTATGCAATACTTAAAAGTGAATGGGAGGCAATATGATAGCTGAACATCTGACACTGGTTAAACTCAGCGAAGAATACATAGATGAAATCCGTTCCTATCGGCAAGAGTTTTTTGATGACGGTGGTCATTTTAACGGCGATAGCGGTCTGCGTAAATTTGAAGATATTCATGCTTGGATTGAGCAATGCCGCCTGATGGAAAACAAAGAAACATTGCCTAATCTTGATTGGGTAGAAGCAGATCAGTATATGCTTGTGCGTGAGAGTGACCATAGAGTGCTGGGTATGATAAATTTCCGCCACTACCTAAATGACTATCTTGCTGAAATTGGAGGACATATCGGATATGGAGTTCGCCCGTCCGAACGGCGCAAAGGATATGCCAAAGTTATGCTCGCTCTTTGTCTTGAAAAGTGCCGTGAGCGTGGTCTTGACCGTGTGTTGATAACCTGCGATGACGACAACGAAGCCAGTCGGCGTACAATTATCGCTTGCGGCGGCGTGTTTGAGCGAACAACATCCGAAAATGAAAAGACACTCGAACGGTATTGGGTAACGCTCGACCCGTTGGCGGCTTATTACAACAGATACGATGAAGATGGAAGACTTCTTCCCAATCATGGCAAAGTTGAATTTTTGACAACGATGCGCTATATTTCCCAGTTCTTGCAGCCTGGCATGAAAATTATAGAAATTGGAGCAGGGACAGGTCGCTACAGTCGAGCTATTGCAGATATGGGATATTCGGTAGAGGCAGTCGAGCTAAACGCGCACAATATCGAGATTTTCAAATCGAGTATTACGCCGGAGCAGCAAATCAATGTTACACAGGGAAATGCTCTGGATTTATCTGTGTTCAATGATAATACTTTTGATATCACTTTAGTATTGGGACCGCTATATCATTTATATACAGAATCAGATAAACAGCAAGCAATCGCAGAAGCATTGCGGATAACAAAACCTGATGGCGTAGTTTTTGTTGCCTACTGCATAAGTGATGGTAGTTTAATATGGAGTGGCTTTCAAAGAAAGGTTTTTGATATTGCGGACTATATCAGGCGTGGAAAAATAGACCCCGTGACATTCGACACCATATCGGTGCCGGAAGACATTTTTGAACTTGTCCGCAAAGACGATATAGACAGACTGATGGACGTGTTTGCTGTAGAACGGCTGCATTATGTATCAACTGATTTGTACACCAATTATATGCGAGATGCCGTTAACGCCATGGATGAAGAGGGGTTTGCGCTGTATATGCGCTACCATTTTGCTATCTGCGAACGACAGGATATGGTTGGCATTACTCATCATAGTTTAGACATTTTCAAAAAGAAGGGGGCGGAAAGCGAATGAATATAACGATTAAGCAGGTCAATACAACATATTTCCCCCAATACGACACAATACCGATGCAGGTTCGTGTTGAACGCGAATATAGACTCGTTAAACAGAATAATGGCTTGGGCGGAATCACCTTTGAAGAAAATCCGGTTAAACCATACATCAAGAATTTTTGCGTCGGTAAAGATGAGAGTGTGACACGCTGGTTGCGCTGGGATTTATCAAACTGGGGCTTCTTTATGGCATTTGACGACGACAAGCCCATTGGAGCGGCGGCGATCGCTACCAAAACAAATGATATAAATATGCTCTGCGACCGGAATGATTTAGCGGTGCTGTGGGATATTCGCGTTACAGACGATTATAAACACCAAGGAATCGGCCATGCACTGTTTCAAAAAGCCATTGAATGGTCGAGAACGCAAGGAATGACACAATTGAAAATTGAGTGCCAAAACAACAATGTTCCGGCGGTAAAGTTTTATCACAAACAAGGCGCGGTTCTCGGTGGAGTAGACGAATACGCCTATTATAACGATCCATATGCCAAAGGTGAGATACAGTTTATCTGGTACTTGGATTTATAAGCGAGGAGAATGACCATGCAATTTGGTATGCCAACACTAATTGAACTAAAATCAGCGGAAGCCTGTGCCTCCATCTGCCATGAATTAGGGCTTAACTTTGTTGAGCTCAGCATGGATTTACCTGATTATCAGGTAGACATATTAAACGTGGATGAACTGCGCCGAATTGCAGATAAATTCGGTATTTTCTATACCATTCACCTCGAAGGCTTTCTTGACCCTTGTGTTTTTAATAACCGAGTTGTTTTAGCCTATACAGAAACCGCGTTGCAAGTCATTGATATAGCTAAACAGCTTGGTGTTCCGCTTTTGAATATGCACATGAATCGCGGTGACCACTTCACTTTGCCCGATGGCAAGGTTGCTCTTTATGAAGTGTACAAGCCGGAGTATTTGCAAAAGCTGGCTGATTTTCGTGATAAGTGTACGGCGGCGATTGGCAATGAAAATATTACAATCAGCTTGGAAAACTGCGGCGATTACGGGCGGTGCGGGTTTATGCGGGAAGGCTTGGATGTGCTGCTAAAAAGCCCGGCGTTCGCTTTGTGCTTTGACATTGGTCATAATGCCGCCGCAGATTACGCCGATGAGCAAGCAATCATGGAACGTGCTGAGAGGCTTTGCCATATGCATATTCACGATGCAAAAGGGCGAGTCAATCACCTCCCGCTCGGCGAAGGTGACGTGGATTTGGTAAAATATCTTGATTTGGCAAAGGAACATGATTGCCGTGCCGTGTTGGAAGTCAAAACCGTAGCGGGTTTGCGGTCGGCGGTAGACTGGTTGAAAGAGAAGGGCTTTATATGAGCACATTTATCTATGGTACGGTAAACCCCGCCAAACTTGCTCAAATGAAAAATATGCTTGAACCTCTTGATGTGAAGATTATTGGATTAAAAGAGACTGGTATTGCGATTCCTGAAGCAAATGAAAACGGCAGAACACCATTAGATAACGCTCGTATAAAAGCACTTGCTTATTATGGCGTGTTGAAACGTCCCATTTTTGCTTGCGATACAGGGTTATATATTGACGGATTACCCGAAATCGAACAACCGGGTGTTCATGTGCGAATGGTAGGCGGCAAGCATCTTAGCGATGCCGAGATGACTGCACATTATGCCGCAATTGCCAAAGGGCTGGGAGGTCGGGCGGTTGCCCGATATCGCAACGCCATTTGTTTGATAATGCGTGACGGCGAAATATATGAGTATTTCGGAGAGGACATTGCTTCCACCGCTTTTTACATAGTCGATGCCCCGCACGCAAAGCGCGTGGAAGGATTTCCGCTGGATTGCCTGTCTGTGGATATCCAAACAGGTAAATATTATTACGACAAAGCAGAATCCCGTTCAAGTGAAGATAGTGGACAGGCAAGCGGATTTCGGGTGTTTTTTGAGAAGGTTATTGGTAAAGGAGTGATACTATGAAAATCGAAATTTTCCCCGCTACTCTTGCAGACGCAGAAGCTTTAGTCGCAATACAGCAAAAGGCATTCAAACGTCTGTATGACATCTATCATGATGAAGGCAACCCATATCTGCGCGGGACGGATGAAATAGAAAAATGGCTGAGTTGGCCGAATAGTTATGTCTATAAAATATTCGCTGGCGGTGAGTTGGTTGGCGGTGTCGCTTTCTGGGAACGACGGGGGCGCGGGTTGCCCGGTGAATACTATCTTGCCCGCATTTATGTCTTACCTGAAATGCAAGGAAAAGGCATTGCGTCTACTGCGATTACCCTCTGCGAAGCTACGGTCTACAATGCAAACCGCTGGACATTAGATTTTCCCATTGACCAAATCACAAACCGCCTTTGCTATGTAAAAGCGGGCTATAAAGATGTGGGTGAAACGCGAGAGCAGAGCGAAGGTAAAATTGTGTTGGCTCTTTATGAGAAGCGTATCCCGACTTTCCGTGACATCAAAAAGCATCTTGATAACCCAATAGTTCGAAAAATCATGGCATATAGTGCGTTTGACCCAACCCCGGAAGCGATGGACAAAAAAGCGGCAGAATTTCGCCGCCATGATAGCTGGCAGCTATATGGTTGGGTAAAAAGTGGCGAGTTGCTGGGCATATGCGGTTTTGAGAAACATTCCGACTATGTGGAAATTCTCAATATTGCTGTGGATAAAAATATCCGTGCACAAGGTGTTGGTAAGGGCATGATAACAGCTTTGACGGAACAGTATGCAGTGCCGATAAAGGCCGAAACCGATGACGACGCTGTAGATTTTTATCGGAAAGTAGGATTTGAAGCGACTGCAATACAAAAATATAATATGCGTCGTTGAGTTTGTGTTAAGCCCACTCTTACGCCCTTCGACAATGAAACTGACGAAGAAAGACAAGCAAAAATATATCCCATCGTGTTAAGCGAATATAACCCAGCATGGCTGCAATGGTACTCCGAGGAGCAGGATAATCTTATGCGACTGCTTGGCGACTGTATCGTTCGTATACAACATATCGGCAGCACTGCCGTTCCGGGGCTTATGGCAAAACCTACTGTGGATATTTTGTTAGAAGTGCCTGCTGACACGGATTTTGATGAGATAATTGTTCTCTTTCAACAACACTCCGAGTACATCTGCCTGCACGGTGAAGGCTTGACCAATAAAAATGAACCTCTTTGCATCCTCAAGGGTTACACCGACAAGGGTTTTGCGGAAAGAGTGTTCCATATCCATGTGCGGGAAGCAGAGATCTATGATGAGCCGATTTTTCGGAATTATCTCATCGCGCACCCGGAAATCGCAACAGAATATGCCACATTGAAGCACAAATTAAAAAATGAGTATGAGCATGACCGAGACAGATATACAGCAGCAAAGGGTGAATTCATAAAGGCTGCTGTAAGAAAAGCAAAGGAGGAGAATGGTGTATGATGCAATTTGAGAAAATCACAGCTTGCCTTGATATGGCGGGTTGTCCCAATAGATGTCGCCATTGCTGGCTTGGCAATACGCCGAACGGTTGCTTGACAACGGATGACCTGCGATTTGTAGCCGAAGCGTTTCGTCCGTTTGCCTCCAGCATTGAAGTAGCAAGCTGGTACCGTGAACCTGACTATCTACCGGAGTATAAGAAATTATGGGCGTTGGAAAACGAACTCTCAACCAGTCGTCAGGTTTCCCACTACGAGTTGATGAGCATTTGGCGGGCGGTTCGAGATGATAGCTATATTCCGTGGCTGAAATCGCTGGGTGTTGAAAAAATGCAGCTCACCCTGTTTGGTGGCAAAGAAAATACCGATTATTACACAGGGCGTAAGCACGCGTATGATGAAATTGTAAAAGCTGTCGAGTTGTTGAAAGATGCCGGGATTACCCCGCGCATTCAAGTTTTTGTCAATCAGGACAATATTACAGACCTGCAAGCTGTTGTTGATTTGATCCACAAATATAGTATTACAGAGGCATTCGTTCATCAAGGAAGTTGTGACGGTGAAAACATAAAGCTTTATGATCTTCGTGTCACTCCGGCTGATTTGGGAATGATACCGCAGGAGCTTGTTGATTTATCCCTGTGTCATTGGAACGCAAACAGTTTGACAGATATTTTCGGAAAGACAGAGAAAGAATTGGTGGAGGAGCTTTCCGATAGTACCGAAACAAAAAGCTATGTCAGCGAAACACCGGTTTTCTTTGTCGATAAGGATTTCAATATCTATCCCAATATTACAACCCCTGCTCCGCATTGGAAATTGGGTAATCTGAAATCAGACGGGGCGGAAGCGGTATTGTCGTGTTACTGTAATAGTGAATCGCCCGCACAAAAAGCACGGTTGACAGTTCCCATCGGAGAAATGGTGCGGCGGCATGGCAACCCGGACAGTCTGCGATTGTTTGTCAAAAGTGATTATTACGACCCGATTATAAAAAGCTGGTGCGAGCAGGGTGCAAAATGAACAGAGAATGGTTTTTGGATAATGCACAAGCGCCAATTCGGTATAATTCGGATTGTGGTGAAAACGATTTATCCAATTGTGCTCCCTGTCAAAATTGATCTCTACTTTCAGTAAACCCTCGCTAACGATTGATACCCTCGCTAACGATTTATCAGCAGGGGTGTTCACCGTATCATAAATACCAGCATTAGCCATATAACCGGATCAATAAAAGGTGGGCGGTCATAGTAAATGCAACCTTTGACAGAGTAAATCGGACGGAGTA
>CAYPLH010000016.1:0-71727 GCA_964411505.1 uncultured Clostridiaceae bacterium | reverse complement strand
AATGTTTCCTAACATTGCAAAAGTTATATCTCTTTAGCTACCTGTGAACTGTAACTATTAGAGGTTACTTTTTAGACCTTTTACATTAAACTTTTATTTTACTTACTGCAAAAAATAATGTATAGTACAAAGTGGTGATTATTTTTTGTAAAATTCTAATCAACAGGGAGAGATGGATAACATGGAAAGAGTAGTGGGAACCGTTGTCAGAGGACTTCGTGCTCCAATAATAAATAAAGGTGATAATCTGATGGAGATAGTAGTCGATACGGTTCTGAAAGCATCAAACCTAGAAGGCTTCACTATAACCGATAGAGATATTGTAGCTGTCACTGAATCGGTAGCTGCTCGTGCACAGGGAAATTATGCAAGCATAGATGCAATCGCGTCTGATATAGAAGATAAATTTGGAAATGATGTAATCGGTGTTGTTTTTCCCATTCTAAGCCGCAACCGTTTTGCAACATGTCTTAGGGGAATAGCAAAGGGAGCAAAAGAAATCACTCTCATGCTAAGCTATCCTTCGGATGAGGTAGGCAACCATTTGACAGATATGGACTCCTTAGATGAAAAGGGCATAAACCCATGGACTGATGTCCTGACTGAAAAGCAGTTTAGAGATTGTTTTGGCTATTACAAACACCCCTTTACCGGTGTTGATTACATTGAATACTATAGATCAATTATCGAAGAATTTGGAGCAAAATGCACAATAATTTTTTCGAACAACGCTAAGACCATACTGGATTACACGAAAAACGTATTAGCATGTGATATCCATACAAGATTCAGAACAAAACGCATATTGGAAAGTAACGGTGCTAAAAAAGTTTTTACTCTGGATAATATCCTTTGTACTCCAGTAAACGGTAGCGGATATAACGAGATTTATGGTCTCTTAGGGGCAAACAAGGCTACAGAAGATACAGTTAAGCTTTTCCCTCGCAACTGTCAGCCCACTATAGATGGAATACAGGCTTCCATCAAAGAAAAAACTGGAAAAACTGTTGAGGTAATGATTTACGGTGATGGAGCATTCAAGGATCCAGTAGGTCAAATATGGGAGCTTGCTGATCCTGTAGTGTCACCTTTTTATACAAAAGGTCTTGAGGGTACTCCCAATGAAGTTAAGTTAAAATACCTTGCAGATAATAATTTTTCTACCCTAAAGGGCGATGAGCTTAAAAATGCCATTTCCGATTATATCAGCAATAAGGATCCTAATTTGATTGGCTCAATGGAATCCCAAGGTACCACGCCTAGAAGATTGACTGATCTTATTGGTTCTTTATGTGATCTTACCTCAGGTAGCGGGGATAAAGGCACACCAATTGTTTACGTTCAGGGCTATTTTGACAATTACGCAAAATAGTTTGGCATAAGTATTTTAAAGAGCACTACTATAATAGCTGTTCACTTATGAAATTAATTAAAAGTAAAGTGAACAGCTATTTTTTGTGTTACGTTTGAATTTAATGCTGTTATTTTATTTTATCGAAATATCCGGCATTGAGAATTCATCGCCTGTTTCATTAATCCAGCGTTCCAATCTTTCATGGCATCTTTCCTTTTGCTTTTGGAACACCGTATCATAGCAAACGTTTGCCGTCTCATATGGGTCATTTTTAGTGTTAAATAATAACCACTCATGATCGGGGAAGCATACATACTTCCAGCCATCTCTCATGAGAACACCACGCCAAGGTTTATTCACAGAATGTCTGTGGAATTTCCTTGGGATCTGCTGCAAATACGCAGAGTCAGGTTCATCCTGCTCATCAACAGAAATATCTCTGTGTTCAGGTCTATCTTTTTGCATACACATATATGAATAATCATATCCCACCATCCAATCCGGCTTTTGTATACCGCACAGTCCCAGCGTAGTAGGTGCAATATCTACATGATTAATAACAGCATCGGTAATTCCTGTTCTCATATGATCTCTACCGCCAACAGTTGATATTATAAAAGGAATTTTTATTGACTCTTCCCATGGACTTGATTTTTCCCATTGTGCATGTGATCCAAGGCAGTCTCCATGATCTGAAAAGAAAACTATATATGTTTCACGATCAATTCCAAGCTCTTTTAATGCCATCCTAAGCTTTCCGATATTCATATCAATATTTTCAATCATGCCATAATATCCTGCAAGATCAAGCCTAGCCTTATCTTCCACCCACTCAACTTTCGGCACGTTAGGGCGCAACTCAATATCGGTCGGGTTATGGTAATACATTTTAGCACCCGTTGTATCGGTCGGAGCAACATATGGACTATGTGGAGGCTGAACAGAAAGGGATGCAAAAAACGGTTGATAACTGCCTTCACTGTCGGACGTATCTTCTACATGAGATCTTATATGTTTAATAAACAGCTCTGTAAGACTGTCTGTTTCGTATCCTTCCAGCCTTTGCGGAGTTTCGTCTTCTGTTCCATATATATACGATTCTTCTTGGTTGTTGTTGTTCTCATAACCCATCCAATAGTCAAAACCACCCCTTCTTTCAGGTGGAATATAATGGGTAACGGAATTCGAACCGTCAAGATGCCATTTCCCAACCCAAGCTGTGTGATATCCCGCTTCCTTTAATGGTTTAGTCAGTATGGGAATTGATGGTTCAAGCGGTGACGGAGTCTTGTATGCACCATTTTGATGAGGATACAGCCCAGTCAGAAGTGCTCCTCGAAAAGGAGTGCACCACGGAGTTCCCGATACTGCGCTGTCAAATCGCATACCGTTCCTTGCAAGGTTGTCAATATTAGGTGTGCTAACATTTGGATCACCCCTGTACCCCAAGGCTTGCGCTCTATGTTGATCACCAAACACCCAAATAACATTTGCTCTTTTTTTTTGTTTAATAGAATTCATTAAAATATCCTCCATTATTTTGTAATCACTTTGTAAGACAGGGGACGGTTCTGTGTCCTGGGCTTAGCCCCAGGACACAGAACCGTCCCCTGTCTTACAATAAACTCATCTGTTCATGATGGATCTTATACATACCCGAATTTATTCCAGTGTTCTCTTTAATTTTAGTTGACCGAATTACACTATTACCTGCACCAAGCATTCTATGAACAAGACTGTACACCACATCAAACTTTTCATAGATAGTGGTTTCCTGCAGTCCGGTAAGACATATCACCTGCGTGTTTGTGGTGTTGGCAAGCTCAAAGATATAATCAAGAAGATAGCCTGCATTTGCCTGACCAAACGGATTGTCTATCCAAATTACTTTGGTTGAGTCATACCACTGGGTTTTCTTATATCTTAAGTATGAAATAATAGCAATGAACATAGCAAAAAAACCAGCTAGCTTTTCTCCCCCTGACCAGCTTACAATACTCTCCCATTCAATATATCTTGAAATTTCCATATTATGACCGGGCTTCAACACTTCTATTCTGAACGAATTAAGGGGCGCAATGGCATCTAAAAGATTGGTTGGTTTCATGCGCTTCCTGATCTCGTCCTCTATTCTTGCAGGATCAAAGCTTCCGTCAGACCGTATGTTGGTAAGCTCACTTATACAGGCATCCAGATACTGCCCCATCATATTTTCTGCTTGTTCTTCATAAACAGGCGGCGTCTTGATTTTTATAGTGCGTTCCTTATTATTCCCAACGGTGATTCTCGAGAACCTGTCCACGCTCTTGACTTCGTCGTACACGACTCTGGCTTTTCTAAGGCATCTTAATACCATTTCTTTTCTGTCCTTTTCCTGATTCTCCAGTTGCGCCTGGGCTGCCTGTTTCAAGTTTTCAATGGATGTGAATACATTTTTGAATATTCTTTCGATTACTTCGTGATTGAAGATATCAGTCTCTCCGATTCTTGACATCAGTCCTCTGATGTTTTGATTTGTATTAAGCTCATTGTCTTCATAAAGACGTCCAAATTCCTTTTCAATCTTTTCTTTACTAGTGCTAAGCTCATCTTCAGATTTTCTGTATCCTTCCCTGGCTTCATTATAAAATACAGCAATTTGTCTGTCAGGTATTGAAGAAATATCCCACATGTCAATTACCCGGTGTTTTGTATGAAAAGCTCCTGCTTCGGTCACACCAGCATATTTCTTAAGCTCATTATCCGTTATAAACTCAGACACTCTGTCTATAATGTTATTCAGGCTGTCAATTCTTTGCCCGATTAGAGATAATTTCTTTACAAGCCTTAACAGCTTTTTATCTTCTGTCAAAATTCCGTCGCGTAATTGCTTTTCCTGCTCATCGGTTATTTCGCCAAATAAGTGTGGCTCCTTTTCATACTTTTTCCAAATATCCTTCTTCATGCGTTCCATTCTATCAATTAAGATGTCGATTTTGCCCTTCACCACTGTTTCTTCTTTTAGCTTTACACCTTTTTCATCTTCAATCTCCTGCAACTTTTGTTTCAATTCTTCTATTCTGCTTTGAGAAACCCGTACTCTATTTATTTCAAGCCAACTTATGTCAGTTTTCCTGTCATTTATACTGCTCTCATATTTTGAAATGTTTTGTCGGTAATTTTGAATAAGCTCCTGTAAATAATTCATATTTACATCCCCAAGATTCTTTTCCAGAGCGCTTTTCGTAGCTTCAAGCTCTTCCATAGTCTCACTGGTATCCAGTTTCTGATAATTACCATCAATGCTACTTCTTACATTATCAAATCGCTGTTCTATGTCCTCTTTTGCCTTTTCCATTGAATCAGCCTTATTCTTCAGATCCTGCAGTTTGCTTTTCAGCCCATTAAGTTCTCTCTCAATAGAATCATGGTTACGCTTTATACTAGCAAGCTCATCGCTGAGTCTGTCTGCCTGCTTTTTTCTTGAATCTATCTCTTCTGATTTTTTGACATATTGCTCTATGAGTTTTCTCTGGCTCTGTATATGACTGTTTCGTGTACGAATATCATCCAACTTTTCATTAGATTTTATGATTTCTGCCTTCAATTCATCAAGACGCTTTTTTAAAGTACCTAATGAACTTTCTAGACTTTTTGTTTCATTTATTTTTTCCGAAAGCTCAGACTCCTTTCTTCTTACCAGAGTCTCCGGATATTTTTCCACAAACTTATAAATCTCATTTTCAAGCTTTTCCAGTGCTGATGTCTCATCCTGCTTTGTTTTTGCCGCCTCCTCAAGTCCTGCAATTTTATCCTTTAGCCTTTTTGCATATTCCCGGAATTTTTCTTCATCCGCAGAAAATTCTGCAGCTTCTTTATTTACTATAAAAATATCCCTATCAAATAATCGGGCCGGACCCATCTTACCTTCCTCGTATTCACCACCTGTATAAACAATCGCCTTGCCACCACCGGTTACGATCCACACAGGATACCCTTCCACACAATTTATTATTTTATCTTCCAGAAAACTTATTGAATCAATTGTCTGCTCATTTATTATAACGGCATAGGGAAGGTAGGGGTTTCTTTCCACAAGATTTCTTCGGACATCCTCATTCTGATTTGCAATATAAATAGAACCAGCTATAGCGTTAATGTCGTTTTCATTAAACAAGTCTACAAGCCTCTTTATGGCATAGTCAGGAATATAAGCTCCACCGTCAGAAAAAGCCAGCTGCTTATTCTCAAGAACCAGCCGACTACTTAAAATCCGGTTATATTTCAGCCGATGATTCTCAATCATTGCTTTTATTTTTTCCATAACATTATTTTTGTAAACAGAAGTTCCTATTTCATAATTTCTGATTCTATTTTCCAAAGACTCCCGAGCATTGTTGATATCCAGAAGGGCGTTTTCCATGGATTCTATGTCTTTACGGTTTTCAGTAATATCCATTTTGGTTCTGTCTATCTCAGTTTTAATAGATTCTATTTTTTCTTGCATTTTTAAAATATCATCATTTACTTTTTCTTCTTCACCATCTAAACGGTTAATTTCATTATCAATCTCCTCAAGACTCTTTTTTGTGTCAAGCAAAAGACCAAAGCCTCCTTCTATTTGCTGCACAATCTCCCTCAATTCCCTATCCAGCCTGCCCATATCCTCTTTTACATAGTATAATTTTTTATCAGTGTTCTTTAGATTTTCCACAATTTCAACTTTTAGTTTTTCCTGTTTATTTATCTCGTCCTGCAGCTCCTTCTGTTGATCGGATAATAAAAACATATCTTCGTTAATCTTTGCAAGTTTTTCATTATACAAGTACTCCAAAGTAGATAAAACCCTTTGGTACTCTTCATTCCACTCATGTTTTTCCTGCTGCATTACTTTTTGCTCAGCTTCCTTTTCTTTCAGCTTTTTATTAAGCTCTTTCATTTCCAACCAGTCATTTATGGAAAGACTATTGTTATATTCAAGACTTAGCGACTTAAGCTCAAGATTAATGCTTGATATAGCATTTTTAATCTCATCAAGTATTTTTTCCTGTACTCCTGCATCCTGATGATTTCTGGAGTAAGCGAAACTGTCCTGCATATATAAAAGTTCTGTCTTTTTTGATTCAGCATCCATCTTTTTATATTGATGCTCCTCTTGCTCCTTTTTACCTAAATTCAAAGCAAAGTGCAAAAGGTTCTCAAGGTTTAAGATGTTCTGTGCGATTTTCTGGTGCTCATCATATAGCTTTGCATAATTTTTTACATTCACAACAAAATTTTCAGCCTTCTCCAAAAAACTGTCGTAGGTTTTTATCCTACTCTGCAATTCAGGTATCATCTTAAGATTATCCATGTGCTTCTTTAAAGAATCAACCAAAACCCCTGAGTCCTCTTCGTTTCCCGATGGAATTGACGGAATTATCAACCGCTCTATTACTTGTCTTGAGGTACGAGCCTTTTCAAAAAACTTTTCTATTCCGCCTTCACTTTGGTTAATGGTTCGAATAGCTCTGAACTCCTCTTCAAAAAGGTTGTAGGTTTCGAGCTGTGCTCTGTACTTGCTTTGGTCGTTTTGTCGAAATAGGTTCATACGAATTCCCGATTCTTTTGAAAGTGTCTGAATATATCTGTAAAACTCATGATAACCTGTTACTTCACGCTTATTGTTAAGTACAGGTATGTTTTCTATAGTATATTCATCAATCCCTGTATGGGGGCGCATGTACATAAAATAATTAAGTCCATCCTGCCCTTTGCGGCAGCAGAACCCGGTAAGAAGGTATTGCTGCAGCATGCCTGCAGTGTCAAGACTCCATTCCATAAGTATATGCAAAGTGCCTGAGTTCAAATTAAAATAATCGCTCATCCTTCTTGAACCAAGTTGTGTATTAGGCAGCATAACCTGAAGCGCCAGCTGGAGCATTGCACTCTTTCCTCCCCCGTTTTCAAGGTTTATAAGCGTATTGTGCCCTTCCATCTCAAATATTTCATCAGCAATATATTTTCTGTTATCGTCAAATTTGAAATTGACAATTCTGAACCGGTTTATCTTAGGCATTATTTCCTCCTACTGAAAATTAAGGTACAATTTCAATTCAATAATGTTGGTTCTGCATTGAACGTAATAATTGTATACAATATGACTCTTAGAAATTCATATTTTACATTCACTCCCCCTCATGAACATCCTTAAGCTGCTCAATATATGACAGTATTTCCCTTCTTCTTGAGCTTTCAGGATAATATCCCGCCACTAAAGCATCCAGTTTGGCAGTTGTAAATATTTCCTTATCACTTTCCACATTTACAAGCCCCTGACCTGTTAAAAACTGCAATACTCTGGCTATCAGACTTATCCTTGTTCCTTTTGAAGACGATAGTCTTGTGATTTTTTCATCATATGCAGGTAAGTTTAGCCAGTATTCAGAAACACTTGTAAAGTTAAAGCTTAGCTCTTCGTCCCTTTGCGCAAGGTCAGCATCACGAGCAACCGCAGCCATTTTCGATGTAATAAACTGTTCAAGTTCTTCAGTTTTAAGAATTGTTCTGTATTTATTGTTATAACTCTCACCATTATAAAATTTAATCAGTATTCCAAGCATGACCATATATGCAGTATATAGCTCTGTATTATTGTCAAGGCGCATTTCTCTTCTGAGTTCTTCATTCTTATATCCAAACAGCGTATTTTCTGTTCCGGGAGAGAAAAATATTGAATCCCCGGTTCTTATTACAAGGACATCTGATTCCTCTTCAATAAGCCGCATAACATATTCTGTTTCCTCATCTTCCAGTGCTTCAAACAACTCAGGAAATTCTCCTCCTGAAATACTCGACTTTTCTATGAGCTTAAGAAAAATCGAAATCGCCATTTTAACCGATTCGGTACTGACCTTATCCATTTTGCCCTCCTGCAGTAAAAGTGAAATTAGTTATAACATTATCATTTTTGAGTTTTATAACCTGCTTGGTGGCGGTTATCAAAAGCTTGTCCATCTTAAGGCTGCCATTATTTTCTTTAATCATTTCACATATTATATATTCTAAGTTAATATTGCTAGCAGAAAAGTCAAATATGAGCTTATCCGCCATGTCGTAAATTGCATCAAAGTCCACAATCGCCCTCTGGTGCAACATTACTATTATACTGTAAAAATCAAAATCATAGCATGCCCTTTCATACATCTCTTCGGAAAAAGTCGTAAGTATATCTTCAAGCGTCGCACTCCCACGCTCATAAACAGTATTGAAAATGCTTTCAAGGTACCTTTTGATCTTATTGTTTCTTTCTGTTGCGCTTTTCTTCAGTTCCTGCTCCTTCTCCTCAAGTTGTTTTTCCACATCAACAGATTCCTTTTCTTCCTCTTCCTCGCTTCTTACCCCCTGATATGACAATGCTTTCATAAAATTAAACGCTCGATTTTTTCTGACATTTACAATAAGAGGTGCCAATACCTGCTGTAGCTTGTCAATAGGCGGAGAGTTTCTTATTACAGGATCCATTATATCCCGTTCAAAATCAATATGATCTGCTATACCAAGCCGTATCCTAAGTTCAATAACCTTGATATACTCAGCAATTATATCCAGTTTTTCATTAAACAGACGGTCATGTTCACCAGCAACCAATTCAAGGCGTTCTGAAAGCACTTGGATTTGGTTTAACGCTTGCCTCTCCTTTTCGGTAAACTGGGTGAATTTTACTCTTTCAAGGTTTCTCTTCTGCTCTTCTAAAATATACTTTATGTTTCCGAACTCCCTGTGTTCCTTCTCAAGCTGACCTTTGATCTTATCGAACACTTCCTTGACTGTGCTAAATTGAAGCCCTAAAACATTCTGCCTAATATTTATAACAAGCTCACTTAAACGTTCTCGAAGTTGACGCACCTGTAGATTCAATTCATTCACAGTCTGAAGCGCTCCTATAAAGACACCTTTTTCTATCTGCTGTTTTAAGTAAAGCTGTGTCACATTAATACGGAATTCAGAATATATTTCCCGAGTTTTAAAAAGCATCTCCATTCCCTGTTCTGTAAGCTTGTATCTGCTAGATTTCTTGATCTCATAAAATGCTACGTCAGTAAGCCTAACATCAATTGTTTCTTTTTCCCCTGTTTCAAGGTTCATATATTCATAACTGTAAACTTCTCCGCTTCCCATAATTGCATCTCTTACATGAAAAGCAAGCTCCTTTGCTTCTTCCATAGTTATGGGCTTTTTATATACTCTGTCAACAATGCGCTGCAAAAAAAATGCAATATCATCCATACCACACTCTTCTTTGCCTATAAGCATGTTTTCCAAAATATATAACATGGTGCCAAAACCCAAAGTAATCATATCGTACTCAGGATATCTCTGTATTCCGCCAAGACGTTTTACAAAGCTTATAAAAGGTGCAAGATTTTGCATCCTCTGTCGAAACCCTTTAAGACATTCATCATAAGGCGAACCATAATATGTATACTGTTCACTTACCTTTATGCCATCTTCAACATTACCCAAACCTAACTGCCTCCTGCGGAATATATCTTCCATTGTTGATAATCTTTTTTATCCTGTCAGAGGTTTCTTCATCAAAAAAACAAATAAATTCTTCTATAAAAACCTTGTTCTGTCCTGTCCTTAAAAGAGGTGGATTTTTTGCACATTCAAGCATCTGTTTGTATAACCCAACTAATGGGATAATTTTATACTGAGGATACGTTTTCATCAGCGTTTGCAAAATTTCGATACCAGTATAATCAAGGTCTCCCCAGTAATAAAATGTATCTATATCTATCTGTCTTTTTAACTCGTCCATAAAAGTAAAGCTTTTTATTATTTTCTTGCCCTCACCATATATAAGCATACTAATCGGAAAATTACACAAGCTTGGCTTTGTCTGTTTCTGGAAATAATATAATAGTGACATAAAAGAATCCTTATTCTCTATTATTAAAGCATTGCCTTTTCCCCTGCTGTCAAACAGCATGTAGAAAAATGCTTCATATGTCTTATAACAATTTAAATCTTCCAGCATAAGCTTAAGATTGAGAATCATCTTCTGACCTTTATTGCCAAGATACTTCTCATTGTTGAATATTTCAAAAGACCGTTCATTCACGGTATTGCGAGGCAGCGTTAATGTTGAATCCTGCCTGTTCAACCAGTTATTAAGCTCATTAACTCTTTTTCTGTCGTCAAGATATTTATCTAGGTGTTCAAGATAATAATGCTTGTCCAGTTTGGGATTTAAACACATTATTTCATTTATAAGCTCTTCTGTTTTCTCCTTGCTAATAACCTTGCCATGTAACAGATCGGTAGTACGGTATCTATTGAAAAGCGGCGGCGTCATAAAATAACGCCCCGAAGCTTTAACAGGCGTAAGATAGCCATCGCTAACTAGTCCCTCAATTGTTTCATAGAAAGCAGAATACCCTCCTGAGGTGTCATAAAAATTGGCATGCTTGGTTTGAATCCTCTTTAAGAGCTCATCAATATTAAAAGATTTATTTTTAAGATCCCTAAGATAATTTAAAACTATATTCTTCATATGTCTATAAGACAGGGGACGGTTCTGTGTCCTGGGGCAAAGCCCCCCGGACACAGAACCGTCCCCTGTCTTACCTCCGTATCAGTATATCAGCTTCTATACCTGATACAACAAGGTTCTTCTCTCCTTCTCCCACAGTTCCATCTATATTGTTAAAAGAAACCATAACTCCAATTTTCTCATTATCATCTATATAAATCATATCTTCTTTATTACCATTGTTAGAAGTAGTACCATACTTCTCATAAATGCTATATATATACCCCTTAAGATCAGACTTATAAACTTCGGTGTCATTATCATATACGTAAATAAATAGGTCTTTATCAATAACTACTTTTATTTTCCCCTTATCAGCAAGTAGTTCATTACTATAGTAATCGGTGTCATATTGATATTTATATGCCTGTACCTTAAATAAAAAGTCATATCCGGTTATTGGCATAGGTTCATAAGGATATCTTCTGTAATTAAAGAAAATATCTTTTTGCACATACTCAAACTCGGAAAACCCAAATACATCCTGCATATCCATCATAGTAAAACCAGAAGGAAGATATTTTAAGTCTTCAAGTTGGTGAGTTCTGTCAAAGTACGTAAGTATCCCGGATATTTCCTTCTTGTCAACTCTATCAATATCAGTTACTTTTGTTACTTTTCCATTCTGAATCATATCGTACTTTACAGCAATATTATAAAAGCGCTGATTCTGGCTTGCCTTTGAAACGCTAAAAGCACTCCATGGACCGAATACCGAAAGCAAAGCAACAATTGCAAGACTCACTGGCAGCACTATATTCCTTCTGCAACGGGTCAAGTTTAAAAATATCAAGATACCCGAGCTCCAAATCCCAATAATTACAATAAAATATCTGTTTTCGGTAAACCCAAAATCTCCTATCCTAATACCAATTGAAATAAACATCATCACAAGCAGTGGGAATATCAGCTTAGTAAATGCAGAAACAAATATGCCTACCCATCGGCTCTGGGAGCGAAAGGGCGATACCAGAAAGATTGTTGCGATACCAATTGCCGTATATGAAACAACCAGATACGAGACTATACCTTCAGGCCATACTTGAGTAATAATTATTTTAGCAAAATAAATATACAAAACAACAGTATATATGGATATAACCGGAAGCACGATATAGAGCAACAGTACTTTTAATACTTTGTTGAACTGATCCTCGCCAATGGTTTCATCAACCTGCGGAATATCAGATAGAAAATGAAAAGATGCAAACAAGGTCAATACCAATATCCATACATATGCATAGTAGTTTTCACTCAAATCAGTAAAAAGTAGGGATTTTACAGCGAATATTATTGCCATGAGCCCCAAACCCAGTACCACTGCGAAAAAGCTGGTTACTACAGCCCTTGACATAATCCTAGTAACGTAGACCTCGAAATTTTCTTTATTCGGAAGAAAAGGTATAAATAAAAAACCAAGAGACAAAGCTCCGGTGACAAGTAGCAGACGCACCATAGATACTAGCTGTGTATCCGGCATCAAAAACAGGTAGTATAGTACCAATGCTCCGATCTCTACAGCATATAACACAAGCTTGTAGATTGGATATCTATCTTTGCCTGTTTTTTCTATAAACAAAGATACGCTCAGCGATAAGGGTATCCCCATTATCAATACTGCCATTAACCGGTCAAGCATTGTATTTATGTTCGCAAGTTTTTCATATGGTGTCTCAACGCGATAAATTAAGATACCTGCTAAAGCAGCGCACAGCAGTATAGTAACTGGGAATCTTTTAAAAGTCCTGTATACCGTATCTGCTCCTCTTTTAAAATATCCTACTAATCTGCCTTTATTATCGTTAGCCCCTTCATTGTGAGTCTTTTTTTTAAATATTCTCATAACTTTTACCCACCCTTCGTTATATGGGGAATAATCATATTTTTAGTATTACCGTATACAATATTTTTAAAGCTTCCTACGTAACATTTTATCGCGCGCCTAAACATATGTCAAACAAGACAGGGGACGGTTCTATGTCCTGGCGGGTTTTGTCCGCCAGGACACAGAACCGTCCCCTGTCTTGCACCCTGTCTTGCCTGTCTGCTATAGGCTGTCCACAAAAGATTGTATGGTTTCAGGATTTTTCACAAAATCACTGCTTAGAATATATATGCTCCTGTACAAATAGCCATCAATTTCATAAACCGTTCGAATTTCATTATGCTTAGCTTGTGAAAAAAAGTAGTAAAGCTGACCAGATTTTCCATAGTATGGCTGATACTCATCAAAATTCAAAGAACCAAAAGCGTCTTTAATAAGGGCATCGGTTTTGTTAGTGTATGATTTAACTAATCCCATAATGTCTGTTTTCAGGAATACGCTCGAATCTCCCTTTTTAAAATTGTACGCTTCATCTTTTTGAGAAATATATGGCTTTCCAAAAACCTGTGCTGATGCAAGGTCGTATTCCTCCAGTATCTTTTCATCAAGGTTAAGAGGATAGTAAAGTAATTCCTTAATATCATTATAATTAACATTCCTGTAGTGGATATAATACGTATTGTTGTGAATACGTTTATAAAACTCGGTATGTTCATCAATCTTGAATGTGAAATCATTATTACCTCTTTTTATATTACTGATATACTGATCAGTATATTCTAACACTCGCTTATCCTTAATATTGACAAAATAATCAGGATTATTGTCCATACTGTTTGCATTTTCGTTTAAAAGCTCTATATTTTCCACTATTTTCAGAAGCTCTTGTTTATCAAGTACAGCAGAGTATACCACCAGCGTACTATACCGTGTACCATCTCCAAGATAGACTGACAGCTGCTTCATATTTCTCCCGTTTACCATTTGTTCATTGTAGAAAGCCTGCCTTCCACTAATTTCAATTAACTCGCCGGGCCCTTCTGAGCTTTCTACCATCCTGCCGGTAATAAACATAAAGTTTACCCAGTTTTCTTCATCCACAGCATATCTTATACCTATACTTCCTTCTAGAGAATTTGGATTCAATGAGCGAAAGCATTCAACAAGTTCATAATTATATGGTACATATCCGGGATCAACAGCTATCTCACCAGAATTTGCAAGATCAAATACTGTATTGAAATGCTCCGTATCCTGTTGTAAAATGTTTTCGAGATTTTTTTGATTAAGTTCCTTCACATAATCGTTATACAGTAACTTGTGATCCAAAAATCCATAGGATATAAAAACACCACCCTCTCCTTTGGCAACAATAGCTCTAAAAATACCGTTCTCCTCTTCGAATTCAAATACTTTGGCAGCTCCGATTTTTAAAGAGTCCACCTCTTTTTCCACCCCATCCGAATATTTGCTATAAACCTGATTTATATATTCTTCATCTTCTAATAATCTGTTGATTTGTGCATTTTTAAACAGGTTTCCCATCAACCGTTCTTTGCTTATAAACATTATGTCTGCTAGCTCCTGATAGGACTTATATAAGCTTTCAGCGTTAATGGAAGCAGTCAAAAGCAGCAATATGCATACAATAGCAATTGTTACACGTTTTCTATGAAATCTCCTTCTGCCTGTGTCATACATGGATTTGTCTATTTTCCCCATAACTTTTTCTGTCAGAGAAACTTCTTCTCCTGAAAAAGATGAGCCGCCTCCGCTTCTATACAGATTTAAGTTCTCAACATCCTTTTCTGGTGTATAATTACTCTTTATCAGGTTATATTTCATTCTGCATGTTTTACACTTGCATAAATGCTTTAAGAACCTTTTGGCATCATTTTGACCAAGTTCATTATCAATGTATCCCATTGATAACTCCTCTATTGTTTTACAGAACATATTTACAACCTCCTTTTATTAACTCCTACTACAACAAAAGATATTAATTAATCCTGATAAAATTCTATTTTTAATCATTGTCTTAAGTTAAATCAGATGCATTAAATGCATTTAATTAATGAATTTTTCGTTGCAGCGCTATTATTTACTCCTCTTTATGGTACTGATTAAGTCTTTTTGCCAACTTCTTTTTCGTTCTAAAAAAGCTCATTCTGGCGGCTGACGCTGTCACACCGATTTTTTCAGCAATTTTATTAAAGGGCATTCGGTGATTTATTCTGTAATCAGATATGCGTCTGCTTTTATTGTCTAGGCTGTCAAGCTCAGATTCCAATAGGTCTTTTATCTCTTTTCCAACAATAACTCTTTCCGGATTATAGTATTGTTGTGCATTGTATTCCCCTGCAGCATATACCTTGTGCAAATCGGGATTAGCCTCGTCATTAAAGCTTATAACCAGCAAATCCTTCTTTCTAAGAAAATTTAAGCAGGAGTTTACTGCAATTTTATATGCCCATGTGGAAAATTTGCTGTGTTGTTTATAACTAGCTAGATTGTTATAAATTTTTATAAAAACCTCCTGCGCAACATCCTTTGCATCCTGCTCATTCTTAACAAATTTATAACACGTCCTGTATATTTTTGCTTCATACTTTTGTACAAGCTCCTCAAAGCACTCTATATCACCTCGCAAAACTCTTTTTATGACTTTGATATCTCCATCCATAATTTAGACCTCCTGTGAAAAAGGATCCCTTCACATTTCCTCTACACTTATTTAGACACAAAAAAAAGTAAAATGTAACAATAATCCTCCAGCGTAAGCTTAAGATAAAATTAATTAAATTATTGCACATTTTACTTAAATATTTTAAATTTGTTGAAAATAATTTTTAAAACACTCTTATTATTTTAATTATATCTATTTCTGTAGAAATCTGTCCATCACCCACATTTTCCATATAATTTCACTCATTAGAATAAGTGCTTCTTTGTGAATTAATGAATAAGCCCTACATCCTCAACAAGCTGTTCATCGCTTAAACCACTTGATAAAAGGACATTTGGTATTGTAATTATATACTGCATCAAGCTACCTTCGATTTCTTTTATTGTCCTGATTGTAACAATATCGAATTTTTTATGCCTTGTAACGATGTAAGGCACACCTTTAGAATCACATACAAAGTTTGCGTCCATATCAATATAATTAGTAGAATGATGCCGGTTGAACATAAAATCATATAATGAATACTCCCTTATTACATGCTCATCTTCAGCATGAATACTGTTAATGTCAACTGTAACAACAGGTTTTACCTCCCAAGATGCATATTTTTCTGAATCAATGGGGTGTAGCATGTAGTGAACCCCGGGATTAGACTTTGTTGCATTAAGCTCCGGAAAGGTAACTACAACCTGTTTAACAATGGTTTTTTCCATGATATGTCTGCTCATCAATATAGGATAATTAATTGATCCGGTAATTGTACTCAAATCAGGATCAGTATATTCAATAAACATAAAATATCTCGGATCCTGCCAAGGTGCCTTTTCAGATCTTTTTACCGACAAACTATCGGATACAGGTATTGTAAATTCCTTTTTCCCCGCAGCCACAAGATCAATATATTCATTGACCTTTTCTTTAACCTGTGTGTCTTTTATGCTTTTAAAGCATCCACCACCTAATACATCATCCAAAGTGTAGGTACTGTAGACTTCATCCTTTTTGGATCTGCTGCTTTCTAAACCGCTTCCTTCCATATTGACGGCTACAATATAATCCAAACGTGAATCATAGTTATTATCCGCATTGTGTAATAATATACCTTCAGCAATATGCAAAAGTTCAGCTTCTGATATATCTTCTTCTGACAAAAATGAACTTACTGACAACGTATCTTGTCTTTTATCATCTCCAAGGTAAATGGTAATATTTGCATTAGTTTTCCCATATAAATCAACTTCCTGATAAACTGCCTGATATCCGTTGACTGTTAACAGCCTTTTCGATACTTCCGGGTTCTTTACCACCCTGCCAACTAAGCTAATGGATATATTGTTTGAACCGGTGCCTGATCTGTAATGAAGTGCTATTACTTCCTTGTCGGAATACATAATATTATCAAGGTTGTAACCTTCAGGCATGTTCTTAGCTTCCGGAACAAAATACCCATTGGCAATAAGTGTTTGAAGAAGAGTTTCATTTTCCGGAGTGTTATCATAAAACTCCCCAAATGGGCTTTCCTTAATAAAGAATGAACCGCCATTTACACTGCAACTTATTGTTTGAGTTTCTTTTCCCTTGGCAATCTTCACATTCAAAATATCAGACCCTTTTGTAAAGCTAAGTTCCTTTACCTGTCCGGGCTGCATATTAGCAGCAGCATCAATTATCGCCTGTTTGTTTTTTAAATATATTCTGTCGGATAACTCCATTTCCTTTTGCTTTTCAGTCTTTTTGTACTGACCAATTGCTTTAAGATTAACTTCAACTCCAATTGTATTTAATAGCTCTTCGAGGCTTTTGTAAATGGTACCTGCATTAACTGATGCCGCAGCAAAAATGATTACGGATAAACATACTGCAAGCCACTTTAGTCTAGGTCTTTTATTTGACCTATTATTTATGAAGTAGTTTTTTTCTTTGTACTTTTCAGAGTACCTTTCCTTATCAATTTTGGACATAATCTTTTCAATAGTTTCGGACGGATTATCTATAGAAGTATCCGACGGCTGGTAGTTTACTTTCAATAAGTTGTACATACCATTACAGTCATTGCACCTTAATATATGCTTTAAAAACTTTGATTTTGATTTTTCATTAAGTGAATTATTAATATGCCTAATGGACAACTCTACAATTTCATTGCATTTCATAAGAATTATACCTCCCTGTTATAGTTTTTGATCGATTTTTGAAGGACTTTTTTTGATCGTGTAAAGGTTGCTCTTGCGGTAGAACTAGGTATATTCAGTGCTTTTGCGATATCCTTAAATTTTCTCTTTTCAAAAAGCCTCAGTTTAATTATTTTTGAAGTTGTTTTCCCAAAACTTTCAATTTCTCTGTTCAATTTATCTACCAAGTCGTTAAACTCCACTTTTTTATAAAGACTGTCATCGCTTATTCTAGCACCGTCAACTTCATCAATAGCACATGTTTTTATCCTATTTAATTTCTTAAGATGGTTAAGGCATGTGTTTGCACTTATCCGATATAACCATGTAGTAAACTTACTCTTGTTTTGAAATTTGTCAAGGCTATTATAAACACGCAGAAACACCTCCTGGGTCATATCCAGAGCATCCTGCTCATCACACATAAACCCAATACATATTTTGTACACAAAATCAAAGTACTCCTTCACAATTTCCTCAAAAGCCTCACTATCACCCTGCAAAGCTTTTTTCACGGCAATGTTGTAATCCAATTAATTTTTCCACCTCTTTCAAAAGAGATCCCTTTATATCATTAGACAACATTTTTTCAATAATTGCTGCAAAAATATTAATTTAATGTAAAAATATTTTCTTCGTACTACTTATTTATTTTAATGCACCTTTTCTTTTACTTCAAATACGAGCTTTAATATTAATTTAATACTTGCTTTTCATAAGGAAATAATATAGACTTGGGTTAACCGAACGATGCTACATTCGTTCGGTTAACCCAAAATGGAGGAAAATAATATGAACTTTGTTGATACGATCGTCTATAATGGAGAATCAAAATATATTGAATTTAAAGCTGAGTTTAATTCTAGCACTTTAAAAACAATATCAGCTTTTGCCAATTACCATGATGGAAGTATTTTTATAGGAATAACAGATAATGGTAATGTAGTTGGTACTGGAACTGATATAAGCATACTGAAACTAAATATTGAGAATTCCATAAATGATAATATTATCCCAAGACCCTTTTATGAGCTAATCAAACATGATTATAATAATCATGTTATTCTTGAGATCAAGGTATATCATGGAAATTTTACTCCATATACTTATCATAAAAGAGCATACTATAGAATGGATACATCAACTTTAGAAGTTGATCAGTATGAACTTCAAATGCTCATACTCAATGGAAAAAATATGTCATTTGAAAACTTAATATGTAACAATCAAAATTTAGAATTTACATATTTTGAGTTGCAAATGAGAAAAGCTTTAAAGATAACAGGTTTAACTAATGATCTATTAAAAACCTTTGGTCTAGTAAACAATGAAAAACTCAATAATGCTGCAGCACTACTTGCTGATAACAATCCAATTGAGACATCAAGAGTATCCTTGCTACGATATATAGGGGATGATGTAAAACACATAAAGGACAGGATGATAAAAGATAACTGCTCAGTCCTTGAACAATTTAGCGAATGTATGCTTTTTTATAAAAAGCATATAAATGTATCTGAAATAATAGAAAGTGAATATAGAACAACTATTGAAGAAGTGCCATTTATCGCATATAGGGAAGCTGTAGCTAATGCAATTGTACATAGGGATTACATGAAGACTGGAGATATTAAAATTGAATTTTTCGATGATAGAATAGAGATAATATCACCAGGGGGTCTGCCCCTTGGTCTTTCAGAAGAAGAATTTTTAACAGGTCGAATATCTGTTCCAAGAAATAAAGTCATCTGTGATATATTTTTTCGGCTGAAAATAATCGAAAAAATGGCAACAGGGATCAGAAGAATTAAGGAATATTATTCAACGTATAAAGACAAACCCTCTTTCTTAATTCACAAAAACTCAATTACAGTAATTTTACCTAAAGCAATAAAAACGAACGAACCAATTAACCAGAGATTGACTATGTCAGAAGTCCCCATAATAAGCTACATAAAGGATAATGGCGATATTAACAGACGAACAGCTGAATTATTGCTTAATAAAGGTAAAACGCAAACAGCTCTTGAGTTAAAAAAAATGGTTGAAGAAGGATTATTAATAGTCTTAGGGAAAGGGAAAAACACAAAATATATATTAAGAGAGTAACTGTTATTCATTCGTTCCGAACGATTCCGAACGAATAACCTTTTTTCTCGCTCCGAAGCAAGGTGAATTTAAATAAACCCGGGTTAACCCGGGTTTATATGGATTAATTTAAAAACTTTTTATTTCCCCTTATTTTTAAGCCTCTCTGTGAATTCTGCCTGCAGACGAGCTGCCTCTTTATCTTCTTTAACAGCTTTTATAGCGCGTGCTATTGATTTTGCATAAATGTCAAGAACAACCTTACCTTTTTCTACAGAAGCTGTCCTGGCATCGCCAACTACATGCTCAGGGTAATCAGCATACCACCACAATGCATTTTTTACTCCGTTATCTTTCAAGTGACTAAAGCGATTAAGTGGCTTGACCAGTTCTTTTGGAGCATGCTTAAGCTTTGCAGTGTCTGGGCTGCAAGCCATGAACAGGGATGTTTCCTTCTCACAGGCATGACCTCCTAAGTGAGTGTCCCAAAGTCCGTCTATAGTACTTTTCTCATTTTCTGTGAGCTTGCTGGGAATAGAAGTATAATAAAATATGTATTCTGTAGGTTCATCCAGGCGACTCATAGCAAAATATTCAAGCATATGACTATTGCCTCCATGACCGTTTACTACAAGAATTTTTTTAAAGCCATTAGCAGCGATAGATTCCAGCAGCAGACCAAAGGCCTTAAGTGCGAAATCCTGCGGATAATTGACTGTACCGGTAAAACATGCTGCCTCATGTACCTGCATCATGTAATAAGGTGGAAACACCACCGCTGGTTCAATTTCGGAAGCCATGCATGACACAGTATGGCTTATAATCATATCGCAGCCAAAAGGCAGGTGCTCTCCATGACGTTCCAGCGCTCCAACAGGTACTATACAAAGTCCGATATCTTTAACTGCTTTTTCAAAATCTGACGGTATCAAATGTTCCCAACGCATTATTTATGTCCTCCTTAATTTTATAAGACAGGGGACGGTTCTGTGTCCCGACGGACAATGTCCGCCGGGACACAGAACCGTCCCCTGTCTTATTCTGCAGAATGTCTGACAGTTGCTATTCTACGGGGAATAACAAGGTCAGCTTTTCTTTGCTCCTTATCCTCTGATATAGAATAGCTTACATCCATGAATTCAATAAACTCGTCTGAATAATCCTTCAAAACACCGGTATATTCTACGGTTTCACCGGATTTTATCATTTCAAAAACAACCATATTACCTATATGTCTTTCCAATAATGGGTCATAGGAAGTCGCTATATGTCCCACAAGCTCTTTCTTTATTTGAGTTACATAAGCATCCTGGGATTGCAAAACTGCACCTAATTGAGGGTTCCGTTTAAACTGGGCAATAAAAAGATTCAGCATGTCCATAATGGAATCTCTTACTGTCTTAAAGACATTATCAGTTTTTCTTTTCAGCTTTCTAATCATATTAGGGTGGTAAGTTCTTCTCAATTCTCTTTCTCTTTTTTCCTTGTCCTTGTCATACAACTCATCATGAAAACGAATGAGTGCTTGAATGTTCGGGTATTCACCCTTATATATTAAATAGCTATATTCCTCATGCCCTTTTATGTCAATACATCTGAATCTATACACAAACTCCATACCGCTTATTTCTACCCTCAGCTTACCACTCACTGTATTTTTATTTGTAAACTCCAAGGTAACAAAATTATCGTTAAACTCCTTAAGGCATTTGTCACGAACCCGACCGCGAATAAATGCCACTATAAAAGCAAAGAAAAGAATAATTGCAACCGTTGTTCCAAAACTAATATCTTGCATTTTTACTACTTCTCCAATTTTATATTGTTCTTAAAGATATTTTAATACAGTCTATCTATAATTGCAACTAAGACAGGGGACGGTTCTGTGTCCCGGCAGACATTGTCCGCCGGGACACAGAACCGTCCCCTGTCTTACCCTGTCTTAGCATTTAATATGTATAATTGCCAGTAATATTGAATTTTGAATATTGCCGGCCGCTGTATTTGACTGGTATAATGAAAATTACAATTGAAAGGAAAATTAAAAGAAAGGAATGAATTAGTATGAAACTGAGTTTATTAACGTACAACATTGCAAGAGAATGGGATCTAGAGAAGATTATTGAAGTATGTAAAAAATGGGGTTACGCTGGTGTGGAATTCAGAACTAATGCTGGTCACAAGCATGGAGTTGAATTAAGTACTAGTAAAGAAGAAAGAAAAGAAATCAAGGAAAGATTAGAGGATGCATACTTAGAAGCTGTTGGTTTGGGCACTTCATGCAGATTTGAATATAGCGATGTCAGCAAAAGAAGAGAAAATATTGAGGATGCAAAACGATATGTTGAACTAGCAGCAGATATTGATTCTCAAAAAATTAGAGTATTCGGTAACAAATTTGAAGAAGGTGCTGACAAGGAAGAGACCATAAAATGGGTCGGAGAAGCACTAAACGAGTTAAATGAATTTTCAAAACCTTATAATGTTGAGGTACTGCTTGAAATGCATGGAGACTTTAACTTTTGGAAATATGCCAAAAAGGCAGTGGAATACTCTAAAATTCCTGATCTTGGGCTTGTTTATAACTGCAGTCCGCTTGATAAAGTCGGTGACTCTATAAGAGCAACCTACAACCAAGTAAGGCATTTGATAAGACATGTGCATATGCATTCATTTTTAAGACCATATCCATACAAGGAATTTTTACAGCTTCTTAAAGATGATGGATATGAGGGCTTTCTCTCTGCTGAAATCGATGAAAAGAGCACAGATGCGGAAACAGTTGCTGGATATTATGCAAAACTTTACTATGAAATGCTTTCATCACTAAAGTAGTACTTAAGAGGTGCAGCAGGTATATAATAATAGTTAAGTACAGTCACTGCCATAAGTCATTAAAAAGTGGTCAGTGCCATCTTTTTGAAAGAGAGATCAGATAATTTCTTTTGCCGGGAAGGTCCTGTATCTTGAGCTCTAAAGCAGAGTAACCGCTAGAACACCATAAGCGTTTACTTCACCAGCAAAGGGTGCCAATTTGGCACCCTTTCAAGTTGTCTTATGCATTTTATTAGAGCTACTCCAACAAGGCAAGCAAAGCCATTGCTTAAGCACTGCCAAAAGAAAAGCTCAATAAATATAGAAATATTCCAAACAATATAGAATTTTTCAAGTCTTGAAACACTGATATTTTCCAGTCAATATAGAATTTTTATTATTGCAGTGTATAAACTTGATTGATACAATTTACATACAAAAACAACAAGATGATTAAGCTTTGTAAAAAAGAATTTTCATTAGGTGTGTGTGGTTTTTTATAAATTTGGATATGATTACATTCAATAATATTTTATTAATTAGTAAAAAATTTTTAAAAAAGGAGAGTCAGTAGATGGATACTTTCTTAAAACCATTTTCAAAGGATATCTTAAAAGTTGATATCAAACCCGCAAAATACCCCTATTCTGACGAGTACTTAAAGTCACAGCCAATTTTTCCCCTCATAATTTTTGATGGCGGCGCGTTCTTTCTAATACAGGAGCTGATGGGTGCAAAAGATCCATATAGCAGAGAACTATTTGAATTTATTTCATCCGGGGATTTGTTTAAACACTGGGAAAAGGATGGAAGCTTTGACTGGAACCTGTATTACAAATTGTCAGTTGATTCAAAGTTACAAAGGTTATCAGAGCAAAATGTCTGGTTAAACAGACTATACTTTTTACTACCTTTAGCTCAGGAGTTCCTAGTTACAGGAGATGAAAAATGGGCGCAGGAATGGTATAAATGGTTAACCGATTGGATAGATAAGCACCCATATGAAGAGCTTGATGATCGCCCAAAAGATAAGACAAATGGTTATTGGCGAGATATGCAGGTAGCATGGCGGCTTCTTAATTTATTGCATAGTGTTAAGATGCTGGCAGGTTCTAAATATTTAGACAAAAACCGTTGGGAAACAATTTATTCGTGCATTAAACTGCATGCAGACCACATGCTCAAAGAAGGGTATGGACACATAAGTACCGAGAAGGCACATAACCACGTACTTCAGATAGGTCTGGTTCTTTTAATGACTGGAGTTCTTTTCCCAGAGTTCCCAGATGCAGAAGCCTATGCAAAAGCAGGAAGAAAAATAATAGAAATCAATATGGAAAACGCTATACTAGATGATGGTGGAAGCATCGAAGGATGCCCAAGCTACAGTCATTTTATTGCAAGAATGTATGTTGAAACATATCTCTTCCTTGAGAAAAATGGGCTTCCAGCCATTCCAGGGCTTCTAGAATGCATTAATAATCAATATACATGGCTTTACCAGATGATGGCACCAACCGGTAAGACACTTCAGATTGGCGATTCCTACGCATTTAATGCCGAAAAGGATATTGAAATAGTAAAAAGCCTCATGAAGCTCGATCTTCCCCAAAAGAAATGCTCTACACTGCTTAAAACAAGCCGTTTTGCTTCGTTAAGAAACGACTCCTTTGATGTATTCATAGATGCTATGGATAGAACCCAAGGACATCAGCATTTTGGAAGACCTCATGCCGTAGCTTTTTATAATGGAAAGCCCCTATTAGTTGATACAGGCTGCAGTGTGTATGATAGGAAGGATTTCAGAGCGTTTTTCTCAAGTGCAGAAGCTCATAATACAGTTATAGTAACAGACCCTGATACCAGTGAGATTTTGAGCGATGATCCTGATAAATCCATTGATGTAACAGGATGTGACCTATCCGGTAAAAATCCGTGGATAGCTTTTGAAACCAAAGCAAAAGGATTTACATGGAAGAGAAAGGTATCTTTAGAGGGAAGTAGGCTTATAATTAAGGATAGTGTTAACTCTGATAAACCTTTGATTTCCAAGGTTATGCTTCATTTCGCACCAAGGAATGCAAGGCTAGTGTCATCCCACGAAGCAGCATTATTTTTTAATTTAAAGGAATTTAACATAACTATTGACGGCAGTCAAAAAGGATTTAAAATGGAAGAGAGACCTGCCATGAACGACGACAATGACTTCTTCTATTCCACTGTGCTGTCAGCTTGCGATAAGGGGACACAGATAGATTATGTTACAACGATACAGTAGCTGACAAAATCATTCCACAAGAAAGGAGGTAACGCAAACATCAAAGTGTTGTTGCTACTTTAAAGGTGAATAAGTGCTGCTTATTTAATGCAAGTATCGCTTTGGAATTATTTACAACAATTACAATTATAAGAAAGGAACGTATTAATATGAAACTGAGTTTATTAACGTACAACATTGCAAGAGAATGGGATCTAGAGAAGATTATTGAAGTATGTAAAAAATGGGGTTACGCTGGTGTGGAATTCAGAACTAATGCTGGTCACAAGCATGGAGTTGAATTAAGTACTAGTAAAGAAGAAAGAAAAGAAATCAAGGAAAGATTAGAGGATGCATACTTAGAAGCTGTTGGTTTGGGCACTTCATGCAGATTTGAATATAGCGATGTCAGCAAAAGAAGAGAAAATATTGAGGATGCAAAACGATATGTTGAACTAGCAGCAGATATTGATTCTCAAAAAATTAGAGTATTCGGTAACAAATTTGAAGAAGGTGCTGACAAGGAAGAGACCATAAAATGGGTCGGAGAAGCACTAAACGAGTTAAATGAATTTTCAAAACCTTATAATGTTGAGGTACTGCTTGAAATGCATGGAGACTTTAACTTTTGGAAATATGCCAAAAAGGCAGTGGAATACTCTAAAATTCCTGATCTTGGGCTTGTTTATAACTGCAGTCCGCTTGATAAAGTCGGTGACTCTATAAGAGCAACCTACAACCAAGTAAGGCATTTGATAAGACATGTGCATATGCATTCATTTTTAAGACCATATCCATACAAGGAATTTTTACAGCTTCTTAAAGATGATGGATATGAGGGCTTTCTCTCTGCTGAAATCGATGAAAAGAGCACAGATGCGGAAACAGTTGCTGGATATTATGCAAAACTTTACTATGAAATGCTTTCATCACTGAAATAATTCTTAAAGTTACATCAAGTTGATACCAATAGGTAAGTACAATTAATACCATAAATTATTAAAAAGGGTACAAATGGGCACCCTTTTTAAGTTATCTTCTTCGCAAGCAAGCGGTGTTATACACCATTTATACGTTTAGATGTTCCCCCCCTAGACCCTTCAAAGATTTTATTATAGCTACTCCTGCAAAGGAGGCAAACCCATGATTCAAGCTGCCTTGGGCTGAATCATTTTCCCATAACGTTCCAGTTGTCCTTGCCATATGATAAAAGTAGTCCTTAACTTCCGCAAGCACCTGTTGATACTCCTCCCACCTAAGCAGTATTTCCAATCGGAGATAGTAGCCGATAAATGAGTTAGCATACGCTATTTCTGGCATCTCATTTCTCTTTCTTCTACTAGGACCAAAAACATTTAAAACCATATTTTTCAAGTATTTAAATGCAGGATCGTCAGTTTTCGCCACATCAAAGAAAAATGCATAATACTGACATACCTCCGAACGGTTTTCAGTTACCATAAGGCTCCCATCCTCCTGCCTTACAGCATTGTCAACAAAAAACTTTCCATCGAAGGACTGCTCTATAACCTTTTTTCTTACTCTTTCAGATTCCTTTAAAAGCTCGATATCTTCATACCATATGCCAATAAGCTTTAACATTTTTGAGTACAGCATATTTGTAGGATAGTTTACATCAAAAACCCATTCGTTTGCCTTTGACCACTCAATAAAGTTCCATTTTTCAAGTTTTTCAAGCAACCCGTCACTGTTTTTAAATTTCTTAAAATAGCCGATTAAATCATAGCATATCTTTTTAAACCGGTATCGGTCTTCTTCAGGGCTTCTTTCAAAATACCCTTCTAGCTGTATTACATACCACATAGCCCACTGGGGAATAAAATTGCCATCAGCATGTTCAGCTGGATAGCACATGGGGAGCATGCCCTTCGGAATTCCCGGGAATTCATCTGCCAATAAAAAATTTTCTAAAAATACCTTTTCAACTACTGTATCTCCTGAAAAATACCAAGCAGACTGTGCTGTGAAATAACTGTCACAAAGCCACCCTGCCCTTTCCCTTGTGGGGCAGTCCATGAATACATCCAATGTGTTTTGTCTGTAAGTCTCAAGGGCTGCCATAAAAATTTCATTTATCTTTTCGTCATCACACCTGATATCTATATTTTTATACTTGGGATATGAATATTCCCGCAAAGATAGATTTTGCAATTTTACCCTGCCTTTTTCTACGAAACACATAATATACTTAAAGCCATAACATTCAAAGCTTTCAACATTATATGGCATTTGGCTCTTCTTCAAGGAATATTTAATTATATTTATACTGTCCCAACTTTTAATGTCCACTTTCCCATCAATCAGCTTCTCATCAAACAGGAAATAGACATCACTATCCTCCAATGCAGTCATTTCCAAAAGGATAAACCCACTGTTATTAACACCCATATCAAAGAGAAGGTATTCTCCCCTGCTAACTTCCGCTCCCTTTTTGGACCACTTCTCCTCTAAAATATCAGCTGCTTTATCGAATCTATAGTCCTGCATCGTTTCAAAAGGTCTGTCCTCAATCTCGTTCAGTACGAAACCAGTAATAGTATCAGAAATTTTATTGATAAATCTACGTCTTATGTATTTAAAATCCCCTGGGTGCTCAATCTTTTGCGCATTACCGTATTCTATCAGCTTAAACTTACTTCTGACATAAAAATTTGGTATAGGCACTTCCCTTTGTAAATATTTCTTATTTAAATCAATTTCAGCTATTTTGTCATATTGCAGACCCTCAGCAACCGTCCATTCAAACAAAGAGCTATGGTTATCCATCCTGTACACTTCACTAAAATTTCTCTGAAATGAATATCTCATGACCTTCTGTTCACGATATCTTAATTCAATTGCACTAAATGAACCATTATTAGCGGTATGGACTACTACTTTGTCACCCTCAAGAATCTCAACCTGCAAAAAGGACAGTACATTGAGGGTGTAGTATGAATTGCAGTTATAACCTGCAACTTCTATAGCTACAATATTACCACCCTTATTGAGGTATTGTGTTATATCAAGTTTATCTACACGAAGATATCCATGAGGTGCCCTTACAGGACCATAATGTACAAAACTCCCATTTATGTATACCCTGTAAAGTGTAGAACCGGTAATATGCATCCTATATTCGAAGCCTTCTTTTTTTACTATCTGGCAACGAAAACCTGCTGTAAGGTTTATTTCCTTTTCTTTTCCATATAACCAAACTGGTTTGGCGTAATTAAAATATTTTTTCATATACTCTATAAGGTCCCCATCACATAAAGCGGTACCCTGATTATTTTATCAGGGGTGGCATTAGCTTATATCTATCACACCTTGCTTATCTCAGCCATTTTTCATCGGTAAACTCCTGACCAAGTTTCAGCATACCGTTCTTGTCATCCCTTTCCCCTGTATCAAACGGATCCTCTGTATCTTCCATCCACTTTACAAGACGCTTTTCCATCTCTTCTTTAACCTTTGCATATTCAGAATTATAATACAGGTTATTCAGTTGGTAGGGATCATTCTGTACATCAAACAAATAAGGTCCGTATTCGTTATTGTACCACCTGGCATACAGCCATCGGTGGTTTCTTACTCCTCTCCAGTAACCTACCCATCTTCCACGGTGCGGCCATCCTTCACCAAGTATCTGCAGATATACCGAATCATTAACTTCACCAGTGCCCCCAAGCAATACATGTGACAGGTCAACACCCTGCATTCCGTCAGGGGAGTTAACTTCACACATGCCAAGCAGTGTAGGCATTACATCAACACTACCTAAGAATACACCTGTACGTTGTCCCTCCGCAATTTTTCCCGGCCATCGCACAATAAACGGAATATGAACGGATTCATCAAAAGGTGTTGCTTTAGAGGCCCGCCTTGTATTATCCGTCTCAGACTTATCATTGCATTTGGCGTATCCGTGGCTGCGAACGTGATCTCCATGATCTGAAGTAAAGCATAGTATAGTATCTTCAGAAAGACCCAACTCATCCAGTGTTCTTAGAATCCGTTCCATCTGAGCATCAATTGCCGTAATATTGCCATAATAATCTGCAAGCTCTTCTTTTGCAATATCCTGATATTTCTCCGGTACGTTGGGGCTTATAGTTACTTTGGAAGGGTCATAAATTTTATATTTATCGGGATACTCGTCATAAGGATGGTGTGGAGGACCCCACGAAAGCAGCAGTGCAAAAGGCTTATCTCCATCATTTTTTACATGCTCCTTTATAAAGTTGATTGCCAATGATGTCTCTTCCTCCGGTGCCCATCCATTAATAGGTATTGGACCCTTCTCATTTTCATAGTAGGAAATATTATAATACCGGTGGTTGCAGTTATATGCCGCCATATAATCGAATCCATAACGCTTGTCCTTCGTATAAGGACCATAACCTAAATGCCATTTTCCCACATACCCTGTCTTATAACCTTCCTCCTTCAAAGCTTGGGGAAGTGTTGTTATATTAGTCTTTAGTTTATATTCATTATCCACCACACCATTTTTATGGGAATACATACCTGATAATAACTGCCCCCTGTATGGAGAGCACACAGGACAACTAGAGAAAGCCTTGTCAAACACCATTCCCTGGTCAGCAATCCGATCCAGATTCGGAGAAATTACTTCAGTATTTCCGCTTGATCCTAAGGCACTGTAGCGCAGCTGATCTGCGAATATAAATAAAATGTTTGGTTTTGTCATTAATTAATTCAATCCCTTCATTGGCAGCAAGAACACAGGGGGATGGTTCTTTTGTGCTCTTGCTTCCGTTCTTTTTTTTCTCTCATTACTATCCCTACTGCCTTAACCAACCTATTTGTAATATCTTTACTTTGGAATTAATGAGGCACAAGAGAATAATCCCCTTGTGCACAGATGCACAGAAGAACCGTCCCCTTGTACTCGGAAGAACCGTCCTCTTGTGCTCTTGCTATATCCTCCCTACTCTAAAGTCTTTATAGTGGCAGTGACTGCCATTTTGAACAGATACACCAATTTGTCCAGTAAGATAAGGTTTCTCTTGGTCAGTATAATCAAATATTATTCTGCCCGAATCTTTCACTTTAATGTTTGCTCCCAAAAGTTCCACCTTTAATGTATATTCTCTGTTTGGTTCCCATGGATAGTCTGCCTCACAAAGCAGATTGTACCCGTTTTCATTCTTGTATAAAGCTATCTTGCCAGAAGGCGCAAGCCCGACGGCATAGGATCTTATAGCACCTTGAACTCTAAAATTGATGTTATGGTATTCTCCGATTTGTGGAATGAGGGTTGCCTGAAAACTATAGTCCTTCCAGTCATATCCTCCAGTATAGGCTTCTCCAAAGTCAGAGCAGCTACCACTTAAAACATCGTCTTCCAATGTCCAAATCCCCTTTAGGTATGAAAACTGGCTGACTTCATGATGTAGCCTTGACCATACTTCAACCTTTTCCTTACTGAAATCAATGGTATAATCCGGACAACCGGAAAAATCAAAATCATCAATATAAACCACCAGCAGGCTGGGACCTTTGCCTTTTGGGATTAGCTTAATACCTGCTTCATCAATGCAAGCGCCCTCCATAAAAGGTATGTCAAGGCTAAGTTCCTCCCATTTACCTAGCTCTAAGTCTACTGTCCCGGCTTCTACACACTTTCCACTGTTTCGATCCCTAACATACAGACATGCCAGTACCCCGGTGTCGATGTATTCAGGCACCATAACCTTTGCCTTGATACTCTGTCCAGGATAGAGTATAGGAGAAAAACTCGGATCATATCGGCTGTCATGAAAATCAGCTGGTTCATAATACGTTTTGTGGAAAACATACAGCTCCTCATCCCATAATAGAGGTTTTGCGGTTACTTTAAGGCTTCTTTTGCCACTTGCTGCTGCTTCTTTGGAATTTTGCAAGCTGTATTCTAAGCCACGTTCCTTATTTGAAGAAACTCTGAAGCCATGGGTTGAACCAGGCAGCTCAAAATTAAACCTTGCAGTCTTCCCGGTTATTAAATTCTTCAACACATGAGGCGGCTCTTCACCTGCAATTTTATAGCCTAGTCCGGCTATATATACGGCACACCATGGCACATCCATGATGTTCAAACTTCCTATCACACTAGAGCACGCGAAGAAGTCATTTATTGGTCTTCTCCACTTTTCATAATCTATACCCTCAAGACCATTCATAACCCCAAGGATAGTTCCAACATTAGCAACATTGCAATCAGTATCCCAACCACACATATTGCATATATTGATGGTTTTTGAAAAATCACCCTCACCATACAAAAGAGACAGAATTATTACAGCTGAATTAGGTATAATGTGGCAAGCTCCAGGATATCGGTCGTATCCAAAATTATCCTTCACATATTTTAAGCATTCTCTCCAGTTTTCTGGATTGGATTTATAAAACTTTATAACTTCCCTAGACATCCTTACATATTCACAATCCTCGGGAATAACAGACAAACCTGTTTCAATAATCTTTTCAATACTTTCCTCAGTAAACGCCGCACTTATACATGCAGCAATAAACATTCCCCCATATATTCCATTTCCTCCATGGGATACGCTAGCAGCCTTTTTTGCATAGTCTGCTGCAAGCCTTGGGTTATTTGGCACCACAAGTCCCCAGGTATCTATGAATATCTGCCCCCCAATCTGTTCTGCCACAGCCTTTCCATTTTGCTCTATAGAACCTGAACGTGGGGCCTTTATCCCGTTTCTTAAGTTCATATATGCTGTATGTTCGGTAGATTTACCATAGCCGCCCCACCAGTAAAATCCATGTTCAAAGGGGGCATAGTTCAGCCAGGTTAAACCTATCTGCTCTGCAGTCAGATCATTGGTATAAGTATAATCATCAAGAGCCCTCAAAAAAAATATTGGTCCATTACTGTCGTCATCAGCGGCAAAATCCTTATAGTCTACAAGATATCCGTCTATCTCTGCGTAAACCTTTTTGATTTTTTCATAAGACCAGTTTTCAATGGGTGCTCCATGTCTTACACCTATTAGCTTTCCTAGCCAGCCTGCATACACCTTCTCAAAATAATTTACCGGAATTCCCGCCATATTACTATCTCCTATCTCTTTTATAAAAGCATTTTATGATTATTCCCTAAAAATTAAGCTGAAATAACCTCCCATACAACATATACTGCCAATTTAATCATTCAAACACTATATGTTGCATACGAAGTTCAACTAATATGCTTTTTGGGTATTAATCATTTAATTACTTAAAGTGCGCCATGCCCTTCACGAATAATCATGAAGGGCTGGCGTAATCATTTTATCTTATCTTGTAAATTTTAAAAGCTTAATTTCCCTTATATCTTTCATAAGCTGTCTGGCAGATTTGTAGGTAGTCATCCAAGCCCATTTTTTTCAGTTCATTTACGTAATTATCCCATTCAGCAAATGGCTTCTTACCAGTTACAAACTGCGCTGTCATTTCATTTACATAACCGTTTAAGTCAGCTTCCAACTCAGCTCTTTCCTCATTTTCTTCTGATGTATAACTAAATACCGGCCATATCTCTTCAGGCAAATATGGCTTAAGTCTGTTTGCCGCTTCAAGGGGAATAGGTAGAACTGCAGCGCCACGGAAGTATTCATCAATAGCCATACTCGGATTTCCTTTTCCACCCCATGCAAGATATTTGCCTATTGCCTGATCATAAGTCAAACCGTCAGGATTTTTGTTAATTTCATCGTTGTAGTCAATTTTGCCATCAGCACCTACCTCATAAGTGATACCCTCTTTACCCATAAAGTATAGCTTTATTCCTTCTTCACTATAGAAGTAATCAACCCAACGCATTGTAATTTCCGGGTGTTTATTTACATTTGTTATTACAAAAGCTCCCATATCCCAAATTCTTGAATTTACGGGGCTCCACAACTGGTCTCCAGAAGGACCTATTAAGGCTGCCTTAAGACCTTCATAATCATTCTGATATTGTTGTCCCATAGCATTATTGTTTATTGCTGAGAAAGCTCCTACCTGGTTTTGTGCGGCTTTACCAATCAATTTATTGTTATTCATCTGGAATATTTCCTCATCCAGCAATTCATCATCAAAAAGCTTGTTCATATACATCAGTTGTTCCTTATAATTTGGGTCAGCAGCCCAATATCTTACCTTGCCGTCTTTGGCACCGGCATCAATAAATCCATTGGCATTTCCTGTGTTCCCCAGTCCCCATGCTCCACGCAGCGAAGATGCTACGTTGTTAAAGGCAGGAGAAGTTAGAGGAATCTCATCATTTTCTCCATTTCCATTAAGGTCCGTCTTTTTGATGGCTGTTAGGACATTGTAGAACTCTTCGGTAGTTGAAGGCATATCCATTTCTAATTTATCAAGCCATTTCCTGTTTACAAAAATCTTACCTGTTATTGCCGGAGAAAGAACATTCATGATGTAAGGAAGTGAATATATGCTTCCATCCACCATTTGTATGCCTTTTGCAACATCCTCACGTTCATCAATTGCTTTTTTGAAGTTAGGAGCATACTTGTCTATCATGTCGTTTAATTTTAGAAACATCTCCTGTTCTCCATAAGACTGCAAATCCTTAGCAGGAAAGTTGCACTTAAAGAAGGCATCTGGCATATCGCCGCCAGCTACTGCCAAGTTTCTCTTCTCAGTAAGAGTTTGATTCTGTTCCGGAACTTCAATCCATTCAACATGTACACCAGTCATCTTCTCATACTCTTTCCATACCAGCATTTCACTCCAGTCTGATTGAGCTACGTGTTTTGCTACCATAATCTTTAGAGTAATAGGCTCCTTAACGATGGGCATGCCTGTCAAATTCATGTTTTCAGGCACTTTTTCATCGTCCCCCGTTGTCTTGGTACTTCCCTTTGGTTCGGTTGGTTCATTGCCATTTTTGGCACATCCTGCAAACGCAGTAATCACCAATAAAGTACAAAGCACCAATGCAATACACTTAAATAATCTGTTTTTCATAAACATTTTCCTCCCATTTATTTATTATTGCCCCTGAAAACTTTTTATGTATCCAGGGTATTTATTTTTAGGCTATGCTGATTTTTTTACCAGCTAGCCCTTGATAGCTCCTACCATAACACCCTTTACAAAGTACTTCTGTATAACAGGATATAACATTAAAACGGGCAAGCTAGCTGCAACAATTACTGCATACTTAATACTCTCAGCATATATCCTTTGGTCTGCAATAGCTTCAGAGCTGCCCATCATATCATCTATCTGTGACTCTATCAGAATTTCTCTTAAAAATAGCTGTAATGGGTATTTTGACCTGTCGGACAGATATATGAGAGCATTAAAAAATGCATTCCAGTGTCCAACGCCATAGAACAATACCATAACCGCTATGATGGGTGCTGAAAGAGGCAATACAATTTTTATAAGTACCTGCATATTGGTACCCCCATCAACATATGCAGCTTCATGTAGCTCCTCAGGTATGGAATTCTGAAAGAAGGTTTTCATTAATATAAGGTTCCACACCTGAACCGCGCCAGGTAAAATCATGACCCAAAAATTGTTTATAAGTCCTAACCTTTTTATTACCAAGTAAGTTGGAATTATACCCCCTCCAAAAAACATTGTGAATGTAAAAAATGCTAAAATGATGTTCCTTGGATAGAATTTTTTCCGTGATAAGGGATAAGCTCCAGCTATTGTCATCGTAAGGTTAACTATTACACCAACAACTGTGTATAAAATAGTATTCTTATAGCCTGTCAGGATATCTGAATTCCTGAACACCCTCCTGTATGAATCCAGAGTAACGCCCTTAGGAAGTAGTAATATATTACCTTTTAAAACCTCCATCGGATCACTTATGGAAGCACTGGCTACAAACACTAATGGATATACTGTCACAATCAGTATTACTATAAGCAAAAATTTATTTATAATATCGAATACAATATCTCCCTTGCCCTGATCCAGTCTGTTATTCATCTAACCTACCTCCGTTTCATGCGTTTTTTAAAAAATGCTACCATAAACTATTCTGACTGGTTGATCTGGATATTCTATTTACTGTAATTAGCAGTATTAAATTAATAACTGAGTTAAACAGACCTACCGCCGAAGCAAAGCTATATTGTGCACCTAGCAGCCCTCTTTTGTACACATAGGTTGATATTATCTCAGATGCGCTTATATTCAGGCTGTTCTGCATTAAAAACACTTTTTCAAAACCCACATTCATTATTTTTCCTGATTCGAGTATCAGAATAATTATAGCAGTGGGTAGGATACCTGGTATTGTAATGTGTATTACCCTTTTAAATTTGCTGGCACCATCTATAGCAGCAGCTTCGTAGAGCGATGTATCAATACCTGCCAGTGCCGCCATGTATATGATTGAGCCCCAACCTGCATTCTGCCATACTCCGGAAAAAACGTATATAGTTTTAAACCATTTTGCCTCTGTCATAAAGTTAATGGGCTCAAATCCTAACAATGCCAGTATGTGATTAATTACTCCATTCTGTGGTGACAAAAAAGCTAGCACCATACCAACCAGAACAACAACTGAAAGAAAATGAGGTGCATAAGTAACCATTTGAACTGTCTTCTTTAAATATTTACTCCTTACCTCGTTCAGCATAAGTGCAAGAAATATGGGTATAGGAAATCCTACTGTCAGCTGATAAACGCTAATGCCTAGGGTGTTTTTAATCAAGCGCCAAAATTGATAGTTGCTAAAAAATCTGTCGAAATGCTTAAACCCTGCCCACGGACTTCCCCAGATCCCTTTGGAGGGCATAAAGTTCTTAAAAGCTATCTGAACACCATACATCGGCCAGTATTTAAAAATAATAAAATATACTATAACTGGACTAATTAATAAGTAAAGGCTCCAGTCCCGCTTTACTGAGTTTATCAACATACTTATGGGATCTTTCTTTTGTACATGAGGTTTTTTCATACCTTTTGTGTACCCTTTCATTGATATACTCCTTTCCTTAGAGGTTTTTTAGACCAAATAACTATTCATCATGCAGACCCAAACGAATATATTGCTCTTTGGGTGCATCATTTTCCTTCATTAACCCAACCAGATGCCTTATCATTCTCATTTCTGTATCCGGGTCACATATCGGATGCTTCTGTTCCGGATCCTCATCGATATTAAATAATAAATTACCGAATTTATAAGGGTTAAAATCCAGTTCAGGTATCCCACCCGACCTGATTTTCATAGTCCGACAGTTCTTAGTAAATGTAAACGGTTCGCTAAGTTCAATATTTTCCAGTTCCTTTATACTAAAACGGTTTCTCATATGCGTAGGCATTAGTGTATAGTTATATAATGGTTGATTATCCTCTAAAAACGGAGCTCTCATATACACATAATGTCCGTCAGTACAATTCACATGACCGCCATGAATCCCATAAAGTGCAGCTTCACGTACGGGCTTATCCTCTAGTATAGTTTCCCTCAATGACTTACCCTGCATATCTTTCGGAATGTCAACTCCAAAGAATTCCAACAAGGTTGGAGCAAGGTCTATAGTTTGAACAAGGCTCTGCCGTCTTTCATTTTTCTTCCCTGTACACGGATCCCATATGAATAAAGGAGTACGTGCAATTTCATTGTAAAAGGGCTGAACACATTTTGCCCACCAGTCATGCTCTCCAAGGAGGAATCCATGATCCGTATTAACAATCAACATTGTATCTTCCCATAAATCCAATTCATCCATAAGATCCAGTACTTTTCCCAGCTGCTCATCACAAAGACTGACAAGTGCTGCATATTCGTATCTTAGATGATCAATTTGTTCCCTGCTTTCCTGAACCTGTGCATAGTTAGGCCAGTCAAAATGAGGACCGTCATATTTATGAGGGTACATATCCTTATATTTTTTATGCGTAAAAAACGGTTCATGGGGATCGAACTCTTCTATTTGCAAAAACCAACGATCTTCATTCTGGTTGGTTCTGATAAATTCCAATCCTTTTTCAAAGTTTACCGCTTGGGGATGTTCTTCTAATTTCGTCATAAATTTGCGGTTAACCCAATCTTGTCTCCAAAGGCAGCTTTTGCGACCTCCTAAATGCTCCGGAATCGCAGGGTCCATGACTTCTCCCTTCCACGGATCCCCCTCCTGCCCTCTTGTTATCTCCCAAGAATTGTACCGCGTATGATAGGTACAGCCACCATCTTCCCAGTAATGATAGTGATCACTTACAAGATGGGTATATATACCATTGTTTTTCAACAACTCAGGCATGGAATCATCAAAAGGTTCCAATGGCCCCCAGCTTCTGTGAAGAAAATTGTATCTTCCTGTATGCAATTCTCGCCGGGCAGGCATGCAAGGCATACTCCCAACATAACTGTTGTCAAATACAACACTTCTTTCGGCCAATCTCTGAAAGTTTGGCGCCTTAACCCAATCGCATCCGTACATCGGAAGCATATGTCGATTTAATGAATCAAACATAACCATTATCGCTCTCATGATTACAATCTCCTTTAAAAAGTGGTGCCAGATTTTAAAATTGCATTAGCAAAAGGTGTACATTCTCCTGTCCTAATACAGGCCTTAGCGTTTTTTACGGTACTTTTAAATTCCTCATGGGTTATAAAAGCAACTGGTATTTTACCTAATATTTCTTTTAATGTATCAAATAAATCAGGTGATATTTCTACCATTTCATTTGCAACGAAGGCTTCTTCAACTTCTAATTCTGATAATACAGTCTTTACAGCTTCAATAAATCCCGGTATGCCTTTTGTAAGTGATATATCAATTTTCTTTGTTGTTTCGGGTATTGGCAGACCACTGTCACAAATAACCAGTAAATCAGTATGCCCCATGCTTGCTACGACTTCAGATATGCTGCTATTTAACAAAATCCCTTTTTTCATAAACCCTTCACCTGTCCTTCATTAAGTATGCCTCCTGCTCAAATTATCTGTTATACCACATTCTAAACTACCCACCGAAGAATTAATCTGTTTGTCCAAAAGCCTTCTTAGGCAGGGATCTTATGGAGAGTCTGAAAACCTAAAACTGTTCACTTCATCCCTAGAAGGTATGGACGTTTGAGCGCCCGCTCTGGTAACTACTATAGTAGAAGCTTTGTTAGCAAATTCGATAGCTTCATCCAGGCTCTTTCCTTCGGATATGGCTACTGCTACAGCGGCAGTAAAAGTATCTCCCGCAGCTGTTGTATCTACTACTTTTACATCCTTTACAGGATAATGCTGGCATATATTGCCTCGAACCAGCACAGCGCCTTTATCACCCCAAGTAACAACAACTGACTTTACTCCTTTTGATAAAAGCATTCCGGCAGCCTCCCTGATATTGTCAATTGTGTCAGTTTTTATACCAGTAAGCTTATGCAATTCACTTTCGTTCGGTGTTAAAATATCCACCATTTTTAATATACTTTCTGGAAGATGGTCGGGAGCTGGAGCCGGGTTCAAAATAATTGTTTTATTCATCTTCCTTGCAGTTTCTATTACATAAGACACAGTGTCCATAGGTATCTCACATTGGAGCATAATAATATCACAGTATTCAAAAAGCTCCTTGTACCTTTTGATATACTCTTTTGAACAGGCACTGTTTGCTCCAGGTACAACAACTATATTATTATTTCCCTCTTTATTTACATATATAAAAGCAGTTCCTGTATTTATTCCGGCTTGCTTTTCAACACTTTCTATATTTACACCAGCACCGTTTAAGTTTTTAAGAAGTATCTGTCCATATTCATCTTTGCCAACACATCCAAGCATATAAGCTTGTGCACCCAGCTTTGCAGCTGCATAAGCTTGATTGGCACCTTTACCACCTGGTATCATATTAAATCCATACCCCAATATTGTTTCACCTACTTGGGGCATATAGGGAACATCTACTACCAAGTCCATATTTAAGCTTCCTACAACAAGCAACTTACACTTGCCCATTCACTCTAATCCCCCTTTATACTGCAGCGGCAGTTAAGAAATCTACACTTTTTACATTGGGTGCGTTTAAAACACCTAACTTTTAAAAGCATAAATGCCAATATTATAATTGCTCTTTCGTAATGGTGCTTCCTCTTAATATTAATTCAGGCTCAAGAATAACATTTTTGTTTTTAAGCTTTTTCTTTTCGAGAATGTTGATAAGCATCTTTGCCCCTTGTGCACCCATTTCATAAGCTGGCTGTGCAATGGTACTTAATGCAGGTTCAACAATCTGGGACATCTCAATATTATCAAAACCTACTATTTCAATTTCATTGGGGATTTTAATACCTCTCCTCTTAAGCGCTTTCATTGCACCGATTGCCATCATATCATTTCCGGCAACAATTGCTGTAAACTTCTTGCCCTCTTCTATCAGCCTGTCAACAAGCCTATACCCGCTGTCCATCATATAATCACCTTCTACAATAAGATCAGGATTTATGGGTAAGCCTTTTTCTGTATGAGCCTTCTTAAATCCAGCAATTCTGTTTGTAGACGTAGCAACCATCAATGGACCTGCAATAAATGCAATGTTTGTATGTCCATGACTTAACAAAAGCTCGGTAGCCATATAAGCCCCCTTAACGTTATCCAGATATACACCTACTTCATAGTCCTCATATTTAACATATCTGTCCAATAATACGCAAGGCGTGCCACTTTGTTTTAGTAATTTGTATTGTGAATCCGCTTCTGAAATGTTTGATGTTAAAATAACTCCATCGACACTTTTTTCTACAAAAGCGCTTAAATACTCCTTTTCCTTATTTACACTCTTATCAGTATTGCCTAAAAAAATGTTGTATCCATACTTGCTTGCATAATCCTCGGCTCCTCTAACTAGTTGTGGAAAGAAGGGGTTCGTTATGTCCGGGATAATCAGACCTATGGTTTTTGTCCTTTTGGTTACCAATCCTCTGGCTAGCATACTTGGTTGAAATTGATGTTCTTCAATCACCTTAAGTATCCTATCCCTAGTTTCTTTTCCGACACCTTCGGATTTGTTGTTTATCACTCTTGATACCGAAGCTTTTGACACATTCGCCATTTTTGCAATATCATTAATAGTAACTCTCATAGCGCCTCATCTTTTCTTTTAAAAATTTGTTTGACTCCCTGATTTATTGCTGTTCATATAATGAATATATATTACCTGTAAAATAATCTTACTTAAAGCTTAAGGCCAATACATAATTTTTTGTGCAATATGCGCAGCATCTGCAAATATCCTGCTTTCATCAGTGTTTGACACGCATAATTACCTTTAAGTAACCGGTTTACTAAACCGGTTACTTAAAGTGTAGCATAGTTTTTTTATTCATGCAATGTTTTTTTTAAGTTTATTTTAACTTTTCAATTAACTTTTATTTTAACTTTAGAAGGCAAGAGGTTCTTTGTTCACACCACTGTGAATCAATTAAGTGAACAATCATCTCTAATACAGCCAGTTACGGCAAAGCTTAGGAAAACACAGTATATAATAACTTAAAGTTTATCGGTTTTTTGTTCAGACCCTCTATAACTTGAGATATAACTTTCGCAATAACGTTTATCGTACAATATTTAATTTATTTCGCACATTTTATTGTATCATTTTGTACGATGTTATATAATGATTAATGCGAAGAAGTATTCTTCACAGAATATAATGATTCATCTTCAAAAAGTATATTAGTTGAACCTTGTATACAATGCATAGTGTTAGGCCGCTTCCTTCTACGGTACATATTGTATACGAGGTTAGTTTAACTTACTTTTCGGGAATAATCATTCATCACTATCGGAGGTGTTTTTCATGGCATCAATTAACTACAAAGAAGGCATTACAGTTACCGCAACTGAGCTTAAGCAAAATTTTGGGAAGTATATGAGTTATGTGGTAAAGCAACAGGACGATGTTGTTGTAACAAAAAATGGCGCAAAGGCTGCAAGGTTAACCCCCTATGTAACTGATATTGAACAATATTTTACAGTACGAGAACATGCACTTGACTATAAATACGGCGGCAAAAAGGTTTCCTATGAAGAGTTTATGCAGATTAATGAAAAAAGCAGCCTGAGAATGGAACTAATCAATGGAGAAATCCATTTGTTAGCTTCTCCTAATATCGGGCATCAGGAAATACTAGGAAGATTGCACCTTGTATTTAATAAATATTTCAAAGGAAAAAAGTGCAGAGTTTTCCTGGCCCCTTTTGATGTTCATTTTAAAAAGAAGGACATAAAGCAGCCGGATCTTATGCTGCCTGATATTTTAGTAGCCTGTGATCTTAAAAACAATGTTAATGAAAAAAAACGGTATATGGGTACTCCCACACTGGTATTGGAAATTCTTTCGGACAGTACAAGAAGTAAAGATATGATTGACAAGCTGAACACCTATATGCTTTCAGGCGTGAAGGAATATTGGATCATTGATGAAAGGCAAGAAAATGTTATTATATACACTTTTGCAGATTTCGATATAGATACAGTAAAGTCCTATGAAAAAGGCGATACTGCCCCATCCTCCGTGTTTAACGGCCTATTCGCTGATGTCGAAAGCTTGTTTGCAGACTTGATATAACAAGACAGGGGACGGTTCTCTGTCTTGGTCTGCCCTTGTCTACTGTTTCACTCTATCCCATTGCGTTTTACTTCATCTAAATCCTTTTGGGAACAAGACAGAGAACCGTCCCCTGTCTTGCTCAGCCAAACCTGCCACTAAAATCAGTTGTCTTACAATCTTCCAAAGGAAACTTTACACTTTTACCTTCGGCAGCCGATTTATAAATTGCAAGAACCAGTTCCAGTGCTCTTTTCCCATCTTCTGCTGTAACATATGGGTCTCTATCATTTTTTATAGCATCAATTACATCGGTATAAAGAGTTGTATGACCAAACCCATAAACATCCTTTGGTTTCTCATTACATGCTACTTTGACGTCCTCTGGATTATCCAGATTATCAGTAAATATCCATTCTTCAAGCAAATTAAGGGATCCCCCACCAGCTTTTGCAGTTCCTTTTTCACCGAATATATAAAGTGTTTCCTCAAGGCTCTTAGGATACACATTTGTAGTCCCTTCGATTATTCCATAACTTCCGTTTGCAAACTTGACCAAAGCTATACCTAAATCTTCCGCTTCAATGTATCCATGATTAAGATTATCTGTCATACCATAAACTTCAATAATCTCATCACCCATCATCCAACGTAAAAGATCAATGTCATGTATACACTGGTTCATTAAAGCACCTCCGTCGAGCTCCCATGTGCCTCTCCAAGCTGCCTGTTCATAATACTCCTTGCTACGAAACCACCTAATATGCGCAGTCCCATAAAGCAGCTTTCCAAAACGTCCAGCTTCAAGTGCTTCTCTTATCTTCTTAATAGGTTTATTAAAACGATTTTGATGGTTCGCACATACCTTGACACCCTTTTGTTTTGCTTTAGCTATTATTGCATCAGCATCTTTTAAAGACAGGGTAATTGGTTTTTCAATAATGAGATTGCAGCCAGCATCAATACAGTCCAGTGCAATAGATGCATGTTTTCCGCTTTCAGTTGTAACTGCTACTAGGTCAGGTTTTTCAATCTCAAGCATCTTCTGATAATCGGTATATTGACGGACAGTTGCCGGAAGCTTTAACATATTCATTTTTTCATTAATGTTCTCAGGAATAATATCACATAAAGCAACGATCTCAAGACTATTATTCATAGCTGCTGCAATATGGTTCCGTGAAATTCTACCACAGCCAATTAAAGCATACTTTAAACTCAATGTAACTCCTCCTTGGTCTTTTGAAGTTTATTTGTAATGTAATTATTAATACCCAACAAAGCCATATCGCGCCCTTCACAGGCTCTGCAAAAATACAACTTCATCGTTTATAATAATGTAAAGTATACCACAATATGAGTGTCAGTAACAACATGAAAATACAAGCATAAAAAAGTAGGCTACGACACTGTTACAGTATTAGTACCACCTCACAAATTGATATGAAGGTATTGTACTATATTTTTAGGACATTTTCACATGTGGTACAATGAGATATTATTATAAGTGGATCATAAATTGATAGCCTACAAAAATTTCTTTATTGTTTACAAAAATAAATTATGCTATAATAAATTAATCATTTTATAAAAAAAATTAAATAAATGAGGGTAAAAAAATGTTTGAGGAATTTAAAAAATTTGCGTTTAAGGGTAATGTCTTAGACATGGCAGTTGGTGTAATAATTGGCGGAGCTTTTGGCAAGATTGTTACATCTATAGTCAATGATCTTCTTATGCCAGCTATAGGTATGCTGTTGGGCGGGATTGATTTTAAGGATTTAAAAATAATAATCACACCTGCTACTGCAGATACCGCAGAAGCAGCAATACGCTATGGGGCTTTTATTCAATCTGTTGTGGATTTTCTGATTATTGCTGTTTCAATTTTCATGCTTATAAAGATTATTACAGCTATGAAGAAGAAAGAACCCGCACCAGCACCTAAAGAGCCTCCTGCACCAGCAAAAGAAGTTGTTCTGCTAGAAGAAATTCGCGATTTGCTAAAATCAAATCAATAACATGGTTTATAACCCAGAAATTTACCATGTGACTTTTTGAGGAGCAATCAAATATATGATTCCACCGCAATAACTTTAAAAAGCATTCATATTTAATGCATAAGAACCTCTTCTTCGGTTTTTTGTGTATGAAATACGTGATTTTCAAAAGCAAATATGCATATTTATTTGTCAGCATTCGTTATCGCGGTAGAATCAATATATAGAAATTAAATAAAAATTATTTAAAATTCCCGGAACAAACTTATTAAAAACACGTCTTTATACAATTAGGAAAGTATAGATTCGATATAATGGGAACTGATACTATTTTTTTATGATCAATTGGAAACAGGTGCAAGTAATCCCTGTGAAAGAGGTGTTATGCGTGTATAAAATAAAAGCATTAATGGTTTGTTGTCTTATCCCTTTGTTTTTTATTTTTTCTTATCCAATAAAAGCAGAGATAGCTTATGATGATTATGTAACCCAAACACAGGACAAAGAGAGGCAAAACATAGGAAAATTGCAAGACACTAAAAAAGAACAAAACACTAAAAAAGAACAAAACACAGAAAAAGAACAAATACAAGACATTACAGAATCCACAAAAACACCTTTGCCTCAGCAAATCCCTGAATGGTGGATGAGCCCGGACGAAAAGCAAATCCCTGTTCCGAAAAATATACCAGAGCATGATAATAGGATCCGGAACTCTAAAGAAGAGAAGGATGAGACAATAAAGTATTGGACAGATGTCTTTGGTAAAAGATGCAGCCTCATTCTTATACCGCCACCAAAAATGAATGACAAAATGTGTATTATACCACCTGAAACAAACGATTCAATTGTTATTAAAGACAAAAACGAGAAATAGTGCACAATCTAGTGTGATTGCCCTACCCTCAATAAAAAGGCAGCTACAAACTACGCACACATTTCTTTATAACAGGAAGTCACGATCTGACTTCCTTTGTACTAATATTTGCAGCTGTGTTCCAATAAGTGTATAATTTTATGAAACTTGACCTGTTGATAGTTGCTCCTTTTAAAAAAGTTGTAAAACTCATTTTACCTCAGACTTTACCCGAAGCTAATTACAAGTTGCGCTGCAATCTGGTGCAATCTGATAAGGCATTCCAACAATTAACATTGAAAGTGGTGAAAGAACAATGCATTACAATTCTACAAAAATTGCAGCAAAAAACCTGCGTTCAGCTGATCTTGGCAATGGATATTACATAAATCCAATTCTTGGAGGTGATTACCCTGACCCCTCAGTTTTAAGGGTGGGACACGATTACTACATGACTCATTCTGTATTTAATTACGGTCCTGGTTTACTCATATGGCATTCCCGTGATCTAGTTAACTGGGAACCTGTATGTAATGCAATTACTGGTTATGGAGGAAATATTTTTGCTCCTGAATTCATACAACACAAGGACATGTTTTATATTTATTATCCCGCTGACAAAACAAATTGGGTTATTACAGCGCCCTCTCCAACCGGACCTTGGAGCAAACCTTATGACCTAAAGGTTGGTCATATTGACCCAGGTCACTGTGTAGATCCTGATGGTAAACGTTATCTGCATCTTTCGTCCGGATATATTGTGCAATTGTCTGATGACGGACTTTCTGTTGTTAGTGAAGAGAAAAAGGTGTATGACGGCTGGCAGTACCCTGTAGAATGGAATGTACAAGCCTTTTCTCTTGAAGCTCCAAAAATCACATACAAGAATGGATACTATTACCTCACTGTAGCTGAAGGAGGAACCGCAGGTCCTGCTACAAGCCACATGGTTGTATCTTCAAGGTCAAAAACTCCATGGGGACCTTGGGAGCATTCCCCATACAATCCCATTATTCATACCCAAAGTCGTGAAGAACGTTGGTGGTCACGTGGACACGGTACTTTGATTGATACTCCACAAGGCGATTGGTGGATTATGTATCATGCCTATGAAAAAGGCTACCACACTCTGGGAAGACAAACTCTTTTAGAACCTATTGAATGGACTGCTGATGGGTGGTTTAGGGTGCCTGAAGGTATAGTCGTTGACCAACCCATAAAAAAACCTATGGGAGATGCAATAAAACATGGTCTTATAATTTCAGATAATTTCGCCAGTAATAAACTAGGTTTGCAATGGAGATTTTACGACGAGCATGACCTCAGCAGGTATATATTTGACGGGAATAGCATTGCTTTAAAATGCAAAGGTGTATCTCCATCAGATAGCTCTCCAATGCTTTGCATACCTCAAAACCATGCCTATGAGCTTTCTGTTGCTCTGTCTATCGAGGGTGAAAACGCCGAAGGTGGTATTGTGCTGTTTTACAACCCCTCCTGTTACTGTGGTGTTGGCTGGAATGGGAATCAGGTAATGCGATATAGAGTTTCTTCAAGAAAACTGCACTACAGTGATTTTGTTGGAAAGGAAATATACTTAAAAGTTGTTAATGATAGACATGAAGTAATATTATTCTATAGTAGTGATGGACAAAGCTGGATCAAGATAAATCAGGTAATGGAAACATCAGGCTGCCATCATAATGTTTTTGGTGGGTTTAGAAGCTTTCGAGCTGGGCTTTATGCTTCAGGAAAAGGTATAGTACGCTTTAAGGACTTTAAATACAGAGGACTTGACTTTAAGTAAGCCTCACCTCAGGTTTTTTGTAAGACCGAGATAGCTGTGAAGGAAGCAGGAGTTTTGTCCCCTTGCTTCCCTCTTCTTACTGATATCCGTCCCCACGGCTCAGCTGTTAAATAAACCCAGCGGGAACCATCCCTATCCCTCACCCGTCAAACAAAACCTATAAGACCCGTCCCCCTGGCTCAGTGAGCGAATATATAAATAGTTGCACTGTCTTGCAAAATATAACTGGAAATGGTAAAATTTCATTAAAATTTTTATTGACATTACCATACTACCATGGTACTATTAATATTAGTCAAAACGTTACATATAAATTTGAGAGACTGGCAACACAATCTTTCATGCAAAGCAGTGCTCCAAAACACAGGGGGAAAACACAATGAAACAATTATCTTTAGCAACAGGAACCAAAAATAAATGGTTTAAAACCTTATTGAATGATGTTTTGCGTGACAGGTATCTATATTTACTCTTAATTCCGGCGCTTGCACACTTGTTAATTTTTAGGTACTCGCCAATGTTCGGACTTAAGATAGCTTTCCTTGATTATAACGCCTTTAAAGGAGTAGGGGGCAGTGAATGGGTTGGACTTGAGCATTTTATCACATTCTTTCAAGGACCGTATGTATGGCGCTTAATACGCAACACACTAATAATAAACATCTACAGTCTAGTATTTAGTTTCCCTGCTCCTCTTATTATCGCACTTGCATTTAATGAACTGAAACCTTCCAGTAAAATCAGAAAAGTGGGTCTTGGCATATCATACATGCCACACTTTATTTCATCAGTTATTATAGTAGGTATTGCGATATCAGTACTGTCACCATCAACCGGAGTTTTAAACAATATCAGGAGTCTTATGGGACTTGATCGGATTTATTATCTTAACGACGCAAAATATTTCAGAACTATCTATACTACTATGAATATATGGAAAAGTGCTGGATTTGGTTCGATTATATATATTGCTGCTCTTGCAGGTGTTGACCAGCACCTATATGAAGCTGTTGATATTGACGGGGGCGGGCGCTGGGCAAAGTTATTTCATGTATCGATACCATCGATAGCTCCAACTATTATAATTATGTTTATAATGCGTATGGGTAACATGTTTGAGACCGGTTATGAATCCATCATGCTGCTGTACAGCCCAAATACGTACGAAACAGCTGATGTTATTCAAACTTTTGTTTATCGTAATGGTATACAGAATTTTCAGTATAGTTTTGCTTCAGCAGTAGGATTATTCCAGTCGTTAGTAGGTCTGGTTCTGGTCTATCTTGCGAACTTAATTTCTCGTAGAGTTTCTGAAGTATCGCTATGGTAAGGGGGAAAAATAATGAGTCATAATGAGATTAAAAATAAGATATCCATCAGCGAAATTAGCTATGTGTTTCTTTACAGGTTTATAATCATTTTAATTGTATCAGCTACTTTATATCCAATAATTTTTGTTTTATCATCTTCCTTAAGTAGTCCTGTTGAGGTAGGAAAAGGAACCATTACATTGCTACCTAAGGGGATTACATTTGCGGCATATAAGCATGTATTAAGGAGCGAAAATATATGGATAGGCTATAAAAACACAATAGTTTATACGATTTTTGGCACGATCTTCAGTACAATTACCACTCTTTGTGCTGCATATGCCCTGTCTAAACCCAGGTTGAGAGGTAGAAGCTGCTTCATGTTCTTGTTTGCTTTTACAATGTGGTTTCAAGGCGGTATGATACCCACCTATCTAGTTATTAAAGATTTAGGTCTTCTCAATAATAGATGGGTAATGATACTTCCTGGCTTATGTGGTGCCTACTATATGATTCTCATGCGTACATATTTTCAGTCTGTTCCAAGCGCATTAGAAGAATCTGCGAAAATAGATGGAGCAAACGATCTTTATATAATGTTCAAGATATTTATTCCGCTGTCGATACCTGCAATAGTTACCATTGCACTGTATTATGCAGTAATAAAATGGAATGCATGGTTTCACGCAATGCTTTACCTGTCTGATGAATCTAAATACCCATTGCAATTATTCTTACGTAGAATTTTAACACAGGCACGAATGACAGAAGATGAAATGGCTGCAATTAAGAAGAGTTCAGAGATAAGTGCTGAAACCATACAATATGCTACAATTCTGGTAGTAATACTGCCAATGATGACGCTTTACCCCTTTGTGCAAAAATACTTTGTTAAAGGCGTTATGATAGGCTCAATTAAGGGTTAAAATTCAGCACGTCAATAAAGATATGTTATAGCTAAAGTACTGTCTTTTGATTAATTTACTTAGCTGGGAGGGTGTGAGAAAATCTTACGTATCTGTTTGACACAACTGAAATCAATATAAATAATCAGTTTAAATTGAAAGGATGGTTTAATATGAAAAAAATAATTGCATTAATTTTGGCTGTGCTAACACTGTTCACACTTATAGGCTGCAATAACACAACCCCAAGTCAAACTTCGGGAACAACTGCACCTACCGCTACTACACCAGATGCTACCGGAAAAAACACCTGGGCATCAGACGAACTGTTAGAATTGTCTTTCTTTGTACCTAGTGGTGATACCGGGGTAAATGCAGCAATGACAATGGATATGCCAGTAATGAAAGCACTTGAGGAAGCTACAAATATCCGTTTTGCTTTTCAAACAGGAACACCTGCTGAATGCAATGAAAAGTTCCCTGTTATGATGGCAGATCCCTCATCAATCACGGATATAGTTCGTACTAGCCCTTCTAATGGAGCCAAGTTTGGTAAAGCAGGAGCTTTTATTGCATTAGAAGACTATTTGCCGAATTATCCAAACCTTAAGAAATTATTTCTTGATAATGAAGATGTAAGACGAGCAATCACCGATCCCGAGGGACACATATATTGCCTTCCAGCGTTGCCTGCTCACATTGTAGGAAAAGTGTGGTATGTCCGCCAGGATTGGCTTGACAAGCTGGATCTTGAAGTTCCAACTACTATCGAAGAAGCCGAAGCAGTACTTATGGCGTTTAAAGGCGCAGATCTTAACAATAATGGCGAAGACGACGAAATACCATATTTCGCTGTTGCAAAGGAAGATATTGATGCATGGAGCTGGTCTTTTGGTATTGACACAGCATGGTATATAAATGATGACAATGTGCCGGAATTTGGCCCATCAAACCCAGCATATAAAGATTATGTTGAAATGATGGCACGTTTTTATAAAAACGGTTTAATAGATCAAGAATACCTTACTCGTGGCGGAAACAGAAGATCATATTGTTTTGATAATAACATAGGTGGTATGGTACACAGCCAGGCAGGTGCATGTGGTCGTTACAATGAGACTGCTCCTGAAACTACCGGCGATCCAAATTTCAAGCTATTAGGAATTGCACCCTTTATTGGTCCTAGTGGAAAAATAGAGGATAGAACAGGCGGAGCTGTTATAGGTGGGAATGGTCTTTGTGTTTCTCTAAACAATAAGCATGTGGATGAAACCCTTAAACTATTTGATTATCTTTACAGTGACGAAGGTAAAATTTTGCTTAACTTTGGTATAGAAGATGTTACATTTGATTGGATAGATGGTTATCCCACATACAAAAAAGAATTCACTGATACTGAGGGTATGAACGAGTTGAAAAAGCTTGGCGTACTATCAAATATTCCTAAGGTAACCGACATCCGTTATGAAGAACAAACAAACTTTGAAACATATAATACAGTTAAAGATTTGTATGAAAACAATGGCTGGGTAACCGGTACATTTCCTACACTAATGTTTACAGACGAGGAACAAAAGATTGTAAACAAGCACGGACAAAGTTTGAAGGATTATGTTGCAGAAAACACTGCAAAGTGGATTTCTGGTCAGCAAAGTTTAGATAATTTTGATGAATACTTTAAGAACCTTTCAAGTTCCTTTGGTCTTGAAGAGCTTACTGCTGCTTATCGTTCAGCATATGCTAGGTATATAGCTCGATAATGCGATTATACAAAAAAAGTATGTTTTTATAGAATGTAATGATTCTATAAAATAATCGCACCAGAGTATATTTATCTGTGATATATGTTGTACGTGTAGTTAGTTAATTGCCTTTTAGGTGTTAACTATAGTATAATTGTAATGTAAAAATTTGTCCGGGCATAGTGAAAACTCGTGCCCGGACTAAACACAAGGTTGGATATATATGATTAGACTAGATTGCGTTGAAAAAAAAAATGTGGGTGAATATGTTTATCACACAATACGACAAAAAATTATTGATTGGGAACTTAAACCCGGACAGCAAATGAGTGAGCAACTCATTGCTGAAGAGATTAATGTAAGTAGGACACCAGTGCGTGAAGCATTTATAAAATTAATAGGTGAAAACTTACTTGAAGCACGTCCTTATATCGGAACATTTGTGACACTGATAGACGTTGATCAGGTCATCGAAGCCCGCTTCATACGCGAGAGCTTAGAAAGTTCTGTGGCCGCTCTTACATGTAATTTAAATGTTAAAGATTATATTGAGTTTGCCACTGATAATATAAAAAAACAAGAAATGTACATTAAATCAGATGATATGGTATCCTTTATAGAATGTGACGACGAATTCCACAAGGAAATGTATATGGCTTGCAACAAAGAGATGACTTGGAATGTTGTTTCCGCTGCAAACAGCCAATACTCACGTCTACGCCTGTTATGCTTATTTGACAACAATGGAGCTCTTCTTGTTGAAGAACATAAAAACATCCTAAAGGCCATTAGACAAAAAAAACCAGTAGAAGCAAAGGCAGCTGTGCAAAGACACCTACAAAAGATATTATATGAAATAGATTTGGTTCGCAAAAGATATCCGGAATATTTTAAATAGTTAATTTTTATTATGATATAGTGAAAAAGGAGAAAACCAATGACAAGTATACCCAATGATTATGTGCAAAAGGTATATGCAGGGTGGCTTGGTAAAGTAATAGGAGTGCGGCTTGGTGCTCCTATTGAGGGCTGGACATATGAGAAAATTCGCAAAACGCTAGGCAAACCGGATGGATATATAGTGGATTATAATGATTTTGCATCTGATGATGATACAAATGGTCCTGTCTTTTTTTTAAGGGCGGTAGAGGATTATGGATTTGATGCAACGGTTGAACAACATGGGCTTACATTGCTCAACTATGTCCCATGTGAGCATGGGTTTTTCTGGTGGGGGGGCTATGGCTGCTCAACCGAGCATACCGCTTATTTGAATCTTAAAGCAGGTATATCAGCACCACGTTCAGGCTCTATTGATCAAAATGGAATAATACTGGCAGAGCAGATAGGCGGACAAATTTTTTCTGATATTTGGGGTCTTATAGCGCCTTGTAACAAAGAGCTTGCTGCAGAGCTTGCCAGAAAGTCTGCAAGCGTTTCTCATGACGGTAACGGTGTTTTTGGCGGCATGTTCATAGCTGCATGCGTGTCTGTTGCATTTTCACAAAGTAATATTTTAAGAATTATTGAAGGTGGTTTATCAGTAATCCCAGAGGACTGTGAGTATGCTTGCATGGTTCGGGATGTTATGAATTTTTTCCTTGAATTTCCCTACTCATGGGAAAAGTGTTTTGATTTTATTAAAGAAAATTATGGATATGATCGTTATCCCGGCGTGTGCCACATAATTCCAAACTCTTCTATAATAATACTTTCCTTATTATTTGGTGGAGGAGACTTTACCCGTACACTAAACATCTGCAATATGTGTGGATGGGATACTGATTGTAATGTGGGTAATGTAGGCGCGATTATGGGCGTCAGAGGGGGAATTGATTCCATTGATTATAGCAAATGGATAAAACCGATAAAAGACTTTCTTGCGTGTGGAAGTGTAGTTGGCAGCAGAAACATTACAAACTTGCCTTCAACCGCACTTTGGATTTCAAAACTAGGATACGCACTTGCCGACAAAACTATTCCGGCCAAATGGGAAAGTTCTATGAAGGATGAATACTTGTTCACATTTGAGTTGCCACGATCAACGCATGGCCTAAGAATAAAGTCAGAGGATGGCAACACAATTGAGGCTGGTATAGTTAATTCGGATGAAGCTGCTTATGATGGTGAGCGTAGCTTGAAGATATTTGCAAAAGCAGGCGGAGCAGCATGTGGTGTTAAAGTTTTTTACAAAACATATTATGAACCTGATGATTTCCATGACGGTAGAGGAAATCCAGTGTTTTCACCATTATTTTATCCCGGTCAGACTTTTAGTGTCATGGCAATGGTACCGGATAATATTGATGGGGGAGTTGTTGCTGCAGCTTATGTCAATGACAGAAACTCCGGGTGCGATATTGATTCCCCACAGTTAGTTGAACTTATTAAAGGTGAATGGAAAGAAGTAAGTTTTACTTTACCACCTCAAAAAGGGGTCTTAATCCGTGAGGTTGGCTTAAAGTTCCGCAGTAGGAAAAGCGGTGCAGTGATAACTGCATACATAGACAACTTCCGATTTGGTGGCAAAGCTAATTATGGAATTGACTTTTCCAAGGAACATATTGAAGCACTGAAGGGGCGACATCACAAGGATGTAAGCCAGTTTGCTTATTTGAAGGGCTATTGGACACTGGAAAATGGAGTATTAAGTGCGAGCTCTTGCGACTATGCAGAGGCATATACCGGACACCATAATTTTAGTAATTATCGTTTTACCGCTACAATTTTACCACAGTTAGGTGATGAGCATGGAATACTGCTAAGAGTACAGGGAGCAGTCAGGTCATACGCGGTAAAGCTTATAAAGGAAGGTCTACTTACTGTTGAGAAAAACAACAATGGTTATAAAATAGTTGCACAAGCACAGTTTGAATGGAAGCTAGGAGAAGAATATACTTTTATGGTAGAAGCAATAGACAACAAAATTTTAATTTTTTACATGGGTAAGGTATTGTTAGAGTATATTGATAATGATGCTCCTTATTTGACTGGTCAAATTGGTGCAATAGTGACCAGAGGTAGTCATTGCCATTACAAGGATTTTTTGCTCACTGAGATTTAAGAAAAGTTAATAAACAGCAAAACAAAAATGGAGGGTTTTTATGAAAAAAATTGATCTAGACATTAAACAGTTTTGGAAAGATGATGAACTAGCGCATGAAGAAAATTGTTTTGCAAAAACGGCACCTCAGGTAGCTCTTGGTATTAGAATGAGTACTGAGTGTGTGTTTGCGGAGCTTGGAGTAAAAGGACATGCTTGGGATGTTACTCCAAGGGAACAGCTAATTGAATATAATAAGAGATACAATGATATTGCCCAAAAGGCTGTCGGCAAAAGACTTTTACCTGAAAATTATCCCCTGCCTGATGAGATTTTTCCAAGAGTTAAAATGATTGGCGAAGTCTTTGGTGGCAGGTATGAAGTTATAAATCACACTACTTGGCTAAACTCAGATATCCAAACAGCTGATCAGCTAAAAAAACAGCTTGATTTTGCAGAAAAAGTTAACTTACGTGATTTTGTATTACCTCCTAACTGGGAGAGTGAAAAAAAGCGGATTTTTGAGAAGTATGGTCACAAGCCGAAGTTATTTGCCAGCATACGTGGTCCGATAACACTTGCTACTTCAATTTATGGAACTGAAAATCTTATATATCTATATTATGATGATCCAGAACTGTTTGAACGGTTTGGTCAGGTAATTTTACACGTTGTTATGGAGTATATTACGCTTATGCGTGAGGAAGCAGGTTATACAGAAGATAATGCCCCCCATGGCTTCAGCTTTTTTGATGACCATTGCTCACTAATGACACCAGATATGTACAAAGCCCTAGGCTATCCTGTGTTAAAGGCTGTGTTTGAGAGGGTATCACCTAATGAGGGTGACACAAGATTTCAGCACTCAGATTCTGATATGGCTCATCTTTTGCCTTTACTAAGTGATTTTAACTTAACAGGCTGTAACTTTGGACCTTCATTGACTGTTCGAGAAATAAGGAGTCACATGCCGAAAACGCGTATTGATGGTCAACTGGCACCGTTTACATTTATGCGCAACGATACGGAACAAATTCTTGCCGAGGTAAAGCGTGATTGTGAAATGGCAAAAGAAAATAATTCAAGAGGTCTTAACCTGTCAACAGCTGGTTCCATAAACAACGGCAGTTTATTGGAAAGTATGCGTCTGGTTATGGCTGGAATACAAGAGTATGGGAGATATTAATCAGTATCTATAGACCTCCCCCCTATTTTCAGGGTTGCATGTGAATATTAAGAAATGAGGCTTTTAAAAATGAACAAGAAAAAACCAAACATATTGTTATTATTTCCAGATCAACACAGAGGAGACTGGATGCCTTATGACAAAGAGATAATGCATGAATTTGGAATGGACGAACTTCCTTTAAAAATGCCTAACATCGAAAAATTAATGGAAAATGGTGTGACTTTCCCAAGAACAGTTACCTCAAGTCCATTGTGCGCTCCTGCAAGAGCATGTCTTGCTTCGGGGCTGCGATATGATAAATGCAATGTGTCTGATAATAACGTTGACTACCCTATTGGACAAAAGACATTTTATAACGTATTAAAGGACGCAGGGTATAATGTAGGTGGTGTAGGCAAATTTGATGTGCACAAGAAAACATCTTGGTGGGGACTAGACGGATGGGTTGAGCAATTAGGCCAGATCGGATTTACACATGCAATCGACAATGAAGGAAAGTGGGATGCAATAAGATCGGGGAGTGACGAGCCTAAAGGACCATATATGAAATATCTACATGATTCAGGTATGGTTAATATACACATTGATGATATGAACGCAAGAAGAAGAAAACCTTTATATGCTAAGTGTACCGATCTTCCGGATGAAGCATATTGCGATAATTGGCTTTCACAAAATGCTATTACCATGCTTTCTAAGTTCGAAAAGCAAAAACCGTGGTTTCTGCAGGTTAACTTTACCGGACCCCACTATCCGTGGGATGTCACACAAAATATGAAAGAATCGTGGAAAAATGTTGGGTTTTCAATTCCTAACAGCATGGGTGACATGGACAAGGATGCGATAAACAGCGTCCGGCAGAATTATGCGGCAATGCTCCAAAACATTGATAAAAATATCGGGTTAATACTTGACAAAGTTAAGGATCGGGGTGAACTGGACAATACAGTTATTATTTACTCTTCAGACCACGGAGAGATGCTGGGGGATTTTGAAAAATTCGGAAAGAATATTTATTTGCGGGGTTCTGTACATATCCCGCTTGTGATAAGCGCCCCTGGTCTGCAAAAAAACTGTATTAGAAAGCAATTAGTCGAGCTACAGGACTTGACATCTACAATTGTAAGCCTTGCAGGGTGTGATATGCCCGAAGCAAAAGATTCGATATCCTTGGTTCCTGTGCTAAAAGGTGTGGAAGGGGCTGTAAAAAGACAATATATTACTTCAGGCTTAAAAGATTGGCGATTAATATGCGACGAAAAATATAAAGCAATATTCAAATGCGACGAGAAAATTAAATTGTTCGATATTCAAGAAGATCCTTGGGAAAACAATGATATTGCTGAAGAAAATCCGGAAGCGGTTCAAAAAATTAGTATGTACCTCGATGATTTAATACAGGGGGCAAGATGACCATCCCACTTGCTTTTTTGCCTACCTTAATCCCCTGCCTAATTGCTGTGTACAGGTAGCTAAAGAGATATAGGAGGTCTGAACCCCTGCCTACCCTAGTTGCTCCACTCTGCCTTGTATTATTTGCACAGGTCTTTTAATAAGTATATAATATTGTGGATTGAAACAGTTTTACAGATATTTCAATATGAAAACATCGAAAGTGGTGAATGATTATGAATTACCAACCAAACATTATATTAATTAACTGTGATGATTTAGGCTACGGAGATCTGGGATGTTACGGATCTGAGGTTAATAAAACGCCGGTACTTGATAACATGGCAGAAGATGGCATACGCTTTACCAGCTTTTATATGGCTTCTCCTGTATGTTCACCATCTAGAGGAGCTATGATGACCGGATGCTATCCCCCACGTATTGGCTTTGGAGACTTTGATGAAAATTGGGTCTTGTTCCCAGGACAGGGATGTGGGCTTAATCCTAATGAAAAAACTATAGCATCTGTATTAAAAGATACAGGGTATAGTACTATGATTATCGGAAAATGGCACTGTGGGGATCAAAAGGAGTTTTTACCCTGCAAACATGGATTTGATCAATATTATGGACTACCTTATAGTAACGACATGGGAAGGCAGGTAGGACGTACAAACCGCCCACCACTTCCATTAATTGTGAATGATGATGTAATACAAGAGCAGCCCGATCAGGCATCCCTTACAGAAAGATATGTAGAACAGGGGGTACGCTTTATAAGAGAAAATAAGAGCAACCCATTTTTTCTCTATTTTGCACATATGCATGTTCATCTTCCTTTATATGCTCCCGACCGCTTTGTAAAACAATCGCAAAATGGTGATTATGGTGCTGCTGTAGAATGCATTGACTGGGCCACTGGGGTTTTATTGGATGAGCTTAGAAGGCAGAACCTTGATCGCAATACGCTGGTCATTTTTACATCTGATAATGGCTCGCGAGGTGACCACGGTGGAAGTAATGGCCCCTTAAGAGGAAGAAAAGGAACTACTTGGGAAGGTGGCTTACGCGTACCTTGCATAATGTACTGGCCTGGCACAATACCCAGTGGGATTGTTAGCGATGAAATTATAGCGTCCATTGACTTTTATCCAACCCTTGCAAAAATTGCAGGAGGATTAGTCCCTCAAGATAGAATAATAGATGGTTTGGATATAAGTTCGGTAATGTTTAATGGTGCTAATGCAAAATCTCCAAGAGATACTTTTTTTTATTACTTTAAAAACAGTTTGGATGCAGTAAGAGCTGGAAAGTGGAAGCTGCATGTAAGCAAAACTATCAGGAAAATAACAGGTGAAGTAAAAGAATTATATGACCTTGACAACGATATAGGTGAAGCTGTTAATGTATACGACCAATACCCCAAAATAGTTGAAGAGCTTGAAAGTAAAATTAAGATGTGCCGTCAGGATCTTGGCGATACTGCAAAAGGGATTAAAGGTCAAAACATAAGACCTTTAGGAAGGGTAGAAAACCCAGATACTCTCACACATTACAATCCGGACCACCCCTATATAATAGCTATGTACGATAAGGAAGATGCTGGTTAACAAGTGAACATTTCTTTATAAGATACTCTAAGGGTTCTAGTTGAACCCTTTACTTTTTTACCTCTTTAATAGTCTTAACATAAATAAATCAAACTACATCACCATTGAAATGGCAAGTTTCGAGTTCTCAAAAAACATGGACAACATGCCTTTTATAGGTTCATTTCATATTCTATATAGAACGTCTTTAATTCATGCAATAGGGCTTTTTAAAAGCACAATACTACTAGTGAATTTTAATAGTCTATTTGTATAGAATTATTTCGTTTTATTTAATACAGCGGAAATTTAATAATTATATCGGCATATATACACTTTACAAGATTAGTGTTAACGCTTCAACGTACTAATCCTGTAAAGATAAAATTGTAATTGCCACTGTAGTACTAAAAGTATAGGTTTAGATTTAAGGAGGCTTTAATTAATTGATAGAGTATTTAATGCAATTTGACATAACCATTCTTGGAATTTTATTCAGTCTGGGTGCAGGATTATTTACAGGAGTAGGAGCACTGTGTATATATATATGCAAGGATGTATCAAAAAAAATGTTGGATGGAGCATTGGGTGCTGCAGCAGGCATTATGCTGGCCGCTACTTCATTCAGTCTGATAGTACCGGCTATAGAAAAAGGCGGAGGCGGAGCTAGGGGTTCATTTATAGCACTTATAGGAATACTTATTGGAGGAGTCTTCCTTGATCTTACAGATAGGTTCTTCCCCGATTCAAATCTTATGTTAAACTCTATGGGTTATGATAGTAGTATGATGAACGGAGCCAGACTTCGCAAAGTATGGCTGTTTATACTTGCTATAACAATACACAACTTCCCTGAAGGCATGGCTGTCGGAGTAGGTTTTGGTGACGGAGACATTAAGAACGGGATCAGTCTTGCTATTGGAATCGGCTTACAGAACTTCCCGGAGGGACTGGCAGTTGCCCTGCCACTTATAAGGGAAAAATACCCACGGTGGAAAGCATTCCTTATTGCGTTATCTACAGGGCTTGTAGAGCCTTTAGGAGGACTTTTAGGTGTGGGGATTGTTCAAGTATCACGTCCTATTTTGCCTCTTGCACTGGCGTTTGCCGCAGGTGCAATGCTATATGTCATAAGTCATGAAATTATACCCGAAAGCCAGAGTGATCATAAACATTCAAAAATGGCAACTTTTGCTCTTATGATTGGTTTTGTAACCATGATGTTCCTAGATAATTCACTTGGTTAACCAAAAACAATCATAAATTACAGAGCGTATGACCTGAAGGTGTGATGCATTTGTACTGCTTATTGTAGAAAACATTCTATATACACATCAATGCGCCATTAGGCTTTGGTAATTGTTTTTCCTCTATTTTATTCATTTTACAAAAATATTTAAAAAATTTCTGTGCAAGCTCTCGTTCCTGTGGTTCACTTTTCAAAGAGATAATATCAAGTAAAATTTGGGCCATCCAAATATTTTTAAAATAACGGTAGTCTCCAGTATTCCATGTCATATTGTTCGGATATCTTTCGTTTTTATAGTACTTCCAAAAAAGCATCTTTTTACATTCCTGCTCAGTGAGGCGAAGCCTGTATTCTGCAGAAGCAGGAATATATCCATCCTCACATAGTTTACCAATAAAGGCTTTATTCACCATGTAAGCACCTAATATATACCTGTCTTTTTCAGGCATATCAGGTTCTCTTGCTGTCAAAAGGCAAGCACTGTTTTGATGCATGCGGACAAGTCTGTTTGGCTGACCTTTTTTTATACCGCTTTTTATTAAACCAGCAAAAACACTCCACTCTGTAAAAATTCTGTCCTGATCTTGCTCTTTACACCAAAAAACCGCCTGCGAACAGGGATGAATTTTATGATTTTTCATAAGTTTTTCTTGTTCAAAAAGTTGTTGCTGTTCTAACAGTTGCAGAGCTTTTTCTTTTTCAAGCTCCAGTTCTTCTTGCTCACGTTCTGTGTTCATCTTTTGCATCATTCTCTCAACTGAATTAGCAGCCCTTTGGTCAACCAGTGTTAGGTATTTTCCAAATGCATCGGGGAAAACAAACCTTTTATTTTCCCCTGTAAAATCTATTTCAATGTAACTATCATTATGTTCAACCACGCTTCCTTTACCAAAACGCTTATGTGTTACTAGTTTATTAATTAGATTCATTTGTACACTCCTCCTCTATGTCTAACAATAATTTAACCTTGTTCGCCTACTATAACTACTATTAATTTTCATCACGAGTTTTCATATTATTTATTTAATCTCCTATACTATTAAAACTTTTTAAATTTTTTCTTCGGTTTTGACACCACCTGTGCTGCTTTTTTTGCATCGTAATGACTATTTTCCTGTTTCATACTTTAATCGGCCTTTATAATTTATGATATAAAAAAACCGTTCCATTTTTTCCGCAAAACTATTGCATTATAATCTGAAATTCGGTTATAAACTATATTGTAACTATTCCGTGGTTACTTTTAGAATATGTCCGCCGCTCCACTTTAACAGTTCGTACGCATCCGCCGGAGGCGTATAATGTCCTCGGCAACGAGGTCATTATATCACAATGTAAGAAATAACGCAAATTTCATGTTGACAATGCTATATATTTAGGTATAAAATAAAAGTTTATTTTCGTCTCATAAATTGAAATGGATAGTGTTCATAAATAAATTATCTTTAGGAAATCCGGCGGGAATCCTCCGCGTTTCAATGGAAGTGAATTATTCTGAGCTAAAACAGAAGCTGTGGAAAGGAAAACCATGGAATTCCTCATTTTACCTTGAAACAGTACAACGTTAGCATTGATTATCACGAAACAGTGTAGTACAATAAAGACAAAATACAGCAAAATAAATTATCTAAGCAAGAAGGTGCAATTATGGCTTTTATCACTATAAGGTTGCACTCTACCTCTTTAAAGAAGGCAGAGGAAGTATATACCATTATGCCTGAAGGAACTAACGGCAAGGTACCAGTTCTTTACCTCCTCCACGGTTTGTCTGACGATAACAGCATCTGGATGAGAAGAACCTCTCTGGAAAGATATGTTCAGGAAATGCATCTGGCAGTTGTTATGCCCAATGCAGGAAGAAGTTTTTATACAGATATGCAGGTCGGAGGAAAATATGGGACGTACATATCAGAAGAGCTTCCTGCTAAAATTTCTTCAATGTTTAAAATTTCTAATAAGAAAGAGGATACATTCATAGCTGGTCTATCCATGGGAGGATACGGCGCTTTTAAAGCTGCACTGCTGCATCCTGACAATTATTGTTTTGCAGCAAGTCTATCGGGAGTAATGGACATAGCTGACGCTGCAAGGAATTCAGCAGCGAAGGATGAAGAGCGTAAAAGGGAGCTAGAGTCTATATTTGGCAGCCAGGACACTCTTCCAGGCAGTAATCATGATCTGTTTTATCTGCTTGAAAAGAATATTAATGATGGTATTAATACACCATTTCTATACCAATGCTGCGGAACTGAGGACCATTTATACTCAGGCAATGTTAAATTCAGGAATTTCGCAATTGAAAAAGGGGCAAAACTTGAATATGAAGAAGGACCAGGCACGCATAACTGGGCGTTCTGGGATGTATGGATCCAAAAGGTGCTAAACAAGATTAAGGTAATGAGTAAATGAACTGTCTGTAAGGATTAGTCATAGAAAGCCGAATTTCCCTGAACTCTATTAGACGGCTCTTTTTCTCTGCCCGTCTCTATACAAAGTGTCCCATTCTAATCAGCATCTCATTTTATTTTTGCAAGTCATGCAGATAGTCCAAACTTGTGTAATTGTTTGGTTTTGGGAACCTAATTCACTCATCTGGTACTGATTCTCCTGTTCAATCAGATGGCACCAACTTTACAAGCGGATCCAAATATTCTATATACTGTGTCAGTGTTTGCATATAATTAATGAATAATAGCTCCTTAATATCCCGTTTTTCCATATATCCAACAATGTCCTCGTTCGAATACGCCCTTGGATCTAAAATATGTATCTCTTTATAATGCGGGATAAAAAAGGGGATCAGCGCCTGAGCATAGGAGTCTTTAATAATCATGATCTTTTCTTCGTTTTTTACTTCAGTTTTAATGACAGCCAGCGGTTGTGTACCTTGTAAAAATGTACCGTATTTAAACTTACCCGAAAGATTGTCTAAGCTGAGCACACTGGAACGGGATGCTTTACCGGTAATATTGTATGTATGCGCAATAAACGGCAGGAATACCTCAACGGTATCCGAATTCGCTTCAAGCACCTTGTTTAGAGTGACCCTGTGAATAGAACCGAGCCATCCTTCCCCAGACTGTTTTTTATACCTTGAAAGAGGTATGGGTTCCTCACCTCTTACATTCATAAATCCTGTATATCCATAGTAGGCACCCAGAGCTGTCCAGTGATGATCTGTCCTTAGGTATATGTACTGATCAATATTTTGCTTCAGGATGTCATAAACATCTACCGGGATCACCCTTTCATCCATATGGCTCCATACAAAATCTAAAGCATCCCGTTGGGAGTCCGATAAATCGGCGTATTTTTTTTCACTGATAAATTCAATCTGTGTCGGCACCAGCATAGAGTAGACCTTAACATTGTCTCCTAGCTTCTTTTGAAATCGGTTGACCACTTCTACATACCGAAGACATTCTTTTTCCTGAAACTCATAAATCTCCATCCCCCGATCCTTCAAAATCAGGATTTTGCCCCCGCCATTGTGCAAATTAGCATCAATCAGATCCTCCCTAGGTGTTGGCTCAGCTGCTGGATCAACCGCTGGCTTTGGGGTGCTTATATGGTTATCTGGGATTTTTTCAAGATCCACCTCCATATCCGGTTCATCTTCACTGTTGCTGATAATAGCGGATGAATCCGGTTGTGCGGCATTCTTTCCGCCTTCCGTGATTTTTTCCGCTACACCCTCTCCCATGCTCTCTCCCATACCCTCTCCCATACCCTCTCGCGTGTCCTTCCCGTCCTGCCCTCCTGTTTCATTTGTCCCCGCACTATGTACAATTATGACTGCGCCATCTTGCCCCGGCAAGCCCCTCCATTCCTTTATACTTGAGGCAACCGTTACCAAGCTTTCCCTGAAAGCAAAGGTGTCGCTAAAATATACTTCATAATCCTTAAAAAACTCGCCACTGAATAACTTTTGCATACTAAACGCAGGCATGGTTTTCAGCATTCTGTTCTCTATTTCTGAAATAGTCGGCTTGTCCGGAGAGAATAATCCAACGGATCCGAGCACTAAAAGCGTTATGAAAAATATAGGAATATTGATATGGCTTATATTGAATTTTGAACTACTCATCCTAATTCCTCCTAAAATCTGAAGTATAAAAACGGGTTATAAGTTTTTCCTACCAACAGTATGATAGATATCAGCAATACAGTAAACTCAAAGGCAGGTCGCACAATACCATTTACAACTAGTCCGGCAGCCCGTTTTTGATGCGTCAGGCGTTCTACCCACACTTGGAGCAGTTTTTTCACAGGGAAGCAGGCAATGATCGCCAATACAAAAAATAAAACGTTATTCTCAAAGTGTATCAAAAACTCCGCATTGGTCAGTTTGTCAGCGCCCAGACCAAACATCGTACCTAAAAAACGAAGTCCGATTCGAAGGTCGGTAAAATAGAAAAAGACCCAGCCTATAAGCATCGTAACAAAGAAATACACATGAGAAACCCATCTGGGAATAGCGCCAAAAACTTTTAGTAGTACTTTTCTCTCCACAAAGATCAGCAGACCATAATATAGCCCCCATACAATAAAGTTCCAGCTTGCTCCGTGCCATAGCCCTGTAAGGAACCATACGACAAAAAGATTCCTTACAGGATTCTTTCGATTGCCCCCGAGAGGAATATATACATAGTCTTTGAAAAAGCTCCCCAGCGTCATATGCCATCTTCTCCAGAATTCAGTTGCAGACCTTGATATATATGGGTAATCGAAGTTTTCCTTATAGTTAAACCCAAACATCTTCCCGAGTCCGATCGCCATATCCGAGTAGCCTGAAAAGTCAAAATATATCTGCAGCGCAAAAAGGGCAATACCAAACCATGCACCCAATACAGGTAGTCCTGCAACGTTACCTTTGAGAAAAAATTCTGATATTTCTCCCGCGGTATTTGCAAAAACCACTTTCTTCCCAAGCCCTGTCACAAACCTGCTAACGCCTGCGCTAAAACCTGCAAGGGTTGCCGTACGATGGTCTATTTCCCGAGCAATATCCTTATAGCGGAGAATGGGTCCTGCCACCAGCTGAGGGAATAGGGATACAAAAAGCAGGAGCTTGAACGGGGATTTCTGTGCTGCAACTTCCCCCCTGTATACATCGATGACATAAGAGATCGTCTGAAAGGTGTAAAAGGAAATCCCGATTGGCAAGTGAAAATTGCTGTAAGGTAAATTCAAGCCAAAAGCCAGATTGATGTTTTGCACAATAAAAGACCAATATTTGAAAAAACCTAACAGTGAAATGTTTAAAATCATTGAGGACGCAAGAGCCGCCTTGCTCTGCCAGCTTCCGCGATATTTTTCAACAAGAAGTGCATGAAAATAGTCAGTCATGGCACTGAATATAAGTATGGTAACCCATATTGGCTCCCCCCATGCGTAAAAAAGCAATGAGGTTATAATCAGTAGCCCATTGCGGTAAGCTTGATTCTTGACAACAAAATACAGCATTAAGGTTACAGGTAAAAAAATGCATAAAAAAACCAAACTTGAAAACACCATGTATTTACTCCTGAAATCTTATTAAAAGGTCTCCGCCTGTGTAAGTGGGATGCTTAAATCCCATTTACACCAGTTTTGCTTACTTTTTATGTTCATATTAATACAAGCGGATAAGAACCACAATATCAATTTTTTTACTTACTATCGAGTTCTTGACTGAGCCTTGCAATTGCCTTCTTTTCCATCGCTTGTATTTAGACCGGGAATTTACAAAACTATACTATATCAAAAACCGGCTTTATGTTAATTTCAAGGTCAATAAAAATAGACACTTTAATTTTATCATCCTCTGTATATATTGCCGGTCTTCCATAACTGCCTTTATCCAATATAAATACACTAATAAGTTTCTGGTCTGGTTCAACAATCCAATACTCTTTTACACCTGCTCAAGTGCAAGTAAGTGTGCCGTAGAGCACATAAACTAATCTTTGTTTAAACAATTCCCAGTTTACTGTGTAGCAGACAGTCAATGTCTGCTACACAGTAAACTAAAAGGAATATGTTTCTGCTGAAAATTGTTTTTCCTAACTGCTGTGGAATTGATGTCCACAAAAAGTTAGTTGTTGCAACAGTTGGTACCACTAACAAATCGGGTGTTACAGATTACCAAAAGAAACGATCTTCAGCTTTCGCAAAAATGTCATATCCTGGAATTCTTTAAAGGCAAAGGCAATTGTCTCGGGTTTCAACCCTGATTTGCATCAGGCTTGGATCCTTGGATAAAACTGTAGAATTACATAGTCCCCCTACTTTTAAAAGCATATTGCTTGGGAGTTGTCCCGGTGAATTTTCTGAATGTCCTGATAAAATGGCTTATATTATTAAAGCCTGCCAGAAATGCTGCATCTGTTACATTGCATCCATCACTGAGAAGCTCCTTTGCTTTTATTATTCTTGAGTTAATAATATAATTATTGATAGTAAACCCCGTTGCATTCCTGAAAAGATATCCCATATGGTATTTGCTTAAATAGAAGATTGCAGCCAGCCTGTCAAGGCTCAGATCCTTATCAATATTATCCTGTATATATTCTATTACAGGCATTATTCTGTTATATTCATCCTTAAGAGGATGGCACAGTTGCCTTTTCTGCCTTGAATATACCGAATTTACGAGCAGCAGTATTTCTGCCAGTGTTGTTTTACGGTATATATCACTTCCATAAACATTGTTCCCTAAATAGTAACTGGCCTTTTTCATAAGCGCTGAAAAGGAAAGCATTTCGCTGTTTGAAAGAGTGTTATGGTGGCAAAAATCCGGCCCCCGTTTAAGGAAACATTCAAGAAGATCAGTCTCAGGTGATGACATACCTTGAATATATTCATGTTTAAATAGCACCATCATCCGCTCATATTCAACATCCGGTGGAACTATCGACCTGTGAAGGTCAAGATTGTTAAACACAAAAATATCCCCTCTATTTACAATGTATAGCCTGTTTCCGACAAAGTATTTTATATTGTCAGTCAATGCAATATATATTTCAAAGATATCATGAAAATGAATATCCATCATCTGTGATCCTCTGGTCTTTATATGCTTAACTTCAAAATCTATGTCAAAATAAGCTTTACGGGAATCAATACTGTCCTTTATCATTATTTAAGCCTCCTGTTACTATAGCTGCAATAACCATAAAACAAAAATAACAATTATTTTAGTGAAACCATAAGTATATTTTAAAACAAAATCCCCATATATGCAAACTTTATCCCGGTTTATTATTAGATTTTACAATAAAGAAGATATACAATCATTGCAATACTTGTTCTACAGGAGGCTCAATAAATGAACGGACTTATATACGAAATAAAGGACTTGCTCGAACAAAAAAGAGACGTTTTCAAAACAGCCGAAAAGCGCCAGATTGAAATATGGAACGGTAATAATACCGACCGGCAGCCATTGCTTCTGACATGTCCGCTTAATGCCTGTCAGAAAGAGAGATATCCTGACTATAATACAAAGGAAACACATTTTGATTCTGAAAAAATGCTGCTCCATGGTTTAAAAAGAACACTCGGCGTATATAACGGGAGCTGCGATGCCGTACCTTCCTTAAGGGCTAATATGGGATGTGGTATATATCCGACCATGTTTGGCCTCCGGCAGACATTGTTTGAAGATAAAATGCCATGGCTGCTGGAAAATCTCCCAAAAGAAACCATTACCCGGATGGAAATCGGAGATATTAAAATCAGTGATGAATTCCGCGCAGGTCTGGAGCATATGTCTTACATGGCCGATTTCTTGAAAGACTCTCCTTGCAGAGTGTTTCCCATGGATCTGCAGGGACCTTGCGATACTGCCCATCTGGTGTATGGCAATAGAATATTCTATGATATATATGATGACCCCGGTTTCGTGCATCATTTGCTGGAGCTTTGCACCCATGCAATAATAATGGGTATGGAAGAATGCATCAGGTTAATTCCGGATTCCTCCAATGTAATAGCCCACTACAACTGTCTAGCAATACCGAGGTCAAGAGGTGGCTTAAAAATAAGTGAGGATACTTCCACTCTGCTTTCCAGAGAGCATATTGAAGAGTTTGTAGTACCGTACACCATGAAAATACTTGAGCATTTCGGCGGGGGCTATATACATTACTGTGGAAAGAATCCCAATCTGTTTGAAGCTTTCATAAATAAACCTTTGGCATATGGAATCAATTTCGGTAACCCCGACAAGCATGATATGGTATACATTCTGAAAAGATGTGCAGAAGCTGGGAAAATATATTATGGAAGCATGGGAAAAAGAAAGAGTGACAATGAAACTCTTGCTGAATTTTTTACAAAATATCTTAATGCCTCAAAAAGGGACGGACACAGCTTTCTGCTTTTAGGTTATTCATGTGATATAACCGAAAGGGATAAAGTTGTGCAGGCCTGGGAAACTGCACAAAAAAGCAGTGGTATAAACCATAATACTATCGCGTAAAACTAATTTATCTCAATACATATAATGCACCTGTGCGTTTTTGCATTCATCTTCACCCTTTATATCCCACAACATTTTTTGTACTTCTTTCCACTGCCCAGAACCTCAGGCTCCTGGGTGTTTACTAATGCTTGCAGTTCCAAGACCTGTTCATATTGCTTTTCTTTTATTAAATATTCAAATATGCTGATAATTGTACTGACTAAATCTATATCTTGAGCAAACTGCGGTGTCAAACCTTTTTCAAGGGATTTTTTCATATAGCCATATTACTCTTGCTTTGACATAGATTCATAATTATTCCACCACTCATCAGCAGTACTTTTGCTGCGTTGTTATTAAACTTATACATTCTCTTCCAAAATAATGTATCACAAAACTACCGCCTTTTCAATGAAACGGTATTTTGTACACACACTTACCAAAAACCTTTAAAAAGGCAACTCTTCTGAGTAATTATGTTGATTAAGCTTTTCAATATCATTGTCCACTTCATCCCAAGTCACTCCATAAGGTGTACCATTTGAAGTGTATCCAGAAATATAGTAAAAGGTTTCATCAAAATATTGTTCCGTTCTTCATAAGATAATCTATTACATTTTGAATTTCAGCCTGTACCTTTTTGTACTCAATTTCCTTCCATGCTTTCAGCAACGGTATAAACCTTGCATTACCGGTCAACCTAATTTTCTCAATCAATAGCAATATCATACCTCTGTTCCGATCCTTCAACTCCTGAACAAAGCTATAGTCTTTGCCCTCCGGCAGCTTCGTAAGCTTATGAAGCAGTTCCTCCGCATAGGTTTCCCGTTCAATCTCCCATCCGATTTCTGAGAAAACAAGCATTGGAAGCCTGTCCCTGTATTCTATTTCAAGAAAGCCCTTCTTTATCATCCAATCTATCCTATTGGTTATTTCCTGCAAAGTCAACTCTCGGTAGTATCCATAGACAGGACATTTGTCCAGTCTATGCTCAAGTACCTTTTTATCTTTGGATCCTTTAAGGATTTTTGCAAGCATACTCCTTCCACCAGTTGAAATAAGTTCATCTGCAGCGCGAAGGATAGCCTTTATTTCTTCCTCCGATAGGTGGCGTATGTCACTGGTGTCAAGTTCATATCTGACTCTTTGCTTCTTTCTGCTCATGGTTATACCTGCCTTACTCAAAACTTGTATAGTACTCTTTGCCATCTTAAGCAGTCAGTCGGAAATACCGACATAGTGAATGAAACTGAGATCAAGCGGGGTGCCTTAATCTACTTACTAAATCGTTTAAATCTCAAAGTAATTTCATTCTTCGGTAATCTAACCTCTCGACCATTGCGTTTTTGCAATTCCATCAAGCAAAATCTATAATCATCTTCATTTATGTAATCGCCATCTAACAATTTATCAAGGATACCTATTGTGCCAATCACAGTAATATTTTCACACTTCGCTGCTTTACGCAATGCGCCATCACCTGTCAATAAAACGATTTTTCTTGCCTTTGCAATAGCCAATGCTATACGGTCATAAATAGATAGTCGTGGATATAATAGACCAAACTCTTCAGCAAATTCAAACTCTTCGATCGTGAGTTCCACGCTCAGAAGACCGCATCGCAACAATTCGTCACGCAGTCCACCCGGCGACAACAATTCGTCATTAATAGCATCTGAGTTCATTACATAAGTATATGGTAGACGGAATGGTAACTTAATACAACCAATAACGAAAAAATCAATCCATACATTTGTATCGCTGCTTATATACTCCATTGTTAGACCTCCATGAAGCAGCAATGGGAAACAATTTCATCATATGGGACTTTGAGTAGTTCAGCTCCCTTTTGTATACTGATTTCGTTTTCATTTACAGCTCGATACACTAATTGTTCAAATAAAGTGGGTCTTTCATCATCGATACGGGTCGGCTCATTCTTTCTCCAACCAGCTGAAGAGGCAGCAATATAAAACCTTTTTGCTAAATGCACAAAAATAATATTCAATAATTGTGCACGCTTAACAAGCAAAAACATAGAAATGCCATATTCCTGCGCTACAAACAGCATATCTTTTGAAATGTTAGTCCTACGAATCCCGAGCTCCCTTATAGCATCGGTCTTTGGAAAAAGAAACGCACCACTAATTGCATTTGAAAGCTCTTCAACCTTGCTTTCCTCCATATCCTCTGACCATTTGAACATCAAATGAGAAAGTTCATGTACAATGGTTGACCTTTTTCTTTCAGAAGTCATTTTCTTATTGAGCACAATGTACGGGCGTCCGTTGACAAAGCCGTTCATACCGGAAAACTTGTCATTATCGATCTCGCAAGTATATACCAAGATACCTTTGTTTTCTAAAATTTCAGTTAAATTATATATCGGACCGTCAACAGCTAAATTCAAATGTTTCCTCAACGATTTAGCATCGCTTTCGCTATCGCCAGAAATTTCAAGTATGTTAGTAACCGGAGCATCTGGCAAAACATCTCCACCTAATATTTCAACTATGGTCATGAATCGGTTAATATACTCTTCCAAAGACTCCCGAATATACTCCTGTTGAGTAATAGAAAGCGTAGAGTTTTTCCTAAACTCACCATGACAAAATATCAATTTTTCATTCCGGACAGCTAAAAAATCCGCCACTCGGACTCCGAGCACATTTGCCATTTGCTTAAGTAGTTCCATGTTTGGTTTCCGTTTACCGTTTTCATAATTGGAGATAGCCATTGGAGTGATATTAAGTCGTTTAGCTAATTCTCGCTTAGTCATAGAATTCTTTAAACGGTAATATTTTAAATTCTTACTAAACACACTGCTTCACCTCCCCCTGTTTATATTATATACAATTATTTTAAATAGTAAACAGATTGGGGAAGAATCTTACGATTTATTTTATTGATACCCATCTTTAAAAAAGCACAAACTTACATATGTTGGGTCAAATGATGGACTTAACTGGTACTGCGTGAACAAAAGCCTAAGTTATAATATCACCATCATCTGTGTATGGACTTGTTTGAAGTGCAAAAATATAACCTTGATCATTTTGCAGTAACAACTGAGTTATAAAACCACTTCTGGTCTGGTTCAACAATCCAATACTCTTTTACACCTGCTTTTTCATACTTATTGAATTTTATGAGTTTATCATTTTTACCTGTCGACGGAGATAGTATTTCAATAACCAAATCAGGAGAACCTTTACAACCTTTCTCATCGAGCTTAGAGCTGTCGCAAACAATAGTTATGTCTGGCTCGACCACATTTTTTACATCATTATCATTCTTTTACTTGGCAAAGCTTGGTTATTAATTATTTAGGCTCTTGCAAATTAATTGCCCATACCTTTTTATGACGTAAATAAATACAGAAAATTCTATCATTCAGGAAATCTGGCTGGAATCCTAATCCAACACCTATGTAAAGGCTTCTATTAATAAACTGCATACCTTAAAAGATATTTTTTTTTTGACTTTCCCAAAATCATTTACGAAAAATTTGAAAAAAGGTTGTGTTTAAATTTCAGGTCTCATTTTTCTATCTTTCATCAGAGAAACATTCAATTTGTCCATTACTGCATATGTACAGGCTGCTGCCTGACGTGTAAACCATGCAGTAATAATTGTACCATCCTCTCCATAAAGCGTGTTTGAAGCTATATCCTTGTATCCGGTATAAGAAATTTCCATTGGTTTTATCAAAACAGAATAGATTGTCTTCCGTTGGAATCAGTAGTAGATTATTGAAGATTACAGGATTATTCTTGCATAAATCCGACGCAAAGCTTTGCTCATAATACACCTTACTGCGAGGTAATAATATTGGGCGTGCTTCGTGTTTAAATACTCACGAGTAACTTCAATTCCATTTTTAACCCATGGATTGCTTTCCGGCAGGTAATTTATATTATTTCCTAGTTCGTAAGAGCAGCTAAATAAAAGTAAGATCGTCAATGTAGCAATAGATGTTGCCATTAACCGCTTAATCATCATCGCTATTCCTCCCATTGAGACAAGAGTAAGATTGCAAGATCGTCTCTTATTGTGAAATCATAAGAAATGATTTCACCGGTATGGAATACTGCCCTATAATATTTAAAATCATTATTACTTTTGTAGTTTTCGTCTTTGCTACCGTTTTCTAAAAGACTTATGAGCTTACTAATATCTTCTTTTTTTGTGATGGTTAGTATGGGATCGCTAACCAAAAATCCTTCAGACGTTTCATGATAGCGGTAATATAAGCTTATTTCTGTAACACTGTCCTTGGGAAGATCTTTAAAAAGCCATTTATAATCAACATCATCACTAATATATATCTTGTATCCATTAACTACGCTTTTATCTTTAACAGCTATAAACTCTTTACTTGATAAGCCCTCAATTGAATATATAGGTGTGCCTTTAGGCCGGTAAGCTGCATCATTGTTTCTGGCTCTGTAATCAAGATTTGATACTATTGGACCAAGCATAAACTCTACAGTTCCAATCCTCTTATCAATTAAATTACTGTGAGATACGATTGCATTTTCCATTCCTTTATAAGTAATGTTTTTGTATTTAATAAAGTCAATGAAACTTATAGCGTAGTTACCAGAAACATTCCTTACATAAGTGCTTCCGCCTATCATAACCACAAATAATGAAGTAACTATAATCAAAAATAAACAGAGCTTGATTCTTAAAGTCGAAGGATTTAAGGGGCGGTTTACATTGGGATGTGGTGCAGTCCTCTTTGCAAGAGTTCTGCTTTGATTTGATTTTCTGATTCGTATCATATTCAAGAAAGAGCACCGTTATACAAAACTTATAAAACTCTATAAAAACATTATAAAAGTTAATGTTTGCTTCCGTTACTATTCACAGCCCCCTTAAAAAAGAGAATGCAGAACAAGGCTAATTTTTAG
>CAYPLH010000015.1:0-72585 GCA_964411505.1 uncultured Clostridiaceae bacterium | reverse complement strand
CACCTAAAAGTTTCGCTATCATGTGTGCGACTACTATGGGGGAGTGAACAGTAACAGATGGTCACCTGATCTTAGGCATTTTGCTGCGAAATAATTGACGAAGCAAATATTTTGTGATATATTAAAAGATACTGAATTTAAGAGTTTAAAGTATATACCTAAAGAGCTAGCAAGGCTTGATGTTATTGGGTTTTTATTTTCAATAAAATTCTATATTTTGCGGGTGTAATTTAGTGGTAGAATATCAGCTTCCCAAGCTGACCGTGTGGGTTCGATTCCCATCACCCGCTCCAAAAAAAAACTCCTAATATTATGGGAGTTTTTTGTATTAAAAAAATAATTTTTTAATGTTGACATAACGTTTATTTAATGCAATAATACGAATTGTTTATTTAAAAAAATTGCAGAAAAAATGCCTGGTCTTTACATGGAAGAATGACTGCAATTCACAATATCAATGAACACTTATTAATTAATATTGGGGGTTGTTTTTTATGAATGGACCTATTATAAGACTTAATAATCTTACTAAACAATTTGATGGTGTGACTGTAGTTGATCATATTAATCTTACCATAAAAGAAAATGAGTTTGTAACACTCTTAGGTCCAAGTGGTTGTGGAAAAACAACTACCTTGCGAATGATTGGTGGATTTGAAGAACCAGACGAAGGGGACATTTTTTTTCAAGACAAAAAAATTAATGACCTACCTGCATATGAGCGAAATGTAAATACAATATTTCAAAAGTATGCCCTTTTTACCCATCTGAATGTATATGAAAATATTGCATTTGGACTTCGTATAAAGAAGCTTTCAAAAAGTGCAATAAATGAAAGAATTGAAACAATACTCAAGCTAGTTAACCTAGAAGGCTATGAAAAACGTCATGTTGACTCTTTGAGCGGTGGACAGCAGCAAAGGGTAGCTATTGCAAGAGCGTTAGTAAATGAACCAAAAGTATTACTTTTGGATGAACCTTTGGGAGCTTTGGACTTAAAGCTGCGCAAGGGTATGCAGATAGAGCTTATAAACATGCAAAAACGAGTTGGCATTACTTTTCTGTATGTTACACATGACCAAGAAGAAGCACTTACAATGTCCGATACAATAGTTGTTATGAATGAAGGTGTAATTAATCAGGTCGGAACACCAGTAGATATATATAATGAGCCGATAAACAGGTTTGTAGCTGATTTCATAGGGGAAAGCAATATTATTGACGGAATTATGAACTATGATTTTTGTGTTACATTAGATGGTTATAAGTTTGAATGTGTGGACAAAGGATTTGAGCCAAATGAACCAGTTGATGTAGTATTGCGCCCAGAGGATCTTGAAATTATTGATGTTGAAAATGCTAAAATAAAAGGGACTGTAAGATCAGTAGTGTTCAAAGGCGTACACTATGAAATGGTAATAGGCAACGAGTCCATGGAATATATTGTTCACAGCACGCGTATGAGACCAGTTGGGTCTAGCGTGGGTTTGGATATTGCTGCAGGGGATATTCATGTTATGAAAAAGGAGACAGAAATATGAAAAATCGTTTTAGAATGCTGTCTTATCCTTATATTGTATGGATGGCAATTTTTATAATAGGGCCTATTTTGTTGATTCTGTTTTATAGCTTTACAAGCGGGAATGTTCATGATCTTGGCTCTATGTCCTTTTCCATTGGCAGCTATAAGAAGTTGTTTAATTTGATGTATTTAAAGGTTATTGCCAAGTCATTCTATCTGGCCGCTGTCGCAACTGCTTTATGCTTTTTACTTGGCTATCCTGTAGCACTTATTATTGTGAAAGCTGAGGCCAGAAAGAGAAATCTTTTGATGCTTTTTTTTCTTGTGCCTATCTGGATGAATTTTTTACTCCGCACTTATGCATGGATGTCCATACTATCACCAAATGGGTTTATTAACAGAATATTAGCTTTTTTTGGTCTTCCTATGCTTAATATAATGCCGGGGCAGAGTGCGGTTGTTCTAGGAATGGTGTACAATTTTTTACCCTTTATGGTTTTGCCTATTTATACGGTTTTATCGAAAATTGATAAGAGTGTGGTAGAAGCCGCCATGGATTTAGGAGCTAATAATTTGGCAACCTTTATAAAAGTAGTTTTTCCTCTTAGTATTCCGGGAATAATTACGGGCATAACAATGGTTTTCATGCCAGCAGTGAGTACGTTTGTTATTTCTAGGCTTTTGGGCGGAGGAAAGGATCTTTTAATAGGAAACCTTATTGAGCAGCAGTTTACTGTGCAGAGGGACTGGCATTTTGGCTCTGCGTTATCTATAGTACTCATGGTGTTAATTTTACTTTCAATGGCTGTTATGTCCTCGGTAGATAAAGAAGAACATCAGGGAGGTGGCGGGTTATTTTGATAAGAGTAATTAAAAGATTCTATCTTGCAATAATATATATTTTTCTATATGCTCCAATAGTAGTTCTTATGGTATATAGTTTTAATGACTCTAAGTCCAGAGGACACTGGGGAGGTTTTACATTAAAGTGGTATGCAGAGCTTTTGGAGAACAGGGATATTAGAACTGCTCTTTATTATACTTTGATGATTGCTTTTTTAGCAGCTGTTATTTCAACAATTGCAGGAACCTTAACTGCTATAGGTATATATAATATGCGCTTTTTAAGCAGAAAAATTGTTTTGAATATAAATTATTTGCCTGTTTTAAACCCTGATATTGTGACGGGTGTTTCACTTATGACACTATTTTTATCACTTAAGATGCAGTTAGGGTTTGTAACATTGTTGATAGCTCATATTGTTTTTGACATACCATATGTTGTACTATGTATTCTTCCAAAACTTCGGCAAATGAACAAGCATGTTCCTGAAGCTGCTATGGATTTGGGAGCAAAGCCTTCCTATGCTATTCGGAAGGTTATTATACCTGAAATTCTGCCTGGCATTATAACAGGTTTTTTAATGGCTTTTACCCTTTCAGTTGATGATTTTGTCATAAGCTTTTTTACGACTGGTTCAGGCGTAACAAACTTATCAATCGTGATATATTCAATGGCAAGAAAGGGTATAAAACCATCAATTAATGCTTTAAGCACAATAATGTTTTTAATAGTAGTAGTAATGCTGCTGTTAATTAATAGAAGCACAACAAAAGGAGATGAGTTAATACCATGAAAAAAATTATCAGTTTTATTCTGGTTGTAATTTTATTGGTGTCAGTAACATTAAGTTTTGCAGGTTGTGGCAGCAAGAAGGAAACACTTAGTGTATATAACTGGGGTGAGTATATTGATCCTGAACTGATTGACAAGTTTGAAGATGAAACAGGCATAAAAGTAGTTTATGAAACCTATGATACAAATGAATTAATGCTTGCTAAACTTGAGTCTGAAGCGTCAAATTATGATATAATTTTTCCGTCGGACTACATTATACAGGAGTTGCTCAGAAAAGACATGCTTCTTGAAATCGACTTTTCCAATATACCTAATTTTGAGTATATTGATGACAGGTTTAAGAATCTTGACTATGATCCAGATAACCGGTATTCGGTACCATACTTTTGGGGAACCCTTGGAATTATGTACAATTCTGATATAGTAAAAGAACCGATTGACAGCTGGGATATTCTTTGGGATGAAAAATATGCAGGAAAGATCCTTATGCTGGATAGTATTCGCGATACAGTAGGTGTAGCGCTAAAAAAGCTTGGATATTCTTTGAACACTAAGGATGAGGAAAAAGTACGTGAAGCGGGCAGGCTTCTAATAGAGCAAAAGCCACTTGTGAACGGATATTACGTTGATGAAATCAAAGATATGATGCTAAATGGTGATGCGCTAATAGCTCTTAATTGGTCAGGTGCTGCCATGGACATATATTGGGAGGAAGTGGAGAACATCCAATATATCGTTCCAAAAGAAGGTACGAATGTTTGGTTCGACTGCATGGTTATACCAAAGACATCAAAAAATAAAGAAGCTGCCGAAAGGTTCATGAATTTTTTGTTAGATCCAAAGAATGCCTATCAGAACACTGAGTATGTAGGATATGCTACTCCCAACAAAGAGGTAGTAGATATGATTCGTGAACAAAGCCCGGAAATTGTGGAAATGCCAGCTTTCTGGCCATCGGATGAAATTCTTGAAAGATGCGAAATTTTCGTGGACTTAGATGATGCATTAGCTATTTACAATGAAGTTTGGACACAGCTTCAGGTTAAATAATTAAATAATAAGCTTTTTATATCGATTTGGTGCTTAAGGATGCGGAGTATCCGTTTAAGGGAACCAACCATAAGGTTCCCTAGCGAAAAAAAGAGGCGAAGCCCACTTTTTTACAACCGGGTTGTTGGACTGTTTAAAGGAGAATGATTTTTTAATGAAAAAGCCAGAAAATATCAGGTTTATTGCTCAAGCAGCCATAATAGCATCTATGTATGTTGCGTTGACATATTTGTTTGCTCCTATTAGTTCGGGGCTTATGCAGGTAAGAATTTCAGAAGCCCTAACAGTTCTGCCGTATTTTACACCTGCTGCTATTCCGGGGCTTTTTGTAGGCTGTCTTATTTCCAATATAATTGTAGGAAATGGCGCTATAGATATTATATTTGGAAGCTTGGCAACTCTTGTGGCTGCTTTTTTATCATACAAAATGCCCCGTCGTTGGCTTGTACCACTTCCATCGGTAGTTGTGAATGCTATTGTAGTAGGCTATATTTTGCATGTGGTTCTAGAAATTCCATTTTTTGTGACTATGGGATGGGTAGCACTCGGACAAACCATTTCATGTTATTTGCTAGGTTATATTCTAATGCTTGCACTTGAAAGGCACAAGGACAGGGTGTTTTTTTAAAGGGTGGCTCTTTTTATTCTTTCACCGAGTCTCAATAACACGCTTACCATCTTCCAATTGTTTGTTCCATTTGACAATAACAGTATCACCAGATCTTAAAGCTGCATTAATTGCTGATGAATTTGAATCAGTTGCTGCAACATCTACTTTGGATAAAATGCTGTAGGTGCCTTCAATCCAAAAACTTTTTTTATAGACCATTTGAAATATGTATCCATTATTATCTATACTAATAATTGCGGAAGATGGGACAATCAATCCGTAATAGACACCATCAATGTATCCTCCGGTGATCTTCACTGTTTCAACATTTGGGTAGTAAAGCTTTAAATACACCGGAGCAAAGACATTTACAAGCAGCATTAATAATAGAAATATTACGGTTATAATCAACCATACTTTGTTATAGTTCATAATGTAACCTCTTTACTGTTTTTTTCGGATAGTGAAAGGTATTGATTTTGGCAAGTTGCCTTTACGCTATCGCACTTTAATTTTAAAGATTTGTATTAACTCTCCATTAACTCTTCAGTAACAGCATCTCCTAGTAATACTGTGATACTCTGCTAATAATACTACAGTACCTTTTAAGCATACAGCAGCTGTCTATTTCTTGACTCCCAGCCAGACTGCTTCCACTCCTTCAATAAGCGCTCTTTCAAATGTAAAGAACATACAAATTGCAGGCATAATAAATAGTATACATGGCGCAAATACAGTTTCAGGTGAAAGATTCAATGCTTCCCGGATGACAATTGACAGAGGCATCTTTTCTTCACTGCTAAGAAAAATGAGGGGTTGCTCTATCATATTCCATGTGTCAACAAAACATAATATAAATAATGCGAGAATACCACTTTTGCATTGCGGAAGTAAAATTTTCAAAAACAGTGAATAAGTATTTGCTCCATCAATCTGTGCGGTCTCGACTAAATTATCAGGGATGTGTTGCATGAACTGCCGCATTATAAACATACCGAAAGCGGAAAAAACACCAGGTAAAATAATAGCAGAATCAGTATTCAATAAACCCAATTTATTTAGTACTATGTAGTTAGGTACCATTGTTACCTGAAAAGGCATAAGCATGGCAGAGAGAATTATAAAAAAGAGAACATTTCTTCCCTTGAAATCAAATCTGGAGAATACAAAACCAGCCATTGTTCCTAAAACCACTTGACCAATAGTAATGAGGAAACTGTATTCGAAGGATTTCCAAAAAGATTGATTAAATTTGGCGCTTTCAAGCAAAATAGTAATGTATTGCTTAAAAGTAAAATGAGAAGGTATAAGCTTGATGCTCATGTACTTATCTGTGATATTGCTTGATAAAGTAATACATTGATTTAATTCATCATAATTCATAAATGAATTTATAAAGATCATGTATATTGGCAGCAATACTATTCCAGCAACAATTACAATTATAATTTTGGAAAAAAAGTTATAAATATTTCTAGTTTTGTTTGAACCATTTGTTACGATCTTCAAGCTGATTACTCCCTTTGTAAATATATAGAAGGTCTTTTATTCTATCTTGTATCTGCAATAACTCTATTCTCAAAACTTATTAAGACCCACACCAGAACAAGAATCAAAATTGAAAAAATATAAGCTGCTGTTGTTAGCTGCTCATAATTTAGCTTTGTGAAGCTGTTATTTATAAAATGCTGTAGCACATACATGCTTTTAGGGGGATATGAGCCACATAATACATATATTTCTCTAAACATTTTAAAAGAATTAATTATTGATAATACAGTAACAAAAAAAATTATCGGAAAAATACAAGGCAATGTAATGCTCCTGATTTGTCTGATCTTTCCTGCACCATCTAATACCGCAGCCTCATGAAGCTCAATCGGTACATGGGACAAACCTGCTAAAAACAAAATTATATTAAAGCCTGAATATTTCCATATATAAATCAAAGAAATGGGTACATACAAAAGATTGCCTCCAAGCCAATTTAAGCCCTCTATATGCATTATTGCGCTAATGACATTGTTAATGTAACCTCTATTTTCAAAAAACAACAACCAAATGCTTGCAACAGTAACTGTTGGTATGGCTAAAGGGAAAATAATGATTTTTCTCAATATGCTTATTTTACTGGTATTGTTTTTAAGTATAACTGCCACAATAAAAGAAAACATTATTAATTGTGGTACAGCAACAACTGTTAGAACAACTGTGTTTTTGAATGCCAGTAAAAATGCCTGATTATTAAATATAGAAACAAAATTATCAAACCATACAAAATGCTTTTCAAAGGGATTATTAATCATGGCATAATATAATCCGCCCGCAAACGGAAATATGTAAAACAGCATGAACCCTGCAATTGGTGGTGTCAAAAATATCATTAATGCACGTTTATCTTTGATTATGACAATCATCCCCTATTCTAGCTAGTATCAGGCGTTTAATAAGCCTATATGCAATATCTTTACTTTTTGTAATGTAGTCTTTGAAATGCACAACATTTCAGGTGTGTTTAAAAAGTGCATCTCGCATAGAAATATGACATTGCATCTCCTTTTATTACTCATTAAGATAAAGCCATACTTTATCGTTAAGCTCTTCAATAGCTTGTTCCATAGATAATTCATCATTACAAAACTTGATAACTTCTTCTTTAATAATACTGGCGATGTCAGCTTTAATTATATCAAAGCTATTAAAAGCATTTAATGATTCTATAATGTCAGTTATTGAATTAATTATTTCTTTATATTCTGGCTTGGAATTTCTCTTCATATAATCACTATAAGCAACTTTTGATACAGGGAAGTATCCAGTATTATCTGCTAGGTATTTAATAAATTCCAATGACTCTTGTTTCATTTTGCTGCTATTGTTTATTGCATAACCCTCCTGAATAAGAAAAACCCTTTTATCTGAGTATTGCATAAATGGTAATTGAAGCAGTCTATAACCTTGGAATATGCTAAGAGGTGTCTGCATACCAAAGGTTTCAGTAACATTATATTGTGTTTTTGTATTTTTATTAGCATATAAGTTGATGTTGCTACTTGTTTTTACAATCTTGGAGAACTCATAAAATAATTCACTGTTAAAATCTGCTTTTTTAATCTCCACATCAACTATTTCATCTGCTATTGCTCGATATAATAAGGAATATATTGTGTCTTTTGACATAGGATGAAATGATCCTTCATTCATATTTTCAGCGCTGCTAAGTAAATCAATCCAATTCATGTTACTATAATCGAGCTGATTTTTTGTTTGTTCAAAATAAAGCTCATCTACCAGTAGCGCACCAAAAGTATAACCCACTGGGAATATATATAGCTCATTATCATATTTTACACTATCAAAAATATTAGTGAAGTATTTACTATCATCATTAAAATAATTATTTTTACTTATAGATTCCAGATTTGCAAGAATTCCTTTCTTTATATATGTTCTATAGGGCAGACTCCGTATTGCAACGATATCCCAATCCACCCCAGACATTATCTGCAGGTTGATATATTGAGTATAATCTTCTAAAAGTTTACCGGCGACAGGAGAGTCTCTATAGTATGATATATCAATAAGTAGGTTATTGTTGCTTTGATAAATAATTGATTGCTTTTCAAACATTATATTCCTCTCAGGTATCAAAACTTTGATGGTAGGAGTATTGATGTGTGTTTTTTCAAACTCTTGCAATTTTATGTCAGCATTAATACCAAAAAGTGGCGAAAATTTAATAATTTCAATATCAAAGGGATTAGCCCTTAAGGACAAGATAATATAGAAGTTTTCTTTACAATAAAACAGCTCAGATAGAAATCTGTCAGTTGACATTGAAACACCTGCTTTATATTTATAAAAGTCAATTAGATCAGCAATGTAATTACCGTTAGTATCATATTTTTCTATTTTATTGTTATTCTGTATATAGAATAAATCCATCTCTTTATCGCAACATATTTTATCGGGCATATCAGTAAAATTTTCGAACTCTAAAGACCATAGGATTTTTGTGGTATCAGTATCAATTTTTTCTCTACAAAATTTTTGTTGTGCATCCTTAATAATGAAAATAATGTTTCCATCACTTGACACATCAGCATCAATATAGTGTTTAGGTAGTTCGGTAATTGTTTTTCCATTATGATCAACCACCTGAATTCCAGAATTGGAAAATATATAAATACATTCATTTTTTACAACTATTTTCCTCACCCAATTAGCATCCTTTATAATTTTCGCATCTTCCACTTTTACTTCTTTTATGTTATTTCCTTGATAATCATATACATTAATCAAACGTCCTTCAGGCAAAGGTAAAGATCCCTTTTCAACTTTTTTTAGGTTAAGTAAATAAATATTATGATTTGAATCATTGTCATAAGCACTTAATACTCTCTCTTTGAAGCTTCCTTTTACTAAAATGTCTTGATTTTTAAATTTGCTATCGTATTTCACTAAATTCCGTGAAGCATTTTCTATGTTCGTTGATATAGAAACAAATTCATCATTTGAATAAGCTTTGACATTTTCTATGTGTTCTTTACCATCGCCTGTATAAATTATCTCTTCCTGGTACACAGGCATCTTGTAATATGTAGAATTTATACTATTTACATTATCACTACTATTTTCAATCTGTGATTTTCCACAGGAGCTTGCCAGTAAAGCAGTAATTATTGCAACCAAAATAAGAATTATTATAAAAAATCGTTTACTCATCTTATAATAAACCTCCATTACAAAAAATTATTCAGTGAAATCAGTAGACTTATATTGCTTTACTATTATATACTAATTAGTACCAATTACATTTCCATATTCATCATACCATATCATTTCAGTATTCTCATGAGAATCGTAAACTAATTTCTCAGAAGGTTCAAGTGCTAAAACTGAACTCGAGAATATTGAAAATACTATGAGGATGGCAAATACGCATACTATTTTCTTGTATTTAACTATGAAATTCGCCCACTTTTTTATAAAATACATTATACCAATTTCACTGCATATTTTAATAGGATATTATACCAATATAGTAACATGCTTAACTATACATGTAAATAATATTATAAAAACAAATGAGATTGGTAACGCAGGAAGTTCTGAGTATTTATTGGACTTGGATATTTTTCCTATTAAGAGGATGCTTCCGAATACATCTATTTTTCTATATGCTCCAATAATAATATTGGCCTCCTTTCTGTAATTTAGTAGCAAAAGCTACATTTTCATTTTACAGAAAGATTTATGTAAGTGGAACTATTGTACGAATTAGGTATCTAAATTCTTAGTGGACTCATTGTAAATATCAATGGACCTTAAAAGCGAATCGGTAGCCTCTATCATGCGAAATAATCAAGGAAGACAACTACTCAGCTTGAATCGGTATTATGACAAAAAGTTTTTTGAGCACTCAGTTCACCTGATAGAAATAAATTTGTTGATAATTCACTTATTTTTGCATATAATATAATCAGAAAGTATGAATTTCTGAAAGGACTGAATATTATGTTAGTTGAAATGCGCGGAAGATCGCAGGTTACCATACCTTCCGAAATAGTTAAAAATCTTGGTATTAAAGAAGGTGACAAGTTTGATGTTATTGAAAAGGACGGAGGTATCTTCCTTTGCCCAGTAGTCGTTTACCCTAAGAAAGAGATGGTTCGCATAGCAAAGCTTATTAAAGAAACTGAAACTGAGTATAAAAATGGTGAACTAAAAGCTTATGACGATGTTGATAAAATGTTTGAAGACATGGGGATTAATTTAAATGAAATTTAAAATTGTTTTTACTAAAACCTTTGAAAAAAGCCTGAAGAAACTCACTCCAGCTGAGCAAAAACAAGTAGCCGTTAAGCTCAAAATGCTTCAAACAACCCCCTTCCACCCATCATTACGTACCAAAAAAATCAAAGGTTTTGAAGGTCTGTTTGAATGTAGTGTAAATATGGACATACGAATACTGTGGCGGTATGAAGGAGCTGAAATTATCATCACTTTGGATATTGGCCATCATTCTATCGTGGACAAGCTATAACCAAAGGGAATAGCCCAATAAATTGGCGAGAGAGTAAGAGTACATAATAAAATCTTTAAACTTATTTCGAAGTGAAAGTTTTACCCCATTAACCGGATGAGGATAATACTCGCCGTAAATTACAACAACTGGACAAATGATTCTGTTCGCAAACCCTAATAATTCTCCGCTTTCACGCAAGGCTGCAGCTTCTTTCCAAATAGCACTGTACTTGTCACCTTCAACAGGCAGTTAGTTTATACACCAATCGGAATAAGGCTTTTCTACTATGTGTAAGTCTTCCTTTTCAGCCTTTTTAAGGAGTCTTTCATATTGATTCAATGTATCACCTTTTTAATATTTTTACAGACCTAATTCTCTTACAAGTTTCTCATGGGAAATAACATATTCATCCTTTTTTGCTTCTTCCAAAACTTCTCTTTCAGCCTTAGTCAGTTTAGTGTAGTCAGGATCCCAAGCAAGTACAAGTTTTTTAATAAACTCAAATGCGAAACGCTGATCCTCTTCTGGTAGCATTTCCAATAGCTCCATGGTCTTTGATACTTGTTCACTCATAGTTTTACACCTCCTACTTATAAATGTCACCACGTGAACCTATGTTGGTGATTACAATGCTGTTATCCTCGTATTCATATATAACACGGTATTTTCCTTCTCTTAGGCGAAACTCCCCCCGCCGTTACGCAAAACTTATAAAACTCTGTAAAAACATTGAAAAAGTTTATGTTTGCTTCCTCTTGTTCGAAAGTAAGTAGCCATTAAGTAGCCATTACGGAACAAGAAATCAGCAGAAAATTATCGAAAAATCAAGAATTGCATTTTTGTAGAACAAAGAAAAAGTCCTTCAAAGCACCTTGTGTTTCAGCGCTTGAAGGACTTTTGCTTTGGAGCCCCCAATCAGAGTCGAACTGATGACCTCATCCTTACCATGGATGCGCTCTGCCTACTGAGCTATGGGGGCATTCACTTAATATTTAAACAACGAACAATAAGCATTATAACATCTCCGATTATTTTTGTAAAGAATAAATTCGTGTTGAGTTTCCATGGTAAAATGTATGCGAATTGACATTGCAAACGCAGTCATTGGTTTAATTGGAATTATTTATGAAATAGGGTCGTTCACAATATAACATGTGCAAAGTAAATCTACTTTTGCCAAGGTTCTAACTGAAGTTAGAAGATAAACTCAAGGTCAGGGGATTAGACAACTACCCTAAAATTGACAGATACTTTATTGACAAGCTTGCTTCTTTAAAGGATAATGAAGTTATTGCCAGAGATAATATATCAATGACGTATAAGCCAGACCATTATGTCGTAGAAGAAGGTGTGAAGGTTGTAAAACAGCGGCGGTATTTACGCAACTATGTGTGCGATAAAACACATGGATAATTGATCAGAAAACCCCTTGATGTAGAGGAAGTAATTGGAACACTTAAAAAATATACAATAGCTGCCATTTAAAGTGATGGTTATAAAAAGAAGGATGTCTTGTGGAAAATTATAAACGTAAAAGAAATGTTTCTATCAGAAAGATAATTATTATTGTTTTCATATTTGCTATGTTGATATCAATCGGCAGTGTTGGATATTTAGTTTTTGCAAATTGGTTTTCTTCTGCTAATCAGACTACTGAAGGCATTGCAGAAGAGATGAACCAAAGCATATATAATCAGATATATTCATACCTTCATATACCAGCGCAAATTAATGAGACTAATCATAAAATTATAGCAAATGATATCCTCAATTTATCAAATACTGAAGACAGAGATAGATTCTTTACAGGTGTACTGAGTTTATACACACCGATGGTTTACAGTTTTAGCTATGGCTCTGCTGATGGAGAGTATTATGGAGCACGTAGAAATGAAAATAGCGTTATCGAAATCATGAGGAATAATGCCAGTACAGGAGGAAACTCATGGTATTATTCAGTAAATGAGGATATGACGGCTGGTAACCTTGCCGTTCAAGCAGGCAAATTTGATGCCCGCACTCGTGCATGGTATAAGGCATCCGTTGCGGTGGGTGGTCCTACTTTCTCACCTATATATAAACATTTTATAATGGATGACTTAACTATATCATTTGCGTGTCCAATTTATAATAAAGCAGGCAAACTTCGTGGTGTTCTTGGAACTCATATATTGTTGACGGATATAGGGAATTACTTGAGGGATTCGGTAAGTAAATATAATGGGTATGCTGTTATTCTTGAGAAAGGTTCTAGTAGTTTGATAGCTAACTCAATGGAAATTGATAATTTTTCTGTCCTCCCAGATGGCACATTAGAGAGATTTGGTATTGATAGGATACCAAATCCTGACATTCAAGAAGCGTATGAAAAATATAATATGAGTTTAGAATCGCATTTTTTGTATGAAGTAAGAGGCCAGAAACTATTTATGAACATAAAAGAAATTCATATGGAGGGGTTAGATTGGGTCGTTATTTCAGCAATTCCCAAGGAGCTTCTTATGGCACCAGTGATTCGAAGTATTCACTTGACCGTTCTTTTGGTAGCGATGACATTAGTATTATCACTTATTGTATATATGATTATAACTAGAAGGCTTTTGAAGCCAATTAGCGGCTTGCAGCAAGCCGCTGAGGCCTTATCCTCCGGAGACTTAACAATGAGAGTTGATATTGTTAGAAATGATGAAATCGGAAAAATTTCAGAAAGCTTTAATGCAGTAGCAGATAAAATGCAATTTCTCATAAATAACCTTGCAGCTAATGTAAAAGAAAGAACAGAAGAATTACATAAGGCAAATGTAAAATTGGAGGAAAGCAAAAATCAATTGCAGCTTATTTTGGACTCTACCGTTGAAGCTATTTATGGGACTGATCTGGACGGCAAATGCACATTTTGTAATATTAGGTGTATTAAATTATTAGGATATAATAGCCAAGAGGAATTAATCGGGAAAAATATGCATCAGCAGATTCATCACACTCGAAGGGATGGAACCCTGTTTCCTTTCGCTGATTGCAGGATACTTCAGTCAATTAGACAAGGTAAGGGATTTGAGGCTGATGATGAGGTGTTCTGGAGAGCTGATGGCTCTTCTTTTGACGTGGAGTATCATTCATATCCTCAGATAAAGGATGGGAAAGTCATTGGAGCAGTTATAACTTTCATGGACATTACAGACCGCAAGCATAAAGAAAGAGAGATTCAATACCTGAGCTGCCATGATGTGCTGACAGGGATTTACAATAGAAGATGCTTTGAAGAAAAGCGAATTGAAATTGATATTCAGGATAATCTGCCGTTATCTGTTATTTTCGCAGATCTTAATGGTTTAAAAATGACGAATGATATATTTGGACACGCTGCTGGAGATGAGCTAATAAAAAAGTCAGCTGAAATACTTGTGAGATCCTGCAGAGAGAATGATGTAATTGCACGCCTTGGTGGTGATGAGTTTATTATTCTTTTACCAAAGACGAATCAAGAAAACGTTAAAAAGATCCTTTTGCGAATTAGGTCAGGATTCTCAAGCACTTGCGCGATAGCAATAAAGTGCAGTATTTCACTGGGTAGTGATACAAAAGAGACAATAGATGAACCATTAGAGGAAATTATGGCTAATGCAGAAAATGCAATGTATAAAGATAAAACTATGAACCGCAAAGCTGTAAATAAGGACATTATTGATACGATTGTTGATACACTGCATTCAAGGAGTCCTAGAGAGAAACAGCATTCTATTGCTGTTAGTAAATTGTGCGCTAGAGTAGGTTCTCTCTTAAATCTACCAGAGACTGAAATCAGTACGTTAAAGCAAGCGGGCTACTTGCATGATATAGGCAAAATAGTACTTGATGAAAAAATCTTATTAAAAAATTCACTGTCAGAGGAAGAATTTGAAAAAACACAACAGCACTCTGTAGTAGGATACCGCATCTTAAATCTGTTTGATGATACACTGGATTTGGCAGAGTTTGTCTACAGTCACCATGAAAGATGGGATGGGAGCGGTTATCCAAGGGGGCTTAAAGGCGAACAGATCCCCCTAATATCAAGAATCATTTCGATAGTGGAAACCTATGATCGTGTTTTCAACAGAGAAGAGCTTCCGATGGACGAAAGAAAAAGAAAAGCTATTGAAGTAATTAAAGAGGGCGCTGGAAAACAATTTGACCTGATAATTGCGGATTTGTTTGTTCAGATGATAGAGGGAACCTCTTTAGAAAAATAGACGCTAGTGTAAAGGCAATAAAGTGATTGAGTCTGTTTTCAAAGACGAATACATTTTCCTAAAACTAGGTATGTCATTGAAGAGTGTCTGGAAGAAGTAAAGACCGGGAAGAGTATAGGCATGCTGCCATTTTTAAGGGATAAATTTTTTATGAAAAAGTTTATCAATAAAAAATGCGGGTAATACACTATTACTATAGAGAATATAACTTTAGGGAGGGATTTCATGGGGAGAAAAGTTGTTATTGTTGGTGGTGTAGCTGGTGGAGCTTCTGCAGCAGCAAGGCTTAGACGCTTGGACGAACATGCAGAAATTATAATGTTTGAGCGTGATGAATACATTTCGTATGCGAACTGCGGGTTGCCATATTATATTGGTGGGAGTATAAAAGAGAGGAACAATTTGTTGGTTCAGACTCCTGAGGCTATGAAAGCAAGATTTGCTATTGATGTCCGCAATAATAGTGAAGTTATAAATGTTGATGTGGAAAAGAAATGTGTAACTGTAAGAAGTAAAGAAAAAGGAGAGTATGAGGAATCATATGATTATCTTATTCTTTCACCGGGAGCAAAGGCCTTAAGACCAAGCATTCCGGGGATTGATGATGAAAGAATATTTACTCTTCGAAACATCCCAGATATGGATAAAATTAAACAATATACAGAAAGGAATGACGTGTCAAGTGCTATTGTAATAGGAGGAGGATTTATTGGGGTTGAAATGGCTGAAAACTTAAGAGAAATTGGATTAAATGTTACTTTGGTAGAAGCAGCCCCGCAGATTCTTGCATTCTTAGATTCAAATATGGCAGTAACAGCTGAAAAGGAATTAGTAAGAAATGGTGTAGACGTAATTCTTAATGATGGCATAAAGACATTTGAATGCAGCAAGAACGGGATAGAAGCTACACTTTACAGCAATAGAAAATTGGTTGCTGATATTATAATTTTAGCTATTGGCGTTATTCCGGATACATATTTTCTTAGAAGTAGCGGTATAAAGCTTGGACCTAAGGGCCATATTCTAGTAGATGAAAAAATGGAGACAAACCATCCGAGTGTTTATGCAGTTGGAGACGCAGTGGAAGTTGTCGACTTTGTAACAAAATCAAAGACTGCTGTTCCGCTTGCAGGTCCCGCTAATAAGCAGGGAAGAATTGCTGCTGATAATGTAGCTGGACTAAATTCCAGCTATAAAGGGTCACAAGGAACTTCGATTATTAAAGTGTTTAGGTTAGCAGCTGCCTGTACAGGTGCAAATGAAAGAACACTTAAGAAGAAGGGGATACCATATAAATCAGTTATAATTCATCCATCATCTCATGCTGACTATTATCCGGGTTCTGTACCAATAACACTCAAAGTAATTTTCAATGATGAAGGCAAAGTACTTGGTGCGCAAGGAACAGGTTATGATGGTGTTGATAAGAGAATTGATGTGATTGCAACTGTAATTCGTTTGAATGGTACTATTTATGACTTAACTGAACTGGAACTGGCATATGCGCCACCCTTTTCTTCAGCAAAGGATCCTGTGAATATGGCTGGTTATGTTGCTCAAAATGTGCTGGAGGGAAGGTCTCATATAATTACGTGGGAAGATATCGATAGAATGAAAAAAGATGATTACATTCTTGTTGATGTGCGAACTGTGAAAGAGTACAGAAAAGGGCATGTGGAAGGAGCAATCAATATTCCTGTTGATAGTTTGAGAAACCGCATTTCAGAGTTGGACAAAGACAAGGTTATCGTAGTATATTGCCAAGTTGGGCTGCGTGGGTATATTGCAGACCGCATATTATCACAAAATGGTTTTGAAGTATACAATGTAACAGGAGGGTATAAATAAGAAGGGCAAAAAAATTGCACGCGCATAAAATCCGCCGGAGGCATATAATGTCCTCGGTAACGAGGACATTATATCATCTGTTTCATTCATCCACACGGAATAAGTTGCGGCGGTATACAAATATGATATTGGGATGAGGCTGCTTTTCGCTCCCGAAGAATAGACTAAATGAAGCCTTACGCACTCTTCCGTCATCATACCGCAGTGTCAAGGTAAAATCCGTTATCTCGTATGTTCCTTGTCCAGGCGCAATATTCTCTTCAGGTACATCATAGTTTTCTAGCTGCTCAGGTAGGTAAAAAGAATTGGTACTAAATATACCTTTGTCGTCAAATTTTCCGTCCAGCGTAAAGGAGATAGCCTCCTTTTGGAATTCCTTCTGATCATTTGGATCTGCAAACAAAGACCATGTGCCTTCAAGCCCTAATCCATCTACTGATCGGCATTGGTAATAGGGATCGGCTCCGATTTTCAGTTTGCCTTCTTCATCCATTACCAGATCATCGGGCACATATTCTTCTATTTTCACTACACCCGAAGAACCGTTATAAGTATAGGTTCCCCAGAGCTCTTTATCATCACTGCGGCTTTTGTCCCGATCAAAGTTTGCAAGCCCCTCCAGTGGCATTTGGTTAAAACATGTGCCATCGTCGAACATGACCATATAATCAAATTGGCTTGTATAATATCCGGTAGTGGCCCATCGATTAACCAAGCCCATCCATACGCCGACTAGATTGTCTTTGTTTGAGGTAGCTTCGGAGGAAGGCGTTGGTTTTGGTGATGGAGTAGGTGTTGCAATAGGTATTGGTGAAGGTGTTGGTCTTGGAGTTGGTGTCGGTGTCGCGATAGGTGTTGGTCTTGGAGTCGGTGTTGGCGTCGCGATGGGTGTTGGCGAATATGTTGGGCTTGGGGAAGGTGTAGGCATTGCTATAGGTGTTGGTGTAGTAATACTTCCGTTAGAAGCTTTAATGGTATCCATCTGTTCATAGGAGCGAATGCCTAACGCTATGGCCTGTTCTCGGGTTGTGGTAGCATAGCCAGCAGCCATCTGCGCATCTGTGGTGGCCTTTGGCATGAATTTTCCGTCAGCACCCTTTATGATTCCAAGCTTAGCCATGAATAACACATGCTCCATAGCCCAAGAGGATATTTCATTTTGGTCGAAGAATGAGGGCGCACCCGTAGTGGAAAAGTCACCATCGGGAACCATGCGGCGAATAGCGCGGCTAAGCATGGTAGCTACCTGCTCGCGGTTAGTCAGCTGGTTAGGGGCAAAGGTTGTGGCGGAAGTACCAAAGACGATCTCTAACTGATATGCTTTTAGGATTTGAGGGTTTATTGTATCAATGAAGGGGTTAGGCGAAGCGGGGGTTGTCGATGTGCCGGTGGTTTTCTCGTAAAACAGTACAGCCAGCTCCGCAAACTCTTCGCGTGTGATGGGTCTTGTCATGTCTGCACCCCTTAAAATGTCAGGAATCAGCCTGTGATCATCAGCTTTTGTAAGTTCAGGTACAGCCCAGGGGGATGCTTGACTCCAAGCAGGCATGTTGTGAGAATACACATTTGAGAATGGGCTATAGATGTAGACGGGAGAGGTGCTTTGGATGCCGGATTGCTTGTATTTTAACAAATCAAGAGCATACCGGGTTTTGATTTCAAAGCTTGCCTCATCATAGCTAACATCATAATCATTAGAAAGTTCGTTAATACCTAGGTCGAACACTTCCATGAACCATTTATGGAGCGCTAGCCTCTTAAAGTCTTTTTCGCCAGCCATCCTTGCCCACACCTCAATACGCATGGAGTTGCCGGACATTGCGTTTAGATACTGAACTTCACCTGGTATCTGGTCAGTTTTGATGTAGAAAAATGGCTTGCTGCCACGATTTCTAACCTCTCCTGATAGCAGAACAGGCGCATGGTTTATGAGCTTGTTGTAATCAACCTTCGCATTGGCAGAAAGAATGAATTCCTTCGACCATGGAGATAGGACATAGGAGTCCCCATTATTAAAGGACTCGACAAAACGTGCTCGAAAGGTTATGGAATGCTTTTTTAAATAATCCCATCCTTCTTCTGCTAAAGATTTTAATGCTTCATCCTCAGAAAAAATTCCTGACAAACCCCATCTCTCGTTGTCAATATAGTTCTCCCCATTGGTGAAGTTAAAGTAAAAACTATTCTTTTGAATTTTAGGAGCAGTTTTGGGAGAGTCCCATTCCGGCGCATGATGCCATGCTCCACTGTCAATTTTGTAATCAATCTGGTAATGTAATGTGAAGAGTGGATAGTTGTTGGGGTCTTCAGCTGTTTTCTTCAGCATATAAGTGCGCACATCCTCTGGTGCACTTAGGGTGAAATACACCGAATCGTTCCAATAATAGCTTGCTCCAAAGTGTTCTGGTGCACCGAGAGAAGCAGGCGGAGTGACTATTGCCTCTGCAGAAAAAGGTAATGTGCAAATAATAATAACAAGTATGCAAAGAGCAGTGAATTGTTTTCGTGCCATTTGTTTGTTCCTCCTTATACAATATGGTTATACTGTTATAAGCCACAATTTTCATTGACTAGTTCTTGCATTGAGTTTTACTAGAATGCTAGAATTACCCGAATTGCAGCCCCATGTCAACCTTTAACATTGCTATTATACAAAGGCGAGTATAAAAAAAACATAAAATCAAATGAGATACAAAATACGACTCTAACCCCTTTTTTGTTCACCTGCTGTGATGTTTTTAGGCTGTGAAAAAATTGAAAAGTGGCGAGCAGTCAAAGTGAATACTTATTTTTTCTTGACACAGTATTGATAGCATGGTAGAATTTAAATAATAATTTAGTGATTTATCTTAGTAAAGTGATAAAGCGAGGTGCTTGGTTTGTCAAAGTGGAAAATATACACTCCTGAAGGAGTCCAAGATATACTATTTGACGAGTGTTACAAAAAGAGGGAATTAGAGTCCAAAATAAGAACACTTTTCAGAAACTGTGGCTACAACGAGGTCGAGACTCCCACATTGGAGTTTTTTGATGTGTTCAATGAGCAAAACCTTACTCCACAGGAGAGCATGTTCAAGACAACAGACCAGCAGGGAAGAATACTTGTACTAAGACCAGACATAACTATTCCCGTGGCAAGAATAGCTGCTACAAAGTGCAGGGATACAGTTTTACCACTTAAGTTTTTCTATGTGGGAAACACATTCAACTATAAAGAGATGGGTGGCGGAAGACAAAAGGAGTTTACCCAAGCGGGAATTGAAATAATGGGAATTAACACAGCGCAGGCAGATGCAGAAATTATTGCTATGGCTATAAGTACAATAAAAGCGACTGGGCTTCTTGAATTTCAGATAAATATTGGGCAGGTTGATTTTTTTAATGGTCTTATGGAAGACAGCGGATTATCTGCTAATGACATGGAGACAATGAAAACTCTGATTGAGAATAAAAGCTATGTTGAAATAGAGGAGTTTTTTAAAGAGCATACTATTAAGGATGAATTAGAGAAGCTTGTGCTTAACCTTACAGGGTCTTCAGGCAAACCTAATGCAGTTATTTCCAGATTTGAAGAGATTACATCCAACAAACGTTCGCTTGAAGCTTTAAATAATTTACGTATAGTTCTTGAAATACTTGATGATTACGATATGAGTAAGTATATATCTATTGACCTTGGCATGGTGCAAAGTATGAACTACTACACAGGCATTGTGTTCAGAGGATTTACGCATGGTGTAGGTTTTCCCATACTAAGCGGCGGTCGCTATGATAATTTGGTGGAGAACTATGGAAGAAAGCTATCTGCTACCGGATTTGCGCTTGGTATCAATACAGTTTTGAATGCTTTAAACAGACAAAATGTAGAACAGGCTGATCAAGAACCGGCAACTTTGATATCTTACAATACAGGCGGAAGAAGGACAGCATTTGTGATTTGCGAGCAGCTGAGAAACCAAGGGCTTGTAGTGGAAGTGGATATAACTGGATATTTAAAGGAGCAACTTAAAGATTACGCTTATGCAAAGGGAATTGGTGGAATTATATATGTTTACGATGAAGGAAACATTGAAGTATATGATGTAAAAATGGACAAAACAAAAAAAGTTACTATTGATGAACTGCTTAAAAGATGAAGTAGTAATAAATAAAAAGAATTTGTAGGAGTTAATTGCAAATCTTATAAGTAGGGTGATGAACAAGTGTTTAAAGTATAATTTAGGCAAACACTTGTTAAATAAGAGTAAATAAATGAAATAAACTGATTCTTTAAAAAATGGTTAACATAAGTAGGGTGTAGTCACCAAAATGGAGGTCGTAACTATGAGATATCTTACAATAGCTCTAGCAAAAGGAAGGCTTGAAGAAAAAGCTATTGATATGTTTGAATCAATAGGAATAGATTGTTTAAAGATAAAGAATGCAAAAAGAAAGTTAATATTATCTGACGAAAAGAGCAAAATCAAATTTTTCCTTGCTAAGCCTGCGGATGTTCCTACTTATGTGGAATATGGAGCAGCTGATATCGGAATAGTCGGTAAGGACACACTTATGGAGGAAGGAAGAGATTTGTACGAGGTGCTGGATCTCGGATTTGCTCAGTGTAAAATGGTAGTTGCTGGCTCACCACTACATGTAGGTAAGCTTGATAGTCTCAATAACAAAAGGGTTGCCACAAAATACCCTCAGATAGCGCGTGAATACTTTGCCAAAAAAAAGCAGGAATCAATAGAAGTTATAAAACTCAATGGCTCGGTAGAACTAGCCCCGTTAATTGGTCTTTCGGAAGTGATTGTTGACTTAGTTGAAAGCGGAAGAACTCTTAAGGAAAACGGATTGGTAGTTTTAGAAGAAATAGCTGATATCAGTGCGAGGCTTGTAATCAACAAAGTTAGTATGAAAATGCAAAGTGATAAGATTAATGCTATTGTAGATGGTATTAGAGGTTATCTGAAGTTGAAAGAAAAAGGTGATAACAATGCTTAAAATAATAAAGAGCAACGGCGAGCTAGAGGTTTTTTTTAGTAATCTTGCAGCAAGGGGTGGGATGGAACTTGTCGATGTTTCAAAAAAAGTAAAAGGTATACTTAATGATGTAAGAAAAAATGGCGATAATGCACTTTTAGAATATACACGCAAGTTTGACCAAGTAGATTTTGAAAGCTGTGACATCGAGGTATGTCAATCTGAAATTGATGAAGCCTATAGCCGTATTGATACGGAGCTTATAAATACAATAAAAAGAGCGGGGGAGAATATCAGGTCCTTTCATGAAAAGCAAAAAGACACCTCGTGGTTTGATGTAGAAAAAGAAGGAATAGTTTTGGGTCAGCTTATCCGTCCTTTTGATAGAGTCGGAATATATGTCCCGGGAGGGACGGCACCGCTTATTTCAACAATACTTATGACCGCCATACCAGCTCGTGTTGCTGGTGTCAAAAATATTATAATGACAACACCGCCAGGAGGAAAAAAGGGAATAAATCCTGCTATGCTTGCAACAGCTAAAGAAGCAGGTGTTACTAAAATTTTCAGGGTAGGTGGAGCTCAAGCTATTGCGGCTATGGCGTTTGGTACGGACACTATTGATAAGGTGGATAAAATCGTAGGTCCGGGTAATATTTTTGTTGCAGAGGCAAAGCGAATGGTTTATGGGTATTGTGATATTGACATGGTTGCAGGGCCTAGTGAAATACTTGTAATAGCAGACAAAAGTGCAAATCCAGCTTTTATTGCTGCAGATCTTCTATCACAGGCGGAACACGATATATATGCATCTTCTATATTGATAACAACATCAAATAAGATTGCGGAGGATGTCAGGGAACAGGTAGCATTGCAGCTTGAAAAGCTTGACAGAAAAGATATAATTAAAAAGTCTCTTGAGGAATATGGAGCAATTATTCTTACTGATGATATTGAATCGGCAATCGCTTTATCCAACAGGATAGCTCCTGAACATCTGGAATTGTGTGTAGAGTATCCTTTTGATTATATTGGTCAGATAAAAAATACTGGAGCAATTTTTATGGGTTCGTTTTCTCCAGAACCACTGGGAGATTATTTTGCAGGACCAAACCATGTGCTGCCTACAGGAGGGACTGCAAGGTTTTTTTCACCACTTTGCACAAGCGACTTTATAAAAAAATCTAGTATTATATCTTATAACAAAAGAGCACTTTATAAGGTTAAGGATGATGTCCAGCGTTTTGCTGAAGCTGAAGAGTTAAGTGCCCACGCTAACGCGGTGAGAATAAGATTTGAGGAATAAGCAATACTGCAATAAAGGCAGGAAAGAAGAAATGATAGTTAAAAAAATTGGTTCCAGCCAGTTTGCTGTAAGCTAAATAAGAATACTGGAGGTGTTTTTTTGACAAGAGAAGCTGAAATTACACGTACTACTACTGAGACAGACATTAAATTAAAGTTGAATTTGGATGGAAGCGGCACTGCTGATATTAAAACAGGTATAGGATTTTTTGATCATATGCTGAACCTATTTACGAAACATGGTTTGTTTGACCTTGTGCTAAAGGCAAAAGGCGACCTTGATGTAGATGCACATCATACTGTGGAGGATGCGGGTATTGTTCTTGGACAAGCTTTTAATAAAGCATTAGGCGATAAAAAATCCATTAGAAGATATGGGACTTCCTTTGTGCCGATGGATGAAAGCCTTGCTATGGTCTCTGTTGATTTTGGGGGAAGACCCTTCCTTGTGTTTGACGTTCCATTGAAAGAACAAAAGCTTGGAAACATGGATTCTGAACTAATAGAAGAGTTTTTCCGTGCAGTTTCATATAATGCACAAATGAATATACATATAAAGGTGCCCTACGGAAGCAACAATCACCATATGGTTGAAGCTGTTTTTAAAGCTTTTGGAAGGGCAGTGGACCAAGCTTCCGAGCTGGACGAAAGAATAAAAGGCGTTATGTCTACAAAAGGAGTACTTTAGAAAAAGGAGATAAAATGATTATATATCCCGCGATTGACATAAAAGACGGAAAATGTGTAAGGCTTGTCCAAGGGAAATTCGATAGTGTTACCACCTACTCGGATGAACCTTTCACGATGGCATTAAAATGGGCATCATGTGGTGCTGAGTATTTACATGTTGTTGACCTTGATGGTGCAAGGACAGGTAGACCCATTAATCATGAATTGATAGGCAAAATATCTTCAAGTATTGATATACCTGTGCAAATAGGTGGAGGAATAAGATCATTTGAGACTATAGAAGACCTTTTTAATAGGGGTGTCAGCAGGGTTATACTCGGAACCAGCGTAGTTAAAAACCCTGAGTTGGTGGAAAAAGCATTAAGAAAGTTTAAAAATAAAATTGCCATAGGAATAGATGCAAAGGGTGGAAAAGTGTCCGTGGACGGCTGGGAAAAGAACAGTGACGTTGATGCGCTTGAACTGGCAAAGAAGGTTGAGTCAATAGGGGCTGTCACTATTATTTATACAGACATATCTCGGGATGGCATGTTAAAAGGACCTAACCTTTTTGCAATGGAAAGAATGGCCACTTCGGTAGGAATTGATGTAATAGCATCAGGCGGTGTAGGGTGCCTTGAGGACGTCAAGAATCTTAAAGAAACAGGGGTTTTTGGTGTCATAATTGGAAAAGCACTTTATACCGGGAACGTAGATTTGACGCAAGCAATAAAGATTGCTAGGCGGACTCAAATTTAATTTTGAAAGGTGAGATGTAAAAATGCTTACAAGAAGAATTATACCGTGCCTTGATATACTCTCGGGCAGGGTGGTTAAAGGAGTTAATTTTGTAAACATAAAAGATGCAGGTGATCCGGTAAAGATAGCTGCTTATTATAACACAGCTGGTGCTGATGAGCTTGTATTTTTAGATATAACAGCGACTACTGAAGGAAGGGAAACTATGCTGGATGTTGTCATGAAAGTGGCAAAACAGGTTACTATTCCTTTCACTGTTGGCGGAGGGATTAGAACAGTAGAGGATTTTCAGAGAATTCTAAAAGCTGGAGCCAATAAAATATCAGTAAGCTCAGCTGCACTAAAAAGGCCTGAACTGATAAAAGAGGCTGCAATAAGCTTTGGAAGCCAGTGCGTAGTTGTGGCAATCGACGCAAAAAAACGTCAGGATGGATCAGGATGGGATGCGTACATTAACGGGGGCAGGGATAATAGCGGAAAAGATGTTGTTGAATGGGCAAAAGAAGCCGAGAAGCTTGGCTGCGGTGAAATTCTTCTTACCAGTATGGATTGCGACGGCACCAAAAATGGTTATGACCTCGAACTGACACGCAGCGTATCAGAAAGTGTTAACATTCCTGTAATTGCCTCAGGAGGAGCAGGAACCATGGAGCATTTTTACGATGCCCTTACTGAAGGTAAAGCTGATGCTGTTCTGGCAGCTTCTCTGTTTCATTTTAAAGAGGTGGAGATAGCGGAGTTAAAAAAATATTTAAAAAACAGAGGCATTGAAGTAAGTATTTTCTCATAGTAGCACAATAATGAGCGGTATAGTTATTATAGACAAAAGAGTGCTAATTCCAACAAGCCGAGAAGCAAAAAGAGAGTCGCCTTCATACATCTCAGCAAAAATTGCGGTGTTGGCTGCTGCAGGCATTGCTGATGAAACCACGCATATGCCTAGAAGCAAGTCGTCAAGTGGAGTTAGTTTTAATATTGCCAGCACTATAAGTGGAATAATCAAAAGTCTTATAAATGATCCGTAGTATAGCGAAAACCCTGAAAAAGCTTTTTTAAAATCAATGTCTGCTAGAATTCCTCCAATAATGATCATAGAAATTGGTGTTGTCATTGACCCGACCATATCAAGTGCACTGTAAATGGGGTAAGGTAGACTTGTACTTGTAATGAAAAGGAGAATGCCAATGATTACTGAAATAATTCCGGGGTTAAGGAGAATATTATTTATAGTTATTGTTTTCTTGCCTTTCTGAAATACAAGGATACCGTATGTCCAGATTAAAATATTAAAAACCATAATATAGGCTGAACCATAAAAGATTCCATCATTACCATAAAGACTATGCAAAACAGGAAACCCCATAAAAGCACAATTTGAAAAAACAGTAGCAAACTTTAACACCTTCTGTTCGCTATCAGGTATCTTTATAAATATATACCGTGCAAGCAGAATGCTGGATGCATGAATCAGGAGAGAACAGATGAAAACAAAGCCTAAGTTTTTAAGTTTTCCAGGTGAAAACTCAAATTGAAACGATATGATAACCATAAAGGGCAAAGTAATTTTCAATAAGAAAGAGGACAGTTTTTTGCTCACATACTTATCAACAATTTCTACTTTTCTTAAGATAAATCCAACTGCCATTATCAGGAATAAAACTATTACCTGATTTATTACAATATTGCTGTCCATAAAAACCTCCATATTTGTCAGTAGCTAATAGCTATTATTTGTCCAAAATTTGTTGACTATTAATCGTCAAGTTTGGTGATTACGCTTATCAATATCTAAAGTTTTAGTAAAGTCAGAGTGCCGATTTGCAAAGGAGTCAGAATATTACAATTATCGGCTACTTTGCATTTGCCTCTAAAATTGCACCATTTAGCCTTTTCACCTGCAGACAGAATGCTTCTAGTCGTGCCTCAACCACTTGGGGAAAAACATTACCATCACTTTCAACTGCGAGAAATGGGAGTGATGGATAATCCTTGATGATCTTTTCAACAAGGTCGGGAGCATGTGTAGCACTCAGTTTTTCTTTGTCGAGTGTTTTGGTAATAATGGATTCTGCTATTCTGTTAGGCATACAACCAAAGGGACCTATAGCTATAACTCCGGATACCTCGTCAATTATTTCAGTCAAAGCTCCTCCTATTGTCAATATGGCTTCTCCAGTAAGTTTCGGTGAAATCAGGTGCTCTACTTTACTAATAATATAATCAACATCAATCATATGAAAGTCATACAAACCTGATTTAGAAAGTATGCTTTTTATAGCCTTTTCCAAGCTTCTCTTAACAGGAAGTGTAACATAGGTTTTCAGCCTTGAGCTGTTTTTCTTTTTTCCGTGAAGAAGTTTTTTAATTTGCAAATAATCGCAGTAATATAGCCACTCGGAAACAGGAGCTGTCTTTATCGCTATACCTTTATCGGCCAGTCGTTGCATAATATGCTGGCAGGAAAAATGATCACGTCTTACAAAGATTTCACCAAGCAGGGCAACTTTAGGTATATCTTCAAGATTTCCTTTTTTGGGAATTTCATTAAGAGTAGATGCAGCCTTAATCAATACTGTTTTAAGACTGGATAAGCTTTCTTGTTCTACTGCTCTTACAACTTCATCTACAACCTTGTTATATTCACGAATTGCTTCGTCCTTATCTTTTGCTAGTACCAATAAAGCACTGTATATATCATCCATAACGTCAGAAATAATAACGCTTATCCACGCCCTAAGCTGAAAAGCTGTCCCAAGACCTGCATAACTATTTGCCGAGCTTAATGAAATAAGAGCAACATCTTCTATTTTATTCTTTTTTATTATGTTTCTAATCAGTATGTTATATTGTCCAAATCGGCAAGGACCGGTGGTATCAGGCATAAAATATACCAAAAGCTCTTCTTGAACTGCTTTTTGCTCAAGATAATTTAAAAGACCTCCTGCTGTAAGTAGCAGGGGAAGACACTCTTTACAGCTTGAGTTTGCTCTTCCTGTTAACAGTTCTGCTTCTTGAGGTGGCTTAAGACAGGTTGCTCTCACGCCTGCAAAGCGGAATGACGCAGCAAGACACCTTGAACCAATATCACCCATGGACGGGAGCAATACATGAACATGTTTGTCAGAAAGCTCATACTTTTCACCCTTTGAATCAAATACAAAGAATTTATCATTTTCCATTAAGGTATATGCCGGAATATATTGCGACTGGGCTGTTTTTTTGCTGGTGGGATTTGGCAAATGTCCTCTATAGCCAATGCTTTCATAGGTATTGCGATTAAGCTGCCTATATCTTGCCACAACGTCAAGAAATGCCTCAATGCGCGTGTCGATTCCCGCATCTGCAGTATGGCTGTCAAGCTCAAGTGTTAATGAGGGCTTCTCTTTCATAATATCCCTAAAATATCCAATGACAAAACTATCAGGTCCGCAGCTAAAGTTTGTAATGTACACCCCATAAAGCTGTGGATGATGCACAATATATTTGGCTGCTTTTAAAATGATTTGTCCTGTTGTCCAATACATATATTTTTCTGGTTCACAAGATGAAACATCAAGAAAATCGACCGGTATAATCAGTGAGCCTCTTGATGCAAATTTTTGTGGTATACCCATATTAGCTTCCTTTGAAAAGGCGTTGTATGGTCTACCAAAGAGAATGACCGCCTTTTTTGAAGGGTCTGACTCAAGTTCTTTAATTGTTCTTTGCCCTATAGATTTCATTTCACTTACACAGCTTGAGTATTTTTCCTGTGCATAAAGGTATGCCATAAGACTTTCTTCTCTGGAAAAGCCAAGCTGCTGACCAATTTGACAGAAGGCTTTTGACACGATTTCTGGGTTTTCTGAAAAATCTAGTACTGGAGTTAATAGCCTTTCGCCTTTTAATTCATCAAAGGTACTCTTAAGATAATAAGGTTCTCCTTGGGCAAAGGGACATGTTACACTGGACTTTGCACCTTTTTCCATGCAAAGCTCTCTTACTTGGGGAAGAAAAATATAATCCACATCGGTCTTTATGAGTTCTGCCAATAATCCGTGGGAAAGCTCAACAGGATAGCAAAAGGAGGCACCTTTACGCTCCATACCACTATCATCTGGCTTATCTGAAAGTACTACTTCAAACCCAAGCCGAGAAAAGAAGTTAAAGTACAGAGGATATAGTGTATTTACCATAAGCGATTTTATTATACCTATTTTGGTCTTTGATAACGTATTATTGTTGGTATGGCTGTTGCCCATAATTGTCTGTTCAGTTGTAACATGTTCGTTAGGTTGAATTTCAACATTAATATTTTTAGTATCATTCGTATCTTTTAAACCTTTTTGTGTTTTAAAAAGTACTGCCTTTTCATAAGGTACTGCATATTTATGGAAAACAAGCTCTTCTCTTAGGGCAACCAGATCTAGTTTGCTGCTGTCATAGGTTTCGTTTTTTAAAAGGTTTACATACTTGTTGCATGCTCCGCCAAAGGGATATTTCCTGCCTTTTATTTCCATTATACTTATATTGCATTTCCGGTCGCATTTTTCTTTTCCTCCACTGCAAATAAATGGTTTACCATAAATGACAGGTCTTTGCGATAGTTCGGAAAGGACAAAGGATTGCTTATTCATAAGACAGGCAAGAATTCTATGTTTTACTTCTAAGGCAACACCAAAAGCCCCCATAAGCCCAGGTTCGGGAGGGACAATTATTTCTTTTCCGGTGAGGGAAGCCATAGCTAGCGGAACAGCTTTATTGTAGCACACTCCACCTTGCATGAATACCTTTTTACCTACAGGTCGGTTTCCTTTTACTCTGTTTACATAATTCCTACATATCGAATATACCAACCCGGCAACGATATCACTAGTGCCAAGCCCTTCCTGTACTGCAGTTTTTATGTCACTTCCTATAAAAGCAGCACATTGGTCATTGAAATTGGGCGGATTAGCACCTTTAATAGCTATTTCGGCTATATCTGTCATTTCTATTCCCATGGATTCTTTTGCTGATTCTTCGAGAAAAGAACCTGTTCCTGCAGAACATGCTTCATTCATGGCATAATCTGAAGCAACACCGTTAGTTATATAGGTGTATTTTGCATCCTGACCGCCTATTTCAAAAATTGTATCAACTTCGTGGTCAAAATGAACAGCAGCAGTGGCATGAGCGATAATTTCATTTATGACACCATTGGTAAGAACGTGAAGTCCTGCAATTTGACGTCCCGAGCCTGTTACTCCAAGTCCGTTAATTTTTAAAGGTACACTTATTTGTGAATCCAAGCTCTGATAGCACATTTTAGCAGCCCTGACAGGGTCTCCATTGGTTCTTAGGTATTCGGAAGCTAGAATAGAATTGTCAGATACTCGCATGATAACAGCTTTGGTTGTAGTAGAGCCAACATCAAGCCCGATAATGCATTCATCTCCCGAAGTGGCAGTACCGCGCTCCATATTCTTAAACACAACTTTACTCTCAAACTGGTCCAATGAAGGTAAAAAGCTGAAAGATCCTTTTTTATCAGCAAAAATATCGTCTTTATTTATTTTGTTCATTTTGTTTTCGAGTGCCCAAACAGCTGTGCCTAACGCTTCAAAATAAGCTGCTTCATCAGCGACTTTAAGCATGTCTATTTCCGACCGCAGAAAATTCACCATAGTTTTATTATGAGAAGTGCCGCCGATTAAAAGTATATTATTACAAGGTGATATTTTTACTAACTCAGTGATTTTAGTTGCCATCATAGCTGAAAGACCTGCGACAACTTTCTGTTTAGATTCTCCCTTGTTAAGAGCATGAGTGCAATCACTTTTGCAAAATACCGAACACCTGCCTGAAACTTTGTAAGGCTCTATATTATCTTCATGAGAAATGTCTTTTGGCGTAAGTCCCATTCTCTTAAGCTGCTGAAGGTAAAACTCACCAGTTCCTGATGCGCATTTATTCCCAGTTTGCACCCCGCAAATACGTCCGGTTTTATCCAGCCTGTAAAGCATAAATGATTCTCCACCGGCGGATACTATGGTGTCTATATTTTTATATTTTTCTTTGGTATATTTATAAGCATATTCAACAGCTTCGGGCTCGGATATAGATGACATATTTGTGAACTGCCTGAATTTCCGCCCTGTTGTAGCCAGATGCTCAAAATCATAAAGCTTAAATGTATCAAATATATATTTAAGCTTCTCTTTTACATTTCCGTTATGGGGAGTTGAAAAGCTTTCTATCAAATTAATTTTATTATTTTCTTGTTCAATTATTACAATACTTATGTTAGAAGCACCAAGGCAAATTCCGGCTGCTCTCATATAACCCGTCCTTTTTATGTTACTTTTTATTTTTAAAAATGTATGGAACGTAACAATTTTACATAATAGACTTTAAAAACTCACTAGAAGCTTTTTTTTCATCTCATAGTCTAGTTGTAAGAATTTAAAACGTTCTATTTAGTATACCACATTCATTAATTTAGTAGGAAAATTTTTATGAAGTGTTTCAATCACCTTTTTTGATTGTTATTAATGATATAGTGTAGCAACAGAACAGGCTAATTATTTTTTGAAAACTAACGGTTCTTGGAATATAAAAATGCTAACGCTTTATATGCGCCATCCGTGGCGCATAAAGCTAAAAAAACATCCTGTTTTTTTCACGCATTTTTATATTCCACTCACCGAGTTTTCTGTCAAAATAAAGCCAATTGTTCTGTTGCTACACTATATCATCATAACTTTTTTGGAAAAAGCGGACTGAATATGAAGTGATTAGGAATTTGCTTTGTTAGCTATTTCAAACTGCCAGAATTTAATGTATAATCTAGTTAGACAGTATCCAAGCTGTAAGTGTTAAAAATTACAGTAGTTTTGTATGTAGCTAGGTATTGTGGTACTCAAGAAGTTAAATAGAGCACCTACAAATAAAACATGGAGGGTTTACATAATGAAAAGACCTAATATTATTATATTTAATCCCGATCAGTTCAGGGCCGATGCCTTAGGACACTTGGGAAATCAGGCATCGGTTACACCTAATCTTGACCGTGTAGCAACAGAAGACGGTGTTTCCTTTCGTAATGCTTTTTGCCAGAACACCGTATGCACACCCAGCCGCTGTAGCTTTATGAGTGGTTGGTATACGCATGTACGAGGACATAGAACAATGCATCATATGATGCATGAAGACGAGCCGGTCCTTTTAAAAACCTTAAAAGATGAAGGCTATTATGTATGGTGGGGCGGAAAGAATGATCTTATTCCTGGTCAAGGTTCGTTTGAGCCTTACTGCAACTATAAGCATAGGTCTAAAAAGCCTACGAACAACCTTCACAAAAACGATGAGTGGAGAGGAAGTCCGGATGGGGATAATTATTATTCATTCTATGCCGGAAATGTTACACCAAAAGATGGCACCGAATACCATGACGGAGATTGGGAAAATGTACTCGCAGCTGCTGATTTCATTAAAAATGCACCTTCTGATCAACCGTTTTGCATCTATTTGCCGCTTTCTTATCCACATCCTCCCTATGGTGTTGAGGAACCCTGGTATAGCATGATTGACAGAGAAAAAATACAGAAGCGGATTCCAACACCCGAAGGATGGAACGGCAAACCCAGCTTGCTGAAAGGTATATGGGAGAGACAGAATCTACAGGGATGGACAGAAGACAGATGGAGTGAGCTGCGAGCAGTATATCTTGGAATGTGTTCACGAATTGATCACCACTTTGGTTTGGTTGTAAATGCATTGAAGGAAGCTGATTTATATGACGATACTTCCATATTTGTGTTCAGTGATCATGGTGACTTTACAGGAGATTATGGGCTGGTTGAAAAGACTCAGAATACTTTTGAGGATTGTCTTTCCAACGTACCTTTTATTATAAAACCACCAGCATGGGTAAAGACGCAACCCGGGATAAGGGATGCACTGGTAGAATTAGTTGATTTTCCAGCAACTGTTGAAGCCTTGACTGGAATCCAGCCCAAGCACACACACTTTGGAAAATCATTGATGCCTGTCATTGAGAGAAATCAAGATGAACACAGAGATGCTGTGTTTTGTGAGGGTGGAAGGTTGCAAGAAGAAAGGCACTGCACGGAGGCTGAAAGCACAAGCAGCCTGAATCCGGAGGGCTTATACTGGCCGCGTGTAAACCTTCAACAAGGCGAAGGTCCCGAACATACAAAAGCTGTTATGGTGAGAACAAAAGACTTCAAATATGTTAGAAGGCTATACGAAAGTGATGAGCTGTATGATCTTAAAAATGACCCTGAAGAGCTCTACAACCTTATTGAGGATAAAAAATATGGTGACATCTTGCTTGGACTAAAAGAGAGGCTGCTTACCTTTTATCAGGAAACATGTGATGTGGTGCCACATAAAACGGATAGCAGATGAAGGGAAATTGAACCTGAGTAAAAACAGGTATCAACTACCTCTAGACTAAAGTCGAAGGCTTGAAGCCAAGCAACTTTGCAGTGCAGCTTGGCTTCACTGCTTTGTTTATGGGCTTTAGCCTGTTGAGTATTCACTTATAACATCGATTTCATAGTTACTATTATCCAAATAAGAGCGAAGGATATAATGTTAGTGAGGTTAACCATTGTTCCTACGAGGCTTTGGTTATATTTGTACTGCGTGGAATAAGGTATTACAGCCATTCCAATAGGTAATATGAATCCTAAAAGCATTGCATACCCAAATAGCTCACCATAAGGCAACAAGAAATATAGCAATACACCGGTAGCAAGACCAATACCATATCGAAGTGACAAAATTTTAGTAACGATTTTCCATTCGCTTTTTTTAAGCGAAAAATCCATTACCACTCCCAGCAGAAGAAAGGATAATGGCATGTTCGCTCTGGAAAGGATTTCGGATATATCAATGATTACGTCTGGAAAACGAAAGCCTGACAGGTTTGCTGTGAGGGTAATCATGTAAACCATCAAGGGCACTGATTGCAGTAGCTTCCTAGCTATATATTTAGTATCAACCTTATTTCCGTTTGAAGAAAAAATAACTGCCAGTGAGTAGCAAGCACCAAACAATATTATAGCATTGCCCATATCAAACATTGCAAAGTACTTTACCGATTCCGCTCCCCATATAAACTCGGCAAGCGGATACATGAACAATCCTATGTTCATGCCCGGCAACACCATGGACATTATTCCCCTAGTCTGTCTTTCTTCTTTTTTGAAGACTAAGAGGGCGATTATCACCATCATTGCCCCATATGCAACACTTATAAGTGGAAGAATTGCCAGAGCGAAATCAACCTCAACAGTGCTGAAGGTTTTAATAACCAATGAGGGCAGTGTAATATTAAAAATAATAGCAGAAATGACTTTACTGTCTTCTGCCTTTAAAATACCAAACCTTTTTATAATATATCCTAAAACAACAATTAGTAATGAAAGTAGAAACTGATAGTTGAAACTTGCCATTATATTACTCCGTTCTTTGTTAAACTCCTCTTAGGTGCATTTCATGCATTGTATTAATGGATTTTTCGATGTAGTGTTAATCTATATCGACATATAAAACATCATTTTCTGACCATTCCAGAAATTTAATAAAATCTTTACTGGTTAATGTTATGGTAGCTGTATTTACATTAGGGTGAAATGCCACATATTCTGATTTAACTAAATCTTTGTCAAGAAGCACAGTGACTTCATGATTTTTGTCATTTATAAGTCCGAATGGGCTGACAGCACCGGGTTCTAAACCAAGATATTTTTGCAGGCGTTCACAAGAGGCAAAGCTCAACCTTGAATCATTTAGGGACTTTGCAATATCTTTAATATCAGCTGTTTTATAATCTGATATAATAACAAGATAATGGTTGTTACCTTTTTTATTTCGTAAAAAAAGATTCTTAGCATGCTTGCATTCGTAGTCTTCATTATATTTACTGGCTTCCTCTATGGTATAAACAGGTGGATGCTCATATTTTGAATAGTTTATATTCAACTTGTTAAGCACGTCATATACCTTGTTTGAATCACTTGTCATTTGTTTCACCTCTTACATTGATTAAAATGTTTGACTTTAACTCCTAAAAGTCTGGAGTTATATGGAACGTCTTTAACTCCTGCAATGTAATTTAAAACGCACAAGGCTTCTAGTGAATTTTGAAATCATATTGTGTAGACGTTTCATATAATTATACTTGCTGTAGGTAAAAAAAGCAAGTGTAGCCTATGAGATAAACAATATTTGTGTCAGTTCAGAGGGCAGAATGTATAAATCATGTAATTGTGCTTTAGGAAATTCTTTTATATTGATATAATGTTTGTAATTGATTATGTGTCATACAGCATATAAAAAACGCTGCATCGCACCATTAAAATAATATTTAAGGAGGTCAGGTTATGGGTGAAGGTGAAAAAGGCGTAAACAATACACTTAGTAACAGTTCTAATAAAGCTTATAGACCCAAATATGGATTTTTCTACATTATTACTCTTCCAGCGCTTTTATTGGTTTTTATTTTCAAGGTAATACCAGCAGTAATGGCATTGATTTTACCTTTTAAGAATTATAACGTTGCTGCGGGGATGCAGAGCCCGTGGGTAGGTTCTAGCAACTTTGATAAGTTGCTTTCCGGTTACCATTTTACAAGAGTGGTTGGCAACACAATTATGATTAGACTTGAATATTTGATTATTGCGTCTTTGGTTGCTCTTGTGCTTTCCATTACCTTAAGTATGGTTCGCAACAAGAAAATCAGGAATTTATTCTCAGCTATATTTGTCGCACCATATTTCATTCCTGCTGTTATTATAAGTTATCTTGTTATGATTATTTTTTCGACTAAAAGTCCTATCTTTGAATTTGCTACACCACCGCTTGTAAACCCTGCAACTTTTAGGATAATTTATGTGCTTGTGGAGGTCGCAAGAAATGTAGGAATTCCTACAATCATAGCAGCAGCTTCAATAGAGGGACACATAAGAAGATTTCCACACAGGAAGGATTTTTTAAGCAGCAGGTTGATACCTGTACTAAAAGCATTGGCTGCGTTTATTTTTATTCAATTTTCAGTTATTCTTACGGTAGATAGCGAAGTGTTATCCATGCTTATTAACCCTTTGGTCTATCAAGTTGCAGATACTTTAGGTACTTATGCCTACAGAGCAGGGTTTGCTCAAAGTGCCTTTAGCTTGAATGCTACACTATGGTTGATAAGGATTGTAATTCAGACGGTGCTTGTATTGGGCTCTTATTTTGTTATTAGATATTTCTTGCGAGATAGCCTTTTTACCGGTGTAACCGATGATGAAAAGGGCAACATTGATAATGTTAGTCACAATAATGATGGTAGTAGCAATGATGACAAAGAAGGGATTATGGGAAAGAGTAAAGAAGCTTACGGATTCCGAGATAATCCGCTAAGTTATGTTTTATGTACTGTGTTTGCGCTTTTTGCGTTATTTCCCTTTATCTTTATGATAGTACAAGGATTTTTCAAAAGTGATAGCACCGGAGGTTTATCACAGCTTCTTGGAAATTCTCCAATCATTAAATCATTTGCATTATATTTTACTGTCACACTAGTAGCAGTGATATTTAACGCCTTTATTACTGTTACTTTAGCTTATCCGCTTACAGCGCCGAGGCTTCCGGGAAAAGCTGTTTACAAGCTAATGCTTCTTTTGCTTGTCAGTTTAGGAACAGGTGGTATCCATGAATATCTTTTCAACAGAAGTCTTGGAACGATTAACACTATTTTCCCATTAATCACCGGTGGGCTTTTCAGTTTCATAAATGTATTTGTTATAAAGAGTATATTTAATTCAAAGCACCAATCGCTAATGGAGGAAGCTTTTTATAGTGGAAAAAGAGGAGCTTATATTTTTGCAAACATATATCTTCCCCGTGTATGGAAGCCTCTTTTGGGATTAGCTGTACTTCAATTTGTTACCATGTGGAACTCATTTACAAGTTCAGTTACCTATATGTCCAATCCTTTATATTTTTCGCCAACAGCATTGTTCAGAAACATCACGGTCATAAGTTATGGCTCGATTGATATTAGAGGTATAGATATAACAAGTCCTGCAGTTATGAAGCTTGCAATACTTATAACACTACCGTCGATATTATTGTTTGTAATATTCAGAAAGTTTTTAACTTCAGAAGTGTTCATAAGCCAGACGAGGCAGTGATATTATGTATAGTGCGCTGATGATAGAATTGAGGGAGAACAACTCCATTCTATATTATAGCAAAACATGCGATCCTATATAATGATTACTTCAAACCGCTTTTTTGATAATTTATAATAATATGTGTATCTTTAAAAAGCGGATTGAAGAATGATTAAGGCAGCCGGAGAACTTCTCCGGCTGTAAGCATAAATTTTATTATAATTTGCTTTTTAAATGAATGGCACAAAAAATCACAGGCACTCTCTTGCGCGATCTGTGTATAGCGAGCTACCAATGTTTAAAATTTACCATTAAAAGTAGTTGTTGGACCACTGTTTTTATGATTTCTCCAGTTTAGTCATTAGCTATTTTCAAACCAGTCTCATATGCTCCAATAATTTTATCCATTAATGAGTTAAACTCTTCATCTACCCAGCAAAGTTCGGGTTTTGACTCAAAATATTCTAAGGACCATTTTATACCTGTTGCAAAAGGCACATTGGCTTTATAGTCAGGAACAAACCTTTTTATTTTGCTGTTGTTAAATACTACACTTTCAGATTTATCACCTAAAAGTCCACCCTTTAGTTCGGGAGCAAAAGCCGAAATAAAATCAGAAGGTATATGAATTATGTCAGGTTTGGCACCTGCAGCTTTTCCTATAGCATATGTTATCTGATTCCAGTTTAACACCTCATCCGATGTGATGTGGAATGCATGTCCCAAAGCCTGTATATTGCCTAATAAACCGACAAAGCCTTTAGCAAAGTCTGTATTGTGGGTTATAGTCCAGAGTGATGTCCCATCTCCTGGAACAATTATCTTTTTTCCCTTTCGCATACGATCGATAATTGTCCAACGAGACTTTCGGCTGTTAATAGTGTGTGGTATACTTGTCACACCATAAGTGTAGGAAGGACGCACAATTGTAACTGGAAATCCATTTTCCCTGTATTCTTTCATCAATAAATCCTCACAGGAAATCTTATCTTGTGCATAATCCCAGTAAGGATTGCACAAAGGTGTTGATTCGTCCATATAGTAATGGGTGACAGGTCGCTGATAGCATGCGGTTGAACTAATAAAAACAAATTGATCGACCTTGTTTTTAAACAATCTGATATCTGTTTTTATATGGTCGGGATTAAATGCAATCCAGTCGACAACCACATCAAATTTATAATCTTTTAAGATTTTTCTTGTTTCTTCCACATTCCGGATATCACCTTTTATAATTTTTGCTCCGGCAGGCATGAACTCACTATAGTTTCCTCGGTTTAAAAGATACAGCTCAAATCCTTTTTTTACCGCCAGCGCTGAAACAGCACTGCTTATAGTGCCGGTACCACCAATAAAGAGAACTTTCAAATTTTATCATCCTTTCATTTATATTAGGCTCCCTTAGTTAAGTCATATAAATTGCAGGGAACAATTTTTTAAAAAATCTTTGCATACACTTATAATAGCATTTAATTTGGTACTGTCTTCATTATATTATACATGAATATCCATTTGCAGTGAAGGACAGAACAAATAAAGTTCAATCTGATTGTTCATTATCAGTTTTGCTAAGACCCCTGTGAACAGAAACATTTTCTTTGCTGGTGCTGTATTATACTATTTTTAGGTGTTGCTCATGAAATAATGTATCCCCAAATAGTAACCTTGGGTTTGATAGTACTCATTTGCAGAAACCGATTACTATAGGAATACACATAGCTGATTAGATTTAACTACATTAACAAACATCTGAAATCTAGCTAATAACCATAAAAGTAAGGTAGTATTGGTAGTAGATTTTTATAATGTTCTATGTTATAATTTTTAATATAGTAAACGGTTACTAGTTAATCATAATGTAAAAGTTTAATCTTTAGTAAGGAGGTTTTTATGAGTAAAATAACAGAAATGAAAGCAGGAAAAATGCAGGTTAAGGTATATGAAGACAGAAAGTCAATGGGAACTAATGTAGCGAAGGATGTTGTGCAAAAGTTCAGCGAATTGCTAAAAAACAAGTCTGAAATCAATGTGCTTTTTGCAGCGGCACCATCTCAAAATGAGTTTATTGAGGCGCTTGTAGCTGATAAAAGTGTGGAATGGGACAAAATTAATGCTTTTCATCTTGATGAATATGTTGGTTTGGACAAAGATGCACCTCAAGGCTTTGCCAACTTCTTGAAAGCTTGTATTTTTGATAAGGTACCTTTCAAATCGGTTAACACATTAAATGGTAATGCTGATAGTGTCGATGAGGAGTGTGCAAGGTATGAAAAGCTTCTTTGCGATTATCCGATTGATATTGCCTGCATAGGCATAGGTGAGAATGGGCATATTGCATTTAATGACCCACATGTGGCTTTTTTTGATGATGCAAAGCTTGTAAAAATTGTAGAGCTTGACAACATGTGCAGACAGCAGCAGGTTAATGACGGATGTTTTGATTCGATTGACAAAGTACCTACTCATGCGTTTACATTATCTATACCTGCAATAACAAATAGTAGTTATATTTATTGTATGGTTCCATCCAAACTGAAAGCTGAGGCTGTTTATAACACAGTTAAAGGTGAGATAAGGGAAAGAGTACCTGCATCAGTTTTAAGAATTCATCCAAATGCTATTCTCTATGTTGATAAAGATAGTGCTTCTAAGATTATTTAAGTTCAGATCTTAAAAAGAGCAATAAGAGCTCGGAGCTTGATGTTCCGGGTTCTTATGTGTGTAGTGCAAAATTTTATAAATCCCCTGTCCAAAAATAAAGTAAACTGGCAGGGGATATTTTTAATTGTCTAGGAAAGTATACTTTCCTAGACAATGGGGATTGCAAAGGGGAAGCCCCTTTGCTGCTTTAAGGAGGGTTTTTTTGGGATGCGGAGCATCCGTCGAAGGGAACCATAAGGTTCCCTAGCGGAAAAAAGTGGCGCAGCCCACTTTTTTATGGGCTGGTTATAATTTGATATTTTGTTACCATAATTAAAAATAATTTATTCGCCAAATTCTAACTCCAATCATATTATGTATCATTCAGATATTTTGTGAGGGTGATAATATGAGTCGATTAAGAGTTGGAGATATAGTAGTAAGAAAGTCACACGGAAGTGATCTTTTGTTTAGAGTAACCGGTTTTACAACCGACAGAGGAGAGCGCTCTTGCACCCTGTGCGGAGTCACACTTAGACTTTTTGCTGATTCAAAAGAAGAAGATCTCGTAAAGGTAGATAAATTAACAGCACATATTAACAAAGCACGCGCATTAGGCAGTATAAGATCCCATGAAACAAGGGAACTTAAGGGATTTGACAGGACGCTTTTGCGTAACCGCCCAGGAAAAATTCTTCATATAGATTCAGATGAAGATTATCTTAGGCAGTGTCTTAAATTTTACAAGGATTTTGGCTTAAGACCTGTTGGTTACTTCATACAGACAGAACAACAGCCAAGAAGTATAAAAAAGCTTCTTTCACGTAATAGACCGGATATATTGGTTGTAACCGGACACGATGGTATTAAGAAGAACTCTGATAAATTTGACATAAACAGCTACAGAAATTCAAAGTATTATGTTGAATCTGTCAAACAAGCCCGTGATTACGAGGCCAATAACGAAAAACTTTGCGTTTTTGCTGGTGCGTGCCAATCATATTTTGAGGAAATCATGAAGGCAGGGGCAAATTTTGCTAGCTCTCCTGGAAGAGTGCTAATAAATTCTCTGGATCCAAGTATTGTAGCTAAAAAGGTTGCATTAACTAGCAAAAATGCTTTTGTTACTCCCGGACAGGTAGCAAGACTTACTGTCTCAGGAGCAAAAGGTATCAGTGGCATTGATACCAGAGGAAAGCTGGACACTTAAAATTCTATGTATACCCAAATATAAAGCGATGTAAAGGAATGGTTTATGCTATTCCTTTATATCTTCTTGTGAAGGGGTATCCCTTTGCATGAGGAGTGTAAAAAAACATATTGTCTTAACTCCAATAATTTCTGAATTTCATTGGAGTGGTATGTTCGTATTGTTTAAAAATTTTGATAAAATGACTGGGACTCTGAAAGCCAATTCTTTCTGAAATTTCTCTAATAGTCAGATTTGTGGTTTTAAGCATTTCTTTGGATTCGGAAAGTCGGTAGTTGAGAATATACTCATAGGGACTATAGCCTGTATATTTCTTAAAAACTCTTGAAAGATGATACTTACTCATACATGCTATTTTAGCTAAAGTATCAAGATTAAGTGGTGTGGCATACAACTTTTCAATTTTTACAAGCACTGCATTGATAGGCTCTGGAATATCGGAATTATCAGGGTTGTCAGTTATGCCTTTAAGTAAAAGCTCGGTCAAAATCTCCACAATATAGCATGAGCTTTGAATGTCTAGAGAAAGGTCCTTATTTTTGTATAATGAATGAATTTTATTAATCCTATCAAAAATTATGCTGTCTGTTCCTGATTTATATGCCGGACCAAGGTTTCGATAAATATGTTCAAAATAATTTCTTATTTCGCATCCATTAAAATGGAACCAACAAAATTCCCATAAGTCGAAGTTATCAGTTGCATAATAATGTTGATCCAGGCAATCAATTAGGAAGATATCACCCTTTTCCAGTGTATAAGATTTGCCTCTGTATTTTAGATGACCTTTACCGCCGATGGTATAAGTTAAAAGAAAAGTGTTGTAGCTGTCCCGGTCAACCATATAATTTTGGTCGCAAAAAAAATATCCAAGAGATTGAACATAGTAAAAAGAATTTTTAACAGCAGTTCCGGGAGTATTTTCTCCACTCCATGAACCTTTCTTTAGTATAGTTCTTAATTTCATTTTAAAACCCCTAAGCAACATTGTTATATTATTGAGCAACATTATCTGATGAATATATACTTTATCGATACTATAATAGTATCATGATTATTACATGGTATCAAGAAATAAGAATTATACGGGGGATGATTATATGGCTATAAAACCTATAAGGTCAAAATGGAAGGGAACCATGACTGACCGTGAACGATTCAATAACCAGATGCACTATAAAAAAGTTGACCGTTGCTTTAATATGGAGTTTGGCTATTGGAATGAGAATTTCCAAAGATGGTCATTGTTCATGGAATATAACATAACGAATAATAAAGATGCTGATATATTTTTTAATTTTGACCGAATCCATGTTGTAGGTGGAAGGATATGGATGAACCCAGGTTTTGAACGAAAGATTATTGGAGAAACCGAGAACTCAAAAATCATGATAAATGCTGATGGACTGATGGCTGAAGTTCCGAAGGATGGACATGATACTATACCTAACTTTATAAAATCCTCTATAACTACTCCTGAAGACTGGAAAAAGGTTAAAGAAGAGCGATTCAGATTGGATGATCCAAAACGCAAGGTTAATATTGATGAAATAAAAAAGAAGCACCCCGAAGATAGGGACTACCCCCTTGGTGTGAACTGTGGTTCCATGATAGGGAAGATACGTGATATGCTTACCTTTGAGGGATTGGCATATGCTTGCTATGACTATCCTGACATGGTTGAAGATATGGTTGAAACATGCTGTGTTCTGGTTGAAAATTTTCTTGATCAGGTTTTACCCCATATAAAGTTTGATTATGCATCGGGATGGGAGGATATTTGCTTTAAAAATGGACCAATTGTATCGGTGGACTTTTTCAAAAGTGTGGTAATGCCAAGGTATAAACGCATAAGAAAGAAACTGGATAAGGCAGGAATTGATATATGGTATACCGATTGCGACGGTGATGTAAGACCCATTCTGCCATATTTACTTGAAGGAGGTATAAACTGCCTGTTTCCTTTTGAAGTAAACGGTTGTTCCCATCCGTCTGAACTCCTTAATGAGTATGCTGGTGAACTCAGGATAATGGGTGGGTTTGACAAAATACAGCTTATAAAGGGAAGAGAAGCTATAAAGGAATACATGGAAACACTTGTTCCGCTTGTCGAGAGGGGAGGGTACATACCATTTTGTGACCACCGCTGTCCGCCTGACGTAAATCCTGATGATTACATTTATTATCTGGACCTTAAGGAGCAGATGTTTGGCATGAAGTGATTTTTAAGTGAAAAGGTAACATATTTATGCTCCCTATGTGCTTTAGGCAGGATTAAAGCAATACAGGTAACATATTTGGATAGGGTGGTAAGCGAAGTCTACACCTAAAATCGAGGGGGCTTAATGCCCCGCTCGATTTTAATTGGAAGTTTAGAACAGCCTACATCAAAAGCCAGTGGAGTGAGATACCACATGGGTTTGTTTTTTATCACTTCTCGGCTGATTCCAGCCTTCTGTTGCGCATATACAGTACAAGATCAATGCTTACCATTATAAAATTCAATAAATATAGGTATATTACAAAATCAAAGTTGTATAATATTTTATGTATTATACCGGAAATATAACCCACCAACAATATAGCCAGAAATATCCAACTCTTACCCTGAACTGATCTGGACTTTATTGATCTGTAAATTGAAAACGGCCATGCAGCTCCAAAGCAAAGCAGCATAACAAGCTCAAAAATACTCAATTTAAACTCCTTCCTTTCGTATAATCATTCTAATTGTTTTGGGAAAACAATGCTCGGACTTTCTACATTATACAATTTTATTTGCTGTCGGAAAAGAGGGATAGTGAAAAAACAAGCTAAGTGAAAATTAAATGTGAATATTAAAACAACAGGGTGTGCTGAGATCAAAGTAAGTTTTATGATTCAGTGTATTATGGTATACTATAGCTTATACAATGAAATAATTGAGGAGTGACTGACAGCATGTTGAAAATGATTTACCTTGGAAATGAAAATTCAAGGATGCCCACCGAAGGACCTTTTATTGATGCACTTAAAGAATTGGGTGAATTGACTCTTATACCTGATGCGAGTGAAATACCGTCTGATAAACGGGCAGAAATGATTCGTCAAAACGATATAGTATTTACAATGTGGCAAGCTATGCCAATACCTGATGAAATTGCCGACAATCCGGGCAGACTGAAGTATATGTGTAATATTACAGGAGAACTTAAAAAGTATATCTCTATGAAACTGATAGAATCGGGAATACCGGTAACAAACTGGGGAGATGCACCAGCTAATAGCGTTGCGGAAAGTGCTGTATGTTTGCTTTTGGCTGTAATTAAGGATTTGCATTTAAAAATAATGAATGTCAGAAATGATAAATGGGGATTAGATGATAATCAGCTCACTTCTGGTACTCTGGAAGGATTGAATTTAGGATTATATGGCTTTGGTGTTATAGGACGTCGTTTTGCTGAAATGGTAAATGTTTTTGGAGCAGAGCAATATGTGTTTGACCCATACGTTAAAGAATTACCTTCTTATTGCACCAGAGTAGACACATTAAGAGAGCTTTTCGAAAAATCGGAAGCTGTTGCAATACATGCAGGGCAGAGTGATGAAACTAGAAATTCTGTAAATGCAGAGCTTCTTGCTTTACTACCGGATAATGGGATTATAATCAATACCGCCCGCGGAGACATAATTGACCAAGATGCTTTGTTTGTGGAGCTAGAAACAGGAAGGCTGCGTGCCGGTCTTGATGTACTTGCTGTGGATGGTGGGTTAAAAGATAGGTTGCCAGAGGGACATCCTGCAAGAAAATGGGAGAATCTGATTCTTACATGCCACAAGAACTCGAAGATTTGGTGGCCTGAAAAACCGGGAGAACTCAAAAAGCATGAAAAGAAATGCATAGAAAACATAAAACGATTTGTAAATGGTGAACCTCTAAAGTACATTATGGATAAAGTACGTTATGAGAGAAGCACCTGATTTTTTGCAATGTGTAAACAGGGCTGCTGTGAAAGTAGCCCTATAAACATTCCGATTGAATAATTTTTGCTATTGTAATTGAAACGAACCAGTTACAGTAATAGTTGGACGAGAACTTCAACGTATAATGTCAATCCGACATTCGGGTCGGTAGCGTTAAAGCAGGTATTGACTATGATAGCATCGTTCAGCCAAACAACCAATTACAGGAGTACAACAAGCCATGACTTCTACTATTACTAATCCAAATGGCTCGTCATACGTTGATATAAATAAAAAGCCAAGACTTTCTCCTAAGAATTTTTTTTGTTCATCATCTATATCAAGGCTTTTGGAGAATTATTCTCTATTCAACTGTCAAAGACCCTAGCTTTTTCCCGATAAAGTTGACAAAATACTATATACAAATTGGTGCTTGTAAATTATCATGGTAAGCAAAATCGAGCCCTGAGAATCGAGCATGCAACTATGTATATAATCGTATGTAAAATAGTTCATTTCTAGGCGGTTAATGGGGAACTTATATGCCAGAAAAAAATTGGTATGTAATATTTACTTTTACTGGACAGGAAGAAAAGCTCCTAAAATTCTTTGAACAACGATTAGAGGGTATTAATTATGAGTTATTAATACCTAGACGCGAGAGATACACCAAGTAAACCAAGGGTTGCATTTACAATGTCAATTCACAAGCCGAAAAAAAGGCAGAAAAAAATACAAAAAATTGTTGACAAACATAAAAAATGATGGTATTTTATTATTAAACAAACAAGAAAGTACACAACTTATATTTTGATACAAATTACAAGGATACTAGCAAGTTTGATTCGTCGTCTGTTGGTAGATTTGTATGTCATATAAACTCCATGTAGCATGCTTTTTATGTATATAGGGTATATATTATTCTCTATATATCATAAAGAACAGCATGTGAAAGGAGAGAGTTGTATCCTGACAAAAAATTACTCTGATAAGAGTGTTTTTTTATGTCAAGAAAAGCGTACTTTAAAAACTACTTGATCCAACACAACCTGACAGTGAAAAACAAACCCGCCTTTTTGCATGGATTAATGATCTTTAGAATTTCTACCTTGAAATCCTTGACAAAACCAACTAAAGCGTGATGTGTTATTTAACAAGCGAGCTTAAAATTTATAAACTTTTTAATTAAATCTGGTACAAGCCAGTTAGCGTGCGAAAGGGCGAAGTTATATGTAGGTTTGCTATTGAAGGGGGAAAATATCATATACATACATTGAATACACCGATTTTTTATTTGTGTTTTGGGTAAAAACCGGACAAGAAGAAAAAACGGCAAAAGAAATCAACGCTGTATTTGAAGATGAGATTACTTTCCTGAAGTTGACGGTAGAGACGTTTTTCAGAAAAAAGGGCGAAGTGAAAAAGGTGACTCACCTTGCCTTTCCTGGGTATTTATTCGTTATTACAGAAATAAAAAATGATGAGTTTGTAATGCGGGCACAAGAATGCGTTTGCAAATCTGAAGCAACTATACAATTACTCCGCTATAGTGACACCCATGAGGCGGCAATGCGCCAAGAGGAACGGGCAGCATTGGATTATCTGTGGCAAGGCAAGGATTGCATTGAGGCATCAAAGAGATTTATCAAAGGTAGTCACGTTTTTATTACTGACGGTCCACTCGTTGGACGAGAAAGCATTATAAAGAAAATACATCCCCGCAGGCGACAGGCGATCGTGGAGATTGAATTTGTGGGTGGTATACGGCAAGCAACTATTGGCCTGGAGATTTTAAAAAGATTGCCGTAAGAAGAAATGACGATGATTTGTAAGAATTGCTACAGAATGTAAAATTTGAAGTAGGGCGGTTTTGCAGTGTAAGCAATAAAACACTTCTTTGTAGGTTTGTTGTGCAAAGAAGAGATCGACGTCAAGAACTTCGATAGTACCTTGCGGGAAACGCAAGGCACAACAAAAGAAGAGAGTCGCGAGCAAGCTTTCCTCGTTGTGTACAAGCTCAAAGACTGCTTACAGATTTTGCGTTATGACCAGCGTAAGGAGGGGAATAATTTTGATATATATTAATGCTAGAGCTATAATAGAGAAAATTATCTCTGGGGAAAAAAGATACCTTATTCAATACAGGACAAAACCGGGAGAAGAATGTTTTGAATTTCCTGGTGGAAGAATTGAAAAATATGAGTCAATTATTAGTGCACTACGAAGAGAAGTAAAAGAAGAAACAGGTTTAAATGTTATACGTATTAATGGAGAAGATACGTATATAGATACATGTTATAACGATTTCCATGTTGAATGTATTAAGCCATATGCTGTTTATCAAACAATTCGAGGTCCTGTTGATTCTATGGGAATATATTTTAAATGCGAAGTTGAGGGCATACCTTTAAGAGAAGGGGACTCTACAAAGCATATTAAATGGGTCAGTTTAAAAGACTTGTCAAAATTATTACAGGGCGGTCACTTTTCATCAATTGATGCTGCAGCTCTGAAAATGTTGATTGTTGAAAATAAAAAAGAGGAATATTAAACAATGCTTTAATAATTTTAATAAACTTTGTAAATTTTAAATAATTGTATTTTGTTTTACAATAATTAATATATTATTTTAGGAAAGATTGGAAATTGACAAATAATGCTTAACTTAAAAAAACCAAATATGTTAAAACCGAATGATTTAGTAGCTTCTGTAAGTTTATCGTGGGGAGGTGCTGGTGATAAAAAATATAGATGGAGATATGAACTTGGAAAAGAGAGAATACAGAAAAAGTTAGGTTTAAGAATAATTGAAACACAAAATACTTTGAAGGGATCAAAATTTCTTTCAATGCACCCTGAAAAAAAAGCGGAAGATTTAATGGAAGCATTTTTAAATAAAGACATTAAAGCAATATTTAGTTGTATTGGTGGTTCTGGTAATATTGATATTATTCCATACTTGGATTTCAATGTAATAAGAAATAATCCAAAAATATTTTTGGGGTATTCTGATTCTACAATAACACATTTCATATGTCTAAAATGCGGCTTTAGGAGTTTTTATGGTCCTTCGATTTTAGCAGAGTTTGCAGAAAATTATGATGTATATGAATATACATTAAGTTCAATTAAACAATCTCTTTTTACGAGTGAAATACCTGGTTATATATTTATATCAAATTATTGGACTTCAGAATACATTGAATGGTTGGAGAAAAATAGGTTGTTACAAAAAAAAATGAAAAAAAATAATGGTTATGAAATAATTAATGGTAATGGGACAGTAGAGGGTACTCTCGTTGGAGGATGTCTAGAAGTTTTAGAAATACTAAAAAGAACGACTTTATGGCCTGAAAATGATCTAATTAAAGATACGATATTATTTTTCGAAACATCAGATGATTGTCCATCTCCATTACTTGTTGAAGAATGGTTGATTGATTATTTAAAAAGAGGTATTTTTGAAAAAATCAAAGGTATAATTTGGGGAAAACCAAATTCAGAGGTTTATTATAATGAATATAAAGAAGTTATAAAAAGAGTGATGAAGAAGGCAGATCTACTTCACGTCCCGATATTATATAATGCTTCATTTGGTCATAACGAGCCAATGATGTGTATTCCATATGGGGCGTTAGGGGAAATCAATTGCGATACTACTACATTTCGTATTCTTGACTGTAGTTGCCAAAAGCCGTATCAGGCAATTTATACGGGAGGTTAACAAGGAAAAAAAGACTACCGTTATTTTAACTACCCATGATATGGACGATATTGAGCAAATCTGTGACCGGCTTATAATGATTGATCGCGGTCGAATCATATATGACGGCTCATTAGCAAGCTTCAAAGAAAAATATAGCGGTGGATATATGCTTACTATTGAATTGGCAAATGAAAATACTAATATTGTGGAGAATAGGTTCAAGATTATCAAGGAAGAAGGACCGAAAAAGCGGATACTATTTGATAAAAAAGAAATTAGTGTAGCAGAAGCAATAACCTTGATTACAAGAAGCTACGACATTACCGACCTTACACTCAAAGAACCCAATATAGAGGAGATAGTGAAAAGAATATACGAAAATAATAGTATGAGTGAGTCAGTAGTATATTCACGAGGAGAATAAGAACATGAATAAAATATCAAATGAGCAAGAAGTACTTATTAATATAGCTAGAAAGGTACTTCAACCAGGTGGATTAGAGCTGAACAAATCTGATGCAGATATTGAATATGTAAAAAAGTTTAGTGATGACCTTGTGATAAGCACTGAATTAGGAAGATATATTCATAGTACAATAAAAAAGGCAGAACATATAGAATGCTTAATGAATGAAACTCAAGAAGTTGACATATCAGGTATGTCAATAAAAACTATGGACTTTCATCACACGCTCTTAATCTTATTTGAGAATGCATATTCAGGCGTATCCAGGTATACCGGGATAATGAGAATTAAGGATTATGTAGATATTTTTGTGTTTGTAAAAGAATACAGCAAAGAAATAAACTGGGTAAAACTGCAATCCCTCGCTAATAAGTATGAAATGTTGCATCAAGTCCGAGATATTATTAACTACTTAAATTTATTATACAATGATGTTATTCCCAAAGATGTAATTGAGCTATTCAGCCACAAGCAAGCTACTTACAAAATAGAACGATGTGAGACAAATTATATCTTTGAATGGGAAAGCAGTTTTTTTGATAGACTTTTTAACAATGATTTAAGAAAAACTGAAATAAATAGATTACTAAAAAAAAGGTGTTATAGCAATGATAATACACATTATTGTAATCCTATAAAGTTAAGAGGAATTTCAGAGCTGGATGTAGCAAATCTTGATAAGTACTATAGTTTTAATGATGACAAGTATAAATATAGCATAATGTTTTTTCCTTCATATAAAGGTAACAACTTGCATTTTCATATTTATCTGGATTCTGAAGTACTGGGTTTATTAGATAAGTTTTTTATAACAATTTCTTTCCTTGAAAAAGATACTGAAAGTAGTAGCGTCTGGAGAAGATTTATGATAGAGCATAAAAATAGTAAGTTAGTTGTTTGTTTTAACCAGAAGCAAATCGCAGATGGGAATATTCATAGAATCCATCAAGGTGGAATAATAGAGGTGAAAATTCCATTTTCAGAGTTATCAATTGATATTGCAAAAGCACCAATAAAGCTCGGATTTAATTTACTATTGCAGGAATATATCTACGAACATGAAATTACACATGTTATTGGGGCAAAACACAAAATTTGTTGGCAGACCTCATGTTGGGATTGCGGAATACTTGAAATTCCGGATTTATTGTGAAAGAGAGTTTATAATTGGAAATAAGACAATTATTACTTCATCCCCACTAAAAGGAAGTAAAAGCATTATAAGGCAGATTATTAAGCATAACAGACGTACTTGAATTGACATTTCTAGATGATATAAGACGGACTAATGCTACCTTGGAAATTATATCAAAGTAACGATAATTTTGTATGCAAGATAGTTCACTTCTAGGTAGTTATAAGATACATGGTAGAAATCTGATTAGAGAACTAAAACCACGTTCAACTTTAGTATAATTGAACCATTTGTAGATGATAAAATAGAGTTAACAGAAAACGACAAATAAGATTTGACAGGTTTTAACCCAAAAAATGTCAAATCGTAGCAAATCTATTGGAAATTCTAATTGATATCATCACTGCAGTAACTGCCCAGTACTGCAGGTAACATAATTCTTCTTAGCAAGGGCAAAAATCTGTCAAAAGTACAATCTCTTCTGTATAATGAAATATATTTATGCAGAAGGGTCTGAAGGAAAAGTGAAAGAGGAAAATATCACATATTATGTGCAAGTTTTAATAAGGCTGCCAAACAACAGCAGCCTATCCGAACTTTCCAAACTAACCAACCTTCCACCTACCTACCTACCTACCTACCTACCTACCTACCTACCTACCTACCTACCTACCCAACCAACTACCTAACTTATAGCCTTCCAACTCCCCGACTACCTATCGCTTAACCTTATAGCTTTTTCCACAAGGCCTATAAAAATCTTTTATATCATTCAATTTCTTTGGAATTCATGATATAATTTAGGTGTAAAGTTTCTTTGAAAGTAGGTATGTGTTATAATAAAGATAATAAAAAATGAATTCAAACCCAGCAAACAAGTGGGAACAGGAGTGTTCTTAAATAAGGGTACACTTGAAGAAACTACGATTAGTATTAAAAAGCGTTAAGATTGCATTCTGATTCATAACAAACAAGGAGTGATTTTAGTGGCTGGAAATAATGAAACTGATATAACAAAAATTATATTAAGTGAAGTTATCGCTAAAATGAAAGAAATATATGGTAGTAAACTAAAAGAAATACTTTTATATGGTTCATATGCCAAAGATGAACAGGATGAAGAGTCGGATATAGACATAATGCTTCTTATTGATATGAATGATGAAAACCTTAAGAGTTATGATAAAAGACTGAATGATGTTGTCAGTGACATAGGATATAAATACATGAAGGTTATATCTGTAATAGATATGAGCTATAGAAAATTTAATGATTGGGCTAATGTTGTTCCTTTTTACAAAAATGTAGTTAACGAGGGAGTTGTGCTTTATGGATAGTAAAATAAAAACTCTTTCACAATATAGGTTTGAAAAAGCCAAAGAAGATTTAGAAGCAGCGACTGTAAATCTTGATAATGGCTTTATCAAGGCATCAATTAACAGGTCTTATTACGCAATATTTCATTCTATAAGGTCAGTAAATGCACTTGATGAGTTTGACTCTAAAAAGCATTCTGGGGTAATTGCTTATTTTAATCAATATTATATTCATTCAGGTAAGTTCGAAAAAAGAAACTTATAATATGATTACTTCAGCATACCGAATACGAGAAAAAAGTGATTATGATGATTTTTACGTTGCAGCAAAAGATGATGCTCAGGAACAATTAGAAAATGCAAAGAGGTTCTTAGGTATTGTGGAAAATTATTTAGAGAAGAACAATATTATTTAAGTCAATAGCATAACACCTCACAAACCGCTCAACTTTCTAATTGAATAATTCTCACTATTGTAGTATAGTTTTACTTATTATGAGCGGGGAGTTGAACTTGTTTGCCAATAGCGAGGATTTTGTCGGAAGTTGCAGGTGCAATGCTAAACTCAATTTTATTCAATTATGTTTTCTTAATCATTTATATAGTAGTTGTAGTGTTTATAAAAAAACAATATGAAAAATACATTGAGTTTTACCGTGAAACATCAAGCTATCCATCAAAGACTCTTCGGCAAATGATTGAAGAAGTAATTTTTTCAGGGCTTATAGCTGGATTTATAGTCAGTCTTATTGTTGTATTTACGGGTATTACAATAAACTATGAAACTTTTTACTATCTTTTTATTATTATGGGTGCACTGCTTTTCATTAACTTAAGGTATGTTTGCTTTTCTTATGCAGGCGGCATTTTAGCCACTGTCAGCATGATATTTAAAAAGCCTGATGTAAATATAACATCTATTTTAATGCTAATAGCTATTTTGCATCTGGTGGAAGGCATCTTGATCTTAATCAATGCAGGAAAAGAAAATATTCCAATTATAATAAAACATAATGGAGGCATTACCGGAGCCTTTATGACACAGCATTTTTGGCCGGTGCCTCTGATCTTGCTGACATTTCTTGATGAGGGACAGGGACTTGGGTTTCCCCAGGCAATAACAGCCGCATGGTGGCCTCTTTTTAGCGCAGGCATATTGAAGCAGGCGTTGCCGGCGGTTGGACTGGCAAGTCTTTTAGCCATAATTAGCTATTCAGAAGTTGCAATTACAAGGCATCCTAAAAAGGTAAGCCATACCAATGCATTTTTAATTCTTGCTTTTAGCATAACTATGTTGGTTATAGCTTTAATATCAGAGAGAACCTTTGCATTTAAGATTATTGGGGTTATTTATGCGGTTTTGGTACATGAAGCAATTATACTATACGGGAAGCGTGTGGAAAGACGTGGCAGACCATTATATGAGCCGGTTAACAGAGGTCTTAGGGTACTTGAAGTTTTGCCGAATTCAAATGCGGCTAGAATTGGTATACAACGCGGCGATATAATCCTTAATATCAATGGAAACGACATTCAGACCAATGAGGGCATAAAGGAGGCTTTGAAAGACTACCCTAATTACATATGGATTAATGTAAAAGGATGGGATGGCATGGCAAAGACTTATGAGTACAAGTTTTTTCCTGTCGGAATAAATGACTTGGGCATTGTCAGCGTTCCAAGAGAAACAGAAGTAACCTATAACATCAGTTATTTTGAAAATCTTGGTATAATACGCAATCTAGTATCACGTTTTAAGGGTTTTAGCAGGGTTGATTAGTCATTATTCTGACTAGGTACTAACTTATTAATGCTTTATGTCATATTAAACATTTATAATATTAGCTATTTATGTTAAACTAAAATTATACTTTTGATTAAATGGAGGAGATTACTATGAGCGATAAAGTAAGAATAGGAATTGTCGGAACAGGCAATATAGCTCAAACTTCACATCTACCAGCTTTTGCAAAGCATAAAGATGCTCAGGTAGTTGCAATTTGTGATAGAAATGAGCAGCGGGCAAAGGAAGTAGCTGATAAAGTAAATGCAAAATATGTTTTTACTGATTACAATGATCTTGTGAATATGAAAGACATTGATGCAGTTGATATTTGCACATGGAACGATACGCATGCACCAATTACTATAGCAGCTGCAAAAGCAGGCAAACACATACTTTGTGAAAAACCAATGAGCACAAGCCCAGAACTGGCAGAAAAAATGATGAAGGTAGTAGAGGAAAACAATGTAATTTTTATGCTTGGTCTACCTCAAAGATTCTCTGCTGAAAGTAAGATCATTAAAGCATACAGTGACGCTGGTATTTTTGGAGATATATATTATGCAAAGTGTGGATACATAAGAAGAAGAGGTACCCCCATCGGATGGTTCACAAATCCTAATAAATCGGGAGGCGGACCAGTAATTGATATTGGTGTTCATGTAATTGATATGACTTGGTACTATATGGGTAAGCCTAAGCCTGTGTCTGTAAGCGCATGCGTATATAGTGAAATTGGTGATTATAAAACAAAGGGAGTAAACCGATGGAGAGCTTTTGATAATGATACTGTATTTGGAACAGAAGATTCTGCAAATGGTCTAATACGTTTTGAGAATGGTGCCTCAATGAATTTTGAAGCTAGTTGGGCACTAAACGGAAAACAGACCGGAATATACAGTAGTATTCATGGAACAAAGGCTGGAGCAGATTTTAAACCCTTCACCATTTATGGTGAACAGGCAAATTATCTGGTTGATTCGACTCCAGTATATGAAAAGGAAGACAACTTTTCAAATGAAATAAGGGAATTCCTTGATTGTATAAAGGACGGCAGACAGCCTATAGCAACAGCATGGGATGGTTTACAAATCCAGAAAATCCTTAATGGTATTTATGACTCAGCTAAGCAAGGCAAGGAAGTCTTTTTGTAATTGGTTGTAAATTAAATGGTGCTCTAGGCGGAGTGTCCGTCGAAGAGTGGCATAAGGTTTCCTAACAAAAAAAGGTGGCGTAGCCACCTTTTTATTAATAGCAATTATCCTTAAATAAAAATAATACAACAACTGCAGCAACTATAATCATTATTGCATTATTTGGTAAGATGTTACAAGAAGGTAGACCTCTATCTAAAGTTTTGAAAGGCGGTGATTGTTCGGTAACTTTACGTTCTGTTATCGGTATAGATGGTGTTGCAGCTTCAACTCCTGTAATATCGTTTTTTTCATGTTCAGGTATAATCGTGCCAATCTCATTTATATCGGGACGATTATACATAGAATTTCTTATGTATGCAATTCCAGGAACTCTGTTATTCAATATAAACACTCCTTTTAAAATCCGCTTTGCACTAATACCAATATATAAAAATCTGCTATTTTTGTTCCTGATTAATAATTTATTTTTCGCAAGCCGCTACTGTACAATGGCAGTTTCATAAAAATATCAGCATTTATGCGCCATTTAATCAATACACTTTAACGCATTAATCTTAAATGGATAAAGTTCTAATTGCAGTTGCAGTACTACTACTACGTTTTTACTGTAAGAATTAAAGACGGCTTATATAACTTATGTAAATCACTTTTAGTGCGTTTTTGAATATACTGTATTGTATAATTCGAATTTGGAGTGTGATAATTATGATATATACTGTAATGCCGGGGGACACGCTGTTTTTGTTGGCCCGAAGGTTTAACACCACAATTGAAAGTATAATGGCTTTAAATAACCTGACCTCAACTTCACTTACTGCAGGTCAACGTATCATTATTCCTTTATATACCGAAGTTGTAGTTAACGTAGACAGAGCAAACGTTCGTACGGGTGCAGGTGTTAATTATCCTGTAAAGGCGGTAATGGTAAGAGGAGCACGGCTTCCAGTTATAGGAGATACACAGGGATGGTATAGAGTTGTTCTTTTTGATGAGAGTGATGGATGGATTTCTGCAACCACTGTTAATAGGAGAGTATATGGAGGAGAAAAACCTATTATTGTAAATGTAGGGTTTTATACATTAGAGGAAGGACCTACACTGCCTTCATCCTTTAATTCTTTTGTTAATAATACCGCTCAAATTTCACAGCTGCCGATTTTTATGTGGAGAATAAGCCAGTCCAATCCGACAACTGTTGAAAAGTTTGGGCAGTTTACTGATCAGGAAGTAAGAACGCTTGTTGCAATTGCTCATCGTAATAACATTAAAATAATGCCTGTAGTTCATAATTTACTATACAGACCTGGTGGTGTTGCCCTTGCAAAGGATATTGTGAGAGAATTGGTACGAGTTCCACAGAACAGAACTGCTTTTGCATTTAGCCTTGTTCGCTTAATTGAGCAATATAATTTTGATGGGGTAAACATAGATATCGAAGATGTTCATGTTGAAGACAGCCAGAACCTTTCCGCTCTCTTTATGGAGATTTCAAGGGTTCTTAGAAGCAGAGGATATTATTTTTCTGCATCAGTACCGTCAAGAATAAGTGATGAGCCATTTAATCCGTTTTCAGATCCTTTTGATTATTCTGTGATAGGGCAGGCTGTAGATCAGTTTGTAGTGATGCTTTATAATGAATTTGGCTGGCCTGGGAGCCCTCCTGGACCACCTGTTACAATAGGCTGGATGGATAGAGTTGTACGCTATACTATGACCAAAATGCCTGCATGGAAGATTGTTGCGGCAGTATCTGTATTTGGTTTTGATTTTAATCTTGATACAGGAAGAAATACCTATGTGACATATGAAATGGCTGTGAACAGAGCTGCGAATTACAACAGTGAAATTATATTTGATGAAGAAACCCAGACACCAATGTTCTCATATACCGATGCACAGGGAAACCGTCATGAGGTTTGGTTTGAAGATACAAGAAGTCTCAGAGCTAAAATAGATCTGGCATGGAGACTGGGCATAAGTGGTGTAGCCTTGTGGCGCCTTGGCATGGAGGATCCAGGAATTTGGAATATGCTTGCTAATGAGGTTGTAGTAAAAAAACTCTACTAAGAGAGGTATATCAAGTTTACGTTGGTTATTTTTCACGAATGCAAGACAGATAGAATCAGAAGGGCTCAAAATAAAAAGGATTGTTATTGGAATTTTAAAAATCAGATAATTAATCCTTTTTATATGTTAAGGAAATTATAGTGGATTTCTGCAAACCCTCAACGAGACTGGCTGCAGCTGTTTCAGGAGGTTTAATGGCTATCACAGATAGCGGAGGCGTCCAGATGAATATTCCAATTAACAAGAAAAAAGTTAAGAACGACAAAAAAGGCAAATTGTAAAATAAAAAGAAATAAAAAAACATATTGACAGAATAAAGGAAATTAATTATGATTACACCATAGTTTGATGGGAATAATTGTTAACGAGTTGGAGATGAAATTCGTTAACGAATAAACTAAGATTCTATTTGCTAAGTTTTAGTTGCAAACAGAGTTATTGGTAATTATTTCCCGATAATCGTATCTATGAACAATTACAGGAATTTTTGACACTACGATACGCAAGGTAGTGTCAAAAGAGTTATGAAATCAACGATTTGAGATTACAAAAATGTAAGTAAATAGTAGATTGGACTTTGACAGTAAAATAGAGTGGAGAAAAAGGGCAAGATTTTTGGAGCTTGAGGCCGCAAAACCAACTAAATAAGACATTTAACGAATATATGGGCATGAAGAAATAAACCCTGACAGTTTAAGTGTTAGTTTAATAATGTTTTGGCTTTATGCGACCTGATGTTCTAATATGTAATCTTGAGCTAGGTTAAGCAACTCCAACCACCTAGCGGGCATATTCGGGAGCTCTGTAACTTCCGGAATGTTTACTGGAACCCTGGCAAGGGAACGAGTAACACTTATTCTAGTTTTGTAAAACAATCAACGAAAAATTCAAACTCAACGGAAGTTGTACTTGGCAAATATAATCAAGGTGGTGTATCTTATACTAAAGTAGCGGAGAGTCGAGGAGCAACATATTTCCAATTAGATAAATGGGATGATGTTGTTAAAGAAGTCGGTGAGAAAAATATATGGAATATTAATGAGTCTTTTATTAGGCAACAAGCGAGTGCAAACAAGACATTTATTCTATCACACGATCCTGCTCAAGCTACTGGATACTTTGCAAATGAGGTGAATTTACTCAAAGACATGGGATATAACTTTATAAAAGATGTTTCTATATGGAGAGCGTTAAAATAGGGATATTCATTTAAGAAGGAGGCACATAAGGATGAAAAAAGAAGAGCAACAGTGGGGAGTAATAGAAAAAGCAAAGATGATACTTTTGAATTGGTCACAGTGTAATAACGTACATTTATTTGCAGTGCATTTTGTACCCATGTCTGACTTTTCGCTTGAAGTATATGTCTTTTATAAAAACGATTTTGATATAACTGAAAATCAAAATAATGGGATATCGGATATAGTAAAGCAGATTTTTTTGAAAGCACTTAATGATTTGAATTATAAGAGATACTTTAACAGCAATATAACATTTATATTCGACTCCAATGAGAATGTTATAAACAACTATCAAGGAAGTTATTTTTTAAGATTGAGATAGACCTGTATCTTAATAGACCCCTTGGGCTATCTTGGCATTTATTTCAATAAAGTGTTGACTTCTCAAGAGACAATAATAATATAGTAATAAAAGAGAGTACCCGACAAGCCAATAAAAAGGTAAGCCGGGTTTTCTTTTTATCTATACTTGACATAATGGCACGTTAAACATAACAAGAGATACAGGAGGTACAATAATATCTATAGAAAAGGATAGTATGTTAAGAGTAAGGCTTACTCAAAGGAAGTCTGATGAATTGGATTCCATCATAGATGAGCTTCAAGTACAGATACCGGAACCAAGATTTTTATTGAGGTCAATACAGCCATTGCTTCTGAGGAGGATATAAAAAGTCTTTATGACCTTGTTCCAAAGATGCTGGATGATGCAAAGGAGAATTGCTCACCGACAGTCCATTACATGGTTGGAGAGATTTTTGAGCCTGTAATGATCAAGATGGCAAGCCTAATGAAACCAAAGAAGCTGGGGGGTGAAGGCAAGTGAGTAAGAAAAAAGTACATTGTCCGATGCCCTCGCTGTAATCACAGAGTATTTGACGCAGATTACGCTGATGTTGAAATTAAATGCCCTGAATGCAGGCAGCTTACAGACATATGCAGAAAACTATCCTAGTAAAACTGGATGCCATTGGATTTTCAAATGTGACACATCGGTTATACTGTTACTGGCGGTAATACAATAATTTATACTTATAACGGTGATGGTCTTAGGATGACAAAATCGATAAACCAGGTTAAGACCATCCACATATGGGACGGAAATGACATTGTCCTGAAACTGGACAACAACAATGCGGTTACAGGTAGGTATATACGGGGTAACAATCTACTGTATGCCGATACATCAGGCACAGTGAAGTATTTCCTATTCAATGGGCATGGCGATGTAACTCAGTTGACAAGTACCAGCGGCAATGTTATAAAGAGCTATAGGTATGATGCCTTTGGGAACGAAAGGAATATTGATCCAGCTGATGCTAATGACGAGAGGCTTTACGCCATCGGACATAAGTGACTTAAAACTTTCACCCTCAAAAATCATGACACAAACAGATGGAGCTAGTGTTTACATTAAAGACATAGGGAGTGGTAAGTTTAACGTTATTGTTGAAAGTGAAAATGGAGTGGTCACTGCATTAAAGAATATTGGGAAAAATTCATTAGATAAATTAAGTAAAAACTATGGATGGAAGTGAGGTATCTAGCCAATGAGTAATCAGAAATATCAATGCTGTTTTTGTGATGAAAACATAGAATCTAATCAAATTGATATTACAGCACTATTTGTAGTATCTAACTGGAATAAGGATCAAAAGTTACAACAAGAACAACAATTGTTCTGCCATATGGAATGTTTGCGTAGCAAGTTAGCAGAAAATGTTCCGCTATATATTGCAGATGTTATTGATTAGTTAAAGATATGCTGACAGCATCGCAATAAGACAAAGCAGCAATTTATACGTTTATGCTTTGAACAATCCTCTAAAATATGTTGACCCGTTAGGATTGAGCGTTTGGCTTATAAATAAAGATTTTAGGATAGACGTGCTTGGAAATACATATGAAATGAGTGAAAATATTAGCAGTGTTATTTATGACGCATACAGAGAAAAATATGATGCATTTAAGTATACCTTTGGGAATATTAAATTGCTTGCACCACCAAGTAGGTTTTATAAAGATTATAAAAAAATGAAAAACCCGTTTTATAAAATAATAAGGATATTAAAGAAAGAGTAGAATTATGTGGTCACAGAGTTTCGGCTGATGTGACCTTCATTTTTAGTTGATAAAAGCTAAGAAATAGCATACAATAAAAGTAAGGAATACATTGAATTCACGGAAAGGAGTTTGAATATATGGAACTTGCAAAAATCACTACAAAAGGGCAGATTACAATACCAATTCATATCAGAAAGAAACTTAACTTAAAGGATGGAGATAAGGTTATTTTTATTGAAGAAAATGGGCGGGTGGTTATGGAGAACTCGACCAAGGTTGCTTTACGCGAGGTTCAGGATGCTTTTTCTGGGGAGGCTGAGCGAGTAGGATTAGAAACTGAAGATGATGTTGTAGATATGGTGAAGCAATTTAGAAAAGAAAAATTGGAGAAACGATTATGAGAATAATGCTTGATACAAATGTTCTCATTTCGGCAATACTATTTCGGAGTGAAAACTTGAGCCGATTAATTGAGAAGGTGGTAGAAGATTATACATTGGTTCTTTCAACGTATGTAGTAGATGAATTGAAAACGGTAGTTGATAGAAAATTTCCAAGTAAAATGATAGCCATTGAAAGGTTTTTAACAACATTATCATATGAACTGGCATATTCGCCTGAGAATTATGATGGTACTCCGTTATTCGAAATCCGAGATGGCAAGGATTACATGGTATTACACACTGCTATAATAGCGGACGTTGATATATTGATTACGGGTGACAAAGATTTTAATGACATTGAGATCGAGCGTCCTGAGATACTAACACCAAAGGAGTTTCTTGATAAGTATTAAGCATAAAAGAGAGTACCCTGCAAGCAAATAAAAAGGTAAGCTGGGTTTTCTTTTTATCTATACTTGACATAATGGCACGTTAAACCTAACAGGAGATACAGGAGGTGCAATAATGTCTACAGAAGCGGTACTCCTATCGGAATTTAAGCAATTGCGAATATGGCTGTGCTGGCGGTACAAAAAAAGAAGAATAGCGACTATCCTACCAAGGTTCCTTTCGGAGCAGATGGTTTTGCAATAGGAACTACAAAAGAGTATAGAAGCCGCTGTGTATGCCTGCCTAGTATGAAGCTCTATACCGGATAAATTTTTGCTGCTGTGTTTAGTAAATATGGATCCTTGATATCACTGTTCTTTAAGTTATCTGAGGATAACCTTATATCAGCTCCGAGGGAACTGAAATCATTAACAATATCTTCATAGCCTCGCTCGATATAATCAACACCTGTTATAAAAGTGGTTTTCTCAGCAATGAGTCCTGCAAGAATTAGACATGTTCCTGCTCGTATATCTGAAGCATGAACCCATGCTCCTGTAAGTGAACTGATTCCATTGATGTAAGCTGAACCTTTTTGTATGTTTATATCCGCTCCCATCCTTCGAAGCTGTACACAGTGATGGAACCTTTCTGGAAAAACACTGTCTACTATCTGACTTTTACCTTTAACATTTAAAAGTAGCGTAGTAAATGGCTGCTGGAGGTCGCTTCCAAAAACTGGATACATCCCAGCTCTCACTTTTGTAGGTCTTAAATCTCCATTCGCATATGCAGTGAGAGAATTATCGCTTTTATCAACAGTTACCCCAATTTCTGTGAGCTTTTCAATACACGATTCGAGGTGTTCGGGAATAACATCTGTAACTGTTATCTGACCACCGGTCACACCCGCACCTATTAGGTACGCACCTGCAATGAGTCTGTCTGGTATTACTGGGTGAGTACAGCCACCTAATGATGTAACACCTTCTATTCTTATAGTATCAGTTCCTGCCCCAAAAATTCTAGCACCCATTTTATTAAGAAAAATTGCGATATCGACAACTTCGGGATCTCTTGCTGCATTGTGTAGTGTTGTTTTTCCTGTAGCAAGGACTGCTGCCATCATTAGGTTGATTGTTGCGCCTGAGGTAATTACATCAAAGTAAATTTCAGCTCCTATGAGTTTATCAGCTTGCACCACATAGTAATCATTAAAAAACTCAATTTCAGCTCCTAAAGCTCTAAATCCTTTGATGTGTTGATCAATTGGTCGGGGACCAATTTTATCACCTCCTGGAAAACCTACTGAAACTTTCTTAAACTTTGCAAGGAGTGATCCTATAAAATAGTAGGCAGTACGAAATTCAACTGATTTTTTTGGGCTGATCAGCGAGGAATGTATTTTTCTTGGGTCAATTACTAGTTGACCTTTGTGACTTTTTATTACTAGTCCGATTTCTTCTCCAATTTCAGTCATAACTTTTATATCATTAATTTTTGGTACATTTTCAAGATATACCGGTTCGTTTGCTAGGCAGCTGGCTGCAATTAAACCTAGAGAACTATTTTTTGAACCAGGCACTTTTATGGTTCCTTTTAAGGGTTGCGATTTATTTATTTCAAGCCATCTCATCCGTTGATTCCTGCTTTCTTTTAAGTAATGTGCATAAATTGCAGTTAAATATATCATTTTGGTTTTTCAATGTAGTCTTTGCTCCCACTTTTGGCGTGCAGTTTGCACAGCGAGCGCACATTGAATCTATAATATTATATCCTATTAATTGTATTTTGTTAATGCTTAACCAATTATTCCTCAAATATATTGCTGGTAATTTGAGGAAGTTGAGATTGCATATGGGCTCATTGAGTAATAACTTATGATACTTTCTCCAAAGAATCATCATATTTTTTTAGTGCATTTATAAAAATATCCACTACTTCAGGATTGAACTGTTTTCCCGAATTTTTCAGTAGCTCGTCAATAGCTTCATTTTTACTTAAAGCTTTTCGATATGGTCTGTCTGAGGTCATTGCGTCAAATGCATCGGCAACAGCCATAATTGATGATTCAAGTGGGATTTCTGCACCATCAAGATGATGCGGATAGCCTGAACCATCAAACTTTTCATGGTGATGAAGAATAATCTCTTTTGCTTTCTTTAAAAAATCAACTTCTTCTAGAATTTTATATCCGATTTCAGGATGTTTCATTATTTGATCATATTCTGTTTTGGAAAGATGGCTATTCTTATTTAGAACATCCTCGGAAATGCCGATTTTGCCGATGTCATGAAGTAAAGCTGCGTATCTAAGAGCTTGCATTCTAGAAGGTGTAAGCTTCATTTCACTGGCAATGATTGATGCATATCCTTCAACTCGCTTTGAATGACCTACAGTGTATTTATCTTTTGCTTCTATTGCAGCTGTAAGCGCTGTAATTGTTTCAAAATACACATTTTTCATATCTATATACAATTTAAATGCATATCTTGCGAGCAATAAAGGACCGAAAAACAGTAGAACTGAAAATGCACCGAAAGAATGGTAATTAACCAGTATAATTATACCTATTGCAGCTACAGCAAAAAGGTTGGGAATTGCCCACTTAAAGCTGCAGAGCCACTGCAAAAATATGTTTTGCTTTGTCATAAGTCCAAATAGTATTGAAAGGAGTCCGGAGTTAACAAAAATAAAAGTTAATATTAGTAATAAAATAGGGAATGCCATCATTGCCAAGGATTCAAGGTTCTGTTGTATAGTTGCAAAGCGACTATCTAAAACAGTACCCCCTGCTGCTGTGTAAACCCACCCTGCTAAAAGACATGAAATAATATAGTTGGCTGCATTAAACGCTGTTTTATAAAATGGTGTATTGAAAATATGAACATATCCTTTACCTTTAACATACAACACTTTGAACAATGCTCCTGCTGCAGATACAATGGCAGCTCCTAAAGGACCGTAGGTAAGAAGAGCACATAAAGTAATGGCAAACCCTACTGATATACCTTTATCCTTACCCAGCGGGATTGCCATTGATTCAGCTGTGATGCTTAATAGTGCCATGAACAACATTCCACTTATGCTCTCAAATTGTGTATTTATTGAAGCATATACAAGTAATGCAAGACCTATAAGTATTATAATGTAAACATATAATGTTGCCAGCTTTACTTTGCTATTCATTTAACTGCCCCTCAACTTTGTCTTTAGTTTGGTGTTAGGACTTCATGCCCTTTGTATGTAAAAAAATAATATTTATAGGCCGGGATTAATGCTTAAATATTTTAAACCTAAATATTAAGAATTAGAGCCAGAAAAATTGTGCACCGGCTGAAAGCACCATTGCAACAACTACGCCGATAGCTTTAAATATTTTTTTCATTTATATAGCCTCCTTCATTAAAGAATCTCTACCTTTCCGCTAGTAGGTAGGCTATATTCCGCTTCGCTTGTCCGGCCTATATTAAATTATAAAGAAAAAATTACATTACAAATTATGTGTCAAATTATGTGTCAAAAAAACCTGAATGCGTATTACTTATTGTCTTAAACTTTACTTAATATTCTGTTTACTGAATCAAGTGTAGCTCGGATTATGGCATGATATTCGTCGTGCTTGACTAATGAAGAACCGATTAGTACTTCGTTGTGCAGTCCGCTCATGTAACCAATAACAACAACATATGCATCCATATCGCTAATAGATAATTTTCTGACATCAATCAAATTAAATGCATTATTTCTATCCAAGTAAGAATGAAGCGCGCTCAATGTTGCGCTAATAACAGTATGTGGCCTTGATGCGGGGGAATTCATGCCTGTTGCTGTGCCTTCAAAAACCTTGTCCTTTAGAGAAAGAACTATTTTTATATCCAGCTTCATACCCTCAGCAAAAACCTGAACATTGTTTAGCTTCAACCGTACATTGTCGCTTGTATCCAGCCCTTCGTCAATTTGAGCTACACTAATAACTCTGTGGTCTATTTCCATATCATAGACTGCTGCAAGAGCTGACTGAATATCCCTTACTATTTGTTTAGGGGAACGTGAATAATCAGCAAGTACATGCATTTCAAGAATTTCATTTTTTTCATTAGTCAGAATACGAGATGAAATTATACCACTTAGTTTGTTTATAAGCCATTCCATAGCTTCAGTGTTATCAGCTCGTTCGTCAAAATTACCGATCATGTTAACCCTCTATAATATTCTTATATTTATACTTACAATATGATTGCTTATCAGAAGCTCATAAGGAGTTCTTGCTGTAGCCCTGTTACTAACATGTCACTTAATGACTCGCTAGATGATAATCATATTATTTATTATAGTATTCTACTTAAATCGTCAGAATCCTCCTTATAGATGAATAAATTTACAAATTATTTTTTTGCGTAAAAAAATGCGTTTATATGCAATGGGGATTGCATAGTGGATGTCCCTTTGTCAATTCACAAACCTTTTTATGATACTTCAAGCGAGATCTCTATTACTAACTGCTGTTATTTTTGCGAAATAGCGTTGGAGTAATACCGGTAATCCTTTTAAATACCCTACCATAATGTGTAAGACTATCATACCCTACATGAGTGGCAATATCTGAAACTGAAAGATCTGTAGTACATAAAAGCTTTTGGGATTCTTTTATTCGGACACTATTTAGGTATTCGGTGTAGGAAAAGCCGGTAACTTGTTTAAACATTTTGCAAAGGTAATATGGACTAAAATAGAATTTTTGTGCTAATATATCAAGCTTTAGTTTATCGCTAAAATTGGCATTGATATATTGGACAGCTTCATAAATCTTTTCATGAGTTGAGCTTGGGTGCTTTATGTTTGCCTCGGTCATTGGATTTTGATATCGATTCATAAAAACTAGCAGCTGGATCAGTAAAGCTCTTAAATTCATCATATAAAACTCTTCTTTGCCTATGTATTCTCTATAGATTTTATTGAGTAATTGCGAAACATGATTTTGCTCAAGCACCCCTAGCCGAAGAATATTTATATTTCTGTTAAAAATATCTAGAATATTTACACAATCTGATTCGGTTGACTGGTTATGAATAAAATCTTTCTTAAAATTAATTAGAAGTCTTTCGTGGACTGGTTTACTTGCTGAGGTTGTCTTATGGAGGTCGCCCATATTTATAAATACCAGATCCCCTTTCATAACATGATAAGTTCTATCCTTGATAAAATAGAACCTTTCACCCGATAAAAGGTAATATATTTCATAGGAATTATGATAATGATTCATTTGCATGTTACTGTGCTCAAGTGTCTTTCTCAGGTTAATTTCAATATCATTTTTCATTGAGCTGGAAATAGTGCCCTTCAAAACATCACCTCGAAAAGTTATTTGTTCAGTTTCAATTTAACCTTGCAGCAATATATTATGATTGCTCCCTAGTAAGTCGCAAAGCGACTTATTCCTGCAGGTTAGCCTGCAGCAAATTGAAACTTCGTTACAATCTGGGTCATAGTCATATTATATTATTTTTTGACCTACAACTCAACAAAAAATGTAGAGATTTGATTACTTTAAGCAATAATTGGCTAGATTTACGCATTATTTTGCTCTATACTTAAATAAGTGCGTTAAAATATATATGTGAGGAGATTTATTATGTCAAACAAGAAACGATATGCAATAGTTGGCTTAAGTGGCAGGTCAAGATTTTACTATCAGGCTATGGCTGGTGAATTCAAAGATAAATGTGAAATCGTTGGTTTTTGTGATATAAACCAAACAAGGATGGATTATGCTAATAAAGTTCTTGCAGATGAATTTGGGGCTAAACCTGTTACCACTTATAAATCTGAAGATTTTGATAAAATGATCCTGAATGAGAAACCGGATTATGTTATTGTAACCAGCATTGATAGAACCCACCACAAATATATTATCAGGGCAATGGAACTTGGCTGTGATGCAATTACCGAAAAGCCAATGACAATAGATGAAGAAAAGTGCCAAGCAATAATTGATACTATCAAAAAGACCGGTAAAAAGCTCAGAGTTACATTCAATTACAGATATGCACCTCACAACACTAAAATAAGAGAATTGATTATGGATGGTGTAATTGGTGAAGTTTTCTCAGTGCATTTTGAATGGATGTTGAACACAATTCACGGAGCTGACTACTTTAGAAGATGGCACAGAGATAAAAGAAATAGTGGAGGTCTTTTGGTACATAAAGCCACCCATCACTTTGATCTTGTAAACTTCTGGATTGGATCAAGACCTGAGACAGTATTTGCTTTCGGAGATTTAAGATACTATGGTAGAGAAAATGCCGAAAACAGAGGGATCACGAAATTTTACAGCAGGGCTTATGGAAGTGAAAATGCAAAGGATGACCACTTCGCTCTCCATCTTGAGGATAATGAAAGGCTTAAAGCAATGTACTTAGATGCAGAAAAGGAAGACGGATACTTCAGGGATCAAAGTGTATTTGGTGATGGAATAAGTATAGAAGACACTATGGGTGTTTTAGTAAAATACAAGAACAAAACAATAATGACCTATTCACTTAATGCATATATGCCATGGGAAGGCTACAGAGTGAGCTTTAACGGCAGTAAGGGAAGAATAGAGATTGATGTTTGTGAACGGTCTTATGTAAATGCGGGTGGGGATCATGCAGGAGAAGGAGCTCTAAAGCGTAAAAAGGTAACTGTTCATCCTATGTTCGGAGAACCATACGAAGTTGAAATCAAACAAGGAGTAGGCGGACATGGTGGTGGTGATCCCAATCTTTTAAATGATATTTTTGGAGATCCTATAGAAGACAGATTTAATAGAGCAGCGACACATGTTGCAGGTGCATACTCAATTTTAACTGGAATATCGGCAAATAAATCTATAAAAACAGGACTTCCAGTAAAAGTTGATGATCTTGTAAAATGGTGATCTCACTGTTACAATATTGCCAGATAGAGCTCGATATATAGTCTAATTTGCACGTTAAATATTTAAATCCTGCAAATTAGAAATTTGTTAGTATGAATTTGAGTAATAAAAGAATAGTTTGATAAAAAAAGCAGCAATTAGAGGGGCTGCTTTTTTTTATATAAAAATAAATCATGTTGGTTTTAGATATTTTGTTTACCTATGAAATTTAAACCATGTACTTTCATTTGAACGGAACATATATTTCATCCTTTTCGTCATACAATTAAAATAAAACTATATGCTGTCTAAATTAAACAAAGGATAGTGGAAAGAAATACACTTATGAGCTATGATATAATTGCGCATGTGCATTTTTTGCTTTAGCAAAAAAAAATGCACGCGCATAAATTTTCGCCGTAGGCATACTTACCTTGGAACATGCTAAGGAATAAGAGAATAAAGGAATAAGAATATTAAGGGGGTCGAAATTAATGAAAAGAAGAATACTGATTTTATGCATTTGCATTATTATTGTATCACTAATAATACCCGGGTGCAGCAGCAATGGCCTTAAGAGCAGTGATATGCCCACTTCATCCCAAGCTTACAATAGTGGGTCTTATGAGGGCGAGAGCTCAGGCTTTGGCGAGGTTTTTGAAGACAGCTATCAGGAGTACAAACAAGAGGCTGAATCTAATACATCAGATCAACAAAATGATATGAGAAAACTTATTAAAACTGGGGAAATAGCGGTAGAGGTCAGGGATGTTGATAAAGCTTATACAGATATCAAGGAGATTATAAGCGAAATTGGAGGTTTTGAGTTTAGTTCAAGCTATAGAGTACAAAATGAGTATAAAAGATTGCAGTTGATTTTAAAATTGCCCCCAGACAGACTTGAAGAATTTCAACTTAAGCTTGGTCAATATGTTGGTGATGGTCATATCAGCAGAATGGATATACGCAGCGATGATATTTCTTCACAATATTACGATATTGATGCCAGACTTAAAAGCTATAAAGCAAGCAGAGATCAGATACAAAAGCTTTTAGATAAGGCCGAGACTGTGGAAGAGATCTTGTCTATACAAAATGAACTCACAAGGCTACAGGTCGAGATTGATTCAATGCAAGGCAGGATAAATATGTGGGATAAGCAGGTCGGCATGGCAACAATAACACTCTATGTTGATGAGGAGGCGGACCCACTCAAGCATACAAAAACAGTAGGATGGAAATTTAGTTCAGGACAGCAGGTTTTAATGGCCATGAGAAATGGTTTCGTTAACACAGTAAACACATTGTACAACATTTTGGTTTGGATATTTGTTGCTATTGTGTCACTAGCTCCCATTCTTTTGGTAGCCGTGCCCATTGTATGGATAGTGATTAGAAAAAGGAAAAATATTGATAAGGATTAGGGGAAGTAAGGGGCTGTATTAGAGATGATTGTTCATTATCAGTTTTGCTAAGACCCCCGTGAACAGAAACGAAAATGAAGGATTGAAAATTTAAAATTGCAAAATCTGCTTTACATCCGGTTCAAACTTGATATAATAATTAAGATATACCAAGAAGGCATATTATAGCTTGGACCGGAGGTAAAAATATGGACAGAATTGAATTAGAAAAAGTGATATCCGAACTTGAACACAAATATAATGAGTTAAAAGAACAAAAGCTCAAGCTGAATATGACCCGAGGAAAGCCGGGTTCTGAGCAGCTTGATTTATCTAATGAGCTTTTTGAAGTAATAAACAAATATGGATATAAAGCTGAAGACGGGACTGATTGCAGAAACTATGGCATAGTAGAGGGCCTTCCAGAAGCACGGAGGCTTTTTGCCCAAATCCTTGAAGTTGAGCCTGATGAGGTCATTGTAGGTGGCAATTCAAGCTTGAATCTCATGCATGATATCATTGTTATGGCTTTTAATATCGGTATGGTAGGCAGTTCAAAACCATGGGGAAAGCTTGCGAAAATAAAGTTTATATGTCCTAGCCCGGGGTATGATCGTCATTTTGCTATTTTGGAGAGCCTAGGAATAGAAATGATTAGTGTCGACATGCAAAAAGATGGACCAGACATGGATGTTGTAGAGAAGCTTGTCAGAAACGATGCTAGTATTAAAGGAATTTGGTGTATGCCAAAATATAGTAATCCTGATGGTATTACTTACTCGGATGAAGTAGTACTAAGGCTTGCCAATATGAAAACTGCAGCAGAGGATTTTAGAATATTTTGCGATAATGCATATGTTGTTCATCATCTTAGCGACACTCCGGATAAACTTAAGAACATTCTTACTGCTTGCAAGGAAGCCAAAAATCCTGATAGGGTGCTTATTTTTTCATCAACCTCAAAAATTACATTTCCAGGAGCAGGGATATCAGCAATTGCTGCTAGTAGAAGGAATATTGATTTTATCATAAAAAAGATATCTTTTCAGACAATCGGTCCGGATAAGATAAATCAGCTAGCTCATGTTTACTTTCTTAAAGACATAAAACATATTGAAGATCATATGAAAAAACATGCAGCAATAATTAAACCTAAATTTGATATTGTTTTGAATACAATGGAAAAAGAGCTGGGCGGAAAGAATATTGCATGGTGGAATAGACCTAATGGAGGTTATTTTATAAGCCTGTATACTTTGGATGGTTGTGCAAAGGAAATAGTGAAAATGGCAGGCGAAGCCGGAGTAACACTAACCGGTGCAGGGGCAACCTATCCTTATGGAAAAGATCCGCGAGACCGTAATATACGTATTTCACCTACATTTCCGTCATCAGATGATCTTTTAAAGGCAATTAATTTATTGTGTATCTGTATCCAACTGGTAAGCTATAGGAAAAAGCTTAGTACTCAAGCCGCTTTTTGAACAACTTACATTGATATGTGTGTAACAACAGAACAGGCTAATTATTTTGAAAAAAAACCAACAGTTCTCTTTGCTACACGCATATCATCATGTTGTGTCTGAAAAAGAGGATTAAAAGAGTACAGGTTTTTTCTGTTCAAATTTTCTTTTTTGTGGTAAAGTATAGAATAGCGGAGCAAGTTGAAACTAAGGAGATTTTTGGATATGTATGATATTGTAATTGTCGGCGGAGGGCCGGCTGGATTTACAGCAGCTTTGTATGCTGCAAGAGCAAAGCTGGATATTTTACTGATTGAAAAGATGATTTCAGGCGGACAAATGGCTACTACTTATCTAATGGAGAACTTTCCAGGGTTTGAAGAACCTATAAGCGGACCTGATCTTGCACTTAGAATGGAAAACCAAGCCAGGAGGTTTGGAGCTCATATTATTAATGATGCAGTTACCGAGCTTGTACTAGATAAACAGATAAAGGTAATTAAGACCCCGGAAAACACATTCCGTAGTAAAGCAATAATCCTTTCTATGGGAGCCAGGCCGAGAGAACTCGGACTGCCAAATGAAAAAAAACTGAGAGGATCCGGGGTGTCTTATTGTGCTACCTGTGATGGAGCTTTCTTTAAGGACAGAGTAGTAGCAGTTGTAGGCGGCGGTGATACAGCGGCTGAAGATGCCATCTATCTAACCCGTTTCTGTCCGAAAGTTTACCTTATACACAGAAGGGATTCGTTAAGAGCTACCAAGATTTTGCAGGAGGCCATATTTGATAATAAGAAAATTGAGATAATATGGGATTCTGCTGTAGAAGAAATAAAAGGTGGTTTCGGTGTGGAAGGAATTAAGGTAAGAAACCTTAAGACCAACGAGACGCAGGAGCTTTCGGTTGAGGGAATGTTTGTAGCAATCGGCGTTTTACCCAATACCGGACTTGTAAAGGGGAAGGTTGAATTAAACCAAGCTGGTTATGTTATTGCTGATGATAATATGCTCACCAATATTTTTGGAGTATATGCAGCCGGGGACATACGTGAGAAAGTATTAAGACAGGTAATAACTGCAGCCTCAGATGGTGCTGTAGCCGCATACATGGCTGAGCGATATATATATGAAAACAAATGGTAGATTCAACAGTCTTGCCAATTTGATAATTTATTGGTATGTTATGATTAATACCCAAAAATTATATTAGTTGAACTTTACGTACAATCTATAATGTCCGAATGATTTAATCAGCGGTATATATTGTATGCGAAGTAAGACCAACCTACTTTTTGGGGAATAATCATGTTGTTATAAGTGTGAATATACTTTACGAGGTGGAATAGATATGAAGATAGGGCTTATAGGACTACCTTTGACAGGGAAAACAACTTTTTTTAATTTACTTACTGATAACAAGAGCGATATATCTGGTTTTTCTTCGGGCAAGATGTCGGCCAATATTGGAATAGCCAAGATTCCTGATAAAAGAATAGATTTTCTTTCAGATATCTATAGTCCCAAAAAGACAACCTATGCAACAATTGAAGTTATTGATATTGTAGGTATTGTGCCCGGAAGTGGCAGTGGGAAAAAATCTTCTGCTGCAACATTTCTTGAGTCAGTTAGGAAGGTTGATGCTCTGGTTCAGGTTGTAAGAGCTTTTGAAAATGATGAAGTTACTCCTTCACGAGGGGTTATAGATCCGATGGGAGATATAGACGCACTTAATATTGAGCTTTTGTTTGCGGATCTTGCAATCATTGAGAATAGAATTACAAGGATTGAGGCTCAGAAAAAAATATCAAAAGAAAACCAAAATGAGCTGGAAGTGCTTAAAAAATGCCGTGATGGTCTTGAGAATGAAAAGCTTATCAATAATATAGGTTTAGATGACGAAGAAAAACAATACTTAAAATCTTTTGATTTTTTAACAGAAAGACCGATGATTTTACTTGTAAATGTGGATGAAAATCAGCTCCATGCTGGTCATTTTAAGCAGAAGGAAAAAGTTTTAGAGTATTCTAAAAAACATAATATTCCTATGCTTGAAACTTGTGCAAAAACAGAACTGGAAATTAACCAACTTGAACCTGAAGACAGGGGAATATTTATCGAAGAGCTGGGTATAGAAGAACCCGGAGTAAATCTATTGGCTTCAACAGCATATAAGTATCTGGGACTTATTTCGTTTCTTACAGCAGGAGATGATGAAGTCCGTGCATGGCCTATTAAAAAGGGTTTGTCAGCAAAAGAAACCGGAGGTAAAATACATTCTGATATAGAACGGGGATTTATAAGAGCCGAGGTTGTAGCTTTTGAGGATTATAATGAATTTGGTTCTATGCAAAAAGTCAAGGAAAAAGGATTATTCCGTCTGGAGGGCAAGGAGTACATTGTTAAAGACGGAGATATCATAAACTTCAGGTTTAATGTATAGAAGGATTATATTACGGCACCGGTTTTACGGTGCCGTAGTTATATTTTATTGTCTAGGAAAGTATACTTTCCTAGACAATGGGGATTGCAAAGGGGA
>CAYPLH010000014.1:0-74511 GCA_964411505.1 uncultured Clostridiaceae bacterium | reverse complement strand
CTTAAAGCAGCAAAGGGGCTTCCCCTTTGCAATCCCCATTGTCTAGGAAAGTATATTTTCCTAGACAATAAAAAATTCGACAAGTACATTAAAAATCCTTCTTATGTCGATAAAATTTTCTCCTTTTCGACATTAATCTCATAACAAAAGGCTTTTTTAGAGAAATCGCTTTCACAGGGCACAACTCCTGACAGCAAAAACACCTTATGCACATCCTAAGATCAATCTCTGGTTTTCCATTTTTTAGAACAATTACTTTTGCAGGACATACCTTTATACAATTTGTACATCCAGTACAAACCTTTTTATTAAGCTGGGGGCTAGCTTTTAATTTATTGGCAAAAAAGTTAAAAATGCTATTCTCATAAAACAATATAGATTTCATGCTCTGCAATGCAGGTATATCAAAACCCTCTACCCTTATATCCTTAAGCTTTTCTCCTGTAATGCTGATTTGGCTTTCGGTTTCCGGACAAAGCCCTCTTTTAACTGCTTGGTAAATGATCGGAATTTTAAGAGGATCGGCACCTATAATCTTTATTGCTGCATAATCCAGTTCAAATGCATTTTCACTACCCAAAACAAGTCCAATCTTAAAAGGATTGCCAGCTGTCGGACCTGCGCCATCCATTCCTACAACTGCATCCATTATGGATAACTGAGGCTTAACAGCTAGGAAAATATCAATCAGCGCATTAGCAAAGTTGGTGTAGTTAGTCATTCTAAAGTGATATTCCGCCTTAAGCTCACCAGGGACAGCACCAAACATATTCTTGACTGCTCCAGTATAAACCATTTGACCGTGTGTTTTCAGCTTTGGAAGATTAATAACAAGGTCAGCATCCAAAAGAGGCTTAATTATTGATACCCTTTTAAGAAGTTGACCTTCAGGGTTTTCAACTTCAACCTCTGAAATATCATAATTTAAAAGTATGCCTTCCTTTTGCGCAATTTTTTCCATACCGCATGAAGCATAGACTCTTTTTAGCAAAAGCTTTGTGTATAAACCTCCAGGACTTTCTGCAAGCATCACAGAAGCTCCATTTTTTACAAGAAGCCTTGCAACTGCACCCACCAAAGCGGGGTGTGTGGTTGCTCCATCTTCTGGATTTTTGGCTGATACCAGGTTCGGTTTTATTGCAACCTTCATACCCGGCTTGACAAATTTCTCTATACCGCCAAGATCATCGAATACCTTAGATATTACCATGTCGAGCTTGCGCTCATCATAATCCTCACATTTTACAATTGAAACAATGGACAAAATCTATCTTCCCTTCACAATTTATGGAGTCGCTTTATTTTGACAGCAAACTCCTTTCCAAACTCTCTGCATCTTTCTTTTGCTTTCTCATCAGGGTTCCATAGCTCCCTTAGTCCGTCATCTACTATTTCTAAACCCGCTTTTTTCAGCTCTTCAGTAATTATTTTAATATTCTCACCACTCCAACCATAAGAGCCAAAGGCTGCAGCTTTCTTATTCTTAAATCCCATTCCTTTGATCATTTCAAGCATTCCTGCCACCGAAAATAAGATACCACGGTTAACAACTGAAGATCCTACAAGTATAGCTTTAGATTTAAAGATTTCAGTAATTATATCATTTTTATCGGTTTTGGAAGAGTTAAATAATTTAACTACTGTTTCCTTATCCACATCACTTATTCCAGCTGCTATTGCTTCTGCCATTCGCTTGGTGCTCTGCCACATTGTGTCATAGACAATAGTTATCTGATTCTCCTGATAATCATTTGCCCATTCCATATACTTTTCTATAATTTGAACCGGGTTATCTCTCCAAATCACTCCATGACTGGGGCAAATCATGCTAATCGCAAGATTCATATCCAGAACCTCTTTGATCTTTTTAGTGACTAGGCTGCTAAAAGGCGTTAGTATATTTGCATAATATTTTATAGCTTCCTGATAAAGCTCAGCATTGTCAACCCTGTCATTATACATCTGCTCTGATGCATAATGCTGCCCGAAGGCATCATTACTAAAAAGAATGTTTTCACCTGCCATGTAGGTGAACATAGAATCTGGCCAATGAAGCATCCTAGCCTCTACAAAAACCAGTTTATTTTCACCAATATCAAGAGTATCTCCACTCTTTACCTCTACAAAGTTCCAGTCCTGATGGTAATGCCCTTTTAAAAATTTTGCACCATTTTTTGTGCAGTAAATCGGTTTGTCCGGTATCTCTTCCATTAGCCTCGGTAAGGCACCGCTATGGTCTATCTCCGAATGATTGATCACTATATAATCAATTTCATTTAAATCAATTTCCTTTTTAAGATTATCTACAAATTCCTCATCAAAGGGCTTCCATACAGTATCTATAAGAACAGTTTTTTTGTCTCTTATAAGATAAGAGTTATAGGTAGAACCTCTGTTAACTGAGTATTCATTTCCGTGAAACCTTTTAAGCTCCCAATCTATCTTTCCAACCCAAGTGATTTTTTCGCTTATTTTAAAAGACATATGAGTACCTCCATTAATTTATCTATATGTAACTTCTTAAATTCTTGCAACATGCAATTTGAAATGAACAATGTGTAAAAGTGAATTTTGAAGGTCATGTTACATAGGTTTTTACGTTACATACTGTCGTACTTTCTATTTTACCTAATTTTTTGAATAATTGCACTTAAATATTTGTACTTTATTTTTATTTTCCCTTATTTTTAGTAATTAATACCCTTACCTTCATAGTTCAAAACATGTTTCGCTGCCTCATTAGATATTTTCATTTAATTTGCAATCTCTTGATTATTATTTCCATAGGCATCCTTCAACTTTTTATGGTCATCTATGTTCGGGGATGTCAATGTTAAATCAAGCAAGTTGAAAAACACCTCCTCCATTGATCAACAGCTTTCGGGAGTAAAATAAAATCGGTACCCTAACCACATTCATTAAAAAGCTAGCAAAAGTTGAGATGTTCATATGTGATGAGTCTTCTTGCTCTTTTATTTCATGTTTGATAACTTTATTTCCATTTTATATCATGTTTTGTTTTACATTAGTTTTGTCATGTTGTCAATAATTTACCATATTTTAATGCATTTTCTGTTTGCCGCCCTGTTACAATATCAAAACCAATTTCCTTATGTATGTCTCTTCCTCGCCTGCTGAATTTTCTGATACAACTCCGGATCTACTTCATCCATTAGCAGCTTACTGACGGCTCTGAAATCCCCATTGTTGTCTTCAATAAGTTTATAAATTACTTCAATATCCTTTGTGTATTTTTTTGCCATGGATGAAGCAAACAACACCTTCGCAGGGCGTCGTTCCTTTATTGCTTCCATAAATTCTTCCTCGGTCAAAGAAAATAATTCCCTTTTTTGACTAAATATCTGCCGGGCTTTTTCGGTATCCATACTGGTTTTAGTTGCATAAACCGCTATTCCGGAAAATAATATAGCCACTGCTAGTCCTATCACTACAATTCTCCTTGCATTCATTAACTTCGCCCTCCTTGTTTACAATTATTTTCAACAATCAACTATAGAAAAGTTATATAGCTACCACCACCCCTCCTTTGCCAACCAAATGATACAAACAATGATCCTTTTGCTTTCATAGTACTAGACGTTCGGAACCCCATAACTTTAGTTATGGTAGAAGAACCCTCGTTACACCATCTTTCTTATTATTTACTTCATTTTAATGCAATTTTATTATACATTTGTTTTATAATCATGTCAATGACTTCCTTTGGCATGTTTTGGTGAATTTTGCATATATCGCCAGATTGATGCATTGTGGAGATTGTTTCCACATCATCGATTGACAATATGCGCAGTGCTCTCCAAAATATTACATAAGAAGTCATTGACAATATTATTATACTAACATATTATGAAAATGTATTAAAATATAGTAAGTAATAATACAGAAAGGTTGTGTAACGGAGGGGGTCTTCTGCCATGACTAAAGCCACGGTGCTCTGAGCCTCTATGATTATGAAAGCAAAAGTATCTTTATTTGGATTATTTATTTATCTTATAATATGTTTTATTACATGGTTTAACCGAGACAAATACATTAACTGGATGATAGTAGAAATCCCTAGTGTAATAGCTGTACTTTACAAATTTTGTGCGTTTTTATATTATAAGAAAAAGGAAGGTTGGTAACATTCCTACTTAAACCAGCAAAGGAGATTTCCCATTGCATAGGAAAGTATACTTTCCTGCTTTTCCAGCCTATCCATCTATCCCTTTCTGCCAATGCCCAGGATGATGCCGAAAACATCATGCAGCCAGTATATTACGATTTGCTTCCACCTATCTCTATGAAATATTTAAGTCTATCTCCAAAAGGACTTCCGTACTTTAGTTCATGATATCTCTCAATATACTCTTCCCACAGCAATTCCTTTTCCAAATCGTTTAGCAGTTTAAGTTTAACTGGCATAAATTCATTTTTTATTCCACATACATCATCCTTAGGTTCTGTTCGTTCTGAACTTAAAACTTATTCTTTTGCTTGCATTTTTTTCTTAGCTAGTCTGTTTTTCATAGCCTTTTCAGACAATTCCACAATGGACATATCTTCGTAAAGAGTTTCCTGCCATTTGGTATAATCAAAAGGCTCTTTTATGATCAAAGATATAAATCTTTCGGCTTCAACATTTCCAAAGTTATCGATAAGACATTTCATTGCCGATTTCTGCAAAACAGCTTCATTCATTTAAATGCCCTCCTTTTTCATAACAAAATCAACTGGATTTATAATTTTTATTCGCGTATCATTAAAGTTCAAAAGCCTAATATCTGTTGATATAAAGTAATCACAGTTTGTTGCTATTGCACTTGCAATATGCAAAGCATCTTTCGTTTTTATGCCTGTTTCCTTGATCTCCTCCGCAATTTTCAAAAGACCCGAACTCTCGTTGATATCTTCCTTTGCATACTTAAAAAAATCTTGGATAGCTGATTTCCTTATCTCAAAAGGATTATCGTCGTTTTCAAGTTCTAATATGTATGAGATAACCAAATCAACTTTTCCATTAACAATAAGCGACTGTATAAACAGTTTCGCCTTTGTTTCCAACTCAATCTTAAGCTGATTTTGGTCGTCATACGGTCTATTAAAACAGCAATTGTCCAAATATATCTTCATTTTACTCAATTTCTCACCTTATTTCTTATACGATTTTATTATAGCATAAATTACACTGGTTTGAAAGAGTTTTTGAATATCCAGATACCTATCCAGATACCTGAAACAAATGTATAATAAAGTTGCATTAAAATGAAGGAAAGAAAAAGGAAGGGTGGTAGCGCCAATCATTAGTAATGAGTCGTCAAGGATGTGACCTTCCTTGGTTGCAACTGCAAACAATCGTGTTGTATAATGTAATAAGAAAAAGGTACATAATACTACCGCATTAATATCATTCATTTAAAGCATTATGCACCTTACAGAAATAACGCATTAACGCATTATTTCTGTAAGGATAACTTATAATTCAATGCTGTAGTAGTAATTATGTATCAGTATTCTTAAAAGGAAGGGTGATTCTTTGAAAAGGTTTAACACTACAGGTCCATGTTTCCCGGATGAACACTATATGCTGGATGCAGAGAGCAGGTTAACAGAAGTTTATTCGTTGATTGATAACAGGCAGTACTTTGTATTACACGCAGCTCGTCAGAGTGGTAAAACCACACTTTTAAACAGCTTGGAACAAACAATTAACAGCGAAGGAAGGTATTATGCCCTGTATTGCTCACTGGAAGCAGTTCAGTCATTTCCTGAGCCAGAAAGAGGAATACCACAAATTTTCAATTGTATAGTTTCAGCTGTACGAATTTCCAAGCTGCCTATAAAAAATATTGATGATATTAAAGCCAAGATGAATAAAAATGATATATCAATTTTAATCAAAGAATTATTCTATGATATATGTTCTGTTATTGATAAACCACTAGTGGTTTTCTTTGACGAAGTCGACTGCCTCAGCGAGGGGACACTTATTACGTTTTTACGCCAGTTAAGAGATGGCTATATTAACAGGAACCGTACACAGTTTTTACACTCACTGGCTCTGGTAGGAATGCGCAATATTCGTGACTATAAGGGTAAAATCAGGAAGGATACCGGGGCGATGGGATCATCAAGCCCATTTAATATTGTAAGGAGTGCATTGACACTTAAAAATTTTACACTGGACGAAATTGGGCAGCTTTACAGCCAACATACCCAAGAAACAGGTCAAAAATTTGAATCATATGTCGTTGACAGGGTACACTGCTGGACGGACGGTCAGCCATGGTTAGTAAATGCAATTGCAGTGGAAATTATAGAAGACCGGTTAAAAAATGATACCTCAAAATTAATAACTGTACAAATGGTTGAGCAGGCTGTACAGTCTATCATATTAAGGCGTGATGTTCACATCGATAGCTTGCTGGAGCGGCTCCATGAGGAAAGGGTGCGCAAAGTTATTGAACCAGTTATAACAGGCAGAGAGAATGCAATCAGATTAAGCTCTGATGATACGATGTATTGTATTGATCTGGGCTTGATTAAAATCGAAGCAGGCGAACTTATTATATCAAATTCCATTTATAGGGAAGTATTCATAAGGACTCTCACTGTGGACACACAGTTTAATTTAATAAGTAAAATCCCGCAAACGCCTTGGATTATGGAAAATGGAATTAACATGAACGGATTATTGGAAGCTTTCCAGAAATTTTGGAGAGAGAACAGTGAAATATGGATGGAAAAATATGAATACAAAGAAGCGGCACCGCATCTTATACTACAAGCATTTTTACAGAGGGTAATTAACGGTGGCGGCGAAATTATCCGGGAATATGCCAGCGGCAGAATGAGATTTGATTTGTGTGTTCTTTATGCAGGGAGTAAATATCCCATTGAACTTAAACTAAGATATGGAAGTAAAACCGAGCAGGACGGACTGAAACAACTCGGGGTATACATGGATAAGGTTGGAGCATACGAAGGCTGGCTGGTGATATTTGATCGGGAAAGCAACAAGCCGTGGGAGCAAAAGATATACTGGAAAACACATAAGGTACCGCAGGGAATAATACATGTAGTTGGATGCTAGCCGAGAGTGGCAATAGATTTTTTATACTTACCCTTTTCCGCGCTTCTAAGGGTACATGAGCATCCTGCTTGAAATGTAGGGAGCTATCCGGTTCAACACCTCAAGCAGGATTTATCAATAAATTAAGTAAAACAAGTTATTATCAGGTAATAAACAAAATATCTTATCCCCGCCACCGAAGCACAGGATTACGCGCTGCACCCGCTTCATCCAGCCTTACAACCACCGTATTGTACGGTGCACCTTTTACCTTTTGCGGGTCATTTTCGGCTTCTTCGGCAATTTGTATCATAGCCAAAATAAATTCATCTAAGGTCTCCCGGCTTTCAGTTTCAGTAGGTTCTATCATAATTGCTTCCTTTACTATAAGCGGAAAATAAATGGTCGGTGGATGATATCCAAAATCCAAAAGTCTTTTTGCCATATCCAAGGTGGAAACGCCTTTTTCCTTTTGCTTTTGCCCCGATAGCACAAACTCATGCATGCATTTTCTATCGAAAGGCAGTTCAAAGTATTCCTTCAATTTATTCATAATATAGTTTGCATTAAGTACCGCAGTTTGAGATGCAGCTAATAGTCCATCGGCTCCGAGGGATTTAATATAGGCATATGCTTTTAAAACAACACCAAAGTTTCCGTAAAAAGATTTTACCCGACCTATTGATTGCGGTCTATTGTAATCAAGAAAATATCTTTCATTATCACAATCCGCATCTACTATTGGAACAGGAAGAAATGGTACAAGATCCTTTTTCACTCCTACAGGGCCAGAACCAGGACCTCCTCCACCATGAGGAGTACTGAATGTCTTGTGAAGGTTTAGGTGAACTACATCAAATCCCATGTCCCCGGGTCTTGAAATTCCCATAATAGCGTTAGCATTTGCGCCGTCATAATACAGCAATCCTCCTGCGTCATGGATGATTTTCGATATCTTCTCTATGTCTCGTTCGAATAATCCTAAAGTATTGGGATTTGTCAGCATTAATCCAGCAACCTTATCGCTCATAATGCTTTGCAGTGCATCAATATCCACATTACCCTGTTCATTTGATTTAACCTCTATAACATTAAATCCTGCAATAGCTGCAGATGCAGGGTTTGTACCATGAGCCGAATCAGGAACGATTATCACATTTCTATCTGTGTCACCCCTACTCTCATGGTAAGCTTTGATTATCATAAGCCCTGTCATTTCTCCATGGGCACCTGCAGCAGGCTGCAAAGTAACCTTATCCATACCAGTGCATTCCGCCAGCATCTCACCTGTTTTATAGAGTATTTCAAGGCACCCTTGTGCAGAATCATCACTCTGATATGGGTGTATTTTCATAAAACCATCTAACCTTGCAACATCTTCATTAATTTTAGGATTATATTTCATTGTACAAGATCCCAGAGGATAAAAGCCTGAATCAACTCCATGGTTCCTTAGCGAAAGATTGGTAAAGTGCCTCACAGCATCTATTTCTCCAACCTCAGGGAGCAGTGCGCTATCTTTCCTTAAGCAATCCTCAGGAATCACATCCTTAACATCCTTTAAAGGTATATCGCAGCAAGGCAGAGAATAAGCCTTTCTACCGGGTTTGCTAAGTTCAAATATTAGAGGGTTATCTCTCATATGACAACACCTGCCTTTTTAGTCATATTATCAATTTCTTGCTTAGTTCTTTTTTCGGTAACTGCAACCAGCCATCCACCTTTAAGCTCAGGGTAATCCCTTGCAAGGTCATAGCCTCCAATTATTTTATGTCCTAGTAATTTTTTGTTAATTTCACTTACAGGGCTTTCACTGATCACAACAAATTCTTTAAAGAAAGGAGTAGAAAATGCTGGTTTAAACTTTTTCGTTTCAATGAGGCTATCATAGGCGTAGTGAGCTTTTTGCAAACACAACTCTGCGACTTCTCTAATACCCTGTTTTCCCATAACAGTCAGATAAACCGCAGCAGCCAGAGCATTTAAAGCCTGATTAGAGCATATATTGGAAGTTGCTTTTTCCCTTCTTATATGTTGCTCTCTTGTTTGAATTGTAAGAACAAAAGCTCTCCTTCCCAAATTATCAACAGTTTGACCGATTATTCTACCGGGCATTTTTCTTAAATACTTTTCCCGAGCAGCAAAAAACCCCAGATATGGACCGCCAAAGCTTAATGGATTTCCAAGGGACTGCCCTTCTCCAACCACAATATCCGCTCCGAGTTTTCCGGGAGCTTCAAGCATCCCAAGTGCAATAGGATCTGCACAAACTATTAGTAATGCTTTTTTGCTGTGTGCTATCTCTCCTGCTTCCTTTATCAGTTCTATCGAGCCAAAAAAGTTTGGATACTGAACTATAATAGCAGCCGTATCGGTATCCGTTTTCTTTTCCATGTCCTCAAGATCTATAAGACCATTTTTATATCCAACCTCAACAACTTGGGCTCCCTTAAAATGGCTGTAAGTTTTTAAAACCTGCCTATATTCCGGATGCACTGTACTTGCCACCAAAACCTTGCTGCGTCTTGTTATGCCAGATGCCATGGAAGCCGCCTCTGCAACTGCTGTAGCGCCATCATACATGGAAGCATTGGCCACATCCATGCCGGTAAGCTCACATATCATGGTTTGATATTCAAAGATCGCCTGCAGCATTCCCTGGCTGATTTCAGGTTGATAAGGCGTATAAGAGGTGTAAAATTCCTGCCTGGATAAAATATGATCTACAAGTACCGGTATGTAATGATCGTATGCACCCGCACCTATAAAACATGAATACTCATTGAGATTTGCATTGGATGATGCAATGTTTTTCATATGGTCATAAAGCTCCATCTCTGATAGAGGATTATCTAGTTCAAGTTCCTTTTTCAATCGTATGTTCTCAGGTATATCAGAAAAAAGATCCTCTATGGAAGACAAGCCTATATCCCGCAGCATTCCCTGCTGCTCTTCCTTTGTATTTGGAATATACCTGGACATTGTCAGGCCTCCTCTTTACAAAACTTGTTATACTCATCCGCATTCATAAGATCATCTGTTTCTTTTGGATCCTTAAGTTCAACTACTGCAATCCAGTTTTCATAGGGGTCTTCATTAATTTTCTCAGGGGAATCCAAAAGCTCTTCATTTACTTCAAGAATTGTTCCCGAAACAGGTGAATAAATATCTGATGCAGCTTTTACCGATTCAACTACACCTAATTCATCTCCACTTGAAAGCTCATCACCAACCTCGGGCAGTTCCACAAATACAATATCACCTAATGCATTCTGAGCATAATCAGTGATGCCTATATAAGCTTTATTTCCTTCAATTTTCACCCACTCATGATCTTTTGAGTATTTCAGATTGTTTAAAGTTTTCATTTTATTTTCCTCCTTCTATATTCTTTCATTTACTTAAGCTTTCTCGTTCATTCTTAGTTTTTCACTTTTTTAAAAAAGAGTTCCTCCTTGTATAATTTCTACTTATTTTTTATACTTTTTTGAGTAAAAGGGTTTTTTAACTACTTCAGCCTTAACCGCTTTACCTCTTATATTAATTCCTATTTCAGTGCCTATCTTTGAATAGTCGGAAGAAATCAACGCAAGCCCTATATTTATTTTAAGGCTTGGTGAAAAGCCTCCAGTTGTTACAAATCCAATTTTTTGACCGTTTATTGTGACTTCATAACCTTCTCTTGGCAATCCCCGATCTACCATTTGAAATGCGATCAGCTTCCTTTCCACACCTTTTTCCTTTTGCTCTGTTAGTGCCTTTTTGCCAATAAAATCCATGGGCTTATTAATTTTTACAAACTTATTTAATCCCGCCTCAAAGGGTGTAATATCAGCAGATATCTCATGACCATATAATGGAAGAGCTGCTTCAAATCTTAATGTGTCCCTTGCACCAAGTCCAGCTGGTATCAACCCCTCATCCTCACCTGCTTGCATAATCAAATGCCACATTTTTTCCGCATCAGAAGGGTCTATATATACTTCAAATCCATCTTCTCCGGTGTACCCTGTGCGTGAGATAAGAGCATTAATACCGCTTAAATTTACATTCTTCTTAAAATTGAAAAATTTAATTTCAGCCAACGGGTAATCAGTTAATTTTTGCAATATAGCTTCTGATAAGGGTCCCTGCAATGCAAGCTGCGCATATTTACCCGAAAGGTTTTCTAATACAGTATCCCCTGATAGGTTTTTCTTCATCCATTCAAAATCCTTGTCAGTGTTTGAAGCATTTACAATTATCAAAAACTTAGCATTGCTTATTTTGTAGATCAAGAGGTCATCAACTACACCTCCATTTTCATAGCACATAGGTGAATAGGCAATTTGACCTTCCTTTAAACCAGAGATATCATTAGTTATCATCTTTTGTATGTAAGCTTCAGCGCCTGCCCCTTCGCAAGTGATCTCTCCCATATGCGAAACATCAAACAATCCTGCCCTCTGGCGCACATTAAGGTGTTCTTCAACTATGCCCTTATACTGTACAGGAAGGGCCCAGCCACCAAAATCAATTATCCTGCCGCCCAGACCTTGATGTATTTCATATAATGGTGTCTTTTTCATATAAACATCCCCTCTTTTCTACTTTATTTCCACTAGTTCATAAATACTTTGATGTAGCACACATTATATATACTCACTCATGACTCACTCATGCAATGAAAAAACTAATTATATCTAAAAAAGGAACACAGCAAATAAATTGCCGTCTTCCTCTGTTTTGTGACCTGAGAGATTCTACTCCTACAGGAATATTGCTCCGTCGGTGCCGCATTAAAGTGGCTTTTCAGAGTTTAGTCCGGACACGGTCCTTCTGCCTGAAAGTTTCGCAAAAAGCTCGACAAAACAAAAAGCTTACCTCTTCGGCGCCTGATTCCTTATCCATCAGATCTCTCCCGCATCTTTCATCCCAACAAATATTATTATATTATAATATTCCTAATAATGCTATGGAAATTTTGCAAAACTTTAAACCATTGAAGACATATGACCTTTATGGTATTATATGGTCAAGGTAATTGGTTAAAGCAGGTGTGGTTGCCACCTCTATTTCACAAAAGAATGGAGGTGGTGCGGAATGACTACATATGAAACAATATCATTAATGGTAATGTTCTCTATGCTTGTTATAACGCTAATCTCCTTAATTGTTGCTATAATAAAGGCAATATTAGGGTCAAACAAGTAATCACCCTGCCTCGCACGCAGAGTGATTAAGTAAAGCTTTTCACTTTGTGGCAACCGCACCATGCGGTGCCAATTACCTTTTATCTAGATTATAACACAAATATAATAAAAGTAAACATCAAAACTGACTCTTCTTCACTAGATATGATCCACTTATGATAATGTCTCATTGTACCACATGTGAAAATGTCCTAAAAATATAGTACAATACCTTCATATTAATTTGTGAGGTGGTACTAATGAGAAAGGTTGTTTTGAGTATGGAAGAAAATGAAAAGTACAAAGTTATTAAAAAGCTAGTTACAGCAAGCCTAGGAAAACACAGTTTAAAATGACTTAGGGTTTAGTAATGTCCGTGCTGTTTAAACAAAGTGAGTTCACTTAAATTGCTTAACTGGGCTATTTGCGAAGTAAATCCAGCCAAAAGCGAGGGGGGGGGGGCGATTCCCCCGAGCTTTTATTAAGAAGGCATTTTAAACTGAATGTTTTCCATGCTGAAGCTGTATTGCTGTATTTGGGATGTTGTTCACAATATCCTACCTTTTTGCTTTTGGAGTAAATGCTACTGACATTATATAACCAAAAAGGATAGCTGCTGCAATGCCTGCTGCAGTTGCTTTCAATCCTCCTGTAAAAGCTCCTACTAGACCCATGGTATCTACATCACGGAACGCACCACGAGCAAGTGAGTATCCAAACCCCGACAAGGGAACTGTTGCACCAGCTCCACCTATATCAATGAGCTTTTGATATACTCCAAGAGCAGTAAGAATCACACCTGATGTTACAAAAATCACAAGAATTCTTGCAGAAGTCAATTTTGTCTTGTCTATCAGTATTTGACCAGCAGCACAGATAACCCCTCCTACAATAAATGCATTAATATATGTTGTAAGTATGTTTTGCATAATATCACTCCACTTTTGATAGTTGTCCTTAATCACAAACTTTTTTGGATTCTAACAGCATGTGCAATTGCAGGTATGGATTCCCCTTGCTGTATACTTGTGGGGCTAAAAAGCGCACCTGTTGCTACAAAAAGCACATTGTTCAAATTTCCTTTATTCATTTCTTCAAAAATATATCCCGACAATACGGTTGCAGAGCAGCCGCAACCGCTACCACCAGCATGTGCATCCTGCTGTTCTCTGTCATAGATCATAAGTCCGCAATCATTGTATCTGTCCCTCATGTCATAGCCCTGTCCTAAAACAAGCTCTTCACATATGTTTTTCCCTACATACCCTAAGTCACCGGTTACAATAAGATCATAATCCTCAGGAACAAACCCCGTATCTCTAAAATGAACAAGCAGAGTATCCACCGCTGCAGGAGCCATCGCAGCTCCCATGTTATTGGCATCCTTTATACCCATGTCCATTATTATTCCAGTTGTTACATGGGTAATGTAAGGTCCTGTACAGTTTGAAGACAATAACACTCCACCACTTCCTGTGACCGTCGATTGGGATGTAGGAGTTCTTTGGGTACCAAGCTCAAGAGGAAATCTGAATTGCTTTTCTGCTGAGCAAAAATGGCTCGAGGTAATGCAGACAACATTATCAGCAAAACCGCCGTCCACAAGCATCGCACCAATACTCATGCTTTCAGCCATGGTGGAACACGCGCCAAATACTCCAAAGAACGGAATCTCCGAATCACGTATCCCATAGCTGGCGGCTATACACTGATTAAGGAGATCTCCTGCAATTATATAGTCGATATCTTTGGGTGATTTACCGCCTTTTTTTAGTATTTTCGAAAAAGTCTCCCTTACCAATTTGCTTTCAGCTTTTTCCCAGCTTTTTTCGCCCCACATCTCATCATCTAATATTTCATCGAAGTAGAGCTTCAAAGGTCCAAGACCTTCCTTTGGTCCTACTATAGACGCAGCAGTAATTATTGATGGCGGGTTTTCAAATTTAACACTCTGACTTCCATTTCTTTTATTTGCCATATTACACTCCATTTCCACTGCTATTTAAAACAGCATAATTATTTCAATAGCGCTTGCATAAATTGTGCAACAGAAAATTAATTGGATTATTCACTATCCTGCAGGTATCGGGTCTTTACGTGCTTTTAATTAATAAAAGCATGTGACACGTCAAAATTACATGTGTATAAGGTAATAAATAATCCCAGCTATAATTGAGGCTGATATACCATAAACCAATACCGGTCCTGCCACTACAAACATTTTTCCTCCTACACCCATAATATATCCTTCGCTTTTGTGTTCCATAGCTGGTGACACAATGGAGTTTGCAAACCCTGTTATCGGAATAATAGAACCAGCTCCTGCAAACCTCCCCAATTCGTCATATACATTCAGACCGGTAAATAATGCTCCAAGAAAAACCAATATAAGTGTTGCTATCATTGAAGCCTGATCCTGATCAAGACCATTGGATTTTAAAATATTTATGAAAAACTGCCCTATTACGCAAATCAATCCACCTACCAAAAAAGCTCTTATTACATTTCTTAAAACTTTTGATTTTGGTGATTTACTTTCAACATATTGCTGGTATTCCTTCTTAGTCAACACTTTTTGCAAAATCTAACCTCCCTAGAAATATTTCGTTCCATCTGGTTCTATCAAGTATGGTTAAAAACTGTATACTTTGCAGTTTCATAAACAAAAACACCTTTTGTAGGAGTTTTATTATTATCCAATCTTGAAACAACTAACCATAATGCTAATGATATTATTAGCAGCACAGCGACTAAAAAAACTAACTTATATTTACCAAATATCAATAACATGCAAATACTCCTTTCAAAATATCCCTTCCCAGTTTATACTTATATAAAATTAACTCTTATGTAAAAGAGCAACTTAATCTTTAATAATATTAGTTTGCACCAAATTGCAGTCTTCTCCAGGTAGTCCTGTATAAAAAGCGGGCTTCGCCACTTTTTTCGCTAGGGAAGCAATAACATTATTAATTACCATAAATTATTATTTGATAAAATATAAACTATATTCTGATTATTGATGAAAAATTTAAGAAAGTAAAAAATGAAGCTTTAAATAATAATTTCAACCAGCTCTGATGGATAAAAAAAGTCGAGTTGTTAGCTTAAATTAATTCTATCTTCTGCCTTAATTGTTTTAGAATCTTCTTTTCTAATCTTGAAACCTGCACTTGTGAAACCCCCAACATGCGTGCAATCTGCACCTGTGTCTTTTGCTTGAAATACCTTAGAATTATTATTTGCTTTTCACGAGGATTCAATGTGTCAATAACCTGTCTTAAAGCAATTTTATCTATAAGATCTATTTCATCGTTATTCTTTTGACAATCAATTCTGTCTATTAAGAGAATAGGTGAATTATCTCCTTCACTAACTGTTGCATAAAGAGACTCAGGTTCGGCACCTGCATCCATTGCAACCACCAAATCCTCTACAGTAATACTAAGATACTCCGCGATTTCATTTAAAGATGGTTCTCTCCCATGCTCCTTGCTAAGAATTTCTCTAGCTACTCTTGCCTTATTATAAGTATCTTTCAAGGATCTGCTGACCTTGATTATACCATCATCTCTTATAAACCTTTTTATTTCACCAATAATCATAGGAACTGCGTATGTAGAAAACTGCACCTCATATGAAACATCAAATTTATTAATTGCTTTAATAAGCCCTATACACCCAATTTGATAAAGGTCATCTGTCTCATATCCCCTATTTTGAAACCTGCGCACAATGCTCCAGACAAGCCCAACATTATTCTTTACTAGAGTAGTCTGCGCTTCAGTATCCCCGTTTTTAGCTTTTTCAATAAGTTCTGTCATTTCTTTGGATAGTCCGCCCATTATTATCATAAACCTTTCATATGTTTTTCTTTTGTTGAAATAAATTACGCCCTATCACCATGCACTAAAGATTTAAATTTTTTGTACATAGTAATTTTTGTTCCTTTGTCAACAGCGGACTCCACTGATATACTATCCATAAAATTCTCCATGATGGTAAACCCCATTCCAGACCTTTCCATGTCAGGCTTTGAAGTATACAATGGCTGTCTGGCAAGCTCTATATCATCTATTCCCTTACCTTCATCTTCAACAGTTATTTCTACAGCATCCAAAAACAGTCTACATAGCATTTTTACATATCCTGCCCTATTCTCATATCCATGAATAATTGCATTTGTTACCGCTTCTGAAACAGCAGTTTTAACATCTGCGAGTTCCTCTAATGTTGGGTCAAGCTGCGATACAAACGCTGCAGCTACAACTCTTGCAAAAGATTCATTGTTTGATTTACTTAAAAACTCCAGTTTTATCTCATTTATAACCTGCATTGCGCTATCTCCCCTTACATCGTATTAATGGCATCATTTACGTTATCGTGTATAGAAACATACTTTAGGATTCCAGACATATCAACAATCCTTCTTAGCTGAGGTTTTATATTTACCAGCGAGACACGTCCGTGAAGTTGGCGTATGTTTTTATACCTTCCCATTATAACTCCGATGCCTGAGCTATCCATAAAACTTATATCTGAAAAATCAAATATTACATTTTTTGTGAATGATTTCATAATCTCACTATCAATTTTTCGTCGGATATATTCGGCAGTATGATGATCCAGTTCTCCCCTTATTTTTGCAATAAGTGTTGTTCCTCTCTTTGAAAAAGTTACATCCAAAGCATCTTCCTCCCCTTAGGTTTGTCAAGCAAACGTAAAAAGTTTTACACATATAACCATAGTGCAAACCAAAACAGTTAACCTTGACTGTAATAATCAACCTAATACTATTTCTGCACATATATAAAATATCCTTTGTTGGAAAATAAATTGTTTTGTCGAAATGATAAAAAATATGCACCCTTGACCTGCCGATTGCCCAGGCAATTTTGATCGCAGTCATTCTACTTTAAGATTGGACCTTAAGTAGAAGGTTTACCTAGCTTAAGGCTTCCCTTTGACATTTATAATATTCTCAGCTATTTTTTCCAGCTTGCGAAGTCTGTGGTTTACACCGGACTTTCCTAACACAGGACTGAGCATCTGTCCTAGTTCAGTCAAGCTTGCATCACGATATTCAAGACGTAATTCCGCTATTTCCCGAAGGTTTTTGGGTAATCGCTCAAAACCGATGTGAGATTTTATGTAATTTATTTTTTCTACCTGTCTCAATGATGCATTTACTGTTTTATCCAGATTTGCAGTCTCACAATTGACAATGCGATTTACATTATTCCTCATGTCTTTAAGTATTCGGACGTTTTCAAACTCAAGCAAAGCATTATGTGCATAGACTATATTTAAAAAGTCAGCAATATTTTCACCCTCTTTAAGATATGTAATGTAACCACTTTTCCGTTTTATCACTTTACTATTAAGTCCGAAGTTTTTCATCAGTTGTTTGATCTTGACAGCCTGTATCTTGCTGCGATTAGAAATTTCTAGATGATATGTTTTCTCTGGGTCACTTACAGAACCTCCTGCCAGAAAAGCACCTCTTAAATACGCTCTTGTGCAGCAATTGTTATTTAACCTATTAGTAGTTGATTTATCTTCATCACATGTTAAATTTGTCAAATTCTCATCAGAGCTGTTGACAAGCATTGCAATACTGTATAGTACGTGCTTTTTTAGTTTCTTGCTTTTTCGAATTGACACTTCGGGGTTTGCATTAAAAACACTCTTTATAAATGAAAAAGCTCTACGTGCAAAAGCAGGGTTCTCCGTTACAAGTTGTATATGTGTGCTCCATTTATCCTTTTTCACTACACCACTTGTTTTAACAACAGCCTCCAATTCAGACATAATACAACATTTGTCTGTTACTTCTGTTCTGCACAATTCGTTTTTTACCCTTGACGAAAATGACAATGCACACACCTCAATTATCATTATAATACACATATGAATATACATATTCTAAAGTAAAAGTTTGCAATTCTTTACCTAATGCTTTCGGAGACAAAATTATTGATACTTTTGATCAATGCTTGCTTATTTAAGCCGTTCCTTTATGTAGTAATAATCAAGCATCCTCTTCTTATCTCTAACCAACATATTTTCAGCAACTAGCTGCATTATTGTTTTTGACAACTTTTTTGTGTCATGTCTGATCTTGCCCTTGAAAATATTAAAATAATCTCCACTTATTATTTCAGCGCTCACCTTTTTCAATGCCTCATCCCTGGTGTCTACAGGCTGCGCCCCTTTTAGCTCATACATTTGTTTTAAATCATAGGGAATATCTGATTTGTTGACAATGCAAAAATCTATTATTCCCTCAAAACTATGTTCCTCTATCGCTCTTATATGATCTGTTGTATCAAAATAATCGGTTTCACCCGGCTGAGTCATAATATTACACACATATATTTTTATTGCAGTTGCTCTGTTTATTGCTTCTTTTACTCCGTCTATTACTAGGTTCGGAATTATGCTTGTGAACAAACTGCCAGGACCTAATACCACTACATCAGCATCAATTATCGCATCAATGACTTCGTCTAGAGGCTTGGCATCAGGTGGATCTATGAATACCTTTCTTATTCTTCCTGGGTGTACCTGGTTGTGATTACCTATATTTGACTCACCCTTTATTATACATCCATCCTCAAGTTCTGCAACAAGCCTTATATCCTCAAGTGTCACAGGCAACACTCTTCCTGTAACAGCCAAAACATCACTCATCTTTCTCACTGCTTCTTCAAAATTTCCCGATATTCCATTCATAGCAGCAAGAAAAAGATTTCCAAAACATTGGCCTTTGAGCATTCCATCTTCAAACCTATACTCTAAAAGCTGCTCCATTATGGGTTCTGTATCTGCTAAAGCAAGAAGACAGTTTCTTATATCACCTGGAGGTAAAAGTCCAAGATCCTGTCTTAAAACCCCTGATCCCCCTCCATCATCAGCGACTGTAACAACTGTTGTTATATTCGAACTGTATTCTTTAAGCCCACGAAGCATGGTGGAAAGACCAGTTCCGCCTCCTACTGCTACAATTTTAGGACCTTTTATCAGTATTCTTTTCTCATGCAGTAAATTTCTGAGCCAATCTGAATCTGCAGGTATCTTAAAACCTTTATCAGATAATGATTTAATGAAGAACTTAGCAAAACCATTCATTTAACTACTCTCCTTCTATCTTTACCCACATCCCTGTGATCTACAAATACTGTATGTTTTTTTTCAAAAAGTATCTGATAGAAAGTGTTTGCAATTACAACTGATCTATGTTTTCCCCCTGTACAACCGATACCAACAACAAGTTGACTCTTACCTTCTTTAACATAATTAGGGATAAGAAATTCAGCCAAGTCAGTCAATTTACATAAAAACTCTTGTGCTTCCGGAAAGTTTAATACATAGCTCCTGACAGTATCATTAAAGCCTGTAAGCTCCTTCAACGATTTTTCATAGAACGGATTAGGTAAAAACCTTACATCAAACACCAGATCACAATCTAAGGGAATACCATACTTAAAACCAAAAGAATTTATATTGATTACTATACTAGGGGATTTCTTACCTTCTACAAATATTTTGACTATTTCCTCTTTGAGTTGTCGAGGTGTCAGTCCAGACGTATCAATAATGTGATTTGCCTTCTTTTTAATTTTCTTTAATATTTCTCGCTCCTCATTAATCCCTTTGAGAAGACTTCCATAAGGAGCAAGGGGATGCATCCTTCTGCTTTCCTTATATCTTTTTATTAGCACACTGTCCGAAGCTTCAAGAAAAAGAATCTCATATGGAAGTCCTGCTTCTTTTAATCCGTTTAAGCCTGGGATCAGATCATTGAATAGCTCACCGCCCCTTATATCAATTACTAAGGCTATCCTTTCCATTTTACCGCGAGTTTTGGAGCTTATTTCTGCAAATTTTGGTATTAGTTCGGGAGGCAAATTGTCCACACAGAAATATCCAATATCTTCAAGGTACTTCATAGCAAGGCTTCTTCCTGCCCCCGAAATGCCTGTTATTATAACAAACCTCATTTTTACCCCTCTTCTTTTGCAAAGTAATTTTTAGTATGCTCATTCTCCAATTATCCTGACTTCAGTGTCAAGCGTCACACCATACAAGGATAATACTTTGTTCTTTATAAACCTTATCAATTCAATAACATCATCCGCGCTTGCATTATCTCTATTTATAATAAAGCCACAGTGCTTGTTAGAAATTTCCGCTCCACCAATTCTAAATCCTTTTAAACCGCAATCCTCAATTAACTTCCCAGCAAAATAACCTTCAGGTCTCTTAAATACACTACCAGCACTTGGAAACTCTACTGGCTGTTTATCATTTCTTCTTGTTTTAAAATCATTCATTCGTTCTTGTATCTCTTTTTTATTTCCTTCATAAAGCTGAACCTCAGACTCAATAACAATTCCATTGTTATTCTGAAATATACTAGTTCTATTGCCAAAGCCATGCTGAGCTCCAGAAACTTCTTTAATATTACCACACTCGTCAATATATTGAGTTTTTAGGACAATATCTTTCGTTTCAGTTCCATAAGCACCAGCATTCATGGTAACAGCTCCGCCTAAGGTGCCGGGAATTCCAGATATTGCTTCCATGCCACTTAGGCCATTTTCCATAGCTATTTTCGCAAGATTTGATAACAAGATCCCTGCTTGTACTTGTATCCTGTTCCCTATAACCTTATAATCCATAAAGTTTTTATATAATTTAATAACTGCTCCGCGTATGCCTTTTTCTCTTACTAAAAGGTTAGTTCCGTTACCCATCACCATAAAAGAAATACATTGTTCTTTTAAAAGCTGAATAATACTTATAATTTGATCAGGATTCTTGGGTAAAAGCATCAAATCTGCCTGCCCACCAATTCTAAAAGAAGTGTGTTTACTCATAGGTTCATCAATAAGAACATTATCTTCTCCTATGATATTGGCTGTAAGTTGTGCTATTTTAAACTTGTTGAAGTTTTTCACAGTTCTTATAATGCCTCCTAAATTTGACTTCCCATGCTATAATCATATTATAAATACAGCTTGTGCTATTCTACCTATTTTCTGTAGTTTTCTTGCTGATTTCAGCCATAATCCTGTCGTTAAGCACCTTAGCGGCATTATATCCCATAACCCTCTGACGGTTATTCATTGCAGCAACTTCCACAATCATTGCAAGATTCCTTCCGGGTCTTACAGGAATACTCAGAAGAGGAATCTTTACCCCAAGAATATCCGTGTACTCTTCTACAAGTCCCAGCCTATCATATAGTTTGTTTTTATCCCACTTCTCAAGATGTATTACAAGGTTAATCTTTTCGGTCATCTTCACCGAACCTACACCAAAAAGTGTTTTCACATCAAGAATACCTATTGCCCTAATCTCCATAAAATGTCTTATTATATCAGGCGCAGTTCCCACCAATGTTCTGTCTGATACCTTCCTAACCTCAACGACATCATCAGCTACAAGGCGGTGACCTCTTTTAACTAATTCCAGTGCTGTTTCGCTTTTACCCACACTGCTATCACCCAGTATAAGAATTCCTTCGCCATAAACCTCGACCAGTACACCGTGTTTGTTCTCTCTTGGCGCAAGTTGTACATTGAGATAATTTATGAGATAGCTGAAAAATCTCGAAGTAACTTCTTTAGTCCTTAACACAGGTATCCCATATTTTTTAGAGACAGCATGTATTTCAGAACATACTTCAAGACCTCTAGCAATAATTACGCATGGAAATCCAAACTTAAAAAACTCTTCAAGTCTCATTAAGCGTTCATCAGGTTCCATTTGCTCAATATAAGAAGATTCAGCGTTACCGATAATCTGTATTCTGTCTTCACCTATATGCTCGTAAAACCCTGCAAGCTGCAGCCCTGGTCTTCCAAGTTCGGGGGTAGAAACTACTTTCTCTTCTATTTTATCTTCACAGGATACAACTTCCAGCTGAAATTCACTTATTATTTCTTTTAGTGTAACTGTAAACATCACAACTGCCTCCCATTCTAACCATTAAATTTCTTCTTATTAAACTCATGCCACTTTGCAAAGATCAGCATTGTTAAGAATATTCTCTACGAATTTTAGTTGAACTAACCTCATAACTGCAACAATATATTGTAATTACGGTGCGTTATAACTTTGATACTGCCAAATGCTAAACTCATATTTTGAATTTTTTAATGTCATTCTCATAGATTTTTTGAACTTTTTTTAAGTACTCCTCCATTACGTTCATAGTGGAAGCATCTTTATATACAATTTTGGCACCATATTCAAAATAATTTTCTCGTTTTACTTTTCTTACAATAACAACATTTAAAAAAAGTATGTTCATCTCAACATACATTGATATTTCCAATTGATTATCAACTTCAAACTCCTCTTTTGAGTAAAAACACAATCCATATATATTAATATCCTTTATGATCGCAAGGTATTTTTTCCTTGATAATTCTTTTTTCACATCAGCATAAATTGAAACTGGATACCTTTCATATTGACGTCTTTCAGGATGCCGTTCAACACTGTCGATTATAAGCTCAACAATTCCCTTATCATTTTGAAATTGTGAAATGGTACATCCAATTGATATGACTTCTTCTTTTACATATAGACTGATAACAACTGGGTCTCCTACGAAAAAATTGATAATCGAAAAATCTCTTGTGAGCTTTACAGTAACCTTATCCTCATGGTATCCTAAAATTGCACTCTTAAAAGAGTTAACCCCGGAATAATGTCTTATTGAAACAATTTCTCCAGTTTTGATACTCACTTTTGTTACACCCCAATCGTGTTTAAAATACATTCATTAAAAGCTCACTTTTAATAATTATATATATAGTAAAAAAATATATCAACATCTTTCACTGCAATCAGCTTTCTTAGAGTTACTATTGGCTACTATTCAGACCCTACATATTGAGATATAACTGTGCAATAACGGAAACTACGCTTCATTTGCAAGAGCTGCATTTCGCTAATGTTTCCTAACATTGCGAAAGTTATATCTCTTTAGCTACCTGTGAACTGTAACTTACTATTGTTATTTAGCAGATTGAAGATACTCATCAATTGCCTTTGCCGCCTTTTTCCCAGCGCCCATTGCCAGAATAACAGTAGCCGCTCCTGTAACAATATCTCCTCCGGCATAAACACCAGGTTTGCTCGTTGCTCCTGTTTCTTCGTCTGTAACTATTCCACCCCATTTTTGCACCTCAAGATCAGGAGTTGTTGATGAAATTAATGGATTTGGACTTTGCCCGATTGCTATTACAACAGTTTCCACATCAATTATATGTTCTGAACCTTCTTTTTCAACTGGTCTTCTTCTTCCTGAGCTGTCAGCTTCCCCAAGCTCCATTGAAATACATTCCATGCCTTTTACCCAACCATCGCAAGTACCAATAATTTTCGTAGGATTTGTAAGGAGCTTGAAGATTATTCCTTCTTCTTTTGCATGGTGTAATTCTTCGATCCTTGCAGGCATTTCATTTTCAGAACGCCTGTAAACTATAAATACACTTTTTGCTCCAAGTCTTTTAGCTGATCGAGCTGCATCCATAGCAACATTTCCGCCTCCCACAACAGCTACATTTTTGCCCACTTTTACAGGTGTATCATATTCAGGAAACTTGTAGGCTTTCATCAGATTTATACGCGTCAAAAACTCGTTAGCGGAATAAACACCGTTTAAATTTTCTCCAGGTATACCCATAAACCGAGGCAAACCTGCTCCGGCACCAATAAATACAGCTTCAAATCCCTCTTCCATAATTTCATCTATTGACATAACCTTTCCGATAACCATGTTGGTTTTAATCTCAACACCCAGCTTCTTTACATTCTCTATTTCCTTTTGGACGAGGTCTTTGGGCAGACGAAATTCAGGTATCCCGTACATCAAAACTCCACCTGCTGCATGGAAGGCTTCGAATATTGTCACACTATAGCCCATTTTAGCTAGGTCAGCTGCACAGGATAATCCAGCAGGACCTGAGCCTAATATTGCAACTTTTTGATTCAATTTGTCATTCTTCGGTTCAGAAGTTTTGTTATTTTTCATAGCCCAATCGGCAACAAACCTTTCAAGTCGACCTATTCCAACCGGTTCTCCCTTTATCCCGCGTACACAAAGCTTCTCACACTGTGATTCCTGAGGACATACCCGCCCACAAATGGCTGGGAGATTATTGGTCTCAGTAATTTTTTCATAAGCCTCTTGAAATTTACCTTCAGAGACCAGCTTAATAAAATCAGGTATTTGCACATTTACGGGACAACCATTAACACAGGGTTTATGTTTACAATGAAGGCATCTTTGGGCTTCTTCCATAGCCATATCCTCAGTATAACCTAGCGCAACCTCCTGAAAATTCTTATTTCTCTTGTTGGGTTCTTGCACAGGCATATTTACTTTTTCTAAAGACATATTAGCCATCTAAAGCACCTCCTAGTTTACATTTATGCTCTTTACTTACCTTCTCTTCTTCACGCTTGTACATCGATTGTCTTCTTATAGCTTCATCAAAGTCAACCAAATGCCCATCAAAATCCGGACCGTCAACACAAGCAAATTTTGTTTTGCCTCCTACCGTTACACGGCATCCACCGCACATACCGGTACCATCAATCATAACCGGATTCATACTGACAATAGTCTTGACTCCATATTCCTTTGTCAGTTTGCTTACAAATTTCATCATAACTAAAGGACCTATGGCAATAACAAGATCATACTGATTCCCACTCTCCAAAAGCTTTTTTAATTCATCAGTAACAAAACCCTTATTGCCGTTTGACCCATCATCTGTAGTTACAAACAGCTCAGTACTGACTTCTTTCATTTCCTTCTCAAGTACAATCAAATCCTTATTTCGAAAACCTACAATAGAGTGTACTACCGCTCCATTCTCATGAAGCTTCTTAGCCTGTGGATAGGCTATTGCAGTTCCTAAGCCTCCTCCAATTACTGCTGCTTTTTTAATACCATCCAAATGTGAAGCAACTCCCAAAGGTCCTGCAAAATCAAGGATGCTGTCACCTTCATTCATAGCACCAAGAACCTGAGTTGTTTTACCTACCTCCTGAAAAATTATAGTAATTGTTCCTTTACTACGGTCATAGTCAGCTATTGTTAAAGGTATTCGTTCGCCCATTTCATCTGTCCTAAGGATAATAAACTGTCCTGGCTCAGCTTTTCTGGCCACATAAGGAGCTTCAATCTCCATAAGCTTTACCAAAGGGTTTAGTATCTCTTTTTTTACAATTTTAAACATGTATCTTCCCTCGCATTTATTTATTAATTTTTAATCAGTACTAATCAAAACATATCTACATAAAAAGATGTATTAATCTCAAAGACCTGTACTATTGTACTATTTTACTATCATTCAGAATAATTAGTCAACTGTTATTAAAAGCATAAAGCTATTTTAACGTGACTATTTAAGTATTCATGACAGCTAAATGAGTGAACAGTCACACTTGAATTTGCACCAATAGAATTATTTTGATACCTTTTACACAAATTAATTCATAATTACTTGTAATTTGGTTTGTTGGTTGGAAAGTTGGTAAGACTACTGTTGTTTAATTCAAACTTTTTGGTAGTTTACGCTTTTGCACAGCCAATCTCAAAATATAGGGGCGCAAACGGTAACTCCGATTGTACTTAGGTGTATTTAATTGAATTTAGTATGTTGACAATGTGCTTTTAACTTAGTATAATGGAACAAAATTTGCGGGAGGCATTTCATGAAGATTATTGATATTGTAAATAATAAAAAAAAGGTAGTAGGGTTCGAAATATTTCCTCCCAAACCTGAAGTTCCTATTGAAAACATATATAAATCCCTTGCTAGGTTTAAAGCTCTAAACCCTGATTATATAAGTGTAACCTATGGAGCAGGAGGATCTACTAGGGAAAATACTATTGATATCGCTTCTAAGATTAAAGAAGAGTATAACATTGAAAGCATGGCGCATTTTACGTGTGTAGGTCACCAAACACTAGAAATAGATCAGCTTTTGGACTCCATGTCACAAAAGGGATTGAAAAATATTCTTGCTCTGCGGGGAGATCCCCCAAAAGATCAGCCGGGATACGATTTTTCAAATTGTGCATATCGCTATGCCAGTGAGCTTATAAGGCATATCCGTGAAGGAAATGATTTTTGCATCAGTGCCGCTGCATATATAGAAGGACATATTGAATCCAAACGAATTTCTGATGATATAATAAACTTAAAAAACAAAGTGGATCAGGGAGTTGATTTTCTGATAACACAACTATTCTTTGATAATAGATTTTATTTTGACTTTGTTGAGAGAATTATCTCCAAAGGAATAAATTGTCCTGTTATACCTGGAATTATGCCTGTTTTCGCCCCACAGCAGATTAAAAACATGTGTGCTCGAAGCGGTTGCTCTCTACCTGCAAAATTAGTAATCACAATGGATAAGTATGCCAACGATCCCGATGACATGTTAAAGGCTGGGATTGATTATGCTGCATCACAAATACGTGATCTTATTGATAACGGTGCTCCCGGAGTGCATCTTTACACTATGAACAGACCGGTTTCTACCAGAAAAATTCTTAAAAGTGCAGGTCTTATTTAGTCTACGACAACATAACATGGTTTTTTTGGGGCGAGGAGTCCGACGAAAAGCTTCAATCCGTTTCTTTAGTTTTGATGGATATAGTGTAGCATAAAGAACAATTGGCTTTATTTTGACAGAAAACTCGGTGAGTGGAATATAAAAATGCGTGAAAAAAACAGGATGTTTTTTTAGCTTTATGCGCCACGGATGGCGCATATAAAGCGTTAGCATTTTTATATTCTACGAACCGTTAGTTTTCAAAAAATAATTAGCCTGTTCTGTTGCTACACTATATCCATCATAATCAAAATAAGCGGATGGTTCACTTACAAATCAAGCTGTCTAATTTCATAGCCTTCTTCTCGTATTCCTTTTATAATCTTATCAAGTCCTTCGGCATTATCCTTTGAAACAGCATGTAATAAATAGATAGCACCATTATGCAAATTGTCCATAACTTTATTATATGCATAATCAGCTCCGCGCACCTTTGTTACATCCCAGTCATCATATGCAAAGCTCCAAAATATTGTCTTATAGCCCAACTGTTGGGTTGCTGCCAAGGTTCTTTCACTATAGTTCCCCTGTGGAGGTCTAAAATAATTAAACCCCTTTCCAAACTTCTCAGCAAACATATCTTCAAGACCGCATATCTCTTTTATTATGCCATCATAATCCTTATCGGGCATTGACGGGTGATTTACCGAATGATTTCCAATTATATGCCCTTCATCAAGCATTCTTTGAACAAGGTCTGAATTTTGATTTAAAAATTGTGACGTAATAAAGAAAACTGATTTAACATCATTTTCTTTAAGTGTGTCCAGTATCATTGGTGTATAACCGTTCTCATAGCCTTCATCGAAAGTAAGGTATACCACTTTTTCAGAGGTATCAGCGACATAGTATCCATCATATTTGTCGATAAGATCCTTAATATCTCCTGGAATAGTGGGTGTTTTATGCTCCTTATTAAGGCTGATCCACCATCCTTTGGTTGTATTGTCCAGCTTATCTAAAACTTCGCTATCAAGCTTCCCCACACGCTCAGATACTTCAGGCTGAACAGACCCGGAAGGCTCAATATCCGTGTTGTCAGTAGGAACAGGTGTTGCTGTTGGATTAATCTCAACTGGCTCTGTTGGTTCTACTGTTGGATTTTTATTTGTACCATCCTGGGTATTGTTTGCTTCATTAGTAACATTAGGTTCTTCACTCGTACCACCGTTACCATCTTTTTGTCCACACCCCGTTAACATAAAACAAATCAACAAAATTGCTATTATCTTTAAGCTTCTCATGTATTCCATCCTTTTCTAATTTTTGTTGTCTCGTTCTCACAAAGTCTGATTTAAATAATTCTTCATCTATATATCGGAAAATGCCACCATATCCTGATATAATGAAAAACAACCAGTAATCATTATAATAGATTATTTGAAAAAATGAAACAGTAATGTTTGTATTTGTGTAGCATAGGTAAATTGTAATAAAAGAAGATCCTGTCAAAATTTACAAAAAAGTTGTTTCTTCATCTGATGAAAGTATTCCTGATCATCTTTTCGGCAGAAATATTGAAAATGTTACACTTTTTACCCAAAAGTATTTATGGAATTTACCGAAAACCTGTCACAAAATTAACACTATAACAAAGGGAACAACCATATAGCCATAGTATGACAAATTTGTATTGCATAGCATTAAATTCCTATTACAAAACAGGTCTATAGCTTGATGTAAATTTATGCAAAAGATATTATAATATTACGATTGGTTTTTTTTATATTTTGTGTAACATTTTTAATATGTTATAAGTCTTATTTATATGAGGTCAAGGATATGATTTTTGGTTTTGCAAATGATAAGGTTGATAACCTCTATGAAAGTACCATAGAGGTATTATTTGAAGAAAACTATGAAAAAGCATATAATACGGCTATTGCTATTCTTTTAAATAAGGAGTTAGCTAAAGATGCAGTGCAGGAGGCCTTCTTAAGAGCATTTATAAAAATTGATACATTAAAGGATAAAAGTAAATTCAGTGTGTGGATTTGTACTATCACTAGGAATGTATGCAGGGATATGCTTAGGCAGATATGCAAACAAAAAGGCAAAAATATATCTATCTATGACAAAGACGGGAATGTAAAAAATTTAATTGAATTAAGTGATTTCAATGTACCAGATGAAATATATGAAAATAAAGAGATAAGGCAGGAAATTAAGGAATGCATAGACGAACTGGATGCTGATTCACAACGAGTTATAAATCTTAGGTTTTTTGAAGATTATACTTACGAGCAAATCGCTGAATGTATGAATATTAGTATAAATAATGTAAAGGTAAAATTATATAGAGCCAAACATAGAATGTCAGATGAGCTGAAAAAGTATCTTGACATAAGGGAGTGAATAAAAATGTCTAAGGATTTCGATTCATTTATAAAAGAGGTAGTAAAAGAAAGAATAAAAAAAATGCCGCGTCCTCCCAAAAGTGAGGTATGGGAGCAGGTAATTACCCGTATTAGGCTAGAGCACAAAAAAGAGTTAAAAAAGAATCTGTTGAAACGGTTAAAGTCTGCCATTGCTGCGTGCATTTTAATTGCTTTTTTAGCAGTATTATATGTAAACTTTCAAGCCCCTGTAATGGCGTTTGCTGACAGAATTATAAAAAGTATGATCGTAATAAAAGAAGATACTATCAAAATTTACAAAAAAGTTGTTTCTTTATCTAATGAAAGTATTCCTGATTATCTTTTCGGCAGAGATATTGACGATCCAAGGATTGGAGAAACGCAAAAGAAAATACACTTCAGACTGTTTATACCGGAATACATTTCAAAAGGATTCCAATTAAACAAGATTGATATAATAAATAATTATGATGAAAAAGAAACGGTTACTTTTTTATATAGCAGCAGTAATGACAAAAAGGATTGTTTTGAAATAATACAGTGGAATTTTCCGGCTGAATCAAATATAGCAGTGAATATTACCAAGGATGAAAATACAAAGATTGAGTATTTAACAATTGATGGAATAGAATATACGTTGATAAGCTATGAAAAAAATCTTAACAGTCTGTTATGGGATAATGGCACTGTTAGCTGTGAAATAAACGGTAATTTAAGCAGAGATGAAATAATAAAAATTGCAAAGTCAATGAAATAGGGCGCACAAATTTCACACCCAATTTTATTAATATACGTATATGTAAGTGGACGCTACACATTGCTAAATGTTACATCCTTCCTAAAATTAGTTAAAATAAATTATCAAAAACCTGTAACAAAATTAGTCTTAAAATGGTCTTATACTATAGCAGCGAGAAAAATCAACTCATTTAAGGAACGAAAAGGTAGGTTTTTGTATATATTCAATAATTTACAAAGGGGAGTTTTTTTTGAAAAAAATATTATTCTTTTTTTTAATTATTTTTGGTGTTCTTTTCGCCGCATGTTTAAATACAAACGAAGTGAATATTGAAATAGAACAATATCAAGAAAAGATTGAGAATTTACAAAATGAATTAAGTGAAAAGCATGCTGAGCAAAAAAACCTTAAGGACAAAATCATTGCTTTGGAGGAAGAAAGCATGGAGTTCACCAAGTATATTTATCTGTCCCATGATGATGAAAAACTTTCATGGATGCAAACGCATGAATGGGATAGTGTAATTGTAACTATCCGGAATGACGATAGTTATAATTTCGTTTTGCCTGATTATTTGTTGAAAATAAATCTAGGTGCTCTTCTTGGTCGAATTCGAGTAGGTTACGCACCTCCATCACCAAGCAGTTATACGGAGTATTATAAATATATATTTGTGAAAGATAATAAAGAATATATCATAAATGTATATAACAGTAATCTCATAGAATATAATGGAGATTACTATGAGTGCAGTCGTAACGCAAGTGTGTTAGGAGAAGCTTTTCTTTTATACCCTAGAGAAATACCTGAAGATTCTTTGTTAAAAAAGATTTACGAAAGCAAGCTTTGGGGAATAAGTTCGGAGATCTTCAGAATAAGACAAATAGCGGGACTTATTCAAAGATTTATTGATGATGGTACAGTGGTTAGTATTGAAAAACCATGTACAGGAGATATAAAAGTAACAGAAAATCTTGTTGAGATGAACTTTTATAATAAAGGTAAAAAAATTACAGTATATTGGGATGAAGGGTATATATGTATAAAAGGGAGTGAAACAGAACAATGGTATAGTTCGAAAAAAGATGTTAACTTGATTTCTATTTATTGGAATGCCATGACTGCGAATTAAAAGTAAAAGGTTGTTAGGTACTTTTGACAAGTTGGACTATCCAAACTTAACTCTCGTTTTGTCATGGCGTTTGCTGACAGAATTATAAAAAGTATGATCGTAATAAAAGAAGATACTATCAAAATTTACAAAAAAGTTGTTTCTTTATCTAATGAAAGTATTCCTGATTATCTTTTCGGCAGAGATATTGACGATCCAAGGATTGGAGAAACGCAAAAGAAAATACACTTCAGACTGTTTATACCGGAATACATTTCAAAAGGATTCCAATTAAACAAGATTGATATAATAAATAATTATGATGAAAAAGAAACGGTTACTTTTTTATATAGCAGCAGTAATGACAAAAAGGATTGTTTTGAAATAATACAGTGGAATTTTCCGGCTGAATCAAATATAGCAGTGAATATTACCAAGGATGAAAATACAAAGATTGAGTATTTAACAATTGATGGAATAGAATATACGTTGATAAGCTATGAAAAAAATCTTAACAGTCTGTTATGGGATAATGGCACTGTTAGCTGTGAAATAAACGGTAATTTAAGCAGAGATGAAATAATAAAAATTGCAAAGTCAATGAAATAGGGCGCACAAATTTCACACCCAATTTTATTAATATACGTATATGTAAGTGGACGCTACACATTGCTAAATGTTACATCCTTCCTAAAATTAGTTAAAATAAATTATCAAAAACCTGTAACAAAATTAATACTAAAACAGTCTTATACTATAACAAAGGGAATTAATAATAGCTTTTCACCTTGTCAAAACACAGGCTTTATTATGACAGTAGCGGGTATAATGCAAAATACCTGCTACTGATTATAAGAAAATAGGGGGTAACTATATTTATGAAAAATAAAGTATTTGTAGTAGTATTAGTTGTAACAATGTTATTAACAGGATGCTCAGAAAATAAAAATGCAGTTACAGAGTTAGATGATAATGAAATAATGGATATGTTTTCTGATATGTTTTCTGGAAAGCGTGGGGAAGTGACAAATATAATAAGATTTCAGGGTGGTTCTGGAGCATTTGCATTAGTAGAATTATTTAGAAAAAACGATGATGAAAAATATAACGAAAACAATCATTACTTGTTAAATTTAACAACAAAAAAAGTGGAAAATCTTTATGCAATAAACTGTTATGTTGAAGAAATCATTAATGAAAATTACATGATATTTAATTCAAATAGCCCCAATTGGCGTGGGTGGCCATTTCCCTATACTTATAATGTGGTCAGGATTAATGAAAATGGAAATGATGTTGATGAAGATAAGAATAATGATACATTTAAAGGATGGAGCGAAGCAAAATACCTTGAATTAGCAGAACCAACGGCATTTGGTTTCGAATATCCATGTGACCTGATTAATATTAATTTAAATTTTTCCGGAGTTGAACTACTATTTAAACCCACTTTTTATGCTGGTGGAATGCCTTAAAAGTCAGAATTCGAATAAGATTTGAAGAAATTAATGAAATTAATGTTTTTTTGAAGTCTAAAGAAAATTATATTAATTCAATCTCAAAGGAATTTTAAAGATAATAGCGCGCAAATGATATTTGATATGCGTTCAGAACTTAATAGAAACAAGGGCGATCAGCACTTTTGTGTAAAAAGGATATTATAACAATGATACTATATAACCTTAAGACAAGCAACAAAAAAATCGAGCAGCCGTCTTTCAGGTCTATTCAGGGTCGAGTAGATACACCCCTTGCGGGGTGTACCCCTCACAGAATCCGATTGGGGTAGGGGTGTCGATTGCTGTTATTGCACATAAACTACTTCAACCACAGCCCAATACGCAGAAAAAAAGACGGCTAAAGTAAACCGCCTTTAAAATTCATTACCTAATTTAAACCTGACAGCAACAAGCGTCGCCGTCCTTAATGATATTATAACACATCTTTACTCAAAGTAAACGGTGAAATTAAAAATTATGGATTGAGTTGAGCAAATTCCCCTTTCGTAAATAAAATGTTTTCATATAATATTAAGACTGAACAGACACAAGTTCACAGGCAATCGGTTATTTTTCCGCTAATTCTATAAACTCCTTAAACGTTATTGAGGTGTTATTGTTTATCATCCCATCAATTATCTCCTGTTCGGTAAAACTTCTTATTATCGAAAAATTCTCATCCAAAACATGTATAATATGGTATCTATCAAAATCCATGCTGCTTACTGCTTCCCAAAGGCAAAGCGAATGCAAAACTACAATTTCTCTCGCTGGATATATTCCTTTATTCTTTAATTTTGAACGCCTGTAAATAACGCTCCTAATATTCGCATAAGAAGTTTCTGTTTTCTCCATTTTAGCTGACCACAGAATATAAATACCAACCATAACCAGAGCAAAATTCCAGTTGCTATAAAAACTTGATAAAACTCCAATTATAATCAGTATAGATGCCATTACAAACGATAGGCCTCTTACAAGCCTTGCTGCTGATAATAGCCCTGTTTTAACCATCAATAGGTCTTGTAAGATTTTGCTACCATCCATTGGCCAGACAGGTAAAATATTAAATATTGCAAGATAAATATTCGATGTTTTTATAATGTGGAGTATGGGCAAAGGATCATTTACACAACGAATAAATAATTCACATAATATAAACAAAACCAGATTAAGAGCTGGTCCGCAAGAATTTATCATAATTCTTTTTAGCCTGTCAATTTGTTCTGTTCCAACGCTTGCATGCAAACCAACTGGTAAAAAAGAGACAGATTCAACTTTACAGCCTAAAAGACTGGCACAAGCTATGTGGGCTGCTTCATGAAGAACAATCATTAAAAATGCTACTAGGTATTCTTCTGCAAAACCAGAATATATGGCACATAGTGCTACAATGGGCAGTAGAACGCTTACATCAAACTCTACTCTCTTAATATGGAATTTCACACTAATGTACCTTTATATAATCCATGGGGTTCACAGTATTTCCGTCTTTCCACATTTCAAAGTGCAAATGAGATACATGGCTATGCCCTTTGACATTTATTTTGCCGATATTTTCTCCTTCTGCTACAAATTGTCCTGGTTCGACTGATATTATGTCACAATTTGCATATATAGTCTTGTATCCAGCTGAATGCTTAATAACTATGTAGTTTACAAGGTCAGGTTTAGAACCAGTTTCCGCAACAGACCCATCCATTACAGATTTTACATAAGTTTCTTCAGCAACTTCTATATCTATTCCATAATGAAAACTCTCCCATGCAGAAATTGATTCATCCATCCATCCGTATTTTAGAACTACTACACCATCAACAGGTGGGTTTAAAGGAAGCTCCAGGTTTATAAACTCTGATGACATCACTTCTGTTTTGTTAAATTCAGGGTTTGCTTCATTGGCAGACAATTGTGCATCTTGTTCACTGTCATTTATTTCGTTATTTTTTATAGCATGTGAATCGGGCAACACAAAATCATCAGCAACAGGCAAGATAGTGTCGGGGTTGCTTTTAACGTCATCTTCTGCTAAAATCCCTGATTTTATTCCTGATAAAAAGCTGTCAATTCGCTCATAGACTGTTGTTATGTTTATGTTTTGGGTCAGGAGCCCTCTGATTCGGTTTATTATATTATCTGTTGTTGGCGTTCCTATATTCTTAAGTGCAAAAGCTATCAATAAAATTAGCGTCGCTGCAACAATCTGCACAAATAACTTTTCGATAAACCTTGGCGTATCTCTATAATTTTTTTTACGTTTTTTTACACGTACCCTATGTCGTTGGTATCTTGGTCTTATAACAACATCATCCATGAAAGTACACATCCTTTTTTGTTAGTACTATAACGGAAAATATCTAAGTTCCTATCAGGCGCATCTCATGCATCTATAGTTCAAAAAGATATAGGTTTTGAGCGCTTGATAGATTATATTTATATTATGTTAAATTTATTACATTAAAAGAGTGGGCTACTCCACTTTTTTCGCGAGGGAACCTTATGGTTCCCTTGGACGGATGCTCCGCATCCTTAAGCACCCTCCTTAAAGCGGCAAAGGGGCTTCCCCTTTGCAGTTCTCATTGGATAAGAAAGTATACTTTATATCCAAAAAAATTAATAGGAAGCTAATCGCGCCCGAAAAGCAAGCGCGATAGCTTCCTACATTTAACAAATTCTTTATTCTGATCATCTCCCAAAAAGTCACTATAACTTATTGGAGAATAATCATATTCTTGTTTACCTCGTCATGCACTATACTTGCTACTTTCCGCTATTTCTAACCTTCAAAATAGGAATATTAGCTACAAGTGCAGGTACTGTTCCGTCTCCTTTTTCATTCTCTGTTCTTGTAATCTGAATATCTAACCCTTCTTGGTCAATATCCATATAATTTTGGATAACTTTTATTATTTCGCCTTTCATCATTTCCAGAAACTGAGGAGACACATTCGCCCTGTCGTGAATCAACACAAGCTTTAATCTTTCTTTTGCAGTATCCTTTGACGCCTTAGACTTCCGGGTTGCAAATCTTAGTAATCCTGCCAGCATTTTATCCCCCCTATAAAGAACTATTAACACCAAATAGTTTTTTTAGTTTGTATAGAAACCCTTCTTCTGACTGCATATCAATAATAGGTATATTCTCACCGAGTATCCGTCTTATTATATTCCGGTATGCCTGACCAGCTGATGACTTACTGTCTGTAATGGCAGGCTCGCCCCTGTTTGTTGATACCACAATTTTCTCATCATCGGGTACAACACCAAGAAGATCTACTGCCAGTATATCAATTATGTCTTCTATTGTCATCATATCACCACGTCTTATCATATCAGGTTTAACTCTGTTGATAATGATCTTAGGATTTTTTAGCTCATGTGCTTCTAAAAGTCCTATTATCCTGTCAGCATCCCTTACGGCTGACACATCCGGAGTGGTAACCACAAATGCTTTATCTGCACCAGATATTGCATTTTTAAAGCCTTGTTCAATTCCAGCCGGACAATCTATAATAGTAAAATCAAATTGCTGCTTAAGCTCTTCGCATAGCTCTATCATCTGTTTAGGATGGATAGCATTTTTATCCCGTGTCTGGGCAGCGGGCAAAAGATATAGCCCTTCATAGCGTCGGTCTTTTATTAATGCCTGTTTCACTCTGCAGCTTCCCTCCACTACATCCACTAGGTCATAGACTATTCTGTTCTCAAGCCCCATAACAACATCCAGATTTCTCAAGCCAATATCCGTATCCACAAGAACAACCTGCTTGTTTTCTAGCGCCAGTCCTGTACCAAGGTTTGCAGCGGTGGTAGTTTTACCGACTCCACCTTTTCCGGAAGTTATAACTATAACTTCTCCCATATATGACCCCCCTAAATTTATCTCTCGTTTATTATCACATTAGCGTTTTGTATATCAGACCCAATTTTATCCTCTACCTTAACAATATATTACGATTATTTCCCTTTGTCAATCTTTTGGAACAGTATGGTAAAAACTCTCTATGTACACCTGATCATCATTAATATGTGCAATTTCAGGTACTTCTGCATTAGTATCTACTGAGTCAGGCGCTCTGGTAATAATATCTGCAATCCTCAGTTGCATTGGTTGAAGCTTAAAGGCTACCACATATGCGTTCCGGTCGCCTTTCGAACCCGCATGTACCATTCCTCTTAATGCACCGATAACAACGACACTGCCAGATGCTATCACCTTTGCACCTGGATTGACATCTCCAACTACAACTACACTTCCATCATAGGTTACCACCTGTCCTGAACGCAGAGTTCCTCTAAATATCTTTGCTTTGCTATTAATAATATTTCTTGTTCGAAGCATCTCTTCTGTAGCGGTATTTTGCTCAGATTTTATTGTTTCCTCCATAAAACTATTTATAACGACACCGCTTTTATCAAGCAGAAGCTTTAATAACTGTCTTTGTTCTTCATGTGAAAGCTTTCTTCCTCTGTATTTTATCGACAAAGTACCCTGCTCAAAAAATTTTGGTGCAGATCTTATTTTATTTTCAATATCATCTAATATATCTTCAAAAGGATCCTGGTCATTCATAACAATTATGAGTCCATTAACAGTCCCTTTAAAAGTAACTTCAGTAGACAAAATAAACATACCCCCGTTTGCAGCATTCATACTTAAAGCTATTATATCATATTTCAATCCACGCACCTGTTTAGGAAGCGACATATTTTTCATAATCACTTAGTCCCTGTTTTATTATATCATGAATTTCGAAGAAACTACATGATATAATAGTGCATCTTCAATCTGCTTTTTCTAAGTAAGTTGACATTGTAAATGCAACCCTTGACGGGACAAAGCATTACTTTACTCCAACGGCAACTCCTGATATATTCACTGATTTGTCAGGGCTCAATTTAACTATCTCGGAAAGTCAGGATGGTTATATTTTAAAAACAAAAAAAGACATAGTGATGACTTTCGATAAGCTGGAGGTTGGTAATGATACAGGTTACCTTAAAACTATTGAAGATAATAATTCCAACAAAATAACAATTTATTATGAGGGCACTAGAATTTCATCGGTTACCGATGGTGCTGGAAGAGAAATAACCTTCGGCTATAATTTAAGTGGCAGGCTGAACCGTATAACAGACCCATCCTTGCGAAATACATGGTTTGAATATGACAGTTATGATAATTCGCTGCTATTTCGAGTGACATACCCTGACATGGTATCTTCCCATTACTATTATAATACTGCATATAAATACCTTGAGAGTGCAGTTAATTATGATGGCTACAAGCTTATGGTCTCCTACTACCCCAATTCACCTTACAGGGTCAGCAGTCTTGAAGAAAAGCATAGTGATGGTACGCTGGGGCAAAAACAGTAATAAGGAAGAGTTCGGTAACATTTATGGATTTGGTACTAAAGGGAATCTTGAAACCTATTCCGGTTTGACAGGCGAAAAATCACTTATGACTTATGATGCTTATCACGATATTGAAAAATATACGCCATATAAATATGGACCTGTCACCAATTTTGAGCATGTAAATCACAATCTTACTAAGATAACAACTCCGGGAGGAGCTCAAACAAATTACACTTATGACGAATATGGCAATATCAAATCCTGTAAAATTGGAGATGCAAAAAATATTAACACAAGTATCATGAGTTATACTGCCGATGGTAATTACCTGTCATCTATAAAAGATCCTTCAGGCAATACTACGGAATATAGCTTTAATACGCAAAAAGGTACTCTTGATAATTTTACTGATGGAAAAGATGAGACCACATATTATGAGTATTACTCTAATACTGATTTGCTTAAATCAGTATCAAGAACTGTCAATGGTCAGACAATGCAAAACAAATATTTTTATGATAGGGACAGGCTTGATGCTATAGAGCATAATAATTTTAACTACAGCTTTGATTATGATTCTCTTGGAAACATGACAAAAGTTTTGGCAGGCACCCAGACATTAGTTGAGAATTCATACGAATATATTAATGTTGGCGGAGCTATGCGCAGCACTGGCCGGTTATTGAATACTGACTATGCGAATAACCAGACCATAAGCTATGAGTATGATGCCCTTGACCGGATTACTGCCAGAAAGTTCAATAATGATTTACGCAACAGGTACCAATATGATGCTAATGGGAATATCGGACTTGTTGAGGACTTTGTAAATGGTACCAGAACTAGGTTAATATATGACATGGGCAACAGGCTTGTAAGGTTGTCAGATTCATTAGGAAATAGGACTGATTTTGGTTACGACAGGTTAAGCAATTTATCACAGGTGGAAGAAAGAATTAATGGCGCCACCTATGAAACAGAATACAGCTATGATGATGATAACCGTAATACAGCAGTGTTTTTTAATAATGGTCAGGCTGTCAAATCATATAATTATACTGAGCCTGAAAGTACAATTTCATTGAATAGGCTGATAAGCTCTACAATATCTGAAAATGGAGTTACAAAATTTACAATAAACTATGCCTACGAAGACGGTATAGAAGACTCCAGCACTTACAGGCTAAAGACTGTTGACAATAATGGGAAAGAAATAGGCTACACTTATGATGCAAACGGTAATATTGATACAATAACAAACAATGATGATGAAATAAAGTACCATTATGACGAAGCAGGTCAGCTGATAAGGGATGATGACCCTATAACCGATAAAACCACAGTTTATTCCTATGATAATGGCGGCAATATTAAAAGCAAAGCAATATATTTTTGCGCTACTGGGTCTGAGCCGGTTAACCTGATTGATACGTATGTTTACGGATATGCAGACACTGATTGGAAGGACAAGCTTACAAGCTATGATGGCAAAGCTATAACCTATGACGCAATCGGAAATCCTCTCACTTACGATGGTTATACCTACACTTGGGAAGATGGAAGAAGATTGGCATCTATAACCGGAAACGGCAATAATATCAGCTACAAATACAATGACTCAGGTATCCGGACTGAAAAAACCGTAAATGGTATAACAACAAAATATCATCTTGTCGGAGACAAGGTAACTTACGAAAGTGACGGCAGCAATGAGATTTATTACACCTATGATTCAAATGGCAATCTAATAAGTATGAATCTCAACGGAACAGAATACTATTATGTAAGAAATGGGCAGAATGATATAATAGGATTGGTTGACAGTACAGGAACACAGGTAGTAATATATACCTATGATGCTTGGGGTAGCTTGGTAAGTACTACAGGCACCTTAGCGGACACTGTCGGAAAGATGAATCCATACAGGTATAGGGGCTATAGGTATGATGAAGAAACCGAATACTATTATTGCCAATCACGTTACTATGTACCTGAATGGGGTCGGTGGCTGAATGCGGATGCTGTAGTAGGTCAGACCGGTTTACTGCTTAGTCATAATATGTTTGCATATTGCTATAATAATCCTGTGAACATGGCTGACCCAGATGGTGATATAGCCTTGTGGATTGTTGGGGGTGCAATAGGAGCAGTTGCAGGAGCCATTATAGCTGGTGCAAGTTCAGGATGGGACTGGAGGTATATGGCTGCAGGTGCGGTAGGCGGTGCACTTGTTGGTATGGGTGCTGGTGCTTTAGCCCAAACTGCATATGCTGGGATAGTTGGAGCAGGTGCTGCAAGCGGAGGCACTATAGTAATTGGTGAAACAATGAAAAGGGTAATATCATATGCAAACAACATAAATGCTCAAGTTTACAATGGTTTTAAATTTTATGATAAAATTAAAAATGTATTTGGTACAAAAATTGCTAACGGAATTGGAGGTATTCATAATGCCGTTTGGATTATGGATAAAATGATTAAACAATATAAAATTGTTGATATAGGCATAGATGCAAATAGGGCAACTTCTTCTCCCTATTATTACATGGAAAGCATTTTAACCTTTTTCTATAAGAATAAGCAACTTGTAGAAGAGTTTTTCAAGTAAGGGAGGGCTATTAATGTTGCTTAGAGAATTGATTTTGAAAGGGTTTAACTTCCTAGTAGATGAAGAACACTTTAAGTTAAATGTTATTGACATTACTCATGTAGTAAAAGAAATTATATATTCAAAAGAGAATATTTCAATAAAAATATCAGTTGAAGAAATGGAGAACTACTTTAACATTGAAATTGAGTATACTTCACAAAAACATAAGTATTGTATTAGTGACAATCTACCCTTGTATAAAGAATGCAATATGTATTCAGGTACTAAAGATATTGTTTATAAAAGCATTTTTGAGCTAACTGAAAACTATATAACAGAAAATGAATTTAAAGATAAAGTGAAATATTTTTATGCTAAATCTAAAAAGTTTTTTAAAACTAAGGGAGCCTTGGCGGAAGTAATAGGGATATATGGAAATGTTATCAAATATGCTTTAAGAAATATAAGCCAAATAAAATAATAATATTTCTACACTATGTTCCCAAATGGGGTCGGTGGCTGAATGCAGATGCTGTACTATTAGAAGGAAGGATGAGTGCAATGACAATAAAGGAGAAACTCTATTACTTGATAAAGTCTTATTTGTTAGGGCAGTATGATACCAACACTTTTAGCAGCTTGTTTACAAATACTTTCAACCTTGAAGTCGAGGGGAAAGAGTTGAACGAATTTGAAGAGGAGGCATTTGAAGAGCTTCTGAGAGTCACTTGCAGGTTTTCACCATATGAAGAAGACTCGAAACTGCCTAACGTTTACTTCAACGAACAGCAGGTTAAGACAAAAGCCGAAGTGACTTTTAGATAGGCTATCTGTGGATAGTCTTAAATAAGTTACCGTTTTTCAGGGGTGAAATCTAAAAACTAAATATTTCTTAAATATGAAAAAATAAATGGTAAAATTTGAGCATTCAAACGGGATTTTATTCTAATTTTGGTAACATTCAGGATGTATGGCGTAAAAAATTGTTTAAATTATTTACACACAGATTTTCGGTAGTAAGTATAAACTGAACTTGAATGGTGCATGGAATAAGGCTTCGATGCCTCATGCTGGAAGGCATGCGAATGCTTACCACCAGTATATGCTGGATCAAATTAAGAAGTTTGACTCTATTGCAAACGGTGATGTAAATAAGTTCTTGAAACTGTTTGAACAACTTAAACAAAAGATAATTGATAACCCAGATATTTTGACAAAAAATTATTGGCAATAACTATGCGAGGGGTGAAGCTAATGAAATACTATAAAGTTATGTATGATTACGAGAATGACAAAAACGCTATTTGCTGTAAGTCAGATAATTTATTTGGTATTAGCAGGTATGACTTAGAGAAAGGTAAATTGCTAGATGCTTGGGATGAAAGAATAGTATTTAACTATAATGTCAAGGAAGGGCATATTCCGACAGATTACTTGGGGAATAATTTAGGATGGCTTATTGTTTCAGCTACGTTTAAAAACATGCTTGAATCAACTGGAATACAAGGCGTACAGTACTTCCCTATAAGAATAGTAAATGAGAGTACTGGTATTGAACTCCATGATTATTTCGTTGCTAATGTCCACACTTTGGTAGATGCACTTGACTTGAAGCACTCAAAGTATGACGAGTTTGAACTGGATGATGGAGAAAAGGTAATGTCAATAGAGTTCCATGCATTAAAGAAAGAGACTATTAAAGGTAACCATATATTTAGATTGAAGGGGGATAACATTCCTTTATTTGTCTCGGAGGTTGTAAAAGATTCGGTCAAAAGACATGGCATTACAGGTTTTGACTTTTTAGAGGTTAAAACAGTATAAACGACTATGAAAAAGCTCTGCTGGAGTGTAACTCTCTGTCAGGGCTTTTTTTATGCCTTACCCTACCCTATCCTGAACATAAGAACATGACTAAAAGCTTACATTTCCAAATAAAGAAACAAATGGTATGGCAACAAAATATCATCTTGTCGGAGACAAGGTAACTTACGAAAGCGACGGCAGCAATGAGATTTATTACGCCTATGATTCAAGTGGCAGCCTAATAAGTATGAACCTCAACGGAACAGAATACTATTATTGCCAATCACGTTACTATGTACCCGAATGGGGTCGGTGGCTGAATGCGGATGCTGTAGTAGATCAGACCGGTTTACTGCTTGATATTTTTGCTCATCTGACATATAATATAATCAAGTAAGGAATGTAAGAATAAATCGAAAAGTAAGAAGGGAGTTTTAAATATGGAAGTTGCAAGAATTACAACAAAAGGTCAAATAACGATACCGATCGAAATTAGAAAAAAGCTAAATCTAAAAGAGGGCGATAAGATAATATTTTTAGAACAAGATGGCAGGATATATTTTGAAAATGCTGCGTTATTGGCATTTAATAGGATACAGGATGCAATGGCAGGGGAAGCACAAAAAGCGGGCTATAATTCTCCGGAAGAAATGAATGAGCTTGTGAAAGAAATAAGAAAAGAAATGTGGGAAGAACGATATGCGAATAACCAGACCATAAGCTATGAGTATGATGCCAATGGGAATATCGGACTTGTTGAGGATTTTGTAAATGATACCAGACTGGAACACAGGTAGTAACATATACCTATGACGCAATTTCACTGGGTAAACACCACTTCGTCAGATTTTGCCTCATCACTTGCATTATTACTATCATAGAGCTCAAAATATTTTGTCAGTACATCGAGCGCAATAGGAGATGTATTAGATCCCCATACCCCCTTTTCCACCACCACAGCCACTGCTACCTTTGGATTGCCAGCTGGTGCATAGCATACAAACAGTCCATTGTCAGACTCATTTGGTCTACCAGTCTGAGCAGTACCTGTCTTACCTGCTACTTTATATGGCAAACTGTCAAAGACTGTAACAGCAGTACCATCTATTGAGTTGGTAACGGCAACCATGCCTCTTTTTACCACCTCAATCGTCTCCGGTTTTACTGGTATTTTTTCAAATTCAGGTTGTTTTTCCAGTACAATTGATCCATCATATTTTGTAATTCTCTTAATTAAGTGAGGAGTGTATTTAAATCCGCCGTTTGCAATTGAGCTTACATAGTTAGCCAGCTGAAGAGGAGTAAACTGGTTATAGAGCTGACCAATAGCTGCCTGTGCAGTATCAGCAGGATACCATGATTCTCCTGTTTGCTTAACTTTATAATCCCTGTTATTGCGATTGCCCTTGGACTCATTAGGAATATCAATTCTTGCTAATTCACCAAGACCAAAGTTCTTAGCCCATTTATCAAGGTTGTCAACTCCAGTTTCTTTGCCAAGAATATGAAAAAATATGTTGCATGAAGTTGCCAGTGCTCTTTCAATAGTCAGATTACCATGAGTTCCAAGACCTTGGCGATACTCAAGACATTCAAATTTCATTCCATCGATATAATAAACTCCGTCATCACGTATAGTTTCACTAGATTTTATTGTTCCCTCCTCCAGCCCGGCTATAGCAGTAATAGGCTTAAATGTTGATCCCGGGGCATAAAGTCCCTGTATAGCTCTATTTAGAAGCGGAGTATTCTTTGAATCGGTGTTCAGTTCAATAATTTTACGTTGTGCTTCAGTGTCTGCTGCACCTGCCAGATAAACAGAAGGATCATAGCTAGGGTAGCTAACCATTGCCAACACTTCACCCGAGTTAACATCGAGTACCATTACAGCGCCTGCATTGGCATCGCCATAGTTTCCTTCGCCACCTTTTTCACTTATCCTTTTTATATTTCTCTCAAGAGATTCATAAGATGCTTTCTGAAGTCTTAAGTCTAATGTCAAAACAACATCATTCCCCGGTTTTGCGGGTATCCAGTTTAGAGTTTCAGAAAACCTCCCATTGATATCCACTTCAACTCTTTTTAAACCATCTATTCCCCTTAAGTATTCCTCGGCTGACTTTTCTATTCCAGTCTTCCCTATGAGGTCATTATAACCATAACCTTTCCCTTTAAGGGCTTCATATTCTTCCGCATCAATACTTCTAATGTAGCCAAGTATATGACCTATAAGATACCCATCTATATATTTTCTATAAGGTTCCCAGTCTGTTGTAACGCCTGGAAACTCATGATGTCTTTCTTCAACTTCCGCCACCGTTTCCCACTTAACATCTCGAGCTAATGTAAGCGGGTTACTAACTGTATAACCTTTTATCTGAATATCGTAGCATATCCCGACTATTTTAGCTGCCTCTTCATCACTATAATCATCTGATACTTCATATTTTGATTTTAAACGATTAAATATGTACAAAGGAGTAATTTTAGTATTTCTATCAAGCTCAAGACCTATATCCTTTGCCCATGCTACAACCTTTTCCTCAGAATCTTGAAGCCTAGGACCAAACTCCATAGATTTGGACAAAAAATAATCGTTCAGTCCGTTTGAATAGCTCTCGTTATTTTTTTCAAAAATATTGACAAGCTCTAAAATCATACTGTTACGCTTTTGCGTATCTATTTTAGTATAAGCCATCTGAACTGAAAAACCCATTCGATTAATCGCTATTGGGATACCGTTTCTGTCCACGATTTTGCCACGCGGTGCTTTTACCGTTCTTTCTTGAAGCACTCCTCTTTGTGAATCATCATAATACTGCTGACCATCAACTATTTGCAGCTTAAACAAACGCAATATGATTATTATTACGCAAGCAATTATAACTAACCCCAATATTATGTATCTGTCAGTAAGAATTTTTTTCATTCCCAATTCGACTTTTATCACCCCTAATACTTTCTTGAGATATTATTTGTCCTTTCAATCCTTCTGTTGATCCTGACACCCGGTAAGTGAATAAACAAACAAGCAATGCTATTATATATCGATACCGGAAGAATTACATTTTTTATGGCGAAAAGCCATGCAGAATTTCCCGCGCTAAAATTATAAATAAAATATGTTATAAACTCATAAACAACTGAAAACCCAAAAGTAAACACCAGTACTATAAAAAAGTTTTCTCTGAAAATTTTTTTGTTGAGCAAACCCGCTATAATACCTACATACATACACATAAGCCCATTAAAACCAATTAATTTTCCTATAGACATATCTAGTGCAACACCTGTAATCAATCCGATTACAGCTCCTTCAGGATTACCACGCAAAAGTGCTACCGATATTGTAAATACAACCAGCAAGTTTGGCTTAATATCCCATATGGTTATGTGTTCAAGCAATGTTGTCTGTAAAATCAAAACAATACTTATGCAGACTGAATATATGAATATTTTCGTTTTCATCTTTCCACCCTTCCAGCCTCCCGCCTTTTAAGACTACCTACTTTTCCAACTCAATAGCTGTTTTCAAAACAAGCACGTCTTCTAGACGCCGAAAGTCTACTGATGGTCGAACCAATGCATATCTATTAGCCTCACTGCTGATCTCCCTTATTTCAATTACCGTTCCAATCATAATCCCCTTAGGATAAATACCTCCTAGTCCTGACGTTTCTACAGTATCACCTACTTGTATGTTCGAATCAGGAGATATGTAGTCCATAATGCACAAACCCTCATTTATAAGGGAAAGATCGCCTCTTATCCTGACAGGATCACGTGTTCGTATTATTTTTGCACTTACCGTTGTATTAGTATCAATTAACGATATTACCTGTGAACTAAAAGGCTGGCTTGCTGCTACTCTTCCCACAAGTCCATCAGCGTTGATTACAGGGCTATTTTTGTGGATCCCTTCATTTATGCCTCTGTCAATCTTGAATGTATTAAACCAGTTTCCGGGATCTTTAGCAATAATGTTTGCTCCAATTGGTTCATACTCGCTAAATTGATTTTTTATATCAAGCAGCCTCACAAGCTCTTCATTCTTTACTTTATATTCCTGCAGCTCCCTGTTTTCTTTTTTAAGACGCTCCAATTCAACTTTAAGAGCTTCGTTTTCCTGTTTCACTGCACTCATATCCCTGAACATTTCCCTAGTTTCACTTATCTTATTGTCTGTCATTGAAATAAGCTTTTGAATCGGAGTCAAGGGAACACTGATAATGCTGCTGATAATATTCGATTTGTTACCATAGTCTGAAGTTAAACCCATCACTATTATTAAAACAATTGAAATGGTTAACAACCAAATCCATTTACTTTTGAGCAGCTTCAACTAAAAAGTTCTCCCTTCATTATCTTATGGGGTTTAATGCCCATGACTTTAGCCATAGGAGAAGACCCTCGATACACTACCTTTATGCATTTATCTTTGTCTTTTCGGAGATAACAAAACTCTTTTTAATGTTTCAATCTCTTCCAACACCTTCCCTGTACCCATAACAACACAATCCAATGGATCTTCTGCAATATTAACAGATATCCCGGTTTCTTCACGAAGAAGTGTGTCAAAACCATTCAAAAGTGCTCCTCCACCTGTAAGCATAATACCCCTGTCCATGATGTCAGCTGCCAATTCAGGAGGCGTTTTCTCTAAAGTTAACTTTATTGCGTCAACTATTGAATTAACCGGTTCACTTAATGCCTCTGCTATTTCTATTGAAGTAATGGTGATATCCTTAGGAAGCCCGGTCAAAAGATCCCTTCCACATATCTGCATGGTTTTCTCGTCCGGATACCTAACAGCTGCGCCTATGGTCATTTTAACCTGTTCAGCTGTTCTTTCGCCAATAAGCAAGTTGTATTCTTTTTTTATATATTGAACAATTGCTTCATCCATTTCATCACCGGCAACTCGCAGCGACTTGCTTGCTACAATACCCCCTAATGAAATAACTGCAACCTCACTTGTGCCACCACCAATATCCACGACCATACTCCCAGACGGCTCTTCTACTGGTAATTTTGCTCCTATAGCTGCTGCCATAGGCTCTTCTATAAGATATGCTTCTTTTGCACCAGCTTGCAGCGTTGCTTCCTCAACCGCACGCTTTTCCACTTCAGTAACTCCTGAAGGAACACAAATTACTACTCTCGGTTTGCCAAATCCACCATTGCTCATAGCCGCTTTAATAAAATACCGAAGCATTGCTGATGTTACGTTAAAATCTGCAATAACGCCATCTTTCATTGGTCTTATTGCGACAATATTGCCAGGCGTTCTGCCTATCATTTGCTTTGCATCATTACCTACCGAGAGAACCTTATTAGTGTTATTATTTATTGCGACCACCGAAGGTTCCTTAATTACTATACCTTTACCCCTTATGTGAACTAACGTATTTGCTGTTCCAAGATCTATGCCGATATCTCTGGAAAATAATTTCATATACAATATCCTCCTAATTGTTTTGCTTTAAAGCCTGTACATTTTGTTGTACTATATGTTTATTATCGACATGCAAACATCACTTTAAAAGCTTAAATCCAAATTCTTCAAAAATTAAACCTAATCTAACCAATGAGAGTCCTACTACATTATAATAACAACCTTCAATCCTTTCTACAAGTAATGAACCAAACTTTTGAATACCATATGCGCCAGCCTTGTCCATTGGCTCGCCTGTTTTAATATATGCATGTATCATATCATCACTAAGCTGCCGCATCTTTACCCTAGTTTTTTCACAATCCGAAACCACCTTGTTGTCAGTAGTATCAACTACGGTAATACCAGTAATTACTTCATGCCAGTTTCCCTGCAAGCTTTTAAGCATCAAAAAAGCGTCATCCCTACTTTCTGGCTTTCCTAAAATGCTGTCTCCAAGAATAACTATAGTATCAGCCCCTATAACCAACGCCCCTTTTGCCAAATGCCCTGCTACATCTATTGCTTTACTTCGAGATAATGTACATGCATACTGCTCTGGGCTAGTCCTTGCTTCAATTTCTTCATCTATATCCGAGGGTATAATATCAAATGCTAATCCTATTTGTTCCAAAAGCTCCTTTCGTCTTGGTGACGCTGATGCCAAAATAATTTTCTTCATAAACATCCTTTCCTAAAAGTCCCTTCCCATATATCGTAAATTATACCCTTACAGGTTATACTTTTCAATCAAAAATTTCAATGACTTCAATCTGCTTTTTTAAACATGAAGAATGATATGGGGGGTATGAACAATAGCCAGCAATTTTAAATTTGTATTACATGATTTCCATATGAATTGACTAGTAAACAAACTCAATGTAAAATGGTATTGAAATATCAAACTATTTGCAAAAGCTTTCACTCTACAAAAAATTGGTAGTATTTAAACCATTTTTTTGTATGCTTTAGAAAATATTAATGGAAACCGGGTGATAAGTATATGAAAATTGAAAAGATAAGTGATAATAAGATAAAAGTAAGAATAACAAACAATGATTTGTTGAAAAGAAATATTGACATAACTGCTTTAAACTATAATTCCCTTGCCGCCCAAGAGCTTTTTTGGGATATGATTGAGCAGGCTGAGATCCAATTTGGTTTCAACACATCGGATGCACAGATTGTAATTGAAGCTGCTCCTGAATCTGATGGGGGATATGTAATACTGATAACAAAGCTATTAGACGAAGAAGACGATTTTGAAACAATACACTCCTACATCAAAGAACGGATAAACACAAAAAGGAACTTAAGAATTAGAAAGAAACGCCCGGATTCCAAAGTGTATCCAACTATTTCCCTATATTCCTTTGATTCTTTTGACGATCTTTGTGATTTATGCAAAACCTTATTAAATGATTACACGGGAGAAAGCACTGTATATAAATTTAAGGAAACTTATTATCTAATGCTTACATTAAACAGTTTTTTAATGAACAGTAAAATTTTGTTTTCCTTAGGTGAGTACGGAAACAAAATTTTAAACACAGGGTTTTATGAAGGATTCCTAAATGAGTACGGTACAAAATTAATTCCACATAATGCAGTAGAAATAATAAGCACCTATTTCTAGGTGCTTATTATTTATGTTTTTATATTTCAAATATTACATAACCAACTATATAAACATACTCTTTGATCCGCTTTGACAGTGAACTTTCGCAACCTTATCTTAATAAAAATTAGTGTCCTGACCTATGTCCCTTACCAGCGGCTGCGGATCAGGAATAATAACCTTGTCCTCATCAATACACATACTTTCTCCGTAAAAGCTCATACTCTTTCTTTCAAGTGCAGTTTCAAGTACAGTTTCCATTCTGGACGCAGACACAAAATTAATGCTGTTTCTTACGTTTTCGGGAATATCATCAATGTCTCTGTTATTATCCTCAGGAATTATAATTGTTTTTATCCCTGCTCTGTGTGCTGCAAGCACTTTTTCCTTCAAACCACCTATGGGAAGAACTCTGCCTCTTAACGTTATTTCTCCAGTCATGGCAACATCACGTTTTACAGGTATACCTGTAAGCGCTGATACCATAGCTGTTGCTAGAGTTATACCCGCTGACGGACCATCTTTAGGCACTGCACCTTCAGGCACATGTATGTGTATATCATAGTTTTTATAAAAATCCTTTTCAATCCCAAGTTCTGACGCTCTGGAACGGATATAACTTACCGCTGCCTTTGCTGATTCTTTCATAACGTCACCCAGTTGTCCGGTAAGTTCAAGCTTTCCGCTACCGTCTAAAAGAGTTACTTCTATAAATAAAGTATCTCCACCCACCGGTGTCCAAGCAAGACCTGTTGCAACTCCTATCTCGTCCTTTTCATTAGCTTTGTTGCTCTTAAATTTCTTCCTGCCCATTATCTTCTCTAGGTTTTTTGGACTTACTGTTAATGACTTTTTACTTTCTGCAAGCATTTTCCTAACGCATTTTCTGCACAACTTTCCAATCTCTCTTTCGAGATTACGAACCCCTGCTTCTCTAGTGTAATAATTTGTAATATCTCTTATGACCCCATCGCTCACTCTTAGTGTACTCTTCCTCAGTCCATGAGCTCTCATCTGTTTGGGCAGCAAGTACCTAACACCTATGTTTACCTTTTCCTCTTCAGTATAGCTGGCTAGGTTTATAACCTCCATCCTGTCCAACAACGGTCGTGGTATGGTATCCAAAGTATTGGCAGTAGTCAAAAACATCACATCTGAAAGATCAAATGCCAGCTCCAAATAATTATCTCTGAATGCAGAGTTCTGCTCTGAGTCTAACACCTCTAAAAGTGCCGAAGCTGGATCCCCTCTAAAATCATTACTCATCTTGTCTATTTCATCCATTAAGATAAGCGGATTTGAAGATCTTGCCTGTTTTAAAGCAGCTATAATCCTGCCCGGCAATGCACCTACATATGTCCTTCTGTGACCCCTTATTTCTGCTTCATCCCTTACACCGCCCAAAGACATTCTGACATAGTTTCTATTAAGAGCCCTAGCAACAGATTTTGCAATAGATGTCTTACCAACTCCAGGAGGTCCTACAAGACATAGAATAGGTCCTTTGAGATCTTTATTTAAATTTCTTATGGCGAGATGCTCAATAATTCTCTGTTTTACATTCTCGAGACCATAGTGATCCTCATCCAGTATTTTTTCAGCACGCTCAAGATCAATGATTTCATTTGTCCTTCTATCCCATGGCAAATCAAATATCCAATCTAGATATGTCCTAATAACAGAACCTTCTGCAGACCCCTGTGCTGTTTTAACAAGACGATCTAATTCTCTTTCCACCTTGTTTTCTACTTCCTGAGGAAAATTGCGTTTTCCCATTTTTTCCCTATACTCAGCAACTTCACCCGAAACACCTTCATTATCTCCTAGCTCTTTTTGAATAACCTTAAGCTGCTCTCTTAAGTAATATTCCTTCTGCATCTTGTCCATCTGCTTACGTACTTTGGCATTGATATTTTTTTCAACTTCCAAAATATCAACTTCATTCAATAGGATTTTGAAAAGCAGTTCAAGTCTTTTCTTAGGATCGAACTCACTCAATAATTCCTGTTTTTTATCAAACCTGAAGAATATATTCGAAGCAATTAAATCTGAAAGCTCGTTCATATTATTATTCATGGCTATTGACAGCACAATATCTGGAGACAAATTGTTCCTTAGCTTTACATAGTCTTCAAAAGCTGAATGAACACTTCTTATTAATGCTTCGGTTTCGACATCATAATCAGTTTCATATTCAATTATTTTCTCAGAAACATCTGCTAAAAAGTAGGGTTCGGACTGAATCATATTAACAATAGATGCGCGATTCAAACCTTCTGCCGATACCCGCACAATATCACCAGGTAATTTCAATAGTTGCTTTATCTTTGAAATAGTACCTACATTACAAATATCTTTAACTTCAGGATTGTTGCTTTTATCATTTTTTTGCGCTACCAGGAAAATAGTCTGGTTATTAATCATTGCTTCTTCAAGTGCTTTTATTGATTTAGTACGACCTACATCAAAATGCAGACTCATTGTCGGAAACACATTAAGCCCCTTCAAAGTTAAAAGGGGTAAAACCTGCCCTTTGATTGTTTTCTTTGGTTTCTTCATTTTTGACCATCCCCTCACTAGTTAGAACAATTATACCTTGTAACAAAGGGAATTTCAAATGTTTATATATGGCTAAGAGATATGAGAGCAATATAAATATTGATGTTTTAATTATTTCATGTCTGCTTCACGATATAGGCAGACAAGAGCAATTTGAGAATTCTAAGTTGTGCCATGCTCAAGTTGGTAGTAAAAAAGCATATAACTATCTCATAAATAATAAGTTTTGTAAAAAACAAGCTATGCACGTTAAATCTTGTATATCAACCCATAGATTTAGAAGTGATAATCCTCCGGATAGCATAGAAGCTAAGATTTTATTTGATGCAGACAAATTAGATGCAACTGGGACACTTGGTATTGCGCGGACACTGTTTTATAATGCACAAGTATCAGAACCATTGTATTCCTTAGATAAAAGGGGACATGTATTAGATGGTTCAACTGATAAGATGCCTTCTTTTTTTCAGGAGTATAAATACAAATTAGAAAACCTATATAATAAATTTTATACTAATCGAGCAATCGAGATAGCAAAAAAAAGGCAATATTCAGCGATTGCGTTTTATTCAAGCATGCTTAAAGAAGTTCAGGAATGTTATAAACATGGTATAAATCAATTAGAAAGTATGCTAAAATAAATACAAATTATAGATGTAGCATGTGATTTGTAATTTAGCCCTGACTTGACACCAGCATTTTTTGACCTAACTTTCCATGAAGCTGTTAATTTCAAAGATTAACAGCTTCTACCTTATAAGCTTTACGGGAATCAATACTGTCCTTTATCATTGGAATAAGGATCCCGGGAGCATCTGGATTATTGCCTTCAACTAAATACTGTTTTATAGTTATACTAACAAACAGTGAATATTCTTTTGCGGACTACATATGCGTTCGACAATATTCGACAAAATTCGGGTTGAACCCGGTACCTTTGCGAGGGAGAGCAGCGACTGAGCTTCTCACAAGACATTCAACCAAAAACAAGGGGAGGGAGAACGCATCTCCCCGCTTGTTTGACAGCTCATAAATAAACAACTCTCACTGAATCCTTTCAACCATTGGGGTTGAGGGGTATCATTGATGCAATCAAAAACTTGAAAAAATATGAAAATGCAGAACCAAGTATTATAAAACTCATGGAAAAATTGCTTAAGATTGAAGAGGATACTGTCCAGCAGCTAAAACAATTTCTATAAACTTAAGATTGTTGAATAAGTAGAGGTTAAATTTAGGATTAACTGGTTGAGCTAAAAAGAGCTCATACGAACGAACACAAGCCAGATGAACAGTTTGTGTTCGTCTGGCTCCCTTTTGGAAAGTTAGGTCAAAAAAGATTCCTATTAATGAGTCTATTTTTTCCTACTTTCAACAATAGTACTACTATTTTTACTAAGAAGGTAGAGGCAGTATTGATTCATACTGTTCCCTTCATATTTTGATTTTTCAGCCAATTCTTTATGAAGAGACTTTGGCAGGCGAAGTTTGCTTTTTTGCATCCTCAAGCATTTCTATACCTTTATCTAACTTGTCAGCACATGTCAGGCAGCCTTTGAGATCTGGGATCAACAGAACATAACCTCCTTCAGCCTCGTCCTTTACTATTTCAATTATATTAAAGTATCTTAAAGTCTTTAAGTCTTTACATTCTCTGCATATAGTAGTATAATTAGCATACAATAAGACTACAATATTACTGCTTATTATAGGAGAGTGAACAATAATGAATATACGGCCTTCCGCAGCAATCCGCAAGAATTACAATGAAATCTCCGAGCTTTGCAGACGCACAGGCAAACCGGTTTATCTGACCAAAAACGGTAGTGGCGACCTTGTGGTGATGGATATAGCGGCGTTTGCACAGCGCGAAAGTATGTTGAAGCTCAAGGAAGAGCTGATGCAATCAGAAATCGACATCCAAAAAGGACGTACCTATTCCGTTGAGGAAATGGTCTCAGCCATGCGCAAGGCTGTCGCGGAGGCTTCCAATGCCGGAAAAGAATAGGCCCTATACAGTAAAAATCGCGGAAACCGCTTGGGAAATGCTTATTTCTCATGCGCGTTTTCTTGCGAATGTCAGCATACCGGCTGCTAACAGGCTGATAGATACCTTTGTTGAAATGACAGACAGCCTTGGAACGATGCCGGAACGCAACCCATGGCTGCAACATGACACGATTCCTTTTCAAAAATACCGCAAACTGCTGTTTGGCAAGCACTATATGGTGCTTTATCAGATACAGGAAGATACTGTTTATGTAACAGCCGTTGTGGATTGCCGACAGGATTACGTTTGGTTGCTGTAATTTCCGGAATAGGCAGCCTGTTCATAACACGAAAAACCCATAAATATTAGAAAGCCCGTTGTCAATTTTGTTAGCGGGCTTTTCCATTTTAACAGGAGGCGAGCCATGTACGGAATCTTTTTTACTTGGAAAGTTAGGTCAATAAAGATGCCAAACTGCAACTTCAAATTATATTTATTTGTTCATAGTTATTTTTTTTTGGGGGAGTGAATAATCTTTAGTGTAAATGGCAATAATACGCCAAATTTTTGTCAATAATTTTATTCAAATCTGAAGAATTCCATATTTCTTTTACGCTTTGATTATTTAAATTTCCAACTGTAAATTCGGGGAAATGTTTACATGAACTTACTCCACCATCAGGCAAAACGTCCATACGGGAATAAACCGAAAGACAACTCCTTCTTTTGTCATCCGTAATAGATTCGCCTCTAATAAATGCGCTTATCTTATCTTCAGTAATATCTGGCTGTAGTTTGATATTTACTTTTGAAATATAACACTTTAATCGATCAATATTGCACTCCTTGTGGAGCTCGGCGTGATCAGCATCAAGCCACGTCTTGGGCATGTATAGTTCATAATCCAACAGTCTGTACACATTTGGCCCGGCATAGGGTCATTATTTTCCCTCTACCCTTTTTGAAGACTTGCTTTGTTGCTAATTGTTTATGTAATACCATAATTTTTGGATACGAGCCTTTGCATCAATGCCGTTATCAATACAAAATCTACTCATCCATTCTTTTTCACGTTCGCTATACGGGTCTTTCCAGAAACGCTTCATAAAACCCTTCAACTTGGACTGAATGTCCCAAACCAAGTCTGATATAGTACAGACTAGGCTAAATGCTTCTGATAAATCTTTTTCTGATATTTTACCTTCTAAAAAGTCCAGAAGCAAAATCTCAAAAAACGCAAATGGAATAACCTCAGAATCCGGTATCCTCATCAGTGTATAATGTGGTCCTCGTTCTTTTATATCATCTGTTACAAGACAGGAACAACCAAGAGTTTTTGCTATAGCGATAGCATAAACTTCACCAAGATCTCCTCCGTCGAAAAGAATTCTTAGTTCTTTCTCATGCTGCAAAAATACCTGATACATTCCAATGCTTTTAAGATATTGATCTGTAACAATTTCAATTCTGCCATGCTCAACATCTTTATCAAATTGGTCAATAACATCTTGTCCTGCATGATTAATCATCTCATGATTTCGAATAAATTCATAAACCTTTAACTTCCCAAAGCGATAGAATAAAACAGACTGAAGATTTGCTTTATATAGATGAATTATTACATTCGTATCAAGCGATGCTTCCATTAGTCCATCCCCCTAAGCAAATCTTCAAAACTTTCTTCTACTTCATCTGGACTGTCATTTATATTTACATCATAAGGGCTTAAATCAACATAATTAAGGGCTGTAACCAGACTTGCTTTTGGTATTAGTTTTTCGTTATAATTTGTAATAACCCATTCCAAAAACTCAGCTGGCACCTTTTTTGCCTCAGTTGCTTTACAAAGCTCTGTATTGCCACCTATAACGTTTAAAAGTTTAGAAGCTGTTTGCTCTATTTTATCAATTTTCAACTTTTCTATAATTGCATCATTTAATATATTCAATGCTTTGAGTCTTATTAAGGTCATATCATAACTTACATTAAATGCCGTTTGAACTCTTGCTATATCTAAACCATCCCATCCTGCTATGTCCTTATCTTTAAGCTCGAGTCTAATAAATTTTTTAATCTTCTCCATGGGCATCAGTAAACAAGCTGCAAAATAGTTTGCTTCAACTTCCAATTCATCTCTTTCAGTAAAATCATCATCTTTTATCAAGGTTCTTCCTTGTTCATTTAAGTGCAATCTTTGATGTCCAATTTCATGTGCAACAGAAAATATTTCCCTTGATAAAATTAATGAAGAATTTGAAAGTACAATTCTTTCGGAATCCCTAATCAGTGCAAAACCTAAAAAAGCTTCTGCACCAAGTGGGTATCTAATTGTTCTATATCCCAACTTCTCAGAAGCATCAAAAATATCTTTAAAGCCATAATCAGTGATATTACACTCATGTCTGACATTCTCAGCATTCATTTCAATAGTGATTTGTCTGTTTTTATTCATTCACTTCGACCTGCCTAACACTGTTATATAGTTTACGATGTGCATAAAAAGTATCTAACATATTATTTATGAATAAAAACTTATCTTCTTGTCCATTAACACAATTTCCTCTATACATTGGTTCTCCAACTTTATCATTGCTAACCGCAGATGTTATTTCCTCAATCTTAGAACTTAAAATTTGAGCAATAGTAGATATGCTGGAAAACGAAATATCTATCAATCCCTTTTCAAGTCTTGCATATCTTTGCCTTGAGCAATTCATTTTTTCAGCAAGTTGTTCTTGAGTAAACCCTTTTGCTTCCCTTAAACTTTTAATCCTTGATCCTAAAATCGCATTCATGATAACACATCCTTTCAATACTATTATACTACAATATATTCTCTAGTCAAATTAAATGTTACAACCCTATAACATTTCAATGATAATATTGCCTAATTTCAAATATCTATCCTAGTAATGTTTTAATTTTGCAACATTAAAGTTGAGTGATTATTCATAAAAAGATTTACTCCCTTTAATTAAGTCATATTTTTTCTTTATTCGTAAAGGTATTTGATTGATTATTTGCATTTAATATTATTGATAAATTGACTTAATACTTTTTTTTCACCTTCCTCTATAACAGAAATTAAATCAATTATTTCTTTTATTCTATCCTGATTAGGCGAAATATTATTTTTAATAATCAAGTTTCTAACTACAAGCATTTCTTTTTCAATGCTCAAATAACTATTGTATATTTCTTCATGATTTTTTTAAACATTGATGTTCCCCAAGATAGTTAATTCTAAACAGCATCATCAGTTTATGGTCATGAATAACATCAAATAATCTAATATCATGCTGTAGCACCCCATGTTGGGAAAGCCTGAAAATAAACTCCCTGAGTTCACTATAAAAACTTATACCATAGCCAAATGATCGATTAATAATAGAAACGACATTACCTTCATTATTAGTATATCTATGCTTAGTAAATAAGTCTAAAGGATAATTATAATGGATATTTTCAGAAAATAAATAATCTGTCAAACTGTTTTTAATAGCCTCCGGATCAAGATTAATATCTGCTTTGGACGAATAGTTAATTACAAATATTTCTTCGTCAAAATCAAAAGGTTTTGATAAGTCTAATTTATAATATGCTTCCTCAAATATATCAAAAGATATTGTTTTAAACTTATATTTTCCATTTTCAAAAAAGTCGGCTATATATAATAACTTTTGCATAAGATCATATCCATATATGAAAAGTAGGTGACGGCCATGTCTTTTCTCAAAATTATTTAGATAGTAGGGTATATAATACATGTCAATACACAGGTAAACATATTGTCCGTGATTAATGTTATAGATAATGAAATCAGTTATTGAGTTCCATTTATTCTCTGCTTCCTTTCTTAACAGGTATTTTTTCTGAATAAATGGGCAAGGAAAAAAGGGAGAGTGTTCTATTCTATTATAGATCTCTAAAAAACCACCCCTCAAAGATATAGTGCTCGTATTTTTGTCCGCCATAGGTTTATTATAAAAAACCAGTTGAATAAAGTTGTTACAGATCCAAGGCTTAGTTTCAGGATAATACCCAAGTATGGATATAATATCCGCAATTTGCGGTAAGGTTGTAATTAGGGGATATCTTACAGGTAACACATTTTGCATTGGTTTGTAAAACCTCCTTTGTGTGCTCTTCGTTTTTAAATATTCTATTTAACTTTCTATATTGAGTTTTGGAGTTTCATAATAGTTCCATTGCCTTGCTCTCAACATCACTCTCCGACAACTCAGCTATACTGCATTTTAGATTTGAACTCTCATTACAAACTGAAATTATGTACTCGCCTTTTTCGAAAGTAAGTATTTGTTTTGAAATATCACCATCTAACGTATCAAATGAATTAAGCGGTATTGAAAATCCCTTGCCCATAAACTTGATATATGCTTCCTTTTTTGTCCATACTTCATAAAAGCGCTTGTCCATATCTATTCTTGCCTTTTTTATGTAAGCGACTTCACTCTCAGTGAAAAATCGTCTTGCAATTTTAACATCAGCAACTCTGATTTTCTCAATATCTATTCCAATTGGCTTGTCCGAAATAGCTACAATAATAGCATTTCTGGTGTGTGATAGATTAAAATGAAAATCAGGATAACTTTTTAAATACGGCTTGCCATACTTGTTTCTGCAAAAGATAATCTCTCTGTTTAAGATATTAAGTTCTTTATAAGCTATTGTTCTAACAAGGATTTCGGAATACAGGCTAAGCTTCCTATCTATATCAAAATGAAACCGTTTGATTTGCTCATATTTATTTATAGAAACGAATGATATCAGTCGCTTAAACACTTCAGCGTCAAGAACATCATTTAACTCCGCATAATACAATTTAATCACATTTCATCTTCCCCCTGTGATCGGATGTTAGTTTAAAATAAGTTACACTTAATTTATATAGAATATTATTTTGGGTTACCCAGGTATTGTAACCCTTTTATTCTCACCAAATCACCTGTTGTTTGTTTGTATGTATGTACACCTTTATCTGAAAATATTTCTCATAAAATTGCCAGTAAGTGAAATATATTATTGCACTGTCTGGCGATACCCTGAAAACTGGCGTTTTCGCGGTTTGCATACATTTAATTATTACATTTTTTGCGAACATCCAAATGCTCCATCAATCAAACAAATTTCAGCCGAAAAACGAGAGGCGACATCTAATGCCCGGTTTATTATTTCAGGATTTAGAGAGTTGCTTCTTTTCCACCCATCTCTTGCCATTGTTAAAGCAAAAGCAGCTACAAATGCATCACCTGCTCCAAGCGTATCAATTGCGCATATGTTTGTTGCCAAACCAACATAACGATACATTCCATCGCTAAAGATTTGTCCTCGTTCACCCATAGTAGCAAGAATATATTTTGCGCCAGCAGAATGAGATTTTTTGATCAGAACGCTAATGTCATCACTATTCATATGAGAACATGAGAATAGAGCAAGATCAATGTAAGGCGCAACATTTTTAAGTAATGTTGTGCCATTTATACAGTCAACAGTTGAAAAATCATAAATCAATATAAAGTTTCTGTTTTTTAGTAAAGGCAATTGATTATCTATATGCCCCGTATATCCTGTATGTACTAAAGAAAATGTGTTTATATAATTCAAATCATCTTGTGTTAAATTCAGTGGATACTTTTCAATAACCCCTGCGTCCCAATTAGGGAATACGCGTTCTCCATTAACTATTTCTACATCAAAATAACTATTGCTACCGTTTTTAGTTCGACAACGCGAAAAATCAATCCCTTTTTCTTTGAGGATATTTTTCAAAAACACACCATAGCCATCAGACCCCAATACGCCTATATAAGCACTACAAGCTCCGAGCTTAGACGTATAAACAGAAAAATTAAGTGAACACCCTCCCGGATAAATTAGACCTTTTTTTAAATAGCGATCCACAGAATTTTCACCGATTCCTAAAGCTTTAATCATATAATCACCTTTACACGATGTTAGAATATAAGATGCATAGCGATTGCTACTAAAGGAATAGCAATAACAGTACGGATAAGAAATGTAACAATTAATTGCCATACTTTTAAAGGAATTGACGACTCCATTATCGCATTTGCACTTTCTGTAAAAAATATTATTTGTAGAGTGGAAAGAACTACAATGAAAAAACTGGCAGCAGGGGCAACCGCTTTATCAGCTATCAACAAGGCCGGTAGCGCAAGTTCACTGATGCCCACTAAAACTGATGGCGCTATCTCAGCCGCATTCGGTATTCTAAATAACTGTAGTATGGGAGCTATAGGAATACCAATCCATTGAAATACGGGAGTATAAGTGCTAATAATTAGTGCGACAGTGGCGATAGATAGTATGTAGCAAACAATTTTTATAGCAAAGAATACAGAATCTATAACCCCTGTTAATAATTCTTTTGAACTGGTTTCGCTTGCAGTATTAAGTGCGGACTCCCATGCACGTTTAAAAATATTTGTTTTGCTCGCGTTTTTTCCATTATCAGTTGCTTTTTCCACTTCGCTTCCGTCCACATATAAATTCGGGATACGAGAGAGAGGAGGAATCCGAATTGTAATTAATGGAATTATGAATGAAATAATCATCGAAGTCAAAACAACTTGACCGTAATATTCCGTGATTCCTGTAATCTCACAGAGAACAATAAAAAAGCCTAAAGAACACACAGAAAAGTTTGTTACAACAGAAGACACTTCGCGTTTTGTGTATAATTTATTTAGGTAAATTTTATTAGATAAATAAATATCAACAGCAGGGGAAGTTGTTATTGACGTAGCAATATCCATTCCCGCATATCCGGGCAAGCGATATAGAGGTCTCATTAAAGGCTCAATAATTATACCAACAAATTGGAGCAATCCAAAAGATGAAATTAGTGTTACTACAATACCAGCTAAAAAGACGGTCGTAAAAACATCTGCCGCTAAATACAATGCCAAACCACCAGTATCACTTTGAATAAGAAACTGCGGGCCTATTTGAAATATTGTCAAAATACCTACGACCAACCCTATAAGATAAAGAACTTTTGTCGTGATTTTTGTTTCCGAAATATGCTTTTTTACTATTTTTATTGGTGGTTTAATAAATACGATTAAAAGAAATACCACAACCAACGCCATTACTACAAAAGTTAGATTATTACCAATTATGTTTTTCACCACTGACACAGACAGCGCAAGAAATGTCTTCCCAGAATAAACGGGTATGAAGAAATAAAGTATTCCTATCGCACTAAAAAGGAAGAATTTAACTTTCCCTTTTGTTAATGATTGTCTCATGGTTAATCACTCAACTTTCTTTTATTTATAGTAGATTGTTTGTTTGTCTGCCTCATATAAAAAAATATTAATCGTAACTTTTTGTATTTTACTACATTACTAATTTTCTATGACACAATTCTATAGAAGATTCGCGGTGCGCAACTATTATGATTGTTTTTTCTCTGCCGATACTATGGATAGCATTGTGAACGATATTTTCGCTATATTGATCAAGGGCATTTGTCGCTTCATCGAAAATGAAAATGTCCACATCACGCAAAAACAAACGGGCAAGAACAATACGCTGCCTCTGTCCACCGGAGAGTTTTATTCCACGCTCTCCGATAATGGTATCAAGTTTGTCGGGCAAGGATTCTATAAAATCATAAATGTACGCTTTTTTACAGGCATCCAGCATTTCAACTTCTGTGGCATTGCTTTTCCCATAGATAAGGTTTTCTCTGATCGTTGTATTAAACAATAGATTTTCTTGCATAACATATCCAATACGTTTATGCATAGTCCCAATATCGATATCTTTTAAATCAATATTGGAAAAAGATACTCGTCCCTCTGTTGGTTCAACCATACCAGTGATTAGCTTGAGTAAGGTTGTTTTTCCGCACCCACTCTTTCCAGTAATGGCAATCCGCTCTCCTTTGCATATCTCAAGCGAAAAATGATTGATAACTACTTTATCGCTTCCATCATAAGAAAAAGATACATCAGACAAAGTGATATTATTAGTTTCATCAGGTATTTTACCATTGCGTTGCTCAATCTCTGCTTTTCCCAATTGATTCATAAGTCTGTCTATATAGGGCATAGCCGCTTGTAAATCGGCATCAGTGGATGAAACAGTTCGGACAGCACCGGATAACATACCATAATATATAGAAAATACCAATAAATCACTGATTTTCAAATTATCAAATATAATTAAAATACCGCCCAAAAAATATAGCCCAAATTGCATGAATAAGTCGTCACGTATTTTTGGAAGTAGAAGAACACGGACAGTCCAATAATGAATCCATTTTGCATAGAGCTTACCATGCCTATTTATAAAGTAGACAAAACGTGTTTTTTCGTGTTTTTGGAGATTAAAAGCTTTTACTTCACGCCAGCCTTGAACGCTTGCATGAAGCCAAGAGGACATATTTTGATCGTTCACACGCATCTGCTCGTTATAAACTTTCTCTCTTTTGCTTATCCAATTATCAAAATAAAACGCAAGTGGAATAACTGTTATCGAAAATAATGCAAGACGCCAATCTAAATAAAACAAGAAAAATGTTGAACCGAGCAAGGTGAAATAAGCAATGATATAACCTATTGTTTGTGCGCTGGCAAATGACGCCGCACTGTTTGGATCATCCTCGATTTTCATCTTTGTGTCGCCAATACTTTGTTTTTCGTATTCTGTAAATTCCTGAGCAAAAAGACCTCCCAATATTTTATGTTTTATTTTAAGCACGGTATCGTTGATTAAGCGATTATTTCCATGAAACTTTGCATATCCCATTGCAATATTAATGGCGCATATAGATAAATAGCCTCCAAGTACCCATAGAAAACGATTCAACTGACCTTGCAGTACCACTTGTTCAATAAATATACGGTAAAAAACAGGGGTTATAAAACTAAGTCCGAGCGCAATAAGGCTAAAAATAAAATTAAATACAAAGAAGCGTTTTACACCATGGGCATAAGGAATAACCATCTTTAAAAACTGTAATCGATATTTGATTCTTTTAATCATGATGATTCGCCTCCTTTATCGCAAACAAGGTTTTAAAAGCCTCACTTGTATGGATCATTTCTTCTGGCAAACCGATTTCAATAATTCGACCATTTTCAAGTATGGCGGCTTTTTTACACAGCATAACAGAGCTTTGACGATGAGCAATAACAATTGATGTTCTGCCCACAAGAACGTCCTCCCACGCTTTATGGATATTTTCTTCCGTTTCACTGTCTAATGATGAAGTCGCTTCGTCGAAAATAATTATTTTTGGATTTTTCAGATAAATCCGCGCAATTGTTAATCTCTGTTTTTGACCTCCTGATAGTCCAATACCATCTTTCCCTATTAAAGTATTAGTTTTTTGGGGGAAACTGTCAATAAAATCAAAAATACCCGCTCTTTTACATGCTTTAATAATTTCATCATCTGTCGCTTGTCGTTTCCCAAGAATCAAATTTTCTTTGATTGTGCCATCAAATAATAATGTATCCTGTTGAACAATTCCGATATTTTCCCGTATAGATGCTAAAGTACAATCATTAAGGCGCTGACCATCGATTTCTATAAAGCCTTTTTGCGGTCTAAAAAATCCTATAAGCATATAGGCAAATGATGTTTTTCCAGAACCACTTTTCCCTACAAGAGCGATTTTTTCGTCTGCGTTTATATCCAAAGAAAAATCTGAAAGAACCGGATTGCTATTTTTATAAGCAAAATCAACATTTTTAAAACTGATTTTACCATTTGTTACATTCAGTTTATCTTTTCCATACCAGTTCTTTTCATTTGGTACATTTATAAAATCATAAATTCGTTGAATATATGAAATGCGATTCTGTGCTTCTAAATACATACCGCTCAAAAATCCAACATATTTTGTCATATTAGCAAAATAAGCAAGAATCAATGTTAAAGAGCCAACAGTCATATTGTTTTGATATGCCATAAAAGCTACAACACCAAAAATAGATAACTGAATAAAAAGATTTATAACAGTAATAATATTTTGTGCTGTCATAGACAGTAATCCAGTTTTTACGTTGACTTTAATTATCTTTTTTTGATGATTCACAAATAAATTTTTTGCAGTATCTTGGGCTCCCAGCATACGGATATCCCTTAATCCTGAAAGCATTTCATACAGCCACCCGCTATATTCAGCATAGTTTTGTCTTTGTTCATTTGCATACTTCTTTGTTTTCTTTCCAAATTTCACTGATACAAAAACCGACAGAGGAACAATTATCATCATCAGCAAGCCAATTTGCCAACCAAGCAAGAATATATATACAACAAGAAAAATTAAAATTAATATATTATTAATCATGTGGAAAATATTTCTGATTACAAAATGCATACATTCTTTCGTATATGATTGCACAGTGTTGATTATGTCGCCAGTATTTGCATTAGACATGTACTCTGCGTCAGCCATTTGGAGATTATCAAAAACGTCTTTTTTTATATCAAATGCATACAATATCGATAAATAACAATGTTGATTTTCGCTAAAATAATATAAAGCGCAGGAAAATAACAGCATTACAATAAATATTAAACTAACGTTTAAAAACACACTAATATTTTTATAATAAACGATTTCATCTATCATGATTGCAAAAGTAATCGGAATATATACTTTCAGCAATGCGTTAAATAACTCGCCCACATAAAAAAGAATAAAGTTTTTTTTATACTTTTTTATGTACTTGGAAAGAAATTTAATCGAGGTAAAATAATTTAATTTATTATTCATTTATCTTACCGCCTTTCAAAAACACACGTTCTAAAATGGTAATTTCACGTATTGGAATATCAACCTTAATTTCTTTTTTATCCATATCAAAAATAAACTCATGATTTCCTTTTACTAAAAATATTGTTTTATTATTTTCATAGCTAGTTTCATAAACTTCAACAGAATATATTTGTTCATTTCGATCACTGTATATATAAATGAATCCTGTGTGTGATTCAATTCTGCCATCAACAATGATAGAACAATTGTTAATCACACAATCACTAGAAATTATCACGCTGGTCTTTGTTAATAGATATAAAGAAACAATTGTTATAACTCCAAAAAGAATTACCGCAAAAAATAAAATGGGTATTTTTATAGTATATTTTACATAAAAGTTGATAAATCTTTTTTTCACAACGTCACCTTTTAAATATTATTCAAACAATTATAAACAACAGCAACCATTTTTTCTAATGTGCCGGATTCTGTAATCAGAAGCTTATCATCTGGATACTCAATGTCAAATTCTCCCTCGATTTCAACAATTACTTTAATAAACTTTATTGAATCCATTCCGATATTTTGAAGATTTGTATCGGATAATAATTCAACTTTATTTTCGTCAATATCAAGCTGTCCAATAATAATATTTTTTATTTTAGGCTCAATATCCATATTCCTCATTCTCCAATCTTTGAAGCTCTTTTACAAAACGACCATATTTCCCACCTTCATGGGTTTCTGCTTTTCCTATTGATAGAAACTTCATTATCGATTCTGCTTTTTCGTAATTTTGAAATTCTATTTCTATTTCATAATCACATTTTCCGATATAATAACTTTTATCTAACGAAATATTCGTTTCGGCATATATATAATCAAGCCTTTCCGTGATGAGATTGCCAACAAATCCATAGGAAAGATCAGGCTCTGTTTTAATGCAAGGAAAATCGTTAGATGATATATATGAAGGGGATCTTTGTAATGCAAGTTCAAATTCCTTGCAGGTTTTTTTAATGCCTGTGTATTGTTTTTCATATTTATACTGCAACATTAACTGATTCTCTTTTTGTCTGATCCTCAACGTATTCCCTAAAGAATTTAGTTGAAAATCCGGCGTATCAAAATAATAATTTATTTACAATATTCTCGCACATGTGGTCAGCTCGTCAAGTATATTTTTATATTTTAGAAACATGGATTCTGATATTATTGATTTGATTTCCTGCTCGATCATATGATTATCCTCCGTTTCCTTGCGCTAACATTTGTATTTCATCATATACAAGTCTTTCAAAAGAATATATCTGGTCTAATTCGCTTGCAATCGTCTCTATTTTATGATTTCGATATGAAAACGCGCATTTGATTATATAAGCTCGCAGCTTTTCGTATCTTGTGGCAATATCAGTCAAATATGCTTTGACCGTATTTAAATTTATTGAAAAATGTTCCTCAAACAAGTCAATAGCCTCAATGAAATTTATCCGATCTTCAGATAAGTTTTTTAAATACATAATTAATTTAGAAGCAACTGGATCGTCTATGATTTCATTTTCAATTTTAAGATTATTTTTCATATCTGATATAAAAGATTCGTATAGAGAAAAGCCGCATTGATTCCATTCATTTAAATTTTCAATAATTAATTCACTCATTGTGGAATTGCGCTCTCTTTTTTCTAGTTTGAAAATGATAACACTAGTTGCATTGGATTCTATAAACTCTATATTTATTTTATTTATTGTACTGTTGATAGAATATTGATCTAAAAATATAAATTCTTCAGACTCTTTATCTAATATGAATAATGTATGGGGACGGTGAAGCTTTTGATAAAATGGAACCCACGGACAATCATAACTATCGATATAAACTGCTACAGGGCATTGACATAGGTTACTATAAATAAGTTGCCCAATATTTGTTTTTTGCGGTATTATAATATCGAAAGACAAACCATGATAATTTAGCAGATGCTTTCTTCTGTCAGTTCTAAAATTCCAGCATAATTTTAATTTATCGCCAATAATTCCATCGACTGCATTATCATAAGCAAATCCCCAAAGCTCCAGCATCATCAACCGATAATCACAATTATAATAATTTGCAATTGAAGTTGTAAGGAACTGAAAGCAATTATATGTGTCTTTATAAACGGGTTGAATCTGCCACATATTTATTCATCCTTTAAAGAAATAATATAATCATAAAGTGTTTTAACCGAAACTATTTTTAGATTATCTATGTCGTCATACCCAAACTCGAAATCTAATTGTTCTTCCAGTTCGGCGAGTAATTGAATAAAACTAATCGAATCAATTCCTTGTTGCCGTAAATCTTTTTCTATATCTGGTTCATTAAGAAGACCCTTTGAAATCTCCGATATTGTCTTAACAATTATTTTGTATCGGTTGTCCGAATTCATGATTGAAATATCTAATTCGTTAGAAAACATTTCTTTCATTCTTTTTATATCAATTTTTTTATTTGGCAAATAAGTAAATTCATCTACAAATTTTATATAATCCGGAACACAATGAATTGGCAGTTTTTCTTTCAACATTCCGAAATAGTATTCACTAGCATTTTTATTAGCTTTTATAAAACTTACGATTAACTGTTTTTCTCGATAGAAAATAGCTGTTGTTATTGAATCAAAAGTGTTTTCATCATTTTGCAGTATGTAATCTATTTCCGCCATGTTTACACGCTTTCCATTAACTTTCACTTGATTATCTTTTCTACAAACATAAATAAGTTCACCTGCTTCGTTTTCCCTGACAAAATCACCTGTTTTCAAATAGCGAATCCCATCCGTTATGACAAACTTTTCGTCCGTATATCCAGAATTGTTATAGTATCCTAAAGCCAATCCCTTTCCTGCTACATATAATTCACCAACACCATCTGGATCGATGTCATATATTTTATACTCTATATTTGAAATAGGTTTGCCAATACTAATTATATTATCAGAAGATGTAATCTCTTTTACAAAGCAACATGAACAAGTTTCCGCCATACCATATTCATTAAATAAACGTACAGCCGGTAGCCTCTCAAAATGGCTTTTCATCAAATTTAAAGGCAAGGGCTCGCCCGCCAAAAGTACAAACCTTAGTGTGCTTTCATTTTTTATCACTCTTAAATATTCTTTGTATAAAGACGGAACCATATCGAAATGAGTAATCTGATATTTATCGGAAATCATTTTTAGATATCGTGCGTTTAGCATCTTATTTTCATTGAGCAAAACCAATGTGCCGCCACTCAACAATGTGCCGAATATATCTTGTACTGAACTTGTAAAAGAACAAGAAGGAATCTGCAAGTCAACATCATCAATTGATAAATTATAAAATTTTATTGCCCAAGTTAGAGTATTTAAAATTGATTCATGGGTCATCATAACGCCATTCGGTATTCCTGTAGAACCCGATGTATATAATATACAAGCTATATCTGTTGCTTCACATAGATTAATATTTCGAGAAGAGCAATCATATTTGTCTTTTAAAATCAAAACATCATGGTATTTATCGAGAATATTTTTTGTTAAGTCGTTGCAAATAATCTTTGGAGTTTTTGAAATTGTCAGCATTAAATTAATGCGTTCAAGCGGATAACTTGGATCTAATGGTAAATATGCCATTCCTGCTTTCATAACGCCCAACATAGCAGCAATCAAACTAAAAGACCTATTGAGGAGGACCCCTACAGTTTTCATCGTTGTTTCATTTTTTAATAGTTCGCAAGCAATATAGTCGGAATACTCGTTCAATTGTTGGTATGACAAATACCCCTCTGTTTCAGAGATAAGAGCGGTTTTATTGGGATGTTGCATGACGATATTTTCAAATTCTTTAATAATTGTCATATGTCACCTTCAATTAAACTTTCGTATTTAGGAGTTTGAGTGATTTCATCTTGATTGTTGGAAAAAAGGCTTGTAAAAAAATCTTTTTTTCTTGTCTGCAATTCGTTATAATCTTTTTCGCCAAATTGATATAGGAAACTTTCGTCTTGAATATCAAGTGATTTTAATATGTCAATTTCGTATCCGTCATTATAAATTTCTCTCGTAAAATAAATTGTAAAGTACATTGCTTTTTCAAGACTGTGCTTCTTGCAAAACCGTATTGATTTAGCAATTGAATCCGCGTCCATTTTTTGCAAAATAAATTCTCTTACATCACAAAATTTTATTAAATTCAAATCTTTGCCAATCAATATCCATGCAACATTAGAGGCTTCTCTATAATGATGGCAACACATATGCACTAAGAAATGTTCGGGTAGAAGTTCAAGACCATTTTCAGTTTGTATAGCCATGTTTAACATTTCTTCTACCGGCTTAGTATCTAAAGTAAAATCCAAAGCAAAAGAAAAATCGAATATAACAGTTTTATTTGGAATGTCATAATTAATTTTATTGTAGGGAAGAAGGTTGTACATTTTTGTCTTATACAACATTTTCTTCTTTGTATTAGGCAACAATATGCTATTAGTAGCTCTCTTATAATCACCTTGCTTGTAACCAAAACTTTTCATGATTTCGTCGATGATTCTTATATCATTTCGCCTAATGAGAATATCAATATCATTTGTTGTTCGTATTTTTCTATTTTTATAAACATTGTCAATAAGATATCCACCTTTGACAGGTGCTATCGAAATATTGTTTTTATACATTTCGATCTGAACATTTTGAAGTTCCGATATTTTTTCTTCATTTCTCAAATAATTACAACTACAACTATCATCGATAAGCGATGAGAAATATTTAGGAATAAATTCTCCATAACCGCTTTTCATCAGATTATCAAATAAGAGATATAAGACTTTATTTTTAGATGAATAATCAATTATTTTATTCCATTCTAAATTTTCATGTATAAGCTTTTCCACTTCTTCCTTTACCGACTCATCCCATGTAAGCCTACTATTTAACAGAACAAACTTCATTTCCTTTTTAAGATTTAACATATCAATAACCCTCCTCAGAAGAATTGGTTAAATTAATGCGCTCTAAATATCGATCTCGATATTTTTCGATTAAACTTTTCTTATTAAGTGCTTTATCATCTTCAAACATCATATTGCTATTACATAAACAATTAAAATCATTTTCCATTATATGAAAAAGTTCAAAGACCCTGCTGAAATATCTTTCATCAAATATGCCATAATACTGACTTTCTTCTAAAGTAGATACATAAGATAAATATTTGTCAACAACGAAACGAGTAGTAAAATCTTCGAGAACATCACAAGATTCGTACCACTTCCAACAATCATGTGATCTTTGCAAAAGCCAAGAGTCAGCACCTAAAGCATTGAGGTAATTTAACTTTTGTTTTTGAACTTCCTTAAAAACCTTCACAAAGACAACATATATATCAAACGCCGTTTCATTCTGACCGTTTCTCTCAAGCCGCGTTAAATAACGCATCATGTGGGTGTTCTTATATCTTTCAAGGCCGTCAAAAAAAGTATCTTTGACACCATAAGGATTACATTCTTTTCTGGGATCAAAGCGATAAATGCAACCAAAATCGAAGATATACGGCTGTCCACATTGAGAATATATAATATTTGTCATATTCATATCAAAATCAAAGAATCCATGTGTTTCTAAACGCAATACCAGTTGAAGTGCTTCTGAGATAAATGATCGGCTAATTTTTGACATATGCTTAATATAAACACCTTCCACCCATTCAGAAACAATAAAATTATATTTACTTGAAGCATATAAGGTTTTAGCTATACCTTTAAGCTCTAATTTTAAAAAATCAATCCTGCGTAACAATTCATTATCAAATGACGCAAATAAATCAAAGCTTTTCGTTTCAATAACCGACCGTTTCACTTTAATAGCATACTTCGTCCGATCAGGAGCTATATATTCGTAAACTATACTTGTGAAGCCGTCATTATGGATAGAAATAATTCCCTGCATGATTTTTTTTGCCGAATCACATTTAATAGGTTTTTTACATGCCAATTCAATCAATAAATCAATATTCAAATTATGCGCCGACAAAGTTTGCAGTTCGCCCACATCATATGGTAAAGACCGACAGCTAATGGCATATAATTTTGTTTCATCATATTCCTTTTTGTATTTCATCAAAGAATCTATACATGCCATCTTGTTTTTATCCTCCTGTTCTACCTATAATACGGATTTAAAATCGGTTATATCGTATTCTTTACCTTCTTTTTTCAATTGAATTGCTCTATTAAGAGCGGCATGTTTTTCTTTAGTCATAGGATTCAAGAAATTTACTATGATGGAAAGAACTAAAAACAACAATACACCTCCCGCATATATATAACGGATATTTTCAAGAGTAGCCGTACTTTGTGTCTCTGCGACACCGTCATATCCAATAGCAGTTAAAACAAAACCCAAAACAGCAATACTCAATGATGCTCCTACTTGTTGCATCATTGATGCCATCCCATAAAAAATTCCTTCTCTGCGTTCACCTGTTTGAAATTCATCTACCTCTACACAATCCGGGATTAAAGCCCATACAAGTTGATATTGTGTTTGAAGCCCTATACCTATCATGAACCCGATTAACCCCATAAACAACAAACTGGCTCCCGGATACCATAAAAACAGAGTTAAAATAATAGCAAGACTCCATGAACCAATTAAAACTCCATAGGCTAATTTTTTACTCCTATGTGAAATAAATTTAGCGATGAAAATTCCCACAAAACCTACTAATGCCTGATATGTAAGATAGATGGTGGTTTGTATCTCGGTCATACCCAACGTATGATTCAAAAAGTATAATCCCATAGAATTATAAATGGATTGGGCTATTATTGTGAAAATGAAAACTAATACAACATACCTGAAAGACTTATTTTTAAGTGGTTCAATAACATGATGTTTCCAAGAATATTTTTTAACAATTATTTCATGTTTCGATTCCAATCCTTTAGTGCTTTTATATGTCCAAAGTATAGTAAAAACTATCGGCAATGCACAAAATAGCGAAGCTAATGAATAACCAACCATTTTATCGCCATTTGCAAATACATTTCCGAACACATCAACAAGCAGTAAAAACAAACTGCTAATAACGATAGAGATAAGCCAAAATACATTTCTATGAGCCGCTAAATCTGCCCTCTCTGCGTAATCAGACGTTATCTCGGCACCAAGTGATGAATAGGGAATTTCGATGAGGGACTGAAATGTGTATGCCCCGATTACAACAATAGTAAAATAGATTACTGTTCCTACTATGCCAAAATTAGGATTAGTAAACGAAAGCCATGTAAATATTGTTAAAGGTATGCAAAACCATAAAAGAAACGGCCTACGCCTTCCTTTTGCCGGACTTCTTTTGTCAGACAAGTAACCAATGAACGGATCAATAATGGCATCCCAAACTGCACCCAAAGAAATAATCAAACTGGCAATAGCAGCATTCAAATGAACATAATCAGTGAAAAAATACAATGCGAAAAAGCAAAAATTGTTATAAAACATCGCCGCACCATAGCCAGTAGCGCCATATCCTATCTTTGTTTTGAGCGGCAGTTTGTTCGGATTTCCTTTAATTTTATTCATACATTTTTCCTTTCTTTATATCAGCATCATAAGTATTATCCAATAATAACTTCCAAACTTGACCAACTCGTTCTTCGTCTAACATAATGTAAGGATCAAGCATTGACCTGTTTGATAAAATGTCTAATAAAAATGATTTTCCTATTGACCACTTTAGAATATCTATTACTGCTACATCAATATGTTTTTCTTCGGAAAACGGAAGTTTTCTATCTTCCATATATTCAAGTATTTTAGAATAATCATGTTGAAAATGATAGGCTGTTTGATTTGAAATATCCTCTGTGGGAAAGAAAATCATGTTTTCTCTCTTGGATTGTTTTTTGGGATCAACTATTTTCCAATTCATACTACGCAAAGCAACCTCATTTAATCGACCGCATTGTAGACAATCATATAGCAGGGATACATTATTTTCAGAATATATTGACAGATTCATATTACCGCTGTCAGACATTTTCTTCAGGTATAAAAGAAATCCCTCAAATCCAATAGGAACCGTATATAAGGAATCCCCGCATGCTAATAAGTGCATACTTTTATATCGTCTGATTTTTTCGTTTATTATGGAATCGAAATCTAAGACAATCTCTGTGCGATCATATCGCGGCTTTAATAAATGTATAAATTGTATAAAGACAGAGCGAATCTTTTCAAAACAAAGACGATTATTATCTATCTCCCAAAAATCTTTTTGTTCTTGAATCAATACATAATATTTTTTTGCATATTCAGGATTCACAGACCAAATTTCTTCCACGTCATCGGCATTTTTTGCATATTCAGTTACTTTACTGTTTACATGAGGTAAATACTCAAGACCATTTTCAATCTTCCTTTTTTTACTTATAACCGATTCTTCGATGTCAATATCAAGAGTTTTTTGCACGGCATTAAATTGTATTATATTGTGATTTTCAGAACGGATCAAAACAAGAGGAAGATTAACTTCGTTTATAATATTTTGAATATGTTCTATAACGCTACCAGCGAATCCAGAATCAATTAAAACAGCAGGACGTTCTAAAATTCCTTTTGAAAGGCAGTAATCTTTTAGTAATGGGGAATACATTGATGCTCTTGATATGTTTAGCAAATGGCATCTTTTAAACAATTTTTCAGATAAAAATTCGGAGATATAAAAATAATACTCCATATCTCGGCCAATAAAATAGTAATTGTAATCTGGAAAAAACGCTTCAAGTTCAGCAAATAATACAGCGGCACTCAAACCAATATATTTACCTGTATTGGATATCCGCTCCATCTCGAAACATACATTGTCAAAAAATAAATTTGATTTATTTTTCATACTGCATAATCCCCATTGGGGCAACAAACAAACTTGAAAAAGTTACCCCCCAATATTTTACGGATTTTTCTAAATAACCGATATTTGTTAATATGTCAATCCATTCTTCGATAGAGCGAAAAGAAAATGAGAACGGCATTGTTTCATCGTAGATAAAGCAAGATGAAGCATCTAACATAGAAAGAATCATCTTGCAAGAGTTGTCACAAAACCGAGAGAATACCTGACAAAAATTATTGTTGAATATGGCTTCATTTATTAATGAAAATGTATCTTCGATTATAATCAACTTACCATGAGGCTTTAATATTCTATACGCTTCTTTAAGAACCAAAAGTTGTATATCAAATGTCATATGATGTAAGCTATATCGGAAAAAGATAAAATCAACGGATTCATTCGGAAGATCGACACGATACAGATTATCTATAAGTAAAAAGTGAAGTTTGTCAGTAAAAAAATCGGGGGTTCTGTTCTCTACATCAACCGAAATGATTTGCTCAATCTTTGATTGGTATTTTGAATTAAGCAACAATTTTCCTAATGCACTATCATTTGAACCAAAGTCAACTAAAGTTCCTTCGTATTCGTTAAGTCCTATAAAAGATAGCGTTCTCATTAAACTCCCCTTTTTATATGTCTTTAACTGTTCGGGTAAATTGGAAGATGAAAAAACACTACGCCTTTCGGAAAAATATTCTTGATTTCTGTGTAAATTATTAGGCAAATTTTCGTAGGACAAGTTTATAAAATCTTGGCCTTCTTTTCCTAAATGTATGTGATAACTTGTCTTTTGAAGATTTGACGCAAATTCATATTCATTAGTTACTATTCACGGTCTAATTTAACTTGCCAATGACATGGGAGGTTACTACTTA
>CAYPLH010000013.1:0-80016 GCA_964411505.1 uncultured Clostridiaceae bacterium | reverse complement strand
GGTAGGCTTGCACCTACGCCGGTTTTCAAGACCGGTGCCTTAAACCAACTCGACCATCTCTCCATATTAAATTGCGTAACAAAAAGTATTTTACAATGAATCTTCCTCTTTGTCAACCACAAAATTATTGCCAAACTACCATAAATAAACTCGCATAAATCTTTTAGGGAAGCTGTTTTATAAGATTCAACTAAAACCACTGCCCTTGAGTGTAGCTGATTGGATGGCTTTTAAAGATACTGCTCAAGATTCTAATTGCACTATAATAAAGCCTATACACTCGTCTTTATCACGGCAAAAGCTACAGCATAATTTTCACAGTGCGAGAGGCTTAATGAAATGTCTGCTCCTCCAATTGCCTCAAAAATGTCTTTTGCTCTTCCATGCAGGGTTACACAAGGCTTGCCGCGAACGTTGTTTGTAACCTCTATATCTTTCCAGCATATACCTTCATCAATTCCTGTACCTAAGGCTTTTGCAACTGCTTCTTTTGCTGCAAATCGCGCTGCGTAGCTTTTGAATTTTGCATTGTTTTTACTTTCGCAGTAACTAATTTCAGATTCAGTAAAAACTCTAACAAAGAAGGATGTACCACATTTTTCCAAAGATTTTTTTATTCGGTCAATTTCTATGATATCGGTACCGCAATATATTCCCATATTATACTATCACTCTTTCAATACTTAACATGTTTTTAAAATGAGCAATGAAGTATCAGAGTCTGATTCTGTTCTTTTTTCTGCTTTCAAGAACGGTATCCATAGCTATTGCTTCATCAATTACATCATCAAGGCGGTCAAGTGTTTCGGAAGACTCAATGTTTGAGATTATTTGGTGTTTGAACATCCCAATGCTGCTTTCCATATAGTCAAGTTTTGTTTTTATTTTTACAAGTTCATTTTTTTCATTCTTTACCCTATCATACATTTTTCGGTCAAGTTCAATCATTTTGTTTAAATTTTCAGCTATATCAGGATCTTGAGCAAAGTTGACTTTTCGTGTGTTATCATTAAGTCGGGCAATTATCTTGTCTGTTTTGATATCGGCAACTTCTCTGCTCCTTATGCAAAAGTTGGTTAATAATTTAACATAAGACTCAACGAGATTTAAGGTTTTCTCAACTATTTGCTCCTTTAATGGATTCTGTGTTCCTCGAAAATATGACTCGTAAATTTCATTTCTATCATCCATTACCTTTCTCAATTTTTTATAATAAGTGCTATTAGTATGTTTTTTAGCGAGTGAAGCTAGTTTTATACATGATTCGTTTAAGTCTTTAATAGTACGAGATTTTTGCTTGTGTAAAAATGCTTTTATAAATTGTTCATCGTTAATGCTTTGTACAGCAAAACCCAAATACAGTAAAATGCCTGCAACATAAAGAACATAACCGGGTAACGTGCTATTAGGTATCATATTGTTACCTAAATAAGCTACAGCTTCGGCAATCATTAACACTCCGATATTTCTTTTGTGAACTAATGCATTTGAAAACAACTTGAGCTTCATAAATTCTAGCTTTCCACTTTCCTGTTGATTTTTTCCTTCACTTCAAACCCCTGATCACTGCTCAACATTGCTTCAGCGCGTGCAGCAGCTCTGTCTCTTGCAGAATTCATATCAAGACGCTTAATTTTCATATCCATATTTTCTTCACTTAAGGATTCCATTGCATTTGCCCTTGCTGTCTTTTGGTTTACAATGTTTCTTGCACGTTCCAAATCTTCATTGATTTTTCCAATATTGTTTTCGTGAGTAGTGAATTTAGAGTTCATTGCATTGATATTTTCTCTGAATGCAGCAATTTTTGCTTGTGATTTTAAAGTTTTAAGTTCATTAAGCTTTGAATTCATTTCAGATTCAAATATTTTAAAATCATTGCGTATTTTAGAAACTTCAACCATTGCAGCATCGTATGCAGCTTTATGTGCTTCATAATTTGTCTGCAACTCTTCTTCCTGCATTAATAATTCAATGAGTTCTTCTTTTTTGCCCTGTTTTTGAGAGGATTCTACTCTGGTTTTAATTGCATTCAGCTTGTTTTCAGCTGTTTTCATTTCGATTTTTATCATTTCTGCACTGGTCTGGACTTCTAGTATCTGACCTTCTGCTTTTTTTCTAGTCTTTGTCACCTGATTTTTGATATCCTCAAAAAGTATATCAGGGTTCTTTTCTTCAATACCACCAACAAACAAACCGAAAAAGCCTCGGATTAACGCACCTATTCTGCTGAAAAAACTCATAATTACTACCTCCCACTTGATACTGGATATAATCTAATATAATTATAACATATTCCCACATGGACGCAATGATATATATTTTGGCTGCCTTATTCCGCTTTTTTAAGGTTACTGTTCTGACTGCTCCATATCTTTAGATATGACTATACATCTCTAAGCTGCATTTCGCCAATGTTTCATAATATTGCACAGTTATATCTCTTTATCTACCTGTGAACGTTAACTTTTAAAGAGTTACAGTTCTGACTGCTCTTAGCTTATGAATTCCGCATCTCATGTAATAGGTTGACATACTTTTCTGGCACCAAATCTAGGTCTTCACATTCTTTTAAAGCTAGGGTTGTCATAAATTCAAGCTGCTGTGTAGAAGGAAGAAACTTATCTATCGCATCGCGCAGTATAGCCTCTGATATTAAAGGTTTATCAGGGTTGATGTTACATGCTATCTCGTATGCCTTTCGTACTACTGCCTCTATTTCTGCGCCTGTATATTTTGGAGTGATTTTCGCAAAAGGCATATAGTCCTCTATGTCAGTTTCAAAACGATACTTATTAATAATCACTTTGAAAACCTCTGCTCTTTCAGCTTCTTCAGGAAGCAACATTGGTATCTTTTTATCAAAGCGTCCTGCTCTTTTTAAAGCGGTATCTAGAAGATCAGGTCTGTTAGTAGCCGCAATAAAAATAATTTTACCTCTATTATTTGTATTCCCGGTAAACTGCAAAAATTCACTAAAAATATTTCTGCTGACTCCACTGTCGCTATTATCGCCTCTTCTAAAAGCAGTATCAATTTCATCGACAAAAACTATTACTGGCTGCTGGGACTGTGCTCCTAGAAGACACTTTTTAAAATTCTTTTCACTTTCGCCGACATATTGCCCAAGTATGCGTGACATATCAATTCTGACACAGTTAAAACCACTTGCTTTGGCAAGTGCGTTCACAAGAAGTGTCTTACCTGTACCCGATGGTCCGCATAGCAGGATACCCATTGGAACCCTTCTAAGGTCTCCCTTTTTTACCGGATCAACTACATTCTTCATAAGATAGCTTTTGATTTTATCCATGCCACCTATGTTCTCAAAACCTATTTCTGGATATATGAACTCTAACACATCTCCGTATTCCTTGCGAAGAAGAGAGTGTTTCTTTTCCTTAATAAAATTAAAGCTTACCGGAATATCTTCTGCCTCAGCTCGAAGCATGATATCCTTTATTGCTTTTTTGGAAAGCCCCGAAGAAAGCTTTGAAAACTCCACTGGTGTAACATGTGTCCTAAGCCTCTTATTTTCAAGAAGGTAAGTAATGTACGATAGTCGTGCCATCTCATCGGGCAATTCTACAATAAGGGGTTCTACCCTGTACGAAGACTTTAAAAGCTCACGGCTTACACTGGCAAGGTTATCTGTAAGCATTATTATTGAACTGCCTGTCGCTGAAATAGTATTATTTGATGACCATTCGGACAACCAAATAAGAGTGATCCGTTCTTCCATGGACATACTGCCTATGTCTACCGATGGAACTAACTTTTCAAGATGATCTACAAAAAGAGCCATTTTTGTGTTTTTCAAAGCAGCATCAATATGGGGAAATATTCTAGATGGTGTTGAATTCAATAACTCTGAAGCTACATTTGATGTTATTTTATTAAATTCTCTCTCCATTCCTGGTTCCATAAACCTAAGACCCCGGGACACGTCATAATATGCAATAATTGCGAAATTTCTTGGCTTTAAAAATTCTTCATATAAAAAGCGGTCAATATTGCGGTAGTTATCAATTAAGTCGCGAACATTAAAGTGCAATAAGAACTCATGTGTTATGCCCGACTTATATTTATTTAAGAAATTTTTATACCATAAGGGTTGTATAGACATTTTGGACTCCTTTAATTTTTCCGCGATCTGTTGAAAACAGATCATTACTTTTGAGCGCTATTCATTGCACTGACTATGACTTTTTCTTGGTTTTTTATATGCTGCTCAGCTGCTTTTTCGGCTTTTTCACAGTCATGGTTTTTAATTGAATTAAAAATTTCGTTGTGCTCAGGTATGAGGTTTTTTGGACTTCCATAATCCTTAAGATATAAAACCCTAAATCTTAAAACCTGCTCCCGCAAGTTATCGATTATCTGTATCAGCCGATCATTCCTCGATGCACGATAGATAATTTCGTGAAATTCAATATCCTTTTTTATAGATCCTTGAAGGTTATCCTTTTCAATATAATCATTGAGGCTAGCATATACAGATTTTAAGCTGTTAAGCTCATCTTTGCGTATCCTCTTAGCTGCAAGAGATGCTGCAAGTCCGTCTAAGGAAGCCCGTAACTCGAGTACGTCCATTATGTCTTTTACTGATAATTCAGCAACGTGGGCACCTTTTCGTGGAATCATTGTTACAAAGCCTTCAAGCTCAAGCTTTCGTATTGCTTCACGGACAGGAGTCCTACTCACACCCATTTTCTCTGCTAGGTGAACCTCCATCAGCCTTTCGCCTGGTTTTAACTCTCCAACTATTATTGCCTCTCTCAATGAGTTAAAAATTACATCCCTTAAAGGCTGGTAGTCATGCAAATTAATTTTTTTGATTTTCCCCGCCATTTTTTTATCTCTCCTTACCTATTGTCTTAGTCAAATAACACTTATAATAAGGTCTATTAATCTTGTTCAGAGCTTTTTGTGCCTGATCCAAGCTTTTGAAAATTCCAAATACTGTAGGTCCGCTGCCGCTCATCATACTGCCAAGTGCACTATATTCAAGCATTTGATTTTTTATTTTCCGTATAACGCGGTGTTTTTTTATAGTTACAGTTTCCAGAACATTTTTCATATTGTTAGCAAGAATACTTACATTATTGCATTTTATGGCACTTACTAAAAGGTCAGTGTCAGGATGCTCCATAGGTAATGCAAGGTCAAGGTTTTTGTAGACCCATGCTGTTGAAACCCTTACACTCGGATTTACTAATAAAATTGTCATCTGCTCCATTGAAGGAAGCTTGCTCAGCTTTTCGCCAATACCTTCAGCAAGTGAAATGCCTCCCTGCAAAAAAAAGGGGACATCTGCTCCAGTTTTTTTCGCGATTTTTAAAAACATATCCTCATCTTTTGGAAGATCAAACAATCTGGCAACTGATTTAATTGCGGCAGCAGCATCTGAACTGCCCCCACCTAGTCCTGCAGATATAGGTATCCTTTTTTCAATACTTACTTTTACACCCTTACTTATTTTGCATTCATCCATTAAAAGTTTTACAGCTTTATATACTGTGTTTGACTCGTCCACAGGTATACATGGGTTATTACAGCATATTTTTATGCCTTTTGGTATAACTTCAACAGTAACGGTGTCATACAAATCTATTTCCTGCATGATCATCCTAAGGTTGTGAAACCCATCTGTACGCTTTTCTAGCACATCTAGCGATAGATTTATTTTAGCATATGCCTTTTCTGTAATTGACCTCACTTTTAAAAAACTCTACTCCTTCTTCAAAAAAGTATATTTTACAAAGTAAAACATATTGCATCTTATGCAGAGAAGCACATTACAAAAGGAGCTCTCCTGCAATAACAAGAATACTATATACAAAATACAAAATCAATTTAAATTTATTATGACGTAACATATTTTATTAGTCAAGCAGAAGGAAACCATAAGGTTCCCAAGCGAAAAAAAAGCGAAAAAAAGGTGGCGAAGCCACCTTTTTTATAAAGGATGTTTCATTTACGATTTTACACCATACTTTTAGGTATGAATAGCTGCTGTCCGACAGCTATATTATCAGTGTCTATATTATTCATTGACTTTATTGCATCCCTAGTTGTGTAGTAATTTTTAGCAATATTCCAAAGAGTATCTTCGGGTTGTGCAAAATAAATTACTATACTTGGACGATTGCTAAGTATATTTTTGTCGACAGGATTTTCTTCTACCATGTCTAAAAGGACAACTTCTTTTAGTCCAGTTGCTGTTATATTTACAGTGATTACCAGCCTCAATTCAATTTCATCGCGGGAAATTAAACTATAGCTGCAATGCTGAACATCCAGCTTAATCCGAAAGCTTGAGTTCTTGTTAACATTTGCAATATCAAATTTTTGGGTAAAGGGAATTTCCTTTGTATGACAATATACAGGTTTGTTGTCATCATTTGAATGATAGAGGATATTGCTTAGAACAACACCTTCAACATTTACTGAATTGTTATCCAAAGTATATTCTGATAATACAGGCTTACAAATGATATTGTAAACCTCATCAACTGGTGGCTCATTTTCTTCAATGGAGACTAACTCCTTAATGTTGACAGGCTTGTTTTCTTTAGCTAGAATTTCTTCGTTGATAAAAACAGAGCTTTCAAAAGCAAGTATATTGCAGGGGCTGTATGCATCTTTTATGGTTTCAAATGTTTGATTTACATAGCCTTCAACACTTATTGCAACTTCTGCCTCCAGGTTTATTATATTTAGCTCACCATCATTATCTTCAATAGCTTCTACATTTGAGTCGACTATTTTGCATTCAATATTACAGTGAGTGTTCTCTGCAGCACCCGGAAGATCAATAAACTGAGTAAAAGGAATTTCATGTTCCATAAGTTGAATATTTTCTTCTTCATTGTCAGCAACATATAGAGTGGAAACATTTAAGTGACCTTCAGCCGCTACCTTTTCATCAGATATTTTGTAGCTGACATCTGCAACCTTGAGATCTGCAATCAAAATTTCTTTTACAGTAGGTTTACCTGCAGGAATTTCCATTGATTCATTTACAGTAAAATCGGAACCGGATTCCCCTAAGTAAACATTAATATCCACGTTGTCTTCAAGAACTTGTAAATCTTCTATGTTTGATATATTGTTTACTATGTTAATGTTTTCTTCACTTTGCACGCGTGCATTTATTTTAAGTATAGTTTTGACGTTGACTTTTCTTCCGTTTAGAAGGCTGTAATCCATATATTCAACTGTACAGTCAGCTTTTAAGCCCATACCTTCACGCACATTCAAAAAGTCCATGGAATATGAAAAGTCTTCTTTTGTCACTATACTTTTTACCCTTTTTGTTTCTTCATCGGTAGAATAAAGAATTTTATAATTTATAGTTCCGCTAATAACTACTTTATCCTGCATGCATTCGGTATTTTTGACAAGAACGTCTCCATCCAGAACCATTATGTTTTCAATGTCAGGTTTTGCATCCGGCACAATAATATCATTTTCAACAACTGTCTGCGTTGAGTTTTCACCTATCACCTGACTTACTCTTACAGTTTCCTTACCAAGTTCGACAGACATGATTTATCCCCCTCACCATTTTCCATATATATGGTTTATAATACCGTGCTTTACATAGAGTACTTGCCAATATGCAGTATTTTAATTGCCAGTAACTCAAGTGGTAATCCAGGAATTAATTACTTAATATTATGTAAGAAACTCCAAGTCAGTAAAAGTCATTGCTAAGCGCGGTACTAATAATATATATTGACAAGGGCTGCGAATTATTACACCAAATTGGACATATTTTTATTTTGGGATGGGTATGGGTTATGTAAAACAGAATGTAAGGTACAGAGCTAAAAAACTACCGGCAATGCAGGTAGTTTTTTGAAAGTGTCGAGGTAAGGAATAAAGGAAAATTAGGACACTTGTACTCTTTGGTTATCTTTGTATATAAAAAGTTCAACTGTTTTGGTTAGAATATCGGTATAATTATATGAAACTCTTCTGGTGGTTTCGTAATCGTTTTCAAACTTTACGATAAATATACTAGGGTATGTGTTTTCCAACACACCTTCTTTGATGAAGGATTTTTTTCTGCCTTTGTTGGCTTTCAATTGAACTCTTTTTCCTACACAATTTTCTATGCTTTTCCTTATTTGGGACAATTCGCTTTTCTCAATCAATAAGATCACCTCATCATAAGTTTGTTAATATTGTATCATACTACCAGCAGCTTGTCAAATAAATAATCTATTATAACAAGTACAAATTATCCGTGTCAAGCAAAATCCGAAAAATAATTTTTATATTCCATAATTTTACTAACATGACACATAAATGGAACGGCTTTCAAGAACAAACGTTCATTAAAATATAATTGCTCCTTAAGGCGGTCAAAAGAAGCACTTCATTTCTGCAAGTCGGCATGCAATAGCACACAGGGTATTTGATAAAAGTATTGTATATGAACCATTTATATTGTATTATTATGTACATAAAAACTAAAATTATGATTGCTCTCCAGTAAGTTGCTTTGCGACTCATTCCTGCAGGCTAACCTACAGGAAATTGCAGATTGGTTGTAATCTGGTTCAATCTAATGTGGAGTAGTCTTTTTTTGTTTTTATGGCTGTAAAAGTGGTATAAATATTAAAATATAATATGGGTAAAGTTGTGTCGCAGTATGTATGCATAAAGGAACAAAACATCAAATAGCAACGTCTCATTTATACAACAAATAAAAGCTTAATGGAGATGCATTTTTAATGGAATCAACAATACTAAAAAGACCACGTGGAATTAAAGCTAACAAAAAAATAATTATTTGTTTAATTTTAATTTTTGCTTTGTTAACAGTTGGAGTATCAGCTTATCTTGTTTACTCTGTTTTAACGTATGATAAGGTTTATGCTGGAGTTTACATAAATGATGTACACGTCGGTAATATGTTTGGGTCAGAGCTTAACCAATTATTAGGTCAGACTTATCAAGAAAAGATAGACGAAAACGTTATTATTCTAAAAAGTAAGGAACATGAAGAAGCTATAAGTTTTCAGGAACTGGGGATTGCATATGATATTACCGATGCGATAAATCGTGCATACAGTGTTGGAAGAACAGGAACACTGTTTTCAAATATTATTGATATTTCGAGGCTAGAAAGAAACGGGCAAGTAATCAATATGTCAATTACTTATGATGTTTCTAGAATTGAAAAGGCTGTAAAGTCACTATCAGAAAAAACAAATGCTCAGCTTTTTCAGCATGAAGTCGCTGTTTTAGATGGTGTCCTTGTGATTAAACGAGGGCAGCCTGCTGTAACTGTCATGGAAGATCAGCTTCTTAAGTCTGTAGAAAACATAATCGGAAACCTTCAAAGTGAAAATATTATCGAAGTGCCTGTAGTCACAGTTTTACCAGAACCTTTGGATGCGCAGCCGATATTTGATGAGATCTTTGTTGAAAAAGTAGAACCTTCATTTAAGTATGAGGATGGAATATTAAGTGTAGAACCGGGAACAAATGGAGTGTCAATAGACAGAAGTGAGCTTGACAAAGCGGTAGATGACATTAACAGCAGTTCTAAAGACGAATCAAGAATTCCCCTTATAATTACAGCGCCAGGGAAGAATATTGAGGATTTAGAGGGTAATGTTTTTATAGATAACTTATATACAGCAAGCTCCAAATTTAATACCTTAACCACCAATAACGCGAATAGAGCAGAAAATATAAAATTAACAACTGAAGCAATTAACGGACTGATTCTTTTGCCGGGTGAAGTTTTTTCCTTTAACGATATTGTAGGTCAAAGAACTGCAGAACGTGGATATAAGACAGCCCATGTATATTATGATGGAAAGATTGTGGATGGAACCGGTGGTGGAATATGTCAGGCTTCTAGCACACTACATTTGGCTGCTTTTCTTGCGGATCTTGAGATTGTGGAAAGATTTAACCATATGTTTACTATAGGTTATTTACCGCTTGGCAGTGATGCCGCAGTTTCGTGGGGATGGCCTGATTTCAAATTTAGGAATAACACAAATTGGCCTATAAGAATAGATGGAGAGGTTACTGAGGATAACGAGGTTGTGTATTCGATCATAGGTACAAATGAAAACCTTGGAAAGACCATTGAGATTTATTCACCAGTAGTAGAAACATATAATTTTAAGACTCGATATATTGATGATCCGAATTTGCCTCAAGGTGAAGAAATTATTCAAAAGTATGGTATCACTGGATATCGTGTTGACACATATAAGATTGTTAAACAAGATGGTGAGATAGTTAGTGAGAAGAGAGTTTACACTAGTTACTACCAGCCGGATGAACAAGTTGTAAGAAGGGGAACACGAGTAGTTGAACCAGTTGAGCCAGAGTTAGGTGATGAAACTGTTGAGCTTAATTCTTATGATGAAACAGCGGTTGAGGCAGTTACTGAAGAAAATGATAATGATGCTGAATTATCATTTGGTGGAGCAGACGCTGAATTGAATGAATCAATAGAAGTTTACCCAGAACTAGAACCATTAACGGATACACCACAATAAATGATACACTTATAGTAAAAGAATTACTGCAAAACTTCAACTTTATTGGATTGTATGAATGATAAGGTGTAGTAAAAAGAACAGTTAGCCAGTTTGGTTACTACACCTTATCATTATAATTTCTTCAAAAAAGAGGAAGAATGTGCAAAAGCACATTATGAGTTAATATGAGTCTACGCTTTTTGCACCGTTTTCTCTTAAAATAGATGCAACTTCGTCAATGGTATCATCTTGTGCTTCCATACTAAAAAGAATTTTTCCTGCTCTGATATCAGTCTCATACTGTCTGCTCCTTTGCTCAGGAATTCCGAGGTCAACCAACCCGCCAACAATTCCTCCAGTTACGGTTCCAGAAAGCAAACCGGTGATCGGACCCGCAGCTGCTATTATACCTAAGCCCGGAATAATCATGCTCCCGGCGCCAATCAGCAATCCCGCCAGACCTCCAAGTAATCCTCCGGTTATAACTCCGTCAGATATATTATCATTTGCAGCCTGACCTAATGTACCCATTGTAGCTTGTGTATTATTTTCCTCATGTTCATCACCTTGTTTTGCAACAATCGAAATATCTTCAGTACGAAGACCTTGCTCTTTAATCTCTCTTGCAGCGTTTTCAGCATAATCGTGTCTTTCAAATATAGCCACTACAGTTTTTGACATAGGTACCCTCCTTATTTTTATTATTATGAACCTATAATAGTATCTGTTTTGCAAGCCAATTTTATACACGAACGCAAGGAAAGTATTACCATAATATACTTTTGGGAGGATGAACATCATATATTAAATTATTATGACGAATTATGTACCAGCATTAAAATACTATATTATCATCGTGGCGAAGACTTTGGTGCAGTTCCTGATAGGCATGATTTTAGAGCAGTGAGTAATTCTAAAGTTACAACGCTGCCTCCGCCGGAAGGAGACGGAGCTTCCAATGGGATCACTTTGCACGATTGTTTATTGGCTTACCGTAATGCCCATGCTAATTCAAGTTCAATCAGAGGAGAAAGTACCGGTGGCGGACCGGGGCACTTCAAGGTATGTGTGAGGGTAGAATGAATATGTATAGACATAATGTGCTGGACAAGCCTGAGAGGTAACAGGCAGTAATGTCTGCGGCTCTGAAGCTCGCCATTTCAATGGCGATGTAGTTCACGTGTGCCAGTGCAGGGAATAGGTTTTTGGATTGTATTTTTACAGTTGCCATTATTGTTTTTGGGTAATAGAATTGGAAAGGGAAAGAAAATCAAGAACAAATTATTTGAACAAGAAATACATCAATAAGGAGTTGATGATTATGCTAGGCTTACGAAGTGACAGTGTAAGGCTTACTCGGTACTGCCCAGAGTGGGAAGAACTATATAAGGAAGAGGAGGTCATGTTAAATGAAATTTTACATGATTTAGCATTTGATATTCAACATATTGGAAGCACATCCATCAAGGGCATGATATCAAAACCGATTATTGATATAATGATAGTCGTAAAGTCGCAGTTGGATGCTCATAAGTGTATTCCCCTAGTGGTACAGAGTGGGTATAGATATTTTGGTGAGTGTAATCGACCGGGCAGGTTGTTTTTTGTTAAAAGCAAAGGCATTAACTCAACACATCATATCCATATAGTAGAATATGATAGTTGTTATCGTAGAGACTTCTTAATGTTCCGTGACTTTATTAGAGAAAATAAAGATGCAGCTGAAAAATATGCACAATATAAACGAGAGCTTGAGTCGATGTATGGTCAAGACAGGATGGCATACAGAATAAATAAGTCAGTATTTATTCAAAGAACATTACTATCGGCAGGAAAGGATTTTGTATAATAGCAGGGGTAGCTATCAGAATAATTTCCTAAAGCTACTACAACCACAACCTGAAAAGCAAAGAAAAAAAACAGCCATGGAAAATGTTTTAATTTCAAAAGATCCAATCAAACCAGACAGCCATGGTGATCTCATAGTCATGGAGCAGGGTTCAATTGTTTGTTTTTATAACATTTGTTCTTGTCTAGGAAAGTATTCTTTCCTAGACAATGGGGATTGCAAGGGGAAGCCCCTTTGCTGCTTTAAGGAGGGTGCTCAAGGATGCGGAGCATCCGTCGAAGGGAACCATAAGGTTCCCTAGTGAAAAAAAGTGGCGAAGCCACCTTTTTTCTGTGGTATAATAAAGATAATTTATGATATGAATGGAGAGATTAATATGGGCTTAGTTTCTAAAATTGATGATAATTCAACTATAAGAGTACCTGAAGAAATTATTAAAAAAGCGGGCTTGAAGCCTGGGGATGATATAATTTGATACTTTGATGAAAACTCAAAACAAATACTAATCAGTGAGAAACCCAAAAGTTTTGCTAAAGCGCTTAAAGGTTTAGGTAAAGATGCATGGAAAGATATGGATCCAGTAAAATACATTCAGGAGGAAAGGAATTCATGGTAATTAAAGAAGGTAGTGTTATGGATAGATATATATTTCCAGCCATATTTGAGCCAGGAGATCAAAAAGGATATACAGTTTCATTTCCGGATTTACCGGGGTGCATAACAGAAGGTGATAATATAGAAGAAGCACTTCATATGGCTAAAGAGGTGATAGAATTATTTATATATAGTATGGAAGAGGATGGGGAGTCTATACCTAACCCATCGTTACCTGATAATATTATGTTACCTCCAAAATCTTTTGTTAGTATTATTGAAGTTTGGATGCCAGTAGTTAGAGATGAAATGGAAAATAAGGCAATTAAAAAAACATTGACGATACCAAAGTGGTTAAATGACATTGCAGAAAAAAATAAAGTTAATTTTTCTCAAGTTTTGCAGAGTGCATTAAAGGATTATTTAGGAGTAGCTCGAAATAAATGATATTAGTAGACCTAACGCAGGTTAACCCCACCGTCCATGGCTCAACTGAGACCTAACCCATTATCTAACAAAGCATTTGCATAAAGGGCAGAACATGTGGATGGGATCTGTGAGCAGGGCATGCGGTCGTTTGAAGCTGGCGTACCATCTGCACAAGAGTTCAGTAAAAGAATAAATAGTATCTTAGAAAAGTTCCTTTTGAAATCTTGCTGCAAAATAATTGTTAATTCATTAAGGAAATATGTCCATAATATACATGATCATATGTGTCTATTCATGTACTCATGACAGCTGGATGAATGTTCATCATATATTAAATTATTATGACGAATTACGTACCAGCATTAAAATACTATGAAAATTATTGTATAATATTGTTGAATATATTCTGACTTTTCTCAAAAGTAGCAGATGCGTTTTTGCGTAAAAGATATTTTTTATATTAGCTTAGTTGACATATTTGACCATTTACAAGAAAGTACACATGAAACGGAAAGGACTAACAAAAGATGAAAAGAAGAATCTTCGGAAAATTTCTGTTGATTTTATTAATTGTTTCTCTCATTATACCTGTAAATGCTGCACCTGATACAGTAATCGAAAGAAAGTGTGCAAATACACTTGTGAAGTTAGGTCTTATGAAAGGGTATGAAGATGGAAGCCTCAGACTGGAGAATAATATCAGAAGAAGCGAGTTTATTACTCTTATATTGAATGTTGCATGCTTAGATGAAATCAATGATATAGATAATATAGTAATGGGTTTTTTGGATCTTAGCAAAGATCATTGGGCTTATGATTATATTAAAACAGCATGGCATTACGGAATTGTCGCCGGATATCCGGACAATACATTTGCTCCTGATAATATAGTTACATTGCCTGAAGCATTGCTTGCGGTAATCAGGATATTAGGATATGAAAGTGAAATGGTTGGATCTTGGCCTGAAAATGTTTTACATAAAGCTGAGGAGCTTGAATTAACGAAGCATATTGATGCGCAGGGGAATAAAGCATTGACTCGCAGTGATGTGGCCATCATTATTTTTAATTCTTTGACAGTAGAACTAAGGTAAATAAAGTACTAGTATAAGCTCTCAAAATTCGGGGAAAAATTATAAATAGTCTAAGTATGTATAAGTGGGTGGATTTTGCATTTTATAATTAAGGTTAAATCAAATTGCAAAAAATTCAGGTTGACAATTATTAAAAGTAGTGCTAAAATGTGTATGATATATTTGTTCATTGGGACCTCATCCTTATAATAATTCCATGAGTTGAAGGTATTGAACAGTTTTTTCGGGTAATTTTATTTCCATATAGGATTAAATAAAATATAATGTTGCTTTTACCACAAGAATACAAACTGCAGAACAAATACACATTTTTAACTTTTGAGAATAAAAACTCTCAAGCACTTTAAGTCTATGTGTTTTTGTGTGTGGAAAAAATAATTGTCAAGGTTAATGTGGTAAAATCAATGTTTAAATAAATGATGATATATATAATATAAAGGTGGTGCAGCATGGAGGATTATGTTAATCTTGAAAAGAAGACTTTACAGGACTTGCGTTATATAGCCAAGATAATGGGAATAAAAAGTATAACAAAGTATAGAAAAAATGAATTGATCGAATTAATTGAAGAAATCGCTAATAAAGTAGAAGGAAACCCTATTCAGACTACAAAAGTTACTGAACCGGCTGAAGTTAAAAAAAGAAGCCCTAGGAAGAAAGAATCAGTAAAGCAATTTAAGGACGCTGATAAAATCATTAGTGAAAAAGCAATCGACAAAAAAGATAAACAGAAAGAAACATCAGATGGCAAAAAAGAAGAATTAAAAAGTGAAGAAAGAACGGTCAAAGAAACTGAACACAACGGGAATGAAAAGGTAAGTAAATCTCAAGATTCAGACCAGGATGACAATCTGATTGACAAATCTTTAAAAACAGCAGATGAAGAAAAAAAAGAGGAAACATCTTTTGAAAAGCAGACTACAGACAATAACGAAGAAAAAAAATCTTATCATAGGAAAAACGAAAAGAAGAATGGTGCGCCGTTCTCTGGCTTTGAGAAAATTGAGAGTGATGAACCTGTCGAGGGAGTACTTGAAGTATTACCAGACGGATATGGATTTTTAAGAAGTGACAATTATTTATCAGGACCAAAGGACGTTTACATTTCACCTTCTCAAATAAGACGCTTTAATTTAAGAACAGGCGACAAGGTAAGAGGCAAAGGAAGAATACCTAACGCCGGAGAGAAATTCCAAGCTTTGCTTTATGTACAATTAGTAAACAATGAGCCACCTGATGCGGCGACAAAGAGAATTCCTTTTGAACGCTTAACTCCTATTTACCCAGAAGTTAGGGCAAATCTTGAAACAAACCCAAGAGAACTTTCTACTAGACTTATTGATATGATAGCACCTATTGGAAAAGGGCAAAGAGGTATGATTGTTTCTCCACCAAAAGCCGGAAAAACAGTATTGCTCAAAAAGATTGCCAATGCGATAACAGCTAACCACCCTGAAATGGAACTAATCGTACTGCTTATTGATGAAAGACCTGAGGAAGTAACTGATATGGAAAGGTCTATTAAAGGTGATGTAGTCTCATCTACATTTGATGAGCTTCCCGAACGGCACATAAAGGTAGCAGAAATGGTTCTTGAAAGAGCAAAGCGATTAGTTGAGCAAAGAAGAGATGTAATAGTGTTATTGGATAGCATAACTCGTTTAGCACGAGCTTATAACCTCACTATCCCACCTACTGGTAGAACTTTGTCAGGAGGTCTTGATCCAGGCGCTCTGCACAGTCCAAAAAGATTTTTTGGAGCAGCAAGAAATATAGAGTTTGGAGGAAGCCTTACAATTATTGCAACAGCACTTGTTGAAACAGGAAGCAGAATGGATGATGTCATATTCGAAGAGTTCAAGGGAACGGGTAACATGGAAATTCATCTAGATAGAAGGCTATCTGAGAAGCGTATATTCCCTGCAATTGACATTTACAAATCAGGCACAAGACGAGAGGAAATGCTTCTTTCACAAAAAGAGCTTGATGGCATATATGCGATAAGACGTGCTATGAGCAATCTTGGTACTTCAGAAATCACCGAAATGATTATCAATAAGCTTATGCAGACAAAAAGCAATAAAGATTTTGTAGAAAGTATCAATGTAGCATTTATGGAGAAATAAAGCTTGCATCAATTTTATGCTTGCATCAGTATATTATTTATGCTACAATAATTTTTACTGTTTGATAGTGGATAAATGCATAAAATCAAAGCATTTGGATATAGGACATGATTTGGAAAGAAGGTGAAATTTATGAAGGAAAAAATACATCCCAATTATAATGAAGCTGTTGTAAAATGTGCTTGTGGAAATACATTTGAGACCGGATCGACAAAAAAACTATTAAGTGTGGAAATTTGCTCAAGCTGTCACCCATTTTTTACTGGTAAACAGAAACTGGTCGACACAGGCGGACGTGTTGAAAAGTTCAAGAAAAGATTTGGAATTGAAGGATAATCAATTTATAAGTAACAAATTAAAACTACACGAGTACACGAGCGTTTCTTAAAAAAGCGCTCTTTTTCTTTGTCTAGGAAAGTAATTATTAGTTTCCGTTATTGCACAGTTATATCTCAAGTTACAGAGGGTCTGAACAGAAACTATTATTATGATGCTTACATGGTACCCATCCAAAATAAATAGACAACGAATTTAATTAATGATAGAATCAATTATGGGTTAATCACGAAAACAGATTTAGAAGAGATTTGTCCGCATATATTCTATAATTAAGGGATGGTTTAAATATGGGTGAAACAAAGCAAAGTCAATATGGAGGCGAAGCCCTCATTGAAGGCATAATGATGAAAGGCAAACAAAACCTTGCAATAGCAATCAGGAAAAGTGACGGTGAAATACACCTTGAAAGAAAGCCTGTTAAAAGTCTGTCCCAGAAGTATAAGTTTTTAAAATGGCCAGTTTTGCGAGGGGCTGTCGGAATAATTGAAACAATGGTGCTGGGCGTGAGGTCTCTCATGTATTCAGCGGAATTTTTTGAAATAGATGAAGAAGAAAGTGAACCTTCAAAATTTGATAAATTTATGGAAAAGGTTTTTGGGGAAAAACTTCAGGATGCAATTATTTATTTATCGGTCATTATAGCTGTCGGTTTAGGTGTCGGACTCTTTATTCTTCTTCCAAATATAATAGCTGAACTTTTAGGTTTCAACAAAAACGCAGGAGGAAGCGTAGTTTTTTATAATCTTTTTGAAGGGTTAATAAGAATGACACTGTTTATGGGGTATATTGTTCTGGTTTCAAGGCTGGACGATGTAAGAAGAGTATTTGAATATCATGGCGCTGAACACAAAACTATACATTGCTATGAGCACAATGAGGAGTTGACAGTAGATAATGTTAAAAAATACACAACGAGACATCCTCGTTGCGGTACAGCATTTTTATTTGTAGTGATGATCATGAGTGTTTTCGTCTTTTCGATAATTGGAAGGCATACCATGCTGATCAATATTACATTAAGGCTGCTGCTTATTCCTCTCATTGCAGGGTTATCCTACGAGATAATCAAGTTTGCAGGAAGAAGTGAAGCCAGCTGGGTAAAGATAGTTACGGCACCGGGACTTGCTCTGCAAAAGTTCACAACAAGAGAGCCGGATGCAGAACAGATTGAAGTGGCTATTACTGCACTTAAAGAAGTGATTGATAATGAGAGTGGCGAAAAATGCACTCTTTAACTATAAGTGAACTTATCTTTAATGGGGTTAGTAAATTAAAAAAGCACAACATAGAATCCCCGGTATTAAATGCCGGGGTTATACTTTGCCATGTTCTTTTGTGCGACAGGATTTTTTTGTATTCGCATGGAGATGAATATGTGGATGTCAATGAAATTAAGAAGTATAACACGATGATTGAACAAAGAGCAAAAGGGAAACCTCTTCAATATATTATTGGAAAAAATGAGTTCATATCGCTTTCTTTTATTGTAACACCAGATGTGCTGATTCCAAGACCTGAAACAGAGCTTCTTGTTGAACATGTCATAAAAATTTCAGAATCTATCAATAAAAATAAAATAAACATACTAGATATTGGTACGGGATCTGGGTGCATTGCTATTTGCTTGGCATTTTATATTAAAAATGCTTTGGTCACCGCGTTGGATATATCCAAAGAAGCTCTTAGGATAGCTCAACTAAATGCTTCAAGTCTGGAAGTTACTGATAGAATAACTTTTATTGAAAGTAATCTTTTTGAAAAGCTCAATGAAACTGAAAAATTCGATGTTATAGTTTCTAACCCTCCTTATATACCATCATCCGACATAGAAATTCTCCAGACTGAGGTAAAAGATCATGAACCGCTTATTGCACTTGACGGTGGAGATGATGGTCTTTTTTATTACAGAGAAATTATCAAGCAAAGCATAGCTTATATAAAAAAAGGTGGATTTCTTGCCCTTGAAGTGGGGGTAGGACAGGCTGCGCTAGTCTCTTACATGATGAGTGAAAGCTTTTCTAATATTAGAGTAATTAAAGATCTATCTGGAATTGATAGAGTAGTTTTTGGGAAAATCAAATAAGTAATGTTCAATTTTAAAAAATATCTTAATGAGCTTCACATACCATTAGTGTTAACGTACTTGTTTGTGTAGTTTATATTACATACCAGATTAGATCTCGTCTTTTTAGGGAAAATCATTTAAAATTTAATATTTGAGTTTAAAAAAAGATTGTTAAATTGTATACAATGTTCACTCCCAAAACCTTGAGAATGCTGATAATTCTATGTTTGTATGAAAATTAGTTTTCAAAAAAACCAAACTTTCTGTTTTCTTTTCTTTTATAATATGTTATTATGAACGTGGGTGTCTGACGCAAATTTAATAATTGAAATCAAAGATGGTGTCTATTGGATAAAATATGGGCAAACTTGGCTTTTACCGCTAATCATAGCTCTATGTTTTGAATGATGCCATAATTGTATTTTTACGTTAAATTGCGTATTTTACAAGAAAATGGGGTCGAGGTAATGTCATTAACGAGTTTGTTTAAGGGTGGTGTAAGTGTACCACACTGTAAAAACACTACCCAAATGGGAACTGTGAAAATGAGTGTTCCCGAGGAAGTTGTTATTCCAATGCTCCAGCATATAGGTGCGCCCTGCAAGCCTGTCGTAAAAGATGGTGATATGGTTAAGGTAGGCCAAGTAATAGGAGCTTCGGATAGTTTCGTTTCTGTACCAATTCATTCAAGCGTTTCAGGTGTAGTTAAAGATATCAGTGCAATGCTATACTCTAATGGTACCAATGTTGCAACAGTTGTAATTAAGACTGACGGCAAACAGGAAGTGCATGAAGATGTGAAGCCACCTGTATATAACAGCAGAGAAGAGCTTTTGACCGCAATTCGTGATTCAGGGCTTGTTGGGCTTGGCGGAGCCGGATTTCCCGCACATATTAAGCTTAATCCTCCAGAGGATAAGAAAATTGATACTCTGGTTATAAATGCAGCTGAATGTGAGCCTTATATAACTTCTGATTTTAGAGAGATAATTGAGAATCCAGTCAACGTAATTGAAGGTATTGAAGTGGTATCAAAATTGCTTAATGTAAGCAATGTAGTTATCGGAGTAGAGGATAATAAACCTGAAGCGATTGATCTTTTGAAAAAACTTTTATCTGAAAAAAAAGGAGTTTTGGTCAAAGCGCTTAAAACTCGCTATCCTCAAGGCGCAGAAAAAATGTTGATATATTCTCTGACTGGTCGCAGGGTACCTATAGGTAAGCTTCCTGCTGACATAGGTGTTATTGTGATGAATGTAACCAGTATTGCGTTTTTGGCGGAGTACCTTAAAACAGGCATGCCTCTTATAAAAAAGAGAATTACCGTTGATGGTTCTGCGATAAAAAATCCTGGAAATGTGGAAGTGCCAATTGGCACAAAAGTGTCTGATGTATTTGAATTTTGCGGAGGGTTTGATAAAGAACCTCATAAAATAATCATGGGTGGACCTATGATGGGAATTGCGTTGTTTACAATGGATATGCCGGTATTAAAGCAAACCAATGCACTTCTTGCGTTCGATGAGCTTGCCGCAAAGCTTCCTAAAGAGAATGCTTGTATAAGGTGCGGTCGCTGTGTTACCACATGTCCTATGAATCTTCTACCCCTTCACTTAGATAAAGCAGCATTAAGAGATGACCAAGAAGCACTTAAAAAATTTCATATAATGGATTGTATTGAATGTGGAACCTGTACTTATGGATGTCCTGCAAAGATAAATCTTGTCCAGTCAATAAGGCTTGGCAAGGAAAAGGTTAAAAAGGCATCACAAAAAAATAAGGCAGGATAAATGCTTATTATAAAATGACATTAATTTTGGATGAGGGGGAATGAAAGTTGGGAAACAGTTTACTGGTGAGTTCTTCTCCACACGTTAGGGGCAGGACGGACACCAAAAATATAATGATAGATGTTGTATTAGCATTATTACCCGCATCATTAGCAGGTGTTTACTATTTTGGCAGCCGAGCGGCTTTGGTATTGCTGGTATCAGTGCTTACTGCTGTTTTGGCTGAATATTTTACGAGGAAGGTATTAAAAAGAGAACAGACAATAGGTGATTTTAGTGCTGTTGTGTCAGGACTTTTGCTTGGATTATGCCTGCCACCTGCAATTCCACTGTGGATCACAGCGGTAGGTGCAGTATTGGCTATAGTAGTAATAAAGCAGTTGTTTGGTGGAATCGGGCAAAATTTTATGAACCCGGCACTGGCTGCAAGAGTTATACTTTTAATTTCTTGGCCTATTCATATGACAAATTGGATTTTCCCTGATGGGGTTTCATCAGCAACTCCGCTAGCTATAATAAAAGGTGGAGCTGAAGTACAGGGTATTACCCTTCCAAGTTACATGAGTCTTTTTAGTGGCAACATAGCAGGTTGTATAGGAGAGACTTCAGTACTTGCATTGTTGATAGGAGCAATATATCTGCTTATAAGAAGGGTTATCCGCATTGAGATACCTCTAATGTTTATTTTGGCTTCAGGGCTTTTTAGTTGGATTTTTGGTGGGAACGGCTTTTTTACAGGTGATTTCCTGTATCATATCATGGCTGGTGGATTAATTTTGGGAGCGTTCTTTATGGCTACTGATTATTCTACAACACCAGTCACAATAAAAGGAAAGATAATTTTTGGTTTAGGCTGTGGTCTTTTAACCGCTATAATTCGTCTTTATACCAATTATCCTGAAGGCGTATCCTTTGCAATACTTCTAATGAATATAGTAACACCGCTTATTGACAGGTATACAGTGCCAGTAAGTTTTGGGGGTGACAAAAATGCAGCGTGAAATATTCAAACCAACCATTTCTTTATTTTTAATATGTTTTATTGTATCTTTGTGTCTTGCAGTGACCAACTATGTGACTGCCGATGTAATAGAAGAACGTGGCAGGATTGATGCAGAGAATGCAAAGAAGGAAGTTTTGAGTGAGGCTGACAGTTTTTTTGCAATAGAAAATCTCGAAGAGCTTCTTGCTGAGCATTCAGAGCTTGGTATTGTAACTGAAGCAAGTGAAGGCAAAAAGGATAACAGTATTGTCGGATACGTGTTTACAGTTATTGCGAAGGGTTATGGTGGAAATATTAAAACCATTGTAGGAATAAATAACGATGGCGAAATTAAAGGAGTTAAGATAAGTGAAAGTCAAGAGACTCCCGGACTGGGTTTAAAAGCCTCAGATGAACCATTTATTACGCAATTTTTTAATATCAGTCCTCAAAGTTTGCTAAAAGTCGTAAAGTCAAACAAGTTGAAGCAAGAAGAGATTCAGGCAGTAAGTGGTGCAACCGTAACATCAAGCGCTGTTACTGAAGCTGTTCAAAAAGCAGTGGACGCAATGGCAGTAATTTCTGGGAAGGGGGAGGCAAAGTGAAAGCTGTAAAGACATTAACTAACGGAATAATTAAGGAAAACCCAACATTGAGATTGGTGCTTGGTACTTGCCCTACGCTTGCCATAACAACATCAGCCATAAACGGAATAGGAATGGGGATAGCAGCAACATTGGTGCTTATAGGATCTAATGCAGTAATATCGCTTTTTCGAAAGCAAATACCTGATAAGGTGCGTATACCTGCATATATAACTATTATTGCTGGATTTGTTACAATAGTTCAGATGCTTCTAAAAGCGTATTTACCCGAACTTGATAAATCACTTGGTATTTATATACCGCTTATAGTTGTTAATTGTATAATACTTGCCAGAGCAGAAATGTACGCTAATAAGAACACGGTTTTTTACTCAATTTTAGATGGAATAGGGATGGGCTTAGGGTTTACTCTTGCGCTTTTACTCATTGGCTCAATTAGAGAAATACTAGGTAATGGTACATGGTTTGGTATTAACCTGACTGCTGGATTGATTGATCCGGCAATAATTATGATACTTCCTCCGGGTGGATTCTTAGCATTTGGTGCTGTTGTAGGGATATTAAACAAGGTATCATCAGTTAAAGTACGACATACAGGATGTAGGTCATGCGCAATGAATTGTGGTGAGTGCGAAAAGGGGGTTGAAGCCTGATGAGAGAAATGATAGTTATAATAATGAGCGCCATTTTAGTTGAGAACTTCGTTCTTTCACAGTTTTTGGGGATATGTCCCTTCCTTGGTGTTTCAAAAAACCTTTCTACTGCTATAGGCATGAGTGGAGCAGTCATATTTGTAATGACGATTGCCTCGTTTTTTACAAAGCTTGTGTATGATGTTTTGCTTGTCACTTATAATCTTGAATATTTGCAGACAATAACATTTATTCTTGTAATTGCAGCGCTGGTTCAGTTTGTTGAAGTTATTCTAAAGAAATTTATGCCGCCTCTATACAAGGCATTAGGTATTTATCTTCCTCTTATAACAACCAACTGCGCAGTGCTTGGTGTGGCACTTATAAATGTACAGAGGGAATATTCAATTTTAAGATCAGTGATTTATAGCTTTGGTGCCGGAGTAGGCTTTATGCTGGCTCTTGTGCTTTTTGCAGGAGTAAGAGGACGACTAGAGCATTGTGATGTACCTGAATCGCTTAAAGGACTACCCATAACCATGATAGCAGCTGCACTGGTTTCGGTAGCATTTTTTGGGTTCAAGGGATTGTTTGGTTAAAAAGCTTGAGCTTTTAAAGAAGGGGTTGGTAAAAAATGTTACAGGGGATTATAACTCCCGTTAGTATTATAAGCGGTCTTGGACTTTTGTTTGGACTAGGTCTTGCCTATGTTTCAAAAAAGTTTGAGGTAAAAGAAGATGAAAGAATAACAGCAGCAAGGGAGTTGTTACCGGGCGCTAATTGTGGTGCCTGTGGTTACTCAGGATGTGATGGTTTTGCTGAAGCGGTAGTTACAGGTAATGCAGAACTAACAGGGTGTTCGGTAGGTGGATCAGCACTTGCAATAGGACTAGGTAAACTTCTGGGTAAGGACATTTCTGAGGCTGATATGGCAAATAAGGTTGCAAGAATTTTATGTGGCGGAGATAAAGAAAAAAGCAAGTTAAAATATGAATATTATGGTATCAGCAATTGCTCAGCGGCAGCTTCACTGCATGGCGGTCCATCAGCTTGTAATTATGGCTGTCTAGGAATGGGCGATTGTGCTAGGGTGTGTCCTTTTGATGCCATTGTGGTAAAAAACGGTCTGGCTTGCGTTATTGCGTCTTTATGCACTGGATGTGGTAAATGTATTGAAGCTTGTCCAAAAGGTATTATCAAGCTAGTTCCACCCGAAAAGCAATATACTGTAAGATGCAACAATCCTCAAAGAGGAAAGTTTGTTATAGGTGTATGTAAGGTGGGTTGCATCGGTTGCAGAAAGTGCTCAAAGGTATGTGAATCAGGAGCTATTACAAATGACGGGTTTGTGGCCAGAATAAATCCGCAGTTATGTATCAACTGTGGCAAATGTATTGAAGTATGCCCAAATCATGTTATAAACAAGTATCCGGTATACAAAAAAGATATACCAGCTGCAGCCAATGAATGAAGTTAATAGTTGCCTTTTTAAAATACGATTACTCCCCAGAAAGCATATTCTATGGGATGCACTTTCTGGGGAAAAATCATAATGTTTATTCGATTTCAAGAATAGATATAGTTATATCATCATAGAATGTGGGTCTTTTAGTACCTGTAAAGGTACTAAAGCTATTTAGCATTACATCAAGTACTTCTTTTGGTGTGCCCTTGTTATTTAAAATAATATCAAGTATCCGTTCTTCGCCATATTGCTGGTTTTTTGAGTTGCGGATTTCTACTATACCGTCAGTATAGAAAAATATTCTGTCACCTTTATCAAGATTTAATGTACCATCGCAATAGCCTGGTGTATCTGTCCAGTTGCTGATAGGAAACCCGGGCGAACGTAAAAATTCTAGTTTATTTTTGTTGAAAGCGACAGGACAAGCATTATGTCCGGCATTTGAAAAAGTTAATGATTTGGTTCTTAAATCCAGTATTGCATAAAAGACTGTAATATAATAATCTTCTTTAAAACTGTTTTCAGCGAATTTGTTAAAAAGTTCGGACAGTGCCTGGGATGGTGATAAAGATTTTTTGTCCATAGTTGAGTATAAAAAAACAGTCAACAAAGATGCAGCCAGACCATGTCCTGAAACATCAGCTACATATAACCCGATATGGTCTTTGTCAATTAAAAAAATATCAATAAAATCTCCTCCCAGATCATCACAAGGTAAATAAGTGTAGGAGAAGTTGACCCCTTTATGATTAAAATTAACAGGTAAAAGCTGAGAATGTAGTAATTTAGCAGCTTCAACGTCCCGTTGTAATTTCTGATTCTGATCTAGAATTCTTTTTTGCAATCTTCTCATTTCTGTTATATCCCTAAGAACTTCAACTACAGCAACAACCTCGCCAAATTCGTTGTGAACGGGAGAACTCATTACAGAGAAAACTCTGTTTCCTACAATTTCCTCCTTGCTGTGAGCTTTACCTTCAAATACAGCACGTCTTGAAATACAATTTTCACAAGGCATTGATTTCCCTATTGCTTCATAACATTTCATACCAAAGATATCTTTTGAAAGCCCTTCACACATAGCTCTATTGGCAAAAATAATATTATTGTTTTCGTCAATAACCCTAATCCAGTCAGACATTCCATCAATTATATCGTAAGTTGAAAGCTTAATATTGTTTATTTTCATTAGCTGCCCCCCATCACCTTAAAAAAATAACCGGGTAAACCAAGCAAAACACCATGTAATTTAACCCCGATTATTGTAAAATGAAGTACAATTTTATAATAACAGATTCATGTGTTAACTGCAATATTACATTTGTGTAACACTAACCTCCATTGTTGGTGTCTATTAAGAGGTAGCTTTTCTTTCATGAAGAATCATCTCTTCACAATCAAAAAAGCAGATTGATGATCTTCTGTAATATTTTAGCTCACAACGGTAATAATATATAGAACGGATGCTACAATCTGGCGTGAATTTAAAAATTAGATTATTTGCCGAGTAAATCCAGCCCAAATTGAGGAACTTGTTACTTGAAATTAATTGAATATCGGGAGGATATTTATGTCGTTAAATACTGCTCAAAAGCAATGCTATATAGATGCCAACAGTAAGAGGGCTTTTTTGGATGTTTCAGATGCCCTGTTCCACTTCATAAAGCAAAGCCCGGATTTTGAGTATAATCCTATTGTATTTGTATGTATAGGTACAGACAGGTCTACCGGTGACAGTCTTGGACCTCTGATAGGGTATAAGCTTGGGTCAGCAGGACAAAAATATAGAAATATTTTTATTCATGGAACTCTTGAAAATCCTGTGCATGCAAAAAACCTAAATGAGGTTATGGAAGAAATTAAGCAAACATATAAAAAACCTCTGATAATTGCTATTGATGCTTGTTTGGGGCGGATGAACCATGTTGGATGGATTTCGGTTGGACAAGGTCCAATAAGACCAGGATCGGGGGTCAATAAGCAACTTGAACCAGTGGGAGATATTCATATAACTGGCATTGTGAATTTCGGTGGGTTCATGGATTTTATAATTTTGCAGAACACTCGTCTTGGTGTAGTAATGAAGCTGGCAGATATCATTTCACTTGGAATAAAGTATGCTTTAAAAAAGGTATATATTGGCGGAGATAATTTTTTACCTTGCATGAGGCTACAAGAGCGTGGGAATCTTAAAAATGTAAGTGAATAGAAAGCTGTATTTCGCAAATTTTTTCTAACATTGCATAAGTTTTTATCTCTTCAGCTAGCTTACGAATAGTAACCCGCAACTAAAAAGCGGTTTAAATATATTTAAATTCTTATTCTAAAAGAAAAATCTTTATGCTATAATGATTTTATTGCTAACCTGTGCATTGTTCGAGAAAGAGCAGGGTTATTTAGATATTATAATGGGATGATTATTCTCTAAGAAGCAAGTTCGAGCAATATGCTTTTTTTCAAAATAGATATGCCAAGAAGCGACCGAAAAAAAAATAGGGGGAGTGCCCAACATGCCAAATTACTCACGAGAAGATATTTTAAGGATTATAAAGGAGCAAGATGTCAAGTTTATAAGGCTGCAATTTACAGATATTTTTGGTGTACTTAAAAATGTAGCTATTACATCTGCGCAGGTAGAAAAAGCCTTGGACAACAAATGTATGTTTGACGGTTCATCAATTGAAGGTTTTGTCAGGATAGAGGAATCGGATATGTACTTAAGGCCAGATCCAAACACTTTTGTCGTTTTTCCGTGGAAGCCTAACGGTGGCAAGGTGGCAAGAATGATCTGTGATATTTATAACTCAAATAACGATGAACATTTTGAAGGTGATCCCAGATTTGTGTTGAAAAGGGCACTTAAAAGAGCTCATGATATGGGATATGATACATTTAATGTAGGTGCAGAATGTGAGTTTTTTCTTTTTTTGAAGGACAGTGATGGAAAACCAACGACAAAAACTCATGATAATGCAGGGTATTTTGATTTAGGACCTATTGATCTTGGCGAGGATGCCAGAAGAGATATGTGCCTTGCTATGGAAGAGATGGGTTTTGAAATTGAGGCATCACACCATGAGGTTGCACCCGGGCAGCATGAAATTGATTTTAAATACTGTGATGCATTGACTATGGCTGATGATGTTATGACATTTAAACTAGTTGTAAAAACTATTGCTCAAAAACATGGTCTTCATGCAACATTTATGCCAAAGCCTGTATTTGGCATAGCCGGTTCCGGAATGCACATTAATACATCATTATTTAAAAACGGTCAAAATATGTTTTATAATAGGGATGGTAATCTTAGTTTGAGTAAGGAAGCTTTTTGGTTTATTGGGGGGCTTATTAAACACATAGAGGAAATGACCGCCATTACAAACCCGCTTGTAAACTCATATAAAAGGTTGGTTCCCGGTTATGAGGCACCGGTGTACATTGCATGGTCTTCCAAAAACAGGAGCCCGCTTATAAGGTTGCCTGCAGCACGAGGTCTAGCTACAAGACTTGAGCTTAGGTGCCCAGATCCTTCATGTAATCCATATCTTGCCCTAGCGTCAATTCTACATGCTGGATTAGATGGTATAGAGTATTGCATTGATCCCCCGAAGTCTACAGATAGGAATATTTATGAAATGAGCGATGAACTAAGAAAAATTGAAGGGATAGGTTCATTACCTGATAACCTTGAAAAGGCGATAGAATTACTAGAAAAAAGTAGTTTTATGAAAGAGGTTCTTGGAGACCACATATTTAATAAATTTGTATTTGCTAAAAAAGAAGAATGGGATGCTTATAGAAAAAGAATAAGTCAATGGGAATTAGAACAGTACCTTGTGAAGTATTGAACAAAATAGTTATTGTTCACAGGTAGCTGAAGAGATATAACTTTCGCAATGTTAGGAAACATCAGCGAAATGCAGCAAAGAGATGTATAGTCAAACTTTTACAGCTCTTGCAAATGAAGCGTAGTTTCCGCTATTGCGAAAGTCATATCTCAAAATATAGGGGATGTTAATAGTGGTAATCAGTTTGCAAATTTAAGTGAGGTGTAAAAAAGCAATGGCTGTAAGACCAATAATTGCCGTAACGCCAAATTACGATTATGGCATTGAGACGGCTTCAATCAAGAACTTATACAACGAAGGGGTTATTGAAGCAGGCGGAGTACCAGTTGTCGTACCTTACAGCACAAATGAAGAAGTACTTGAATGTATTATTACAGCATCGGATGGCCTTTTAATAACAGGTGGTCCTGATGTGGATGCTAAGTATTTTGGGGAGTATAATACCCCGGTTACAGGGAGCATTTTACCGGGGAGAGATATTTTAGAAATATTTCTGATAAAAAAAGCTATGGAGCAAAGAAAGCCGGTCTTTGGGATATGCCGGGGAATCCAGATTTTGAATGTAGCTCTTGGAGGCACCCTTTATCAAGATATAAAAACCCAGCTACCGGATAAGGCACTTGGTGAGCATTCTCAAAAAGCTCCCAGATGGTATCCGTATCATGACATTTATATCCAGCCGGATTCAAAAGTATATATGTCATTTGGAAATAGGAGCTGCGTGAGAGTGAACACCTTTCACCATCAAGCTGTAAAAGACATAGCTCCCGGATTTTTTGTTACCTCTTGCGCACAAGATGGTATAATAGAATCAATTGAGCATAGGGATCATGAATTTGTAGTTGGAGTTCAGTGGCATCCTGAGGATATGTGGATAAAAGACAGAAGTTTTCTTAATCTTTTTAAAATGTTCATAGAATCATCATGCAAATAGACCGAAGGAGAAACTAAAATGCCTATAAGGTTTACTATTGGAGATATAGTTGAGCTTAAGAAACAGCATCCATGCGGAAATAAGGAATGGGAAGTTACAAGAACTGGTGCGGATTTTAGGATAAAGTGCCTTGGCTGCGGACACCAGGTAATGCTTCCACGACCAAAGTTTGAAAAAAGTGTTAAGAAAATAATTAAATTTCAAAACGATGAGCAAAGCTAATTCTTTTCACTCGTTAACTACAACGTCAATTTTTTTCTGTCACAAGCCTATTAAAATGTCAAAATTATATTCTATGATTATTTCGTTAAAAGTAAGTTGAACTAAAATACTTTTCGAGTTTAACAATGCATGAATTGCATTCCTTTAACTTTGTAATACTAAGTATGAATTAATTTAAGCACTGAATGAATTAGTGCTCTTTTTAAAAAGAGAGCGGAGTAAACGTGCCTAAAGCTTATATTACAATTTTTTAAGTTAAAGGATGATTGAATGTACAAGGAAAGAGAAAACAAAGGCTTTTTCAGAATGTTCTTGATATCATTGGCAACTTCTTTGGGAGTCAGCGTCCTCTTGCTGTTTTATACATCTGGTGATCGTAATTTGGATAACTTATCACAGCCACTACCCGAGTCAAGTGGTCCTAATATTACTGTTCCACAGCTGATTGATTATGAGATTAGCAACCAAGGATATGTTGCCGAGCATGTAGCAGCAGCTGCAAGTCCTGGTGTTGTGGGAATCTCAGTGTTGAAAGTGGATAATAAATCTTTATTTGATGGTAATGCAGCTGAAAAATGGGGGCTTGGTTCGGGAGTTATAGTAAGTGAAGACGGATATATTCTAACTAATCACCATGTTGCAGGCGGCAGGAACAAAAGGATTATTGTATCGCTGCAAGATGGAAGAAATATTGATGGAACAACTATATGGTCAGACCCAGTGCTAGACCTTGCAGTAGTTAAAATTGAGGCGAAAGAATTAACACCGGTACCTTTGGGAGATGCAACCGTGCTTAAAGTAGGCGAACCAGCTATAGCTATAGGCAATCCTTTTGGATTGCAATTTCAAAGAACGGTTACATCGGGGATCATAAGTGCACTTAATCGTACAATTCAACTTGAGGTTGAAGGACAGCCTAACTTTATGGAGGATTTAATACAGACTGATGCAGGAATCAATCCGGGAAATAGTGGAGGACCTTTACTTAATGCAACAGGAGAAGTAATAGGTATAAATACCGTTAAAGTTACATCGGCTGAGGCTATAGGATTTGCCATACCCATAAATGTAGCTATACCAATAATACAACATTTTGTGGAGGATAATGAGTTTATTGAACCTTATATGGGTCTATTTGCTTACGATAAGGAAGTAATACCCTTTATGGATCAAAGTTACAAGCTTAATAAGGGAATATATGTAGCTGATGTTGACACAAACGGACCTGCTCATAAGCAAGCTGAGATTGAAGTTGGGTGTATTATAACTGCGGTGGATGATGTGGAAGTAAATACAATGATGGAGCTTAGGTGCTATATTTATCGCAAAAAACCAGGCGATGTAGTAAATGTGACGCATCTTTCAAAGGAGACCGGCGAGTTCATGACCGTCCCCATAAGGCTGGCTGCACGTGAAAATGATCACCTGCCCACAAGGTAGTTTATTATAGTTATTGGAAAAAAAGTAACGAAAGTTTTATTATAAATATGACTCACTAGCTTTCCAAAAAAAGTAGCTGCAATCTATGCAGGCATAAAATATTTCCAACAATTATCAGTCCTTTTGTATAGATTTACCTTTACTATGGAATAATTAAGGTAGTATTCTATAGGAGGGGCATATTATGGTTAACAAAAACAAAAAGACTGCAAGTAAATATTGCTTTGAGGACAAGATCCGGGAGTATCTGAACCAGGCCAAGGATAAGTTGGAAAGCGAGCTTGCAGGTACTCGTGAAGCAATAAGACTTATAGCTGGAGATAAGACAAAGGATTTTATGCAAATTATGGACAGGGGACTTGACAGGGATGAAAGGGAAATGCTTAGCGCAATAATTGTTTCCAGTATGTATCAATCATTTTGTTATGGATATGGGATAGGAAAAATAGAAGGATCTACAAACAATAAAGTATTTCTATAGGATTTGGCGCTGATTGCCTGACCATTAGGGTATAAGCCTTGCTGTAATTAGCTGCATTAGATATGATTTCTCATTAGTACCACCTCACAAATTAATATGAAGGTATTGTACTATATTTTTAGGACATTTTCACAAAAGGTAAAAGCAGAGAGAAGTCATCAAAAGGCAAAAAAGAACTTAAGTTAGGCGTAATGTGATGCCTGAACACATGCCGATAAAGGCTCGCTGTCAAGGGAACCGTGGTAGAGCGAAGGGAACAGTTTGAAAAGCTGAATACTTTGATTTTCCTCGTGGACGAGTTGCCTAAAGCTACTCGGTTGCTATTTATTAGGCCACAGGATATAAGAACTCCATTGCTTCAATAAATTGTCCCCATTCTGGATTTGTATTCTTTTCATGTTTAGTTAGATAATATTGATACTTATATAACATTCTAAGAGACTTTTTATCGCGGTTGTTGGTTCTATAAAGATAAAAAAGGATTTCATACATTTGAATAGCTTGTACATTGTCTAATCCGGTTGTCCATTCCTCAGCTTTTTCTATTAGCTTGATAGCATTAGAGTCGTGTGCAGCAAAATAAGGTAGTCCTTTTACAGCAATGTATGACAATGATTTAACTTCGCCACGATCATCTCTATTATCAAGCATTGGGTCATATTTTGTTAAAGGATATATTTTTTCCTCTATTGAACTCCTAAGCATTCGTTCTTCCAGAGTCAATGAAGAGTCCTTATGAACTATTAACTTGGTAGGAATAGCATTAATATTTGTATCTACATAGCGTTTCACCGAAGTTGAGTGAAATTCATCATATACCGCTTCGTGAATTGCTAAGTTAGGAAAAGCTTCAAATATAGGGTCTAGCCAAATCCTTTTAAATGCCTCAAAGTCAAAGCTAATTTTAGCATATTTGCTTCTATCTGGTGGAATAAGAAAATTAGCATCTAAAGTAATAATCTGATTTGGATTACTAAAGATGCTCTCTAAAGCTGGGTTTAAGGAGGTTAAATCAACTTTCATCTCCAACCTCCTCATTAAAGAATTCTTCAAATTCTTCTATATCTTCATCAGATACTTCGAATTCATAACCGAAGTCATCAGGGTTTTTATTAAAGAGAGCCAGAGTGTTAGTGAATTTATCTTCATCTATAAGCTCATCTTCAAAGTTACGAATAATAATTTCAATATCTTTAGGAGAAGTACCGATATTGTTTGTCGCTTTATTAAGCTTTAAAAATACATCTTCATTAATGGCTCTACCTATGCGACCATATTCACCGTCCATATCTCGCTCATTGATTGCAAATAATTTGCTATATTGTTCATCAGAAATAGCGCTAATTTCTTTAAGTCTTTTAACAAGTGAGCGAAATGGAAGCCACCAAGTGCATTGTAATCTTGCAAAGAAGCGAAGTAATGTTTTGGTTTGCTTTTTCTCAAGTGAAGAGATTTTAAATTCTTTAAGAATAATGCTCCTTATGGTATTTTCGGGTAATAAAAACTCTGCAGCAAATCGATTAGCAGTTTTTTCAACTAAATCATTATCTTCTTCGGAAGGACGGCTAAGGTGAGAGCCAGTTTTAGTATAAAAATGATACAATTCATGAGCTATAGCAAAAATTTGTTTATCAAAATAATCAGCGGTATTTAAACCAATAAAAGCAAGTTCTTTATCGCCTTTTTTAGAACACATAAGAGCAGCAGAAAAGGCTGGATTCTCACCATCTGATTTAATAGGATATTCTAATAATAAGATTCCCTCATTATCAAGAATGGTAAATATATCGTTGGCAATAGGAGTATCTCCTACAAACCCTAAACTGTGGCGTGTTTTTTCGGCAAGTTTGCGGATCTCCTCAAGTTGTATTTCACTAAGAACGAGTGAGTGATTCATTTTCAAACTTGCTCCTTAAATTGATTTGCTGTCTAAGAGATAGCATCATGGAAAAAAGTTTTTCGACACCTTCTTTTTCATCATCGCTTAAAGCTTCACTTCTCATAGCCACAAAAGAGTTTTCATATTGATTTTCTTCTATAAACATATCTGTAATATCAAATTCAAGTATATTAGCTAAGGATTCGAATTGAGTAATAGAAGGAATAAAATCTTCTTTTTCAATACGTCCAATCATTACCCTATTTATGCCGGTAAGTTCGCTTAATTCTATAAGTGTCGATTTCTTTTCAACTCTTTTTTCTTTTACAGTTTTAGCAAGTTTGGAAGTAGATAATTTTTTCATAGTGCGGCCTCCTTTCATTACTATTATGCTCTTTATTAATTATATGATACTAAAAATAACATGAGAAGTCAATTATTAAACAAAAACTAAGGATAAATCATTAAAAATGAAATTTTAGATTACATTTGCCTATTATACTATCCAATTTATTAGAAATTAAAATTTTCACATGTGGTACAATGAGACATTATCATAAGTGGATCATAAACTCAGGATGCGCAAAAAATTTGTAAACTCAGGATGCGCAAAAAATTTGTAGTTGACAAATTAGAAATACGCTGTTAGTATATTAAACAATTATATTTGAAAAACAACAAATGCTATGAAGGAAACAAAACATATCCCATTACTTAAAGAGAGTCGATGGGTGGTGGAAATCGATAGATGTGATATGTATATAGCTCGTTCCGGAGCAACATTGCTAAACTTATGTATCAGACACTTATTTTAGCACATTTGACAAAATGCTTACAGCACATGAATAATGCAATGACATATTCTATACAAGCGTTTTAGTTATATGATTTGTGCAAGATAAGATTATAAATTTTAGGCAATGGCGGTGATACCGTTATAATCGGAGTAGTTGATAATATGATTGCTCTATAGCTAGCTAAAAAGTAGCTTTTTTAGAAGACAATCACAATATCATTTTAAGCTCATTGAGAAACTATTGTAATAAAATGGTTTAAATCAGGGTGGTACCACGAACAATTCCCATTCGTCCCTGCATGAATATGCAGGATGAGTGGTTTTTTTTATTTTGGTAAATATATGTGGGTAACAATCACATTTTAAAAAAATATATAAAGGATGTTTTTTATGAGAATGACAGGAGCTCAGGCAATTATAAAGAGTCTGGAAAAAGAAAATGTAAACACAATATTCGGTTACCCGGGTGCTGCCATATGCCCTTTTTATGATGCGTTGCTTGAATCGGATATAAAGCACATCCTTACAAGATGCGAACAGGGAGCCGCACATGCAGCGAGCGGATATTCGCGCATTACAAACCGTACAGGGGTCTGCGTTACCACATCCGGTCCGGGTGCTACCAACCTTATAACAGGAATAGCAACTGCATACATGGATTCGATACCGATGGTTGCAATAACCGGACAGGTACGATCTGACCTTATCGGAAGGGATGTTTTTCAAGAGGCGGATATAACAGGAGCCACCGCTCCATTTTGCAAGCATAATTATCTTGTGAAGGATGCGAAGAATATTCCCAGAATAATTAAGGAAGCTTTTCATATAGCCTCTACAGGAAGACCGGGACCGGTTTTAGTTGATATTCCTATTGATCTGCAGCAGGAGGAATTTGATTTTGTATATCCAAAAACTGTTGACATTAGGGGATATAAGCCTAACTATAAAGGTAATATGATGCAAATATCAAAGATTGCTAAGGCGATAGAAAACGCAAAGTGTCCGGTTATTTGTGCAGGAGGAGGAGTTTTAAGCGCAAATGCAACCAAAGAGCTTGCAGCACTGGCCCAAAAGTGCCAGATTCCGGTTGCGACAACACTTATGGGCATTGGTGCAATTGCGTATGATCACGATTTATATCTTGGAATGCTAGGTTCACATGGTGTTTACGCAGCTAACTATGCCACGAATCATGCAGACCTGTTGCTGATAATTGGTGCAAGAGTGGGAGATCGGGCAATGGGAGGTGCAAGCAAGATTGCACGTACAGCCCGCATTATCCATATTGATATTGATCCTGCTGAAATAGGTAAAAATGTTGATGCGTCAATTCCGTTGGTGGGTGATGCCGGACTTATACTTTCTGATTTGGTCAATATTACCCAAAAAGGCAAAACGGAAGAATGGATAGCCACTCTTACGAAGATCAAAGATGATCATATTACCAGAAAAACAGATGCAAAGGGAAAAGAAGGATATATTAATCCTCGCCGACTGTTAAGTATGTTATCAGAGATTGCCGAAGGTAATACTGTGTTTACTACAGAAGTAGGTCAAAATCAAATATGGGCAGCTAACCATCTGAGAATTAAAAACCCTAGATCATTTATTACATCAGGGGGAATGGGTACAATGGGTTATGGTCTTCCTGCTGCAGTTGGAGTTAAAATTGGCAGCCCAGATTCTACTGTCATTGCAATAAGCGGTGATGGTAGTTTCCAAATGTGTATGCAGGAGCTTGGCACTATTAAACAAAATAATCTTGGAGTAAAAATAGTTATATTAAACAATTCAAGACTTGGTATGGTGCGGGAACTGCAAGAAAGCAAGTTCCATAAAAGATACTCCCAAGTTAACCTTGAAACAAATCCAGATTTTGTAAAGCTAGCTTGTGCGTATGGTTTTAAAGGGGAAAGGATATCATCGGATGGTGAAGTTATAGGAGCGCTACACAAAATGCTAGCTGATGATGAGCCATATTTACTTGAATGTATTGTAGACCCAGAGGAACCGACATTATTAACTAATACCAGATAGATTTAAAATGATAATTATTTAAAAAAGAGGAGGGTGCATATTGTGGCAAAGCATACATTATCGGTTTTAGTAGAGAATCATGCAGGTGTACTATCGAGGGTAGCTGGTTTGTTCAGCCGCAGGGGATTTAATATAGATAGCCTTGCAGTTGGAGTAACAGAGAACCCAGATATTTCGAGAATGACAATAGTGGTAGATGGGGATGAGCATATTGTCGAACAGGTAAGTAAGCAGCTTAATAAGATTATTGATGTTATTAAAATCAAGCAGCTTTCTGAAAGTGATTCGGTAAGAAGGGAGCTAGCTTTGGTAAAAGTTAATGCTACAGCAACTACTAGAGCGGAGATAATACAAATTGTAGAAATATTTAGGGCAAAAATTATTGATGTGTCCAAAACGACTCTAACTATTGAAACATCGGGGGATCTTGAAAAACTAGATGCTCTTTTGGATATGCTCGCACAATTTGGTATAAAAGAAATTGTAAGAACAGGTGTAATTGCCGTTGAGCGCGGAAACAAGCTTATCAGCGAATAAAGTTGGGAAGTTGGAAAGTTGGAAGGTTGGAAAGTTGGAAGGTTGGGGAGTTGGAAGGTTGGGAAGGTGGAAAGTTGGAAGGTTGGAAGGTTGGAAGGTTGGAAGGTTGGAAGGTTGGGAAGTTGGGAAGATAGCTATAAAAAATAAATTAACTTTTGGAGGGATATGTTATGGCAAAAATGTTTTATGATAGTGATTGTGATTTAGGTCTTTTAAGTGGTAAAACTGTAGCAATTCTAGGATATGGCAGTCAGGGTCATGCCCATGCCCAAAACCTTAGAGATAGTGGTGTAAATGTTATCGTTGGTCTTAGAAGATCATCCAAGAGCTGGGATAAGGCAAAGACAGACGGATTAAAGGTTGCGGAGACAAGTGAAGCATGTAAAGCTGCTGATATCATTATGGTTTTGTTACCTGACCAGATTCAAGCGGCAGTATATAAGGAGAGTATTGAGCAAAACCTTAAAGAAGGAGATATTTTGATGTTTGCTCATGGTTTTAATATTCATTTCAAACAAATTGAACCGCCAAGTAATATTGACGTTATAATGGTAGCGCCAAAAGGACCGGGACATACTGTAAGAAGTCAATATGAAGAGGGTAAAGGTGTACCCAGCCTCATTGCAATGCATCAGGACAGCTCAGGCAAGGCTAGAGATTATGCGCTTGCTTATGCTTCTGGCATCGGAGCAGGGAGAGCAGGAATACTGGAGACCACTTTCAAAGAAGAAACTGAAACCGATTTATTCGGCGAACAGGCAGTTCTGTGTGGTGGTGTAACTGAGTTAATGAAAGCAGGTTTTGATACCTTGGTTGAAGCAGGATATCAGCCTGAAATAGCATACTTTGAGTGCATCCATGAAATGAAATTAATTGTTGACCTTATAAATAAGGGCGGATTTGCATTCATGAGATATTCCATTAGTGATACTGCTGAATACGGTGATTATGTAACTGGCAAGAGAATTATTACTGAGAAGACAAGAAAAGAAATGAAGCGAGTTTTAAACGAGATCCAAACAGGTGTATTTGCATCCAAATGGGTAACTGAAAATAATGCCGGAGGAAAGGCAGCTTTTCTAGGAATGCGAGAATATGAAGCAGGACACAAGTTGGAAAAGGTTGGAGCCGAGCTTCGCAAAATGATGAGCTGGTTAAAAGATAAATAGGAGACATATTGACTTTGACAATCTGGTAAAACGGATTTAAGAGTATTATTTTACTATATTAAGGGGAGAAAAAATCATGCCTTCAAAAATCAAAATATTTGATACTACATTAAGAGATGGAGAACAGACACCAGGTGTCAATCTTAATATACATGAAAAGCTTGAGTTGGCGAAACAGATTGCAAGGCTAGGTGTTGATGTTATAGAAGCTGGGTTTGCAATTGCTTCCCCGGGCGATTTTGAAGCAATCAAGGCAGTGGCAACGAAAGTAAAGGGTGTAACTATATGCAGCTTAAGTCGTGCTGTTGAAAAGGATATTGACCGGGCTTGGGAAGCAATTCAAGTGGCAGAAAGTCCAAGAATACACACCTTTATTGCCACATCAGATATTCACATGAAATATAAGCTCCGCATGACTGAGGAGCAGGTTATTGATAGAGCATATTCAATGGTTAAATATGCAAAGAAGCTTTGCCCTGATGTGGAGTTTTCACCTGAAGATGCGAGCAGAACTCGAGTGGAATTTTTATACAGGGTATTAGAAGCTGCAATAAAAGCAGGTGCCACTGTTTTAAATATTCCAGATACGGTTGGATATATGGCGCCACAGGAGTTTGGTCAATTGATTAAAGGGATAAAAGAAAATGTAAGTGGTATTGAAAAGGTTGATATTAGCGTACATTGCCATAACGATTTGGGAATGGCGGTTGCAAATACACTGGCTGCGCTCGAAAATGGGGCAATACAGCTTGAGTGTACTGTTAATGGACTTGGTGAAAGAGCTGGGAATGCAGCTATCGAGGAGATAATCATGGCTGTCAATACTAGAAATGACTATTATAATTACAGTCATAGTATTGATACTTCCCAGATATACAGAACAAGTAAGCTAGTAAGCAGTTTATCAGGTATAGACGTACAGCCTAACAAAGCGATTGTAGGTACAAACGCCTTTGCCCATGAGTCGGGTATTCATCAACATGGTGTGTTATCAGAGAAGAGTACCTATGAAATAATGACGCCTGAATCAATAGGTCTAAACCAGAACAGGATGATTCTCGGAAAATTATCTGGTAGGCATGCTTTTGAGGAGCGGCTTAAGGAGCTGGGATATACACTATCGCCTGAAAAGGTCCTAGAAACATTTACTAAATTCAAGGAGCTGGCAGACAGGAAAAAGGAAGTGCTTGACCGGGATATTGAAGCATTGGTAGGCGAGAAGGTTGCTGCTATCCCAGAAGTATTTGAGCTGGAATCATTCCAAGTAAGCAGTGGAAATAGATTGATTTCTTCAGCAGTTATGAGTATTAAAAAAGATAATGAAATGATTACTGAGGCTGCTACAGGAGATGGTCCGGTTGATGCGTCATTCAATGCGTTAGAACGCGCGGTAGGTTTAAGCTTAAAGCTCGATGGATACAACTTAAGAGCTGTAACTGAAGGAAAAGATGCTCTTGGGGAAGTTACTGTGAGGGTAAGCCATAATGGTTCAAGTTTTACAGGTCGCGGAGTCAGCGTGGATATAATTGAAGCCAGTGTCAAGGCGTATATCAATGCAATTAACCGGGTTGTATACGAGAATACGGAAGTACTCGAGAAAAAGTAGGGTGCTGTTCAGACCCTACATATTGAGATAAACTTTCGCAATAGCGGAAACTACGCTTCATTTGCAAGAGCTGTAAAAGTTTTCGTTCGGGCAAGCCGAAACTCGCAAAAATGCGTTTTGAAATGTAACTTTGTTGCATTTTTGCTTAGAACAGTCGGCTTGCTTTTCCTCACTCTGACTATACATCTCTAAGCCTAAATTTCGCTAATGTTTCCTAACATTGCAAAAGTTATATCTCTTTAGCTACCTGTAAATAGTAACAAAAGTAGAGATTATATGCGCCAAGTTATAATTTGGTCTTGTTTTTTAAAATATGTATTTTATAATTATAAGGGGAGCATCTCCCCTTATAATTATTAAGAAAAACTTTTGGGGGATTTAGTTTTGAAAATGTCTGGAAGGCTAATTAAGGGAAATAAAACAATTAAAAAGTCAACAGTTTATAGTGAAGATAAAAGCCTGTCCTATAGGAATGCATTAGAAAAGTGCCTTATAGCACTTTGTAAGGAGCTAGACATACAGGTACCTGTGTGGCTTAGGAAAAACACTTCAGAATTTGCAGCATTCCAAAAAACTTTCTTTAATAGCGAACATTTTATGGAAGAAATAAAGTTTGACCGTTTCGAGATAGAAGTAACACAGTCAAAGTGTTCGTTTATGAATTAAGTTCAAATTGTCACCACTTAGGCTTGTTCAACGCTAGCATGCTCTATCCAGTCTCCTACAATCCAAGCAGAGACTCTTACCACGTTACCTTTTCGTGGAGTGGACTTGAGCATTCTTCTATCGACCACCACGTCAATATCAATATTCAAAGTTTCAACAGAGATCCAAAAAAAATTCATTAAAGTTTCAGTATTTTCAACAAGCTTCGCATTCTTGACTGTTCCAGTAAAAACCGCATAAGCTTCAGGTTTATCTTTTCCATCTTTTGAGAACTTACTTAAGCCTCCAGAAACAAAGGATTTTGTTGATTCTGTAAAGTCATCTTCACCATCTAAAAAAAATTCTCTTTGGTTTTGGAACACCCTAATATGGCTTGCAAAAGCAGTCAACGAGACATCTACCTTTTTTGGAAACTTTCCTTCGGAGTGTAACAGATAATCAGGAGTATCAAAAACTATAGGAGGATGTTCATCTTTTGAAACGCAAGGCTGGGGCCATGCAGTAAAGGCACCCCTATAGGGTGACTTGGGATCATCAACGGGGCATGCAATCTCAAGAGCATTAATATTTTTCCCTTTGAAAAAAGGAAGTACGTTTTCAATTCTTTGGCTAGAATTAACACCAACCCATATCTCAATACCCTCAGGGTAAATCAGTTTGTAATAAGAACCACCCAGCCTATTATCAACTTGGATTTCCTTACCCTTGTGTATGGTATTGTTGATAACCTTTAGTATTTCAAGCTGGTTAATATAAAACCCGATAATAGTAAATGGAGAGATTGGCATCTTCTTGTAGCTTATTTTATTTGTCACGTTTATTACTGTTCTGAACAAAAAAGCAAATGGCAAAGCAGTCCATACGGATTTTTGTATAATTTGTGAGAAGTCCTTTTTCATAATTATTGATAAAAACAATGAAAGTACTACCGGAAATATCAATGATAATATCATGGTCACAATATCAAATACTTTTCTATCTTGTTTCAACTGCAAAATACAATTCCCCCATATTTATAGTATAGTTTAATTATAATCTTTTTGTAACTTAACTAAGCAAAATACTAACACTTTCACACTAGGCGATATGTAATTCTGTGGTGTTGTGGATTTTTTAAAATAAGCTAAGTTTATTATTTTTAATTATAACAGTACTTACTAGAAAAATGTATATGAATTAATTGCGATAAAGTTATACATCTTACACAAAAGTTACTATTCAGACCCTCTGTAACTTGAGATATAACTGTGCAATAACGGAAACTTCGCTTCATTTGCAAGAGCTGTATAGTTCAGCTCGGGCAAGCCGAAACTCGCAAAAATACATTTTGAAATATTACTTTGTTGCATTTTTGCTCAAACAGTCGGCTTGCTTTTCCTCACTCTGACTATACATCTCTAAGCTGCATTTCGCTAATGTTTCCTAACATTGCACAGTTATATCTCTTTAGCTACCTGTGAACAGAAACTACACAAAAGTTTACTAATTTAAAATAGGGACAGTGATATAAGACCTGCGATTAAGAAATCTGGACGGAATCCTTTTTGGGTTATAATCATATAATTAATAATGCGTGAGGGTTCTTTAGGATGTGGAGCATCCGTCAAAGAGAACTATAAGGTCTTCTATTGCGGAAAAGAGTGGTGCAATCCACTTATAAACTATAAGTATTATTACTTGCGGGGTGATTTTTTGGCAAAGAGAATATTATTAGGGATTCCCCTAGTAACATTGCTTTGTGTCGTTTTGTTTTTTTTAGTAATAGATAATAATGAGATTCCATCAGTAGAAGCAATAAAGAGTAATAATTATTGCATATATATTCAAATAGATGAACATAAGCTTTACTTGCTTGAAAGCGGTAAGAAAATCAAGCAATATAACATTGCTGCAGGAAAGGCAGACACACCATCACCGCTTGGGTATTGGAAAATCATTGAGAAAAGCACATGGGGTGGTGGCTTTGGTGGTCGTTGGATGGGGCTTAACGTACCTTGGGGGACATATGGGATACATGGAACAATGAAGCCGGAATCTGTAGGTAGGGATGCAAGTCATGGATGCATTAGAATGTATAATAAGGATGTTCAGGAGCTATACAAAATAGTGCCTCACGGAACCCCTGTTGTTATAGTTAATGGATCGTTTGGACCTTTTGGAAAAGGATTCAGGGTTATAAAACCAGGTGACAGAGGTGCTGATGTTTTTATAGTTCAAAAAAGGCTTAAGCGACTGGACTTTTATAAAGGCAGTGTGGACGGTATTTATGGCGAAGGAATGAAGGAAGCGGTGCACAACTTTCAGAGAAAAAATAAGCTTTATGTGACTAACAACATAACAAGAGAAATGTATCATGCCCTAGGCTTCAGGGAATTTGAGTAAAAAATTATTCCTAATTGGATTAGAGTTATCAAGCTAAATCAAAAACGCACATGCGCTACTTCAATCCGCTTTTTTGAATATGATGGATATAGTGTAGCAACAGAACAAGCTAATTATTTTGAGAAAACTAACGGTTCTTGGAATATAAAAATGCTAACGCTTTATATGCGCCATCCGTGGCGCATAAAGCTAAAAAAACATCCTGTTTTTTTCACGCATTTTTATATTCCACTCACCGAGTTTTCTGTCAAAATAAAGCTAATTGTTCTTTATGCTACACTATATCATCATAATTTTTTAGAAAAAGTGGATTGAAGTCGCGCAATTATATCATGCAATTTCTTCGAAATTCATGATATAATGACCTTCATAAAGCTAAAGCACTTATGATAATGTCTTACGAAAGCTATTGTATTGATTTTTTGTAATCTAGGTTTGGAGGCTAGTGTTATGTTGTACCCGTTAAAATTTAGCCCTGTTTTTAAGAATTACTTATGGGGAGGACGAAAACTTTTAAATTTAGGGAAAAATCTTCCGGATGGTATAGTTGCAGAAAGCTGGGAAATTTCCAGTCATCCTGATGGAATTAGCAAGGTTTCCAATGGCATATATGAAGGAGTATTATTTACAGAGGTTTTAAAAGAAACAGGCGAAAGTTTGTTGGGGGCATCGGTGTCAGAGGAAGCTAAAGCAAAGTTTCCTTTACTTGTGAAATTTATTGATGCAAATAATGACTTGTCGGTGCAAGTTCATCCTGATGAAGATTACGTTCGTACACACAATAGTGACCTATATGGTAAAAATGAAATGTGGTATATAATTTCAGCAGAACCTGGAGCACAGCTTATATATGGACTAAAGCACGGAACGACAAAAGAAGCCTTTATAAAGGCGATTTCGAAGAAAAAGGTTACTGACTGTCTCAATTATATAAGTGTTGAACCAGGTGATGCAATAAATATACCAACTGGTCTTGTCCACGCTATAGGCAAAGGTATTGTGCTTGCTGAAATTCAGCAAAATTCAAACTCTACTTTCAGAGTATATGATTATGATCGAGTTGATGATAAAGGTAATAAAAGACCTTTGCATATTGAGGAAGCACTTGAGGTTATTGATTTTGAAAGAGAAAACGAGCAAACTGTGTGTAAAGGCACGCCTGTAAAACTTGGCGGAGCGATGAAAACTCCCCTTGTAAAAAACAGTTTCTTTACTGTAGAGCACATTAATATACATCAGAGCCTTGGCGAGATAGCTGATGGAAGTAGATTCTACATTTATATAGTTGTTTCAGGCGAAGGAAAAATAAAATACAACAATCAAAGTATTGTAGCCAATTTGGGTGATTCTATCCTTATTCCGGCCTCACTTGGGTATTTTACAATTGAAGGATCCTTGCAAGTTTTAAAGGCGTATATATGATTCAACCGCAATAACGAATGCTGATGAACAAATATGCATATTTGCTTTTGAAAATCACGTATTTCATGCATAAAATACCGAGGAAGAGGTTTTATGCATGAAATACGAATGATTTTTGAGTTACTGTGGTGAAATCATATATAAGAGTAGTGATTCTCATGGGCATATTTTATGAAATCCCTAACGCATAGGAAAGTATGCTTTCCCATGCGTTAAAAAAGAGACCATAACTTTTTTAGTATTTTTACAAAAGTTTAAAAAAGTGTTTATATTAACTTGGCGATAGGACCGTTAGGGTTAATTATGTCATTTATTTCACTATAAGGTATCTCAAACTTTAAAAAACCATATGCATAGGGTGTATACCTATACAGCTGATAGTAAATCACCAGCGCGTTAGGGGTTAAGTAGTATTCTTGGTCACGGTCAATACTTTCAAAGTCCTCTATCAAAAGAATTTCCCGTTCAGCAATTTGTTCCTTTACGATTCTATTCAACTTTGTTATATAATTTGAACCGGGAGTAAACAATTCTTTGAATTTATACGTTTCACCGGTACAAAGGTCAAGAGTGATAGACCGTTTTATTGTCATACCATGAGCTGCATGGTACCAATAAGTATAGTTTTCAAAGGATATGCTAAGAATACCTTTTTGGTTTAACTCAACCTCATATGTGCCCAACATTTCAACTACATTTTCAAAGTTACTTAGCTGTTCGTTGATCATAGAGTAAACCAAAGAACGGATTTTTTCATTAATGGTAACTTGGGTAAAAGGGTTTGAAAGTCCTGAAACCCTTGGGTATGTGACTTTCACCGGAGGTTTATTTATTAGTACATCCTTTATTTTTGCCGAATAACATTTATCCACAAAAAAACAACTCCCAAAATTATATATTGTCTAATGTTTTCATACTCTATATTATGCAAATAAGTTAGGAAGGTTACTGAACTTAACAAAAAGCTGATGATTTGTGATGTCTTGAGAAACACTGGCTCTGTAATTGCTCCGATAATGTTTGCTGTAATTATTTGACGTTTGAGGTTTTAAAGAAATATAGTATAATAAACCAAGAAAATAAATTCATTTTCTAACAACTTTGGGGGCTTAAAATGGGCTCAATCACTATAAATGAAAGAGTAGAGAAAATTAAAGGCGATAAAGAGGGAATGAATACTCTTATCGAAGAATACAAGCCTTTTATAGCTTCGTGTGTTCAAAAATCAACCGGACGCTATGTAAGGTATGGCGAAGATGATGAGCTAAGTATTGGGCTAATTGCATTTTCAGAAGCGATTGATTGTTACGACAGTACAAAAGGTAGTTTTCTTTCTTTTGCATCAGGTGTTATCAATCGAAGGCTTATAGATTATTACCGTAAGGAAAAAAAGCATGAGAATGTAGTTCCATTGATTGATGATGCTGACGATGATTCCGAGGCAGACTTAAGTATACAACAAAGTCTTGACGATTATTCCCAAACACAAATCAGTGAGCTAAGAAGACTCGAAATCGAAGAAATAAAAAAGGAACTTGCCGAATGGGACATATCCTTTTATGACCTTACTGCTGCATCCCCAAAGCATAAAAGTACGAGAAAGCAATATAAAGAAATAGTAAAATACATAAAATCCCAGCCTCTACTTATGGAAATCCTAAAAACAAGAAAGCAATTACCTGTAAAAGAAATAGAACAAAACTTAAAAGTATCCCGGAAAAAGATCGAACGTGGACGAAAGTATATAATAGCGGTAATATTGATTTTAACAGGGGATTATCAGTACATAAAGGATTATGTTGATTGGTGGTGAATAAATGAGAGCTGTAATAGTAGAAATAAATAATAAAAGCGCTGTAGCACTAGCAAAAGATGGCGAGTTTTTAAAAGTTAAAAATAAAGGGAACTATAAGGTTGGTCTTGAGGTAGACATTAAAGCACAGCCCTATATTAACCTTGTATCAGTTTCCAAGATAGCATCCTTTGCAGCAATATTCGTGTTTATTATTTTCGCAGGTTTTGTTGGGTACAGCTACAACATACCTTACAGTTTTGTTTATGTCGATATTAATCCAAGTATTGAACTGGTAACCAACAGGTTTGACAGGATAATAGATTCAAGAGCTCTAAATGATGATGCCACTATAATAATGAACACTGGTTTAATAAAAAATATGAAAATTTATGATGGAATTGAGAACATTGTTAAAAATGCTGTTGAAAAAGGGTATTTAGTGGACGAATATCAAAATGCAATTCTTATTTCGGTAGTGAGTGATAATGAGAAAAAGGTTCATCAGCTGATGGATAAAGCACAGGTAGCTGTTGAAAGGAATGTAGAAGACGCAGGAATGGAAAGTGTGGTATCAACTCAAGAGATTAAAAGAGAACAAAAAGCTAAAGCAGAGAAGCTTGAAGTTTCTCCTGGGAAATTGAATCTCGTTGAAAGGCTGGCAGAAATTCGACCTGAGACAAACGTTGAGGAAGCTTCTAATATGCCAGTCAAGGATCTGATAAAGGTCGTCAATGAAGCTAGCAGCATGGAAAGAAAAGCAAGCAGTGATGAGGAAATGAGCCTATTCAATGATAACACTAATGACACTGATAACAGTGCAAAGGGTGGTAAAAAAGCCGGGATAATATCCGATACTGGAAACAACAAGAATGAGAACCGTAATGACGAAAAAGAAGACAAGCAGGAAAAGGAAGACAAGCAGGAAAAGGAAGATAAGAAGGAAAAGGAATATAAGCAGGAAAAGGAAGATAAGAAGGAAAAAGAATATAAGCAGGAAAAGGAAGATAAGAAGGAAAAAGAAGATAAGAAGGAAAAGGAAGATAAGAAGGAAAAAGAAAACAAGAAGGAAAAGGAAGATAAGCAGGAAAAGGAAGACAAGAAGGAAAAGGAAGACAAGAAAGAAAAGGAATATAAGCAGGAAAAAGAAGACAAGAAGGAAAAGGAAGACAAGAAGGAAAAGGAAGACAAGAAAGCAAAAGAAGACAAGAAAGAAAAAGAAGACAGGAAAGAAAAAGAAAACAAGAGTAAAACAAATGAAAAAAGTGATAAGAAAGCCCAAAGTAATGAAGATAAAAGCAAAGATAAAAAGCAAAATAATGGTAATAATAAAAACAAAGATAAAAGAAAATAAAATTAGAACTTGTATAGTTTAATTTGCTGTGGTAAAATAATTAATCGTATCCTTGCTCTGCACTCTGATTGCAGGGCCGTTAGTCCGGGAGGAGGTGAAAATCGTTGAATAAGTACGAGGTTTTATATATTATTGACAGCACTCTTGAAGAAGAAGCTATAAAATCATTAGTGGAAAAGTTTAAAAATCTTCTTGAAACATCCGCAAAACTAGAAAGTATGGATGAATGGGGTAAGAGGAGACTTGCCTATCCTATAAACGATCAAAATGAAGGCTATTATGTACTTTCATACTTTGAGGCGGAATCGGATTTTCCAAGTGAGCTTGAGAGAATTTTCAAAATAACTGAGGGGATTTTGAAATACTTAATCCTTAGAAAAGAATAATAAGACTTAAGTAATTACCATTTTAATGATGAAGTAGAAACGGAAGGAGGATGTGAGATGGCAGGAAATAGTAGAAGAGACAGAAATGATAGAAACGATAGAAACGATAGAAACGACAGAAGAGGCGGCGGCGGTCGTGGAATGAGACGGATGCGCAAAAAGGTCTGTGCTTTTTGTATTGATAAAATAGTGGATATAGATTATAAAGAAGTTGTAAAAATCAGAAAGTTTTTATCTGAAAGAGGAAAAATTCTTCCCAGAAGAATTTCCGGAAATTGTGCCAAGCACCAAAGGCAGCTTACGCATGCGATTAAAAGAGCTAGACATATTGCATTACTACCTTATACATCTGATTAATTCAATAATGCGAATAAAGGGGGCGGTTTTTTCATAAAAACCACTCCCTTTGCAATTGCGAACAAGATTCCACTTTGCTGGTTTTGGCAAGCTTCGCGGGAAATGTCACTATAGGCTTTTTTAATGGTATAATGTGATTATGACCCAGAAAATCACAGAGTGACTTTCTGCTGCAAGCTATGCATACATAACTTGCAGCAGCCTTCTAAAGAAGGCTGGATAATCATCATATCATTAAAGTGGGGTTTTTATATGGCTAGTTATGACAGGGAGATTGATATTACCAGAAATATTAAAATTATTGATTGGCTGAAAAGTGAACTTTTGACCGACATAGCAAATCTTTTCAGAATACTGGTAAATGGCATGAAACAGGAAATACACGAACCTGTTTCAGAGACTTTGTCCAACCTGATACTTATTTGTTATCTACTTGGGCGTCGTCTTGGTATAAGTTATAATTCGATAGAAATAAAAATAGAAAATAAAATCAAACTCGGTCTTTTAGAGGAGCACAATGTTGAGAAATATTATGGTGATTTTTCAGAGTTGTCGAAGCATTTGAACATTTCCAGGTTTAAAAATGAAGAAGCTAAATAAGCCTAGTTTGGTTATCTGATTATTTGAGGTGAATTTTTCCACTGATGGAGAATAAAAGGTATACACATGTATTTATACCCAAAGCACAATTTTACTTATGGATAATATTTTTCATGCTAGTAATAATAGGATTACTGGAATGGAGAGTTGCACTTGTAGGTTCTGTAGTATTTCTTTTTCTTATATATCACTATTTCCGATCTAATTATTTGCGCCGAAAAGAAATAACTCGTTATATAGAGAATCTTACTTTTAACACTGACACAGCAGCTAAGGATACACTGCTTAATTTTCCGATGCCTCTTATAATGATGGAGCTTGATGGTGCTATTATATGGTATAATTCATCATTCCGGAACATTTTTGAAGGGGAGGATCTACTGGAGCGAAAAATAGGTGACTTCATAAGTGAATTGCACCCAGGAGCTCTTTTAACCGAGATGGATGGTGAAGACCATGGGGTTGCCAGAGAAGTAATTATCAATGATAGAAACTATACTGCTCTTGGAAATTTTGTAAAGGTAGAAGAAAAAAAGGATGTTAACCAGTTTATTTTTCTTGTATATCTAGTTGATAACACAGAGCTTACAAGGACTACAAAAAAATATTTCGAAGAAAAAGTGTCTACCGGCATAATTATGATTGACAACTATGATGACCTGATGCAAAGCATGGAAGAGACAAGCCGCCCGCAAATGCTTGCTGAAATTGAAAGAAAAATAGCGGAATGGTTCAGCTTTACCGGTGGTATACTTAAGAAAATCGAACGTGATAAATATATTATACTTTTTGAATATAAGAATCTTGTGGAATTTGAAGAAAAGAAATTTGGTATCTTAGATACAGTAAAGGGGATTGATCTTGGAAACCATATTCCTGTTACACTGAGCATTGGACTTGGCGCTAAAGCACCAACTCTGGGTGGAAATTTTGAGTTTGCCAGCGCATCAGTCGATATAGCATTAGGACGTGGCGGAGATCAGGTTGTGCTCAAAGATGGTGAGAATATCAGCTTCTATGGAGGTAAGACTAGAGAGGTTGAGAAAAGAACAAAAGTTAAGGCTCGTGTAATTGCCCACGCTTTGAGAGAGCTTATGGATCAATCTTCATTGATTCTTATTATGGGGCACGAACATGGTGACATAGATTCTCTAGGAGCTTCTTTGGGCGTTTTTGCTATAGCCCGTAACAGGAATAAGCAAGCTCATATTGTTATGAAAGAATCAAATGCTTCAATTGATAAGATGATAAGGAAAATCAGTAGTAGTGAGGAGCACAATGGTATTTTTATTGGCACAGGCGAGGCCATGGATATGATTGATAAAAAAACACTACTGGTTGTGGTAGACACATATAGACCTGCTTTCACTGAATACCCCCCGCTTTTGGAAAATACCAACAGGGTTGTGGTAATTGACCATCACAGAAGAGGTGCTGATTTTATCAAGAACACAGTTTTATCATATATGGAAACATATGCTTCTTCAGCAAGTGAGTTGGTTACAGAGATTATACAGTATGTAGATGATAAGTTTAAAATATCGCCGATTGAAGCCGAGTGTTTGTATGCAGGTATAATACTTGATACTAAGAATTTTACTTTTAAGACTGGTGTAAGAACCTTTGAGGCTGCAGCTTACCTGAGGAGGCAAGGAGTTGATACGGTTTCGGTCAAGCAGCTCTTTCAAAATGACATAGAAACTTATATCAACCGGTCCAATATTGTGAAGAGTGCTGAATTTATAAATGAAAATATTGCAATTTCGGTATGCCCTCCCAATGTAAAAAATTCGCAGATTACTTCAGCTCAGGCTGCAGATGAGCTTTTAAGCCTTACAGGAGTTGTTGCGGCTTTTGTTTTGGGTCAGCAGAATAATGAGGTAACAATTAGTGGTAGGTCACTTGGAGATATTAATGTTCAGGTTATACTTGAAAAGCTGGGCGGGGGCGGACACCTGACTGAGGCAGGAGCGCAACTTAAAGGAACAACTATTGAAGATGGAAAAAAAGAATTAAAGTATGCTATAATTGAATATATAAAGTCTACAGAAAATGGTTAGTTGGTTGGACAGTTGGACAGTTAGACAGTTGGACAGTTAGACAGTTGGACAGTTAGACAGTTGGACAGTTGGACAGTTGGATAGTTGGACAGTTAGATAGTTGGACAGTTGAATGGTCCAAAAGGCGAAAAAATTTTACAAAGGGGGACTATTTTATGAAGGTTATATTAACAAGAGATGTTAAGGGACTTGGGAAAAAGGACGAAATGGTGAATGCAAAGGATGGATATGCAAGAAATTATCTGATACCGAAGGGCTATGCAATCGAAGCTAGTGCTAGTAACATAAACATTATGAATGCAAAGATAAAATCAGAAGAGCTAAAAAATGAAAGAGAGCAGGACAAAGCTCGCAACTTGGCTGAAAAAATAAAGGAAACAGAGCTTGTCATTACGACAAAAGCCGGTGAAAACGGTAAACTTTTTGGCTCGATTACAGGGAAGGACATTGCAGAAAGGCTAAAAAGCCAATATAATCTAGATGTGGACAGAAAGAAAATAAATTTGCCCGAAGCTATAAAAGCTCTTGGCAGTTTTGATGTTGAAATCAAACTTGCTAAGGGTATTCATCCGAAACTTAAAGTTTCAATAGTAGAAGAAAAAAAGGAATAGATAAATAAAATGAAACATGCAAGTTCCTTTTGCAAAACGTCTTACAAGATTCACCAGAAACTTTGTGTTTGATGGATTTGAATATTCTAATAGTTATTGTACAGAAATAATGAAGGATGTTTTATATAGGTATACCTGGGGGTTGTTTTTATTATGGCGGTGTTCGATAGAATTCCTCCACAAAATGTAGAGGCTGAGCAGTCAGTTATCGGATCCATGATTTTAGATAAAGAAGTTATACCGGTAGTGACTGAAAGTATAAAAAGTGAAGATTTTTATAGAGATGATCATAAAGAAATTTTTGAAGCTATATTTGAGTTGTCTGAAAAGGGTGAGCCCTGTGATCTTATAACTGTTTCGGACAAGCTGAAATCAAGGGGAACTCTTGATGGGGTAGGAGGACTTGAATACCTTGCCAACATTGCTACAAGGGTTCCAACGACAGCAAATATAAAATATTACCTTGAAATAGTTCTTGAGAAATCAATACTTAGAAAATTGATTCACGCATCAACGGACATAATAAATATGAGTTATGAAGCAAGGGATGAAGTTGCTGTTATACTGGACAAGGCTGAGCAGAACATTTTTAGCATACTCCAGAACAGAGACACCAAAGGCTTTGTCCATATAAAAGATGTTTTGGTTGATGCTTTTGATAGACTGGAAGTATTATACAATAACAAGGATGAAATAACCGGTATACCAACCGGTTTTGAAGAGCTTGATCGCATAACAGCAGGGTTCCAGAATTCGGACTTCATACTTGTTGCGGCAAGACCAGCTGTCGGAAAAACTGCATTTGTACTCAATATTGCGCAGTATGTTGCAATACATGCTCAAATACCGGTGGCACTTTTCAACCTAGAAATGTCCAAGGAGCAGCTGGTTAACAGAATACTATGCTGTGAAGCCATGGTAGACAGTCAGAAGCTGAGGACGGGAAAGCTTGATGAGGAGGATTGGCAGAAGATAGGAATGGCCTTAGGACCGCTTTCTGAAGCACCTATTTACATAGATGATACAGCTGGTTCTACAATCATGGATATTAGGGCTAAAGCAAGGCGGCTTAAACTTGAAAAGAAGGTTGGGCTTGTCGTTATTGATTATCTCCAGCTTATACAAGGCAGGGGAAGAGAAAATAGACAGCAAGAGATTTCCGATATTTCAAGACAGCTTAAAATATTGGCAAAGGAGCTTAATGTCCCTGTTGTAGCATTATCTCAGCTTAGTCGTGGTGTGGAGTCTCGTTCGGACAAAAGACCGATCCTAAGTGACCTGAGGGATTCGGGTGCAATAGAACAGGATGCTGACATAGTTATGTTTTTATACCGTGATGACTATTACGAAGAAGATTCCGACCAAAAGAATATTGTAGAGGTAAGTATAGCAAAGCACAGAAACGGCTCAACAGGAAAGTTTGAATTGGTTTGGATACCGCAATATACAAAATTCGGAATGAAAAGCTACAGAGCAGAAGATGAGTAATGCTGGGTTTTTATTGCCTAGGAAAGTATAATTTCTTAGAAAATGGGGATTGCAAAGGGGAACCCCTTTGCTGCTTTAAGGAGGGTGCTTAAGGATGCATAGCATCCGTGGGAACCCATAAGGTTGACTAGCGAAAAAAAGTGGCGAAGCCACCTTTTTATAGGATAAGGTAATATGTTGATAAAAAGGATACAGGAAACAATTGAAGCACACAATTTGATCCAACCGGGATACACTGTAGTTGTCGGTATTTCGGGAGGCCCGGATTCAGTATGTCTTCTTCATATATTAAATTCACTTTCTTCAAAATTCAATCTAAGTCTTTATGCAGTTCATATTAACCATATGCTAAGGGGAGAAGAATCGCTGCAGGATGAAGAGTATGTGAGGACACTCTGTGCTTGTCTTGGGATTGAGCTTAGTGTTGCAAGGTTTGATATAAATGAAATATCAAAAAGCCTCGGTGTGTCGCTAGAGGTGGCGGGGAGAACCACAAGGTACAGGGAAATGGAGCACACAGCTGATAAGGTAAATGCTCAAGCTATTGCCGTAGCGCATAACATGAATGACCAGGCTGAAACAATATTTATGAATATTGTGCGAGGTACTGGGCTTAGCGGCCTTAGCGGTATGCCATATAAACGAGGTAGGATTGTTCGTCCGCTACTTGATATTAGGCGGAATGAAATAGAAGAATATTGCAATCAAAATGAGCTTAACCCAAGGATTGACAGCTCTAACCTTGAGGATGTATATACTAGGAATAAAGTAAGGTTAAATATCATGCCCAAGATTGACAAATCCTTCAATATTGATATAATTTCATCATTGTTTAAGATGGCTGAAATTGTAAGAGAGGAGAATGATTTTATTGAAGGCTTTTCAAAAGAATACTTTTTCAAGTGTGTTAAGGCAAGAAAAAGAAAAATAATTGTGCTGGATGTTAACAAGTTTAAAAAAGCGCATAGTGCAATACAAAAGAGAATTGTACGTAGGACTGTTTGTGAGGTTAAGGGCAACATTAAAGATTTTGGCAGGGTGCATACCGATGAAGTTATGAAGCTTGCACTTTATGGCTCTACAGGCTCGGTTGTCCACCTTCCAGGACATTTAAGAGTAGAAAAATCTTATGATGAATTACTTTTTTATATGAGTGATATTACCGGGGAAAAGCCATTTTGTTATAAAGTTGTAATTCCGGGTATGACTGATTTGATAGATAGTTCAGCAAAGCTAAAAGCGCAAGTGTTGCAAAAACATTTGTGTACCGAGGATTATAAAAAGAAAACCCAGAAAAGCCTGACTCAACTTTTTGATTATGATAAGGTAATCGGAGGAATATATATAAGGACGAGAGAAAAGGGAGATGTTTTCAATCCTTTTAAATCTCCCGGAACAAAAAAGCTTAAGGATTACTTTATTGACAATAAATTTTCCCGGAATGAAAGAAATAAAATTCCGTTAATTGCTTACGGTAATGAAATTATTTGGGTAATAGGTCATAAAATAAGTGATAAATTTAAAGTAACTGAAAATACTAAAAGCATATTATTACTGGAATATATAATTGATGCTACTTAAAAAACATTGCATTTCGGACAAAAATTAAATTGTGTTACAAAATAAGGATTGTTAATGCAGTTTTTTAGTACCTAAGAAAATATCTTGATTTCAAGATTAGTGAGGGATAAAAATGGCAAGTATTAAAAGAGTGCTGGTGGATAAGGAAGCTATACAAACTATGGTTAAGGGACTAGCAAAAAGAATATCATCTGACTATGAGGGCAAAGAGCTTATTATAGTTGGGGTATTAAAGGGAGGGTTTGTGTTTCTTGCAGATCTCATAAGAGAAATAACTATACCTGTTGTAGTTGAATTTATGTCGGTATCAAGTTATGGCAGCTCGACAAAGTCATCAGGAGTAGTAAAAATAATTAAAGATTTGGATGTTGATATTTCTGATAAACATGTCCTTATTGTAGAAGATATAATCGACAGTGGTTTGACTCTTAAATATTTAAAAGAACTGCTCTTGTCACGAAATCCTCTAAGTGTGAAACTATGCTGCGCTTTGGACAAACCTTCAAGAAGAAAGGTTAACCTTGAAATTGATTACAATGGAATTGAAATTCCTGATGAATTTGTTATCGGGTATGGATTGGATTACAATGAGAAATTCAGAAACTTGCCCGAAGTTTGTATTTTAGATATTTCAGAAACGAATGCATAGTTTTATTGTGTTTTAAAAAATGATGTGTTAATATAATATCAATGATAAACTGACGATGCTGGTAAATATATAAAATTAAAACTATAGTTAATTGAAAGTTTATTGTTAATATTTTGATTATATTTAAAAAATGATGTTTTTTGGGAGCAATCATAATAAGGATGATTATGAATTTTTCTCATTAACTTTGACAACAGGTAGTTTCGTTAAATGGGAGGGAGATATTTGAAATATTTCAAAGGTATTAGTTTTTATATAGTTCTGTTTGTAATAATATTGGCAATATTAGCATTGTACGGTAATACGGACAATCCGACGCAAATGGATTATTCACATCTTTTACGTGAGATACAGAACAATAATGTAAAGGATGTTATTATTGAGAGAAACAGGGCAACAGTTGTTCTGAAAACTCCATTATCAAATACAGGGCCTAATATGTATATAGTGATTATTCCTTCGATAGATGCGTTTCACGAGGTTGTGTATGAACCTATTCTAAGGAATGAGATTAATGTTGAAGCTGTAGAAGAGGCTACAGCACCATGGTGGATTTCTATACTACCTACGCTGGGGCTTATAGTAATATTCGTTTTATTCTGGGTCTTTTTCCTTCAGCAGTCTCAAGGTGGAGGAGGTAACCGAGTTATGTCCTTTGGCAAGAGCAGAGCTAAATTGAGTACTGATGACAAGAAAAAAGTTACTTTTGATGATGTTGCTGGTGCTGATGAGGAGAAGGAAGAACTTGAAGAAATTGTAGAGTTCTTAAAGCAGCCCAAGAAGTTTGTGGAAGTAGGCGCAAGAATACCTAAAGGAGTACTTTTAGTGGGACCTCCCGGAACAGGAAAAACTCTTCTTGCAAAAGCTGTTTCAGGCGAGGCCGGTGTACCTTTTTTCAGTATAAGCGGTTCTGATTTTGTAGAAATGTTTGTGGGTGTAGGAGCCTCGCGTGTAAGGGATTTATTTGAACAAGCTAAGAAAAATGCTCCATGCATAGTCTTTATTGATGAAATTGATGCAGTAGGAAGGCATAGGGGGGCAGGCCTCGGTGGAGGTCATGACGAAAGAGAACAGACATTAAACCAATTACTGGTCGAGATGGACGGCTTTGGGATAAACGAGGGTGTTATTATTCTTGCAGCTACCAACCGCCCGGATATTTTAGACCCGGCACTTCTAAGGCCTGGAAGGTTTGACAGAAGAGTTACTGTAGGATTACCGGATATCAGAGGCAGGGAAGCTATTTTGAAGGTTCATGCAAGAGGGAAGCCCCTAGCAGATGATGTGAAGCTTGAGGATGTGGCAAAGACTACTCCTGGGTTTACGGGTGCAGATCTTGAGAATTTGCTTAATGAAGCAGCTTTGTTGACGGCACGTAATAACAAGACTCGCATAACTTCAGAAGAAATAAAAGAAGCTACTTTTAAGGTAGTGATTGGTCCTGAAAAAAAGAGCCGTGTTATGACTGAAAGGGAGAAAAGAATTACAGCTTATCATGAAGCAGGTCACGCAATTGCAGTAAGATTGGTTTCTACTACCGACACAGTAGACAGGGTGTCTATAATACCTGCCGGTATGGCAGGTGGATATACAGCTTACAAGCCTTCTGAAGACAATATGTACAGAACGCGCTCGCAGCTAATTGAAACCATTATAATAGCACTGGGTGGAAAAGCTGCTGAAGAAGTTGTGCTAGGCGAGATCAGCACTGGTTCGTATGGAGACCTCAAGCAAGCCAATAAAATTGCAAGAAGTATGGTGACTAAGTTCGGAATGAGTGAAAAGCTTGGCAATCTTATTTTTGGTGATGAGAATGACGAAGTATTTCTTGGCAGAGATTTTGCGCATCAGAAGAATTATAGTGATGAGTTGGCTTTTGAAATAGATAATGAAGTTAGGAAAATAATGGATGGAGCTCACAAAAAAATTGTCAGCATCTTGAAAGAAAACATAAACAAACTTCATAAGATTGCTGAAGCACTCCTTGAGAAAGAAAGGTTGGAGGGCGACGAGTTTGAAGAAATTTTTGTAAGTGCATAATTGACAAACAAAAAATGGTTATGATAAAGTATAATAGAAGATTGTTATAAGAAATTTTTAAGAGTTTATTTTAAAAATGAAATATGGACAAATGACCTTATCAAGAGAGGTGGAGGGATGGGCCCTATGAAACCCGGCAACCGGCTTAAATGTATCGGTGCCAATTCCTGCAGGATATAAGCATCCTGAAAGATGAGGAGTAATTCAAACCTCGTCAAGAGGTTTTTTTATTCTCCAAAATCAAAATTGTTATTAGGTACTAAATTTATGGTCATGTCCTTTATTTTCTATAATAAAGAAAATTAGGAGGTATCGTTATGTCAAAAATTTTATTTACATCCGAATCTGTTACAGAAGGTCATCCCGATAAGATGTGTGACCAAATATCAGATGCAGTGCTAGATGCAATATACACAGCAGATCCCATGGCAAGGGTAGCTTGTGAAACGGCAGTTACAACGGGAATGGTTCTTGTAATGGGCGAAATCAGTACCGCATGTTACATCGATATTCCAAAGATAGTCAGGGATACAGTCAAGGAAATTGGTTATACTAGGGCAAAATATGGCTTTGACTCTGAAACCTGTGCAGTTTTAACATCGATTGATGAACAGTCCCCGGATATTGCCATGGGCGTAAATAAGGCACTTGAAGCAAAAAGAGGGGAAATGTCTGAAGAACAAGTTGAGGCAATTGGAGCAGGAGATCAGGGTATGATGTTTGGATATGCGTGTGATGAAACACCGGAGCTTATGCCTATGCCAATTTCTCTTGCACATAAACTGACAAAAAAGCTTGCTGATGTCAGAAAGGATGGGACACTTGCGTATCTAAGGCCGGATGGAAAGTCCCAGGTGACTGTGGAGTATAAGGATGGAAAGCCTAAAAGAATAGATACAGTTGTAGTTTCCACTCAGCATGACCCCGAGGTTAGCCTTGAGATTATTGAAAAAGATATTATAGAAAAGGTAATCAGAGCAACTATACCTTGCGAACTTTTGGACAATGAAACAAGGTATTTGGTTAACCCAACAGGACGTTTTGTTATCGGTGGTCCGCAGGGTGATTCCGGACTAACAGGGAGAAAAATTATTGTTGATACTTACGGTGGCTATGGAAGACATGGCGGGGGAGCTTTTTCTGGCAAGGATCCGACAAAGGTTGATCGTTCTGCAACATATGCAGCTAGGTATGTAGCTAAAAATATTGTTGCAGCCGGTCTTGCAAAAAAGTGTGAAGTTGGGCTGGCTTATGCAATTGGAGTTGCAAAGCCTGTATCCGTTTTTATAGAGACATTTGGTACTGCTAAGGTTTCTGAAGATAAAATAATAGAATTGGTTGAAAAGCATTTTGACTTAAGACCAGCAGCTATCATAAGGGATCTTGACTTAAGGCGTCCTATCTACAAGAAAACTGCTGCATATGGACACTTTGGAAGAAATGACCGTGATTTCACATGGGAGAAAACGGATAAGGCAGAACTACTCAAACGTGAAGCAGGAGTTTAGGTGGTTTTTTTGGCAAAGGTTTTAGCGACGACTATGATGTTATGGTGTAGCAACAGAACAGGCTAATTATTTTGAGAAAACCAACGGATCTTGGAATATTAAAATGCGTGATGCACAAAAGAATGAGCAAAATTAAATCTAGGCGGAATGCATAATGCATTCCGCTTTTCACGTTATTCCTCCTATTTGCATAGAATGGGTAAGGGAGGGATGGTATGATTAATGTTATATTTCTGGTGGTTACATATATGCTGGCGCTTTACGGTTTTTTCAGCATTTTTTATTTAATTTTGAGGGAATTCATTAAGCCTAAAATTGAAGATGAGGGAATTAAGCTTGTAATAATTGAAAAGAACCAGGAGAGCAGGATAGAAGGAATTTTGGACAATGTGCTTACTGGAGATCTTGTAAAGAGGTTAATTTCAAGCGGAAAAATTACAGTACTTGATATGGGTTCAGAGGATGGTACCGTTGAGATCTTAAGAAAACTCAAAGAAAAATATCAGAGTATAAATTTAGTCCATGAAAATGAAAGACATGTGATATTTGAGGATTTTGAGTAAAGCATGTGGAGCTAACAACGAAGTTTGATATTATGATGCTACTACCAATGCTTGGATTGGTTATTTTAATTTATTTCGAAAGATGCCGTTATTGAGCAATATCTAATGAAAAAACGGATTTGGCAAAACAATCAGGAATTTTACAATTGTCTGTTAAAGCAATAAGAGCTATTATTAAAATAAATAGTACTACAGCGTTAAATTTTAAAATTTTCCTTGTAGAAATAACGCATTAAAACATTTGCGATAATTCTATAAGGTGCATGAATACCGAAGAATTAATTTTTTTATAGCTTTAGTAATAGTCAAGGAGACCTTATTATGCGTAAGCCGTTAACTGTTATAGCGTTTGGTGCTCATCCGGATGATGTCGAAATATATATGCTTGGAACACTTATGAAATATCAAGCTGAAGGATGTAATGTATATTATGTTGTTGCTACATATGGCGAAAAAGGTAGCAACTATACTAATAGTGATAAAAGTCTGAAGGAAATAAGAATAAATGAAGCCCTGGCTGCAGCATCTTATATAGGTGTTGAACCGATATTTTTGGGTTTTAATGATGGTGGTATAATATATGATCAAGAGTCATATGTTAAGGTTCAGAGTATTATTGAGAAGATAAAGCCTGATGTAGTAATTACGCATTATACACATGATTACCATGGTGATCATCGAAAGCTAAGTCAAATAGTGCTTGATGCAGCAGGCCCCATACCTGTATTTTTCTGTGATACGGCTATGGGTATTGGTTTTGAACCCCTGTATTATGTTGATATAACCCCATATATGAAAAAGAAAACGCAGGCAATACTTGAGCATACTTCACAAATATCAATTAAAAATATAGATTTGCTGAATGAATACTTGGAGGTTCAACCTCGTTTTAGAGGAGCACAGTGTGGAGATATAAATATTAAGTATGCAGAAGCTTATTGTATATACCCTAGAGTAAAATGGTTGAGAGCTTATGATCTGCTTCCAATCTAATGAGACTTGTGCATAAAGCTGATTGATAGATAAAGGTGGTAGGGTATCACTTCATTTTATATCACTGACTTATTTATGCAGCAACTGAAAATTTGCGTTATAATGATATTTAAGAAAATAATTTAGGAGTATGATATGAAGTTGAATTCTTTAGTTTCAAAGCATAAAACTCCAATAAAAAGAAAAAGTATTTTTTTTAAATATTATTTGATTTTCTTCCTGTTGTTCATATTTCCAGTTATTGTGGGCGGTTCTATTCTTTATATAAATACAGCAGAAAAGTATAAAAAAGAGATTTCTTCTTACAACGCCTTACTTCTTAAGGAGGCATCACAAATTATTGATCAGAAGCTTTCAGATATCTATGAAGCTATTTATACAGTGTCATTGAATAATTCAATAAACGAATATTTGATAAATAATAATAAAGACAAGTACTATAATTTAAAACAGTATTATATATGGAATGAATTAAATACAGCACAAACAAATTCGGATATTATTGAAGATATTGTTCTGTATAGTCTTAATGATAATACGGTTGTTTCAAGTCGTGGAGGTACATTTGAATTTGGGAGATTCTTTGAAGAAATATATTGCTTTGAGCAGATGAGTAAAGATGATTGGTTGGAGAGTCTGAGTAAAAGGCAGAGACTGGATACAGTGAAAAAGCTAACTCTTAACCATAAATCGGCTTCTATCAACAATTACCAGTATTCATCCCAAAAACGCTTTGTTATTATGTTGTCATCTCTACCATTAAACACCGATACAAAGGGGGGAGTGATCTTTTTCCTCAATGGAGATTACTTTTCTAACCAGATAAATGAATTAAACTCATGTATAGATGGTAAAATTATGATACTCAATAGCAGAATGGAGTATATTGCAGGCAATGATTATGATTTTTATCAAGAAAATTACAGCATCATAATAGATTTAAATAATAACAAAAGAGAGCATAGCTTTTGCAGTACAAAAATAGTAGATGACAGCTATCTTATAGATTTTCAGGATATGAATTCTGCCGGATGGAAATTTATAATTTTTAACGATGAATCTGCCATGTATCGTAATGTAAATCTAATACTTAAAATATTTCTCAATATTGTATTTGTATTTATCATTATAGGAATAATTACATCTTTTCTTCTTGCAAGACACACATATAAGCCAATATCATCAATCCTTGAAAAGATCGGTATAAAGAAATTAAATGATGAAAATGAATTGGATTATATAAATAATATCGTGACACAAATTCTTAATGAGAAAAATAACCTTGAGGTTTCAGCTGAGGAAAACAGGTCATTGGTAAGGCAGACTATAATCAAATCACTTATTGAGGGGCGTGACAGCTTTTCAAGATCTTTTGAAGACAAGACTCTTAATTATAAGTTTGCTTATTTTAAGGTTGTTTTGTGTTACTTAGGTTGTCAAACTAATACTTATATGCAACAAATTAATGAAATGATCAATGCAAAATCGTTGGTTATTGATGTATTGGTAGATAGTATATATAATTTTAGTGTATTGGTTATTAACTTTGAAAAAAATGAAGAATTTGAAGAATTTCTAAATAAGTTTTGTGACCATGTAAAGAAGATTGCATTAAGCATTAACGAATTTTATTTTGTATATACCGGTAACAGCTATAAATATTTAAGAGGTATAAGGGATTCGTACCAAGAGGCTTTGAAAATGAGTGACATGAAAACTGTTTCTCATAAGAATGTTTGTGAGAAGTTTTCAGACAGACAGATCAAAGACAAAACAATTATTTATTCAATAGATGGAGAAAACGCACTCTCAGGACATGTTTTAGCAGGTGATGAGAAAAAAGTTGATGAATTCTTAAATAACATCTTTAAAAACTGTGTTGAGAAAAGCATTACTGTTGTTGAAATGAAATACACTATGAACAGCATGTTCTCGACACTCTATCGGTGTATGAATACAGCAGGAACAAATAGCAATGAAATATTTGGTGAAATTATTGATATAAATGGTCTTAACAAGAAAATGCTGTTTGATTTCGATGGATTAGTAAACGACATTACAGTTCTATTTTTAAGTCTAACAAGATATATTAAAGAACAGATGAATAAACGCCACCAAAACATATATGAAAGTATAACCGGATTTGTTAAAGGAAATTACAGCAGTGATATTTACATGGATATGTTAACAAGTGAGTTTAGTCTGAGCGCTGATTATTTGCGCAAAATCTTTAAGGAGTTTTCAGGAACCACATTTGTTAATTATCTTAATAAGATACGTGTTGAAAAAGCTAAAGAATTGATATTAAGCAGTAATGATAACGTCTCTGAAATTGGCTTAAAAGTGGGATTTAATAATATTAATAATTATTATAAGACATTCAAGAGGTACACAGGTATGTCTCCAATGAAGTATAAGCTTCAAGCAAAAGAATTAGACGAGCTGCGTAGATAAAAGAGTTGCCATTCCCAGCTTTTTTCAAAAGAGTTTTATAAAAGCTCTCATTGGATGGCTTTTGTATATGGTAAACTGAAAAATCAAAAAGATAATTACTGAATCATCAATGGATCCTGCGATTTTACAATTTATTAACATCGGTATTTTAGTTATACTGTTTACATCAAACGGAGTATTCAGTTTAAATTTCTTAGGAAAGTGAGATCAATAAACTTGGTTAACAAAAAAGCAAAAAGTTGGTTTAGTTATGAATTGATAAAAGCAAAGAATAACAAGTTACTGTTATTTATGTTTTCGCTGGGATTGTTTTATTATATTATTTTTCATTACATTCCTATGATTGGTATAAGTATAGCTTTTAGAAATTACAAAGCCGGACAGAGTTTTTTTGGCGGGAACTGGGTTGGTTTTAAACACTTTATTGATTTTTTTAATGATCCTTATTTTTTTCAACTGCTAAGGAATACTATGTTAATCAACGTTTATGCGCTTGTTTTTGGGTTTCCAATGCCAATAATATTTGCACTTCTATTAAACGAGATAGGAAAAAAGCTTTTTAAAAAATTTGTACAGACTATTAGCTATCTACCCCATTTTATTTCAACTGTAATAATAAGCGGCATGGTGATAAATTTTCTTTCATCACAAACCGGGATAGTTAATAAGATTCTTGTTATATTGTTTGATATTGATCCTATTCCATTCATGACCAGATCTCAATACTTTAGAGGAATTTACACAATTACAAATATATGGAAAAGTATTGGGTGGAATTCGATTATATATATTGCAGCAATTGCTGGCGTTGATGTATCGCTATATGATGCTGCAAAAGTGGATGGAGTCGGGAGGTTTGGCAAGATGTGGCATATCACATTGCCTTCAATAAAACCAACAATTATTGTTCTGCTCATTCTGGCAATAGGCCATATGATGTCAGTTGGTGCTGAGTCCATCATTTTAATTTATAACCCGACAATATATGAAACTGCAGATGTAATATCTACTTATATTTATAGACGTGGATTAGGGGTTGATGGGTCACCTAATTATAGCTTTGCTACTGCGGTGGGTCTATTCAATTCTGTAGTTAATTTTTCACTGCTTTACATCACAAATTGGATATGTAGAAAATATTCAGATTCCTCACTATGGTAGGCTCAGGCAGCATTGAAACAATAATTTATATAATTGGAGACTAATAATGGGAAAAATTACACGAATCAAATTTATTAATACGGTATTTCATATCTTCAACTACTGTTTAATGTCAGTTATATGCTGTACAATGCTATATCCCTTTTTGTACATGTTTATGGCATCAATCAGTGATCCTATACAAGTAATGAAAAACAAGATAGTATTGATACCCAAGGGTATAACTTTCCATGCATATAAAATGATTTTTACAACATTGAATATAGGACAGGGATTCAAAAATTCAACAATTTATACTGTTGTGGGAACAGCAATCAATTTGTTTTTTACATCGATTACAGCTTATGCAATGGCAAGAAAGGAACTTGCATTTAGGAGGTTCTTTACAAAAGCAATTACATTTACTATGTTTTTTGGTGGAGGTCTTATTCCTTCATATATACTAGTTAAAAACCTGAATATGATCGATAGTATCTGGGCACTTACTATCCCTGGGGCTATAAGCACATGGAATCTTCTGGTTCTAAGATCATTCTTTTCTCAAATACCGGAAAGCTTGATGGAATCAGCGAAAATAGATGGTGCGAATGAAATGCATATACTTTATAAAATAATTTTCCCGTTATCTCTTCCTGCTTTAGCGACTATAGGATTGTTTTATGCAGTTGGACACTGGAACAGTTTTTTTTCGGCTTTGATATTCCTTAATAGTTCTGAAAAATATCCATTACAACTTATGATAAGGTATATTGCCATTGAAGGGGGAACATCGGATGTTTTGCAGAACTTTAATGATATTATATGGTTTCAAAATATACGATATTCAGTAATGATTGTTTCTACTCTTCCAATAATTATGATATATCCTTTTGTACAGAAGTTTTTTGCGAGCGGAGTTATGATAGGAGCTCTAAAAGGTTGATTTTAAAGCCTCATTACTGTGTATTGTTTATATAAATATATTTTAAATTTTAGGAGGATGAGAAATGGGTAAGAAGTGTTTATTTTGTATTGTTTTAAGTGTTGTAGTGCTAAGTGTACTTATTGCTGGATGTGTTCAAATGGATAACACATTTGAAGATAAAGCTGACGTGTCGGGTGGAGAAACTTCGGTAGAGCCAGCAGGTCCTGTTAAAATCACTTTGCTCATGCCACAGCACCCATCCAGACATGTGTTAAATGAAGAAGATGGGTTTTACAAGGAAATTGTAAAAAGGCTGAATATAGAATTAGACATTAATATGGTGGTTGGATCTGATTATCAGGCTAAAAAGAACATGATTATTGCTTCAGGCGGCTATCCAGACATTTTTTGTGATGAAACAAAAAACTTGGTTAGTTATATAGCAGAAGGTATTATTATGGATATCAAGCCTCTGGCAGAACAATATAAAGGGCAAGATATATTGAATGCGCTTAAGGACAAAAAAGACAGATATTCGGTATCAGACAGTAGCGGAAGATTACTTGGTGTTCCGGAAATTAACGATGTTATATGGACAAATTCACTCATAATCAGAAAAGACTGGCTAAATAGTCTGAATCTTTCTGTACCGCAGACTATGGATGAATTATACCAATATCTTAAGAGATGCAAAAAGAGTGACCTTGGTGGAGATGGCAGTACCATACCATATGCAACAAGAGATTTAAGCTATATTGGAATTATAGAGTCTGTAACAGATAATAAAAATGGTAACCTGGCAGCATGGGACAGATATGAAAAACAATATGTTTGCGATGCCATCTCTGACCAATACAAGGAAGGGCTCAAATTTCTAAATAAATTGTATAGTGAAAAGCTGATGGATAATGAATATGCTACAACAAAAACGCAGCAATGGGAGCAAAAAGTAGTCAGTGGAATTGTAGGGCTCACATATGACAATATAAGCAGGGCCGTTGTATTTAACTACGCATGGGCTCAGCAGGATCCTAATACTACTTATGAAGCAATGATTGTTCCTCCATTAAAGGATAGTCACGGAAATCAATGGCATGAAATGTTTAGTCCGGTAAGTCAAAATGTGTATGCAATTTCAAGAAAGAACAAAGAAATTGAAAAATCTATTGAATTTTTAAATTATTTCTTTACTGATGAAGGAGCAACCATACTGAATATCGGTGTTGAGGGTATCACCTACGAAATAGGTGAAAGCGGCAAACCTCAAATGCTTGTAGGTGCTGAAGATGCAATAAATTCATTCAATGCACCGGATACAACATCATTTGTAGGTTATAAAACGTGGCAACCTAAAGAGATGCAAGCAGGTGATTTATATGCTCCAATAAAAGAGTTTGTTGCGCTATATGGGAATTTTGAAACAGTAGCACCTCCAATGGTATACACAGAAGAGGAAATGAACATCATAGGCTCTGCAACATCTATCCAAAAATATGTTGAAACATCGCAAAATGAATTTATAATGGGTGGAAAATCCTTTGAGCAATGGGATGAATACGTAAATAAAGTGAAAGAGATGAATATAGAAGAAATTATAAAAGTCTATAATGCTGTAGCAAAACGTTTTGCTGAATTTAAATGAGGTTCTGCTGCAATAAGCAATGTTCCGGAGAAACGTTTATTAAATTTAAAAGTAGTTGCACAGATCATAGCTGGAAAAGAGTATAGGAAACTAGATAACCATCTTTTATGAATCAGCACGTTAAAGTATCAGCGATGATTCATAAAAGGTGTATAGATGATGATAGTATAATGAAACTGTTGTTGAAGTACTGGTAAGCAATCTCTAATGTGGAGGAGACAATGATGAAGAAATCTAAAATTGTGATTGTTGGAGCTGGAAGTTTAAATTTTGGGATATCTTGCATTCAGGACATATTTTCGACTCCACAGCTTTGGGGGAGCGAAGTTGTAATGGTTGATATCAACGAAGAATCTCTTGAAGCAATGTTTAATGTCGCAAAAAGAATCAACGATGAAATTGGCTCAAACTATAGAATTAGCTGTGCGACAGACAGAAAAGAAGCACTTCCGGGAGCAGATTTTGTAATTGTATCAATAGCTGTGGATCGAAACAAGATGTGGAAAAATGATTTTCAGATACCACTAAAATATGGAATAAAACATGTTTTGGGAGAGAATGCCGGACCGGGTGCAGTTTTTCACACAATGAGAAATATTCCTATTGTCATGGAGATATGCCATGATATTGAAAAACTTTGCCCGAAAGCTTTTTTGCTGAATTTCACCAATCCCGAAAGTAGGATATGTCTTGCTGTGGATAAATATACAAATGTAAAATCAGTAGGACTGTGCCATCAGTTACGTGCAGGCAAGAGAATGATAGGGAAAATAATAGATAAGGATCCAGGTGATATTGACGTAAAGGCGTATGGAATAAACCATTTCACATGGGCTTCAGATATTCGAGACATTCATACAGGTGAAGACCTTTATAAAGTATTTAAGGAACAAGAGAGTACCTTTGATATTGAGTATGAAAAGTTTTCAAGATTTCTGTTTCATCAATTTGGATTACTCCCGATGTCAGGCGATGGACACCTTGGTGAGTTTTTTCCGTATGCTCATGAGATGGTTTCTGCAAAAGGATTTGACTTTGAAGCTGATGAAGAGTATAGAGTAAAAAGAAAAGAATTTATTGATTCTCTTTCAGACAAGAGTATTCCTTTACCTGTTGGGATGCTTAAGCCATCAGGAGAAAAAGCTTTTGATATAATAAATGGAATGATACACAATACAAATCAGTTGATAGACTCTGTTAATATTGTGAATAAAGGTTGTATTTCAAATCTTCCAGATGATTGTATAGTAGATATTCCCTGTGTTGTTTCAGGTAATGGATTGAATGGTCTTAAAATGGGGTCACTACCCAGACCAATTGCTGCTATATGTTTAAATCAAATAAATGTACAACATCTTGTAGTTGATGCAGCAGTGACAGGAGACAGTAAAATGGCATTTAATGCTTTTTTAATAGATACAAATGTTCCCAGCCTAAAAGCTGCCAGGAACATATTCGATGAGCTTATGGAAATTAATAAAGCATACCTTCCACAGTTTAACTAGTGATATTTGTATAGTTGTTAAAAATTACCATAAATGTTCCAAAAAGAAATACTTAGCCTTTCTGAACTCATGAATTAGGAAATCAAATTTTTCTATTGCATCTGATAATTTTAATGCATTAATGATCATGTCAGAACATCGTAAATTACTCCTATATATAGTATAACATGTCCACTTATAACATAAATGAAACCTCCTCTCTTTTTTTATCCTTCATATAAATAGACAACTTAGAGAGGAGATTTGTTACACTTAATGGTGACTTTATCTGACTTAGAATTTTCACTATCTACTTTTAAATCTATTTTTTCATTAGTAGATTTATTAAATATTATTAACTGACCGTCATCATTTGAATATTGAATAATTTCATAACGGCAAGAGATTCTGTTTTTTCAATTTTATGGTTTTAGGATTAAGAGATGCTCTCTTTGAACTGGGAAGAAATATATAAGAATAGCAACAGCCCATCTGGATGATAAATCAATTCGCCATGAGCTATCCATATAATCCTTGCAGCAAAATCAAATTTCAATTATACTTTAATTATGGAAATAAAGAGGGTGAAATATTGGTTGAGATTGAAGGAACTGTTGAGGAGATTGTTTACGCAAATGAATCAAATGGGTTTACTGTTTGTGATATAAGTTGCAAAAAAGAGATTTTTACCGCTGTTGGGTGTATGCCTTTTATAAATGTGGGCGAAAACATAAAGATTAAAGGTAGTTGGGTGAACCACAGGGATTATGGAATGCAGCTTAAAGTTGAGCAGTACGAAAAAATAATGCCTAAAACGATTTCTGCGATTGAAAAATATTTATCTTCAGGTGTTATAAAGGGAGTCAGAGAAGCCACCGCAAAAAAAATTGTGGACCGGTTTGGTGAAGATTCCATTAATATCATACGATTTTCTCCTGAAAAGCTTTCTAGTATCAAGGGAATCAGCCATAACAAGGCTGTTTTGATAGGACAAGCCTTCGCAGAATTAAGAGGATTGACCGAAGTTATAATGTATCTTCAGGATTACGGTATAAGCCCTACATTTTCCTCTAGGATTTATAAGAAGTTTGGAGAGGGAACGATCGAAAAAATAAAAGAAAACCCTTTTGAGCTAGTAGAAGAGATACCTGGAATTGGTTTTCGCACTGTTGACCGTATGGCAATGAGTCAAGGCATAGATCCTACATCAAAATACAGAGTTTGTTGTGGTATAAAATATGTGCTGTCCCAGGCAGCAAGCAACGGTCACGCATATCTTCCCAAGCAGCAATTAAAGGATCAAACCGCAAGTCTTTTGGAGGTTAGCATAGAAAATATTGAAGAAGCGTTAATCAAGCTTATGATAGATGATTCTACATTTGTCGAAAAGGCAGATTCCGGAGATGACCACGTTTATTTAACTACACTCTATAAGGCTGAACTTGAAGTAGCAAGAAAGTTAAAAGACTTGGATTGTGTCAATTTTGAAGGTGAAATTTTTGATTTTGAAGAAAAGATAAAAAAGGTGCAGGTGCAGGAGAATATCATTCTTGCCGATAACCAGAAGCTTGCTGTAAAAGAGGCCATGACAAATGGTGCACTTATCATTACCGGAGGTCCTGGTACTGGTAAGACTACAATAATAAAGTGTATTATAAAGCTATTAAGAAATTCAGGATATGAAGTGGCATTAGCAGCACCTACCGGAAGAGCTGCTAAAAGAATGGCCGAGGCAACGGGATATGAGTCAAAGACAATTCACAGGCTGCTTGAAATTGGATATATGGGTGATGACGACAGGCTAATTTTTGCCCGTACAGAAGCAAACCCCATTGATGCGGATGTTGTGATAATTGATGAAGCATCCATGGTTGATATACTGCTTATGAATCACCTTCTAAAATCTATTCCTGCAGGATGCAGACTTATACTTGTAGGGGATGTGGATCAGCTACCGTCTGTAGGTCCTGGGAATGTTCTAAAAGATATAATAATAAGTGGAATTATAAAAGTTGTACATCTTACGGAAATTTACCGTCAAGCACAGGAAAGTATGATTATTGTAAATGCTCACAGGATTAATAAAGGTGAGTTCCCTTACCTAAATACAAAGGACAAGGATTTTTTCTTCATTCCAAGATACAGATCTAACGAAATTGTAAGCACAATACTGGATGTGTGTTCTAGAAGGCTTCCAGGAACATACGGTTATGACCCAATAAGAGATATTCAAGTACTTACTCCAACGAGAAAAGGTATTATTGGTGTTGCAGACTTAAACGTAGAGATGCAAAAAGCACTTAATCCTGCTGATAGGAGGAAAAAGGAGAAAACTCTTAAAAATATGATATTCCGTGTGGGCGATAAAGTAATGCAAATACGCAACAATTACAATTTAAGGTGGGAAATGGCTGATGACTCAGATGTGTTTGGCGAAGGCGTGTTTAATGGAGATATGGGCATTATTTTTGGAATAGATGAGGACGAACGAAGAATAACTGTCCTTTTTGATGATGATAGGCTGGTGAATTATGACTTTACAATACAGGATGAAATAGAGCCAGCTTATGCAACGACAATTCATAAAAGCCAGGGAAGTGAATTTTCCGTAATAGTAATGCCTATATTTACAGGTCCTCCGGTTTTGATGACAAGAAATCTATTATATACAGCAGTAACTAGGGCAAGAGATCTTGTGGTGCTAGTAGGCTCAGAAGGCTGCTTAAAATCAATGGTGGAAAACATGCGAGAAACACGACGATACTCAGGATTATGTGACAAACTAAAAAAGACTGTGTTTTTGGACAAGTTAGATTTTACGAGTGGATGATAGAGACTTGAAGAGTTTTACAAAAATAAGTTAAGGGGATTTTTGTGGAGTATTCAGAAAAAAATAAAATCAGTCTTGGAGAAAAGTTTATAAGATTTTTATATCCTCCCAAATGCATTTTTTGCTCATGCCTTCTTGATATAGCTGTGGAGGTTGAAATTTGCGAAGAATGTCATAAGAAAATTTCATTCATGCATGAGGAAAGATACTGTACGCTAAAAGGGTTTGAGTATGAAAGTTCATGGGATGACGTGGTATGTGCCTGTGAATATGAAGGGATAATAAAGGAAGCGGTAATGAGATTTAAGTTTTTTGATAAGCCGTCTTATTGCAGGGCAATTGGTAGTATTGTTACAGAAAAATTAAAGAATTCACTGCTTAGCAATTGCTATGACATGATAATGAGTGTCCCCCTTCATAAAAAAAAGAAAGCTCTGCGAGGGTATAATCAATCCTTGCTTGTATCAAGGGTTATAAGCACGAAAACAGGAATACCAGAAAGATCCGAACTTATAAAAAGAATTAAAGATACTAAGAGTCAGAGTACTCTATCCCGTGAAAATAGATATTTTAATACACGGGATGCTTTTAAAATTACTGATACAAATGAAGTTAAGGATAAGAATATTTTAATTTTTGACGATATATTAACTACAGGATATACTTTGAATGAGTGCAGCAGGGTTTTAAAGGAGGCAGGTGCTAGGACGGTGACTGCGGTAGTTATTGCATCGCCTGTTTCAAAACAGTAGACGATATTATGTTACAGGTAAGATGGGGTACTATGTGTTTTAAAGACGTATATTACAGGCATGTTATGAATGGAGGTTTTATATAATGCCGATACCAAGAAACTGTTCGAGGTGTGGAAAACTATTTACATATGCTTATGGGACAGTGCTTTGTGATAGCTGTAAGAAGTCAGATGAAGATGACTTTAGGAAAGTTAAGGATTATCTTTATAATCATCCTGGAGCAAACCTTTCCAAAATCGCAATTGACCTTGACATAAGCGTGAAAAGGATCAAAAACTTTTTAAGAGAAGGACGCTTGGAGATATCTGGTGATGGGGCCAATTTGTTCCTCGACTGCGAAAAATGTGGGATGTCAATAAAAACTGGATTGTATTGTGAAGAATGTGAAAAGGCTCTTAAAAATGATCTTTCTAAGACAGCGAGTGAGCTGAGTAAATCCTTAAATAACACAAACAAATGGTCAAAAGAAGGAGAAATGCACTATCTTCATAGAAATAAAAAATGATTAATTATTTTTCGGGAAATACCGATAAAAACATCATAGGGTAATATTTAAAAGCAATCAATGTAATTATAGTTTTAAGGTGGAGAGATTTTAATGAGAATCTGGGGCGAAATTTCCAAGATAACCGAAATATATACTAAACAGAAAAAAGTAAATAGAACTGAAAAAACAGAACAAGTTACGGGTAAGAAGGATACCCTGTCCATATCAAGTGAGGCTAAAGATCATCAGCTGGTAATGCAGGCTCTTAAAGGTGTGCCAGACATAAGAAGGGACAAGGTTGATACTGTTACAGATAAACTTCGGACAGGTACTTATACTGTAAGTGGAAGAGAGACAGCCGATAAGTTAATAAATAATATTTTGGATAAAAAGATTTGACAAAATTGGTGTATATCCTGATAATCTGATATTTTTGCTAGTTTTCCTTATGAAATTAGAGTTATAAACTAACAGGGGATCTGGTTCAGGGTATATTTTTATTCCTACTCGTATGGAAGAATTAAACTATAATAAAAACTTATGCGCAAAATATTCCTGATCGGAGTGATGCAAATGTCTATGGAACTTATGTTGGATCAGTTGGTTGAAATATTAGAAGAGGAATCAAACATTTATTCACAATTGCTACAGGTAGCTCGTAAAAAAAAGGATATGATAGTTAATGGTAAGATAAACGACCTTGAAAAGCTTGTAAAAGTTGAGCAAGCATGTATAGTCCATGTTGGCAAACTTGAGAACAAGAGAGAGGACGTTGTAAGCGAAATTTGTCGAGAGCTTGATGTGAGTGCAGATGAAATGACAATATCCAAGTTATCCGAAAAGGTTGGAGAAGAAAGCTTTAAAAAGCTCCAAAAAAAGCGGGAGGAAATCGTTAATACAGTAAATGAACTAAAATCAGAAAATGAGCTGAATTCGAAGCTTATTGAGAATTCATTGGAGTATATAGATTTTTCATTAAATCTTATGGCAAATCTGGACAGTGATGGGAGTTATCTAAAAACAGGACAAGTTAACGAACCTGGAAAAAGAAACATTATTGATCTAAAGCTATAAGGTGATTATAACCCAGAAAGTCACAGAGTGACTTTCTGCAACAAGTTATGTAGGCATAGTTCACAGTAGCCTTCTTTATGAAGGCTGGATAATCATAAGGTGATAAAAAGAGTAAGGACACTTAAGTGGGAGGTGCAAAATGGGAGTAACGTTTAGTAGCTATGATATAGCCAGAAGTGGGATGACTGTAAGTGAAAGAGCCTTGAATGTAATAGGGCATAACATTTCCAATGTGAATACTCCCGGTTATGTTAGACAGCAAGCAATTATTGAGGATTCAATCTATACAGATATATTAGGTGGTCGGTATCAGGTAGGTTTAGGTGCTAACATCCAAGAGATCCGACAGATTAGATACGAGTTTTTGGATAGTATGTACCGCCAGGAAAATACTACCTTGGGTTACTTGAATGCAAAGGCAAAGACGTTGGAAGATGTTGAATCTATATTAGGCGAGCCTATGGGTAACGGACTTCAGAGCATGATGAATCAGTTCTGGGATTCATGGCAGGAGCTTGCTAAAGATCCAAACAGCTTAACCGCAAGAGCTCTGGTGCGTCAGCGTTCGGAAGTACTGGTGAACCACATTAATCAAGTCGGAAATCAGCTTTTAAAGGCACAAGAGGATATTAATACAGAAATCAGGGTAAGAATTGGTGAAGTTAACAACATACTCGAAGATGTGGCAAAACTGAATGCTGATGTGATTAAAGCGGAAATGCGAGGCGATAAGGCAAACGACTATCGCGACAAGAGGAATGTACTCCTTGACAGGTTATCTGAGCTGGTTGATGTAGATATTTCGGAATTCTTGGATGGTCAGGTGAGTGTTATGTCAGGAGGTTATTTTCTGGTAAACAGGACTGACGTTTCACCTCTTTATGCAGCGAAGGAAGATAATAAAAGTTCATTTTACAGACCGGTAATTTCTAATCTAGGTGTGGAGGTACCTCTTAAAAACGGAGAACTCTTGGGTCTTTTAGAATCACGAGATGAGATTATACCTGATATAAGGGATAGACTCAATAAAATGATAAAGGCGGTTTTTGGTGAAATAAATGATGTACATAAAAGTGGTAAAACCTTAAATGGTTTTGATGGACAGGATTTTTTCACAACCATTGATGGTGCATTACCGATGGAGATTGGTAATATCAAGCTAAACAACAATCTTGTGGACATTAACAATATTGTATCCTCTGGTGACGGGTCAACAGGTGATAATACAGTTGCATATGAAATATCAAATCTAAGAAATAAGGGATTGATACCGAATGAGATCGGCTTGGCGAATTCAGATGATTACTATCAGTCATTTATATTATATGTTGGTCAGATGGGTTACGACCTAAAAAGTACAGCAGAGAATCAACGCACACTGGTAAATGCTGCAGAAGCCAACAGGCAATCAGTAACAGCGGTATCACTGGATGAGGAAATGGCTAATATGATTAAATTCAAATATGGATATAATGCATCTTCAAGGACAATTAATGTAATTGATGAAATGATTGATAATATAATAAGCCGAATGGGCATTATAGGTAGGTGATTAATTTTGCAAGGAAGTTTTTTTGGTCTTAATATTGCTGCAAGAGGACTTACGACCGCTCAAAGGAATCTTGATGTTGTGAGCCACAATTTAAGTAATGTTAATACACCTGGGTTTACAAGGCAGAAAGCTAAGCAGGTTGCATCTAACCCCCTATTGTCTTTTGATAGGACAGGAATGATAGGGACAGGCTCTGAAGTAGCCTTAATACAAAGAGTGCGAGATGAGTATCTTGATTATAAGTTCTGGAGTGAATCTGTTTTTTTTGGTGAATGGGACGCAAAACGAATCCTTCTTTCTGATGTTGAAGCAGCATTTAATGAGCCTTCTGACGGTGGGTTCACTAAAATTTTAAATGAGTACTTTAATGCAATGCAGGAGCTCTCTAAGGATCCTTCTGCACCGGCAACACGAGCTCTTATAAAGGAAAAAGGGGTGGCAGTAGCAAGATACTTTAATAATCTTGCTTTAAGATTTGAAAAACTTCAGCATGATATAAACCAAAATGTTTCTGTAAAAGTGGACCAATTAAATTCATATGCTACACAAATCAGTCAATTAAACAAGCAAATTTACACATTGGAAGTAGACGGAAGCCATGCTAACGATCTTCGGGACAGACGCGAATACCTTGTGGACAATCTTTCAAAGCTAGTCAATATTGAAGCAAATGAGATTGTAGTTGGCAAACTGCCCGGAGGCAGGGATGATAAGCACTTTGTCGTATCGGTTGGAGGCAAGCCTATTGTTAATCATTTTGAGTTGACGAAGCTTACTGTCCACCCAAGGGACAGCAAAGTGAATGAAGAGGATATTGAGAACCTCTATCATATAACATGGGAGGATGGCAGTAAGGTTAATATAAATAGTGGAGAGTTAAAGGGATATCTTGATGTGCGGGATGGTAACAGTGGTATTAACGGAAGTCCGTCCTTCAAAGGAATACCTCATTATATAAATAAATTGAACAACTTCGTTAGGACCTTTGCAATGGCACTAAATGAAGGGTATTGTGACAATAATTCTAATGGCAGTATAGAACCGGAAGAGGATTTTTTTGGACATGCTGATGGATACAGTCTCAATTCGGCTGAAGGTGATCCCCCTTCGGGAGTGCGTTTTTTTACAATGACCGGAGACGATGGAAACCCATTAAATAGCAATGATTTCATATTCGGAGCAGGTACCATAGCCGAGATAGAAAGTAAATACAAGAGTATAACGGCACGGAATTTTTGTGTGAGTGCTGACATAATTGCGGATATTAACTTAATCTCAACTTCAGACCAACCGGAGCAAAAAGGTAATATAAACGTACTTACCTCAATGCTTAAAATGAGAAATAATTCTCATATGTTTTCGGAGGGCAGCCCCGAAGATTATATGAAATCACTTGTTGCCACATTGGGTGTTGACTCTCAACAGGCAGTTAAATACTATGACAACCTGAACACCATAGTAAAGCAAATAGATAACAGAAGACTGTCAATATCAGGTGTCTCGGTAGATGAAGAAATGGCTGGCATGATAAAATTCCAGCATGCCTACATGGCTGCAGCAAAAATGATTAATTTAATGGATGAGTTATACGATGTACTGATAAATAGAGTCGGTATATAGTTGTCAAAGGGGCGTGACATGTGTCAAACCCAAAGCAGGTGGAGCTTATAATTAGGTGTTTTTAATTAGAGATTTTGGATAAGAGGTGTTTTTTTGTGAGAATAACCAACGGCATGTTGGTAAACAACATGGTAGACAATATCGGAAAAAATTTGATCCGTCTTGATAAGTACCAGCAGCAACTAGCTACAGGCAAGAAGATTCAGGTTCCGTCAGATGATCCTGTGGTAGCGTCAAGAGCGTTAAAGCTCAGGACAGATGTGTCGAAACTTGACCAGTTCAAAAAAAATATTGAGGATGCCAAGTCCTGGTTGGAGTATACTGACAGCACACTTGCGCAAGTAGGGGATGTGCTGCATCGGGCAAGAGAGCTTTCAGTAGAAGGTGCAAATGGCACCTTAACTCCTGAAGATATGCAGATAGTAAAAGCTGAAATTATTGAGCTAAAAAATGCACTTGTGCACCTTTCAAACAGCTCATATGCGGGAAGGTATATATTTTCAGGATTTTCAACTGATAAGAAGCTTCTTAACGAGGATGGGACTTTTGCTATTGGCATAAACAGTGCACAAAACATTAAATATGAAATTGGCGTAGGCGATGACATAAACATTAATGTCCCGGGAAATGATCTTTTTGATCCCGGAGGGGTATCAGGAGCAGGAGAAAAAGGGAAACTGATACAGGATATGGAGACACTTATATCAGCACTGGATGTTGCCAACAGTAGTGGCGTTGGTGATGCCTTGGGGCTAATTGATGATAATTTCAATAATCTTTTAATGATTAGAGCAGATGTGGGTGCAAGGGATAACAGGCTTGATCTCACCCTAAATCGAGTGGATAACGACATATTAAACTTCTCGAAGCTTATGAGTGAAAATGAGGATGCAGATATAGCGGAAACCATAATGAGGCTTTCAAATGAGGAAAACGTATACAGGGCCTCATTGGCAGGAGGGGCAAGAATAATTCAGCCTACCCTGATGGATTTTTTGCGGTAAAAGAATATTTATATGTATTTGCAACTATACTCACTTAACTAAGTTTTCCATGGCATTCAGAAGTTGTATTCTTAGGCCGTGTGTCAATAACAGTGTGGGTGTGCCGTATTCTGCAGAAAGCCAAAATTCCAAAGATTGCGAGTCACGCAAAGCGGGAAAGTTGAGTTAACTTAAAATTATACTGGGGGATAAAAAAATGCAGATTGAAACAAAATATTTTGGAATGGTGGACATTGATGAAAATGCAATTGTGGATTTTCCGGAAGGGCTGCCGGGTTTTGAGAATGAAAAAAGATTTATCCTACTAAGCTCAGGTGTGGAGGCTGCACCCTTTGTATGGCTTCAGAGTGTTGAAAATTCCGAGCTTGCCTTTGTTATGACAGATCCTATGGTACTTATGGAGAATTACACTGTCGATGTTGATGATTCTGAGGTGGAGGTTCTAGAGGTTAAAGATTCAAAGGATGTTTTTATATATTCTATACTTGTGATACCCGAGGACATTTCAAAAATGACTGCAAACTTAAAGGCGCCGATTTTGATAAATAGTGCTTCTAAAAAGGGAAAACAGGTTATACTGGATAATGAAGAGTATTTGGTAAGGCACTATGTAATGAATGAGCTTAAGATTGTTAATAAGTAATTTATGGGAAGGTTGGAAGGTTGGAAGGTTGGAAAGCTGGGAAGTTGGAAGGTTGGAAGGCTTAAGATAGAGAAGGCTGGAAAGCGGGAAGATATTCGTTGGAAAAAGTGTCCGGTTTTATAGCAATTAAAGTCAGATAAGGAGTAGCGCAAATGCTGATACTGTCTAGAAAAAAAGACGAATCAATTATCATAGGAGATAATATTGAAATAAAAATAATAGAAATTCAAGGTGATCAGGTGCGGCTTGGTATAGATGCACCTAGAAATATTACTGTTCACAGAAAGGAAATCTATTACGAAATCAAGGAAGAAAACATGAAGGCGGCAGGAGTAGATCCTGAAGTTTTGAAGAGTTTAGACAAAAAAGTCAACTAATACTATAGCACTAATATCATTTTTTCCAGGCAAAACAAAAATTACGCTGCAGTACTATTAGCTACCCTAAAGTGTAGTTGGCTTGGAGGCGAAATTCTCAGTAGTGGATTGAATTATCGCTTGTTGGTAACGAATCACAAAAAAATAATCAAGTTTTTAAATTTACCTATAAAGTATTTGGAAGAAGTTACGATATTAATATTGAATAAGCCTTTTGTACTTTTCCTTACCGGTAAAGATCAGTGCAAGAGTACTTATAAACTTAGGGAAAGGATTCCCGAAAAAATCAAGGAGGATTTTAATTATGCGTATCAACAATAACATTATGGCGATGAATACATATCGTCAACTGGGTCTCGGTAATGCCGCAGGCGCCAAATCCATGGAAAAGTTATCATCCGGTTACAGAATCAACAGAGCCGGAGATGACGCAGCGGGTCTTGCAATTTCAGAAAAAATGAGAGGTCAGATCAGGGGGTTAACTCAAGCTTCAAGAAATGCACAAGATGGTATATCCTTAATTCAGACAGCTGAAGGTGCGCTGAATGAAACACAAGCCATCCTTCAAAGAATGAGAGAGTTAGCAGTTCAAGCTTCAACCGATACAAATGAAGCAAGCGACCGTGGTGAGATTCAAAAAGAAATTAACCAGTTAACTTCTGAGATCAACAGAATTGGTAACACAACTGAATTTAACACAAAGACATTATTAAATGGTGATTTGTCAGATAAGTATGAAGTATCTGAAGCCAAGACTACACCAGGTGATACTGTTTCGGTAACTAAGATGATTAGTCAAACTATTGAAGTTGGTGATGAGCCGATTGCATGGACTGCCGGTTCGTCAGCTGATTTTGATATTGCCATTGCCGGTACTGCAGATAATGGATTTGATTGGGCGGCACTTGATGATACTGGTACTAATCAAATAGTAATAACTCGAGCAGTTGATGGTTTTACTGTTGATTTTGATGGAGATGATGGCACAAATACTCTAGTAATTGATGCTGATGCGATGGCTTATGATGCTGCTACATCCACATACACATATGATAATCAAGGGATTAGCTTCTCTTTTACAACAGAAGATGCAGCTAATTGGGCAGTCGGTGGTTCGGTAACACTTGATTTAAATGTAGTAGGAACTGATGCAACGGGAACACTTACTTCTGTAGCACAAAAAGTAGGTTTGGAAATTACTGATGGTGATGATGATACTACAGTTGTAATGTCAGACATTACTGTTGTTGATTCTGGAGTCATTGCAGGAGCAGATGCATTAGATATTTCTTGGGTTAATAGTGCAAGCGGCGGCACATTCACCGCTACGCTTAAATCAGGTGCAGATGTAATATCTACAACAACATTTTCACTTAATTCAGGCGATACATTGAACTATAACCAAGACGGTATATCTTTCGATTTTACAGCTACTGATGCAACAAATACTAATGGTGAAGTTGCTGCAACATTTAACTTTGAAACTGCCACTAACCCAGTAGAAATTAGTGGAGACGTAATTACACCGGCTGTAATAGAAGATCGCTCACTATCATTCCAGGTTGGTGCAAATGAAGGACAGGCATTATCTTTGAGTGTTGAAGATATGCGTTCCGAGGCACTAGGAATATCTTCAGCTGCCGGAGGTGCTGGATTTTATGCCGCAGATGATGTAACTAACGGTACTGATACAGAATATGCATTAAACGTAACTACAAAAGATGATGCTTCAAGCGCTATTACCAAAATTCAAAGTGCAATCGACCAGGTATCATCTGAAAGGTCTAAGCTGGGTTCTGTTCAAAACAGATTAGAACACACAATCAAGAATCTGGATACTTCTGCTGAAAACCTGCAAGCATCTGAATCACGTATTCGTGACGTAGATATGGCTAAGGAAATGATGGAGTTCACCAAGAACAACATCCTGCAGCAAGCTGCAACAGCAATGTTAGCCCAGGCAAACCAAGCTCCCCAGGGAGTACTGCAACTGCTGAGATAAATGGTACCGGGTACCCAATGTCATCAAGCTAATATGTAAAATACTGGGCAATAATTTGTAGTGACTATTTACACATGCACGCCGATAATTACATGGCGTGCTTTTTCTCTATTAGCAACTTTTGCATAAATAATAATGC
>CAYPLH010000012.1:0-82039 GCA_964411505.1 uncultured Clostridiaceae bacterium | reverse complement strand
CAATGACTGAAAGGATTTTATGAAAGTAATTTATTCATGAGCTGTCAAACAAGCGGGATTTATGCATAATAAAATGAGTATGTTTCAATTTTATGGTATAATGGGTCCAACAAAGCTGGCCTTCGCACATAAGTTGTTGACTAGCTGACATGTTAGGATGTATAATTAAAAAAGAGTTTTGTCACATAATACCGCAGTTGTTTTAAGAAAATATTCATGCTTTGGATTCCATAGTTCTGACTAGGGAGGCTTAACTTTGAGCAAGCAGCATAAAAACAGAATTTCGATTCGTTTTGTTAAAATATTTTTATCATATGTATTTGTTGTAGTAATTTTAATGACAATCATGTCAAGCACTTTATATGGGAAAATTATTTCTGTACTGGAGCATGAAGTGGAAACATACAACTTGAATTTGCTGGATAAAATGACAGAGCAGCTAGAAAAAGAGATTATTCAGATGCAAAATATAGCAATAACCATAACTACCAATAACAGCTTTTCAACATTTATGCTAAAAAACGATGCATATGACATGGCAAATAGCATTAATTTTTTACGTGACTTGAAATTTACACATCCATACATTTATGATATTGCTTTATATTACTTTATAGTACCAGACAAACTTTTTACCACAAAGGGTATAAACAATCTAGATACATTTTTTGACTTTTCATATAAGTATGAGAATTGGAGCAAAGAAGAGTTTCTGAGTTCGATGAGCGGTATAAACATGCCAGTTATGCGTTCAGTAGAGAAAATAAACAATGATCTTTATATGACCTATCTTTACCCATTGCCACTCAAAGCTTCAAAGCCCAATATGGTAATTATGTTTATTGTTAACTACAGTGAAATGGACAAACAGGTACGTGATACATTGAAAGCTTATAATGGTACCTATTTTATACTCGATGAAAATGACAGATTGATAGCCTCATCAACGGCTCAAGACCGCATTGAGCCAGTAGAGTTACTTAAAGGGGTAGATATTCCCTCTTTAGATAATGCTGTGAGCAAGGTAGAAATTCTGGGGAAAGAGTATACGGTTATAAAGTATACTTCTGGGTTTAATTATTGGACCCATGTTACTGTAATTCCTACGGAACAATTTATGAGTATTGTTGATAACAGCCTTAGGAGCTTGAAAATTGGCACTGGAATAATTTTCATACTGGGATTGGGAATGGCATTAGTTTTTGCTTCTCAAAATTACAAACCATTAAAGAGGATATTGAGCAGTCTGCGGCAGATAGCGTTAACTAAACAGGTACCAGTATTAGGGGATGAATTTGAGTATATTACAAGGATTATTGATAAAGTAACAAGCGAAAACAGTGGTCTTCAGAATATGTTAAGTAGTGCTAAAAATAGTCTTAAAGAAAATATTTTACTAGCCCTTCTGCAGGGAAAACATTTAAAAGATGGGGAGTTTAATAAACTGATTGAAGGATCGGAAATTGATTTTAGCCGTCCTTATTTTTCAGTGATGACTTTTTTAATAGATAATTATAAAAATTTTATCAAAGAGAATTCTAAGAATGTTCAAGAACTGGTTTTGTTAGGAATAATAAATGCGATAGAAGAATTATCCCTAGAGGTTGGGTGTGCTTACGCTACTGATCTTATCAATGGTACTGGAATAGTATTAATAGTTAATTTAGACGCAGGGAAAAACAACATAGACAATCTTAAGGACATTGCTGTTAGAGCAAAGGACCTTTTTATGAAGAAGTTTGATATTTCATTGACTGTTGGTATAGGGGAAATTTTTGATAATATATCCATGATTAACACTTCATTTGTTCAGGCAGAACATGCTGCATCATGCCGGTTCCTACAAGGGAGAGGGAAAGTGTTTTTAAGTGATGTTCTTAACGGTAGTAATGAAGAAAACCTATCTTACTATCTGGACAAACAGAGTCAACTTGTGAGCGAGGTTAAGAAAACAAATATACAGGGTGTTGAAACAGTGCTAAGTGAGATAGTATCACAAATAAAAAGCTGTGCACTTTCAATTGAAACTACAAGAGTAGTGTGTGCGGGTCTGGTAAACACCGTATCAAAAATAATTTATGAGTTGAGTGTTGATTTTAGCAATGTAAGCAGCTTGAAAATTAAAGGTCTGGCAGTAAAGAACTTTGAAACAATTGATGAATTTACTGATTGTATAATGAAAATTTGTAGTAATATCTGCAGACATATTGAAAATCAGAAAAGCAGTAGAAAATCAGACCTAATAAATGAAATACTGGAATACGTAGATAAAAATTATTTTGATAGTAATTTGAGTCTAAAAGTTATCGGAGAAGAATTTAACATATCTCCTTCTTATATAACAAATTATTTTAAAAAACATATAGGATACTCTTTAATGAACTACATTGATATTATAAGAATGGAAAAAGTCAAAGAACTACTTAAAACCACTGACAATTCTATAAAGGATATCCGCCAGCAGGCAGGCTATATTGATGAGGCTAACTTTTTAAGAAAATTCAAACACAAGGAAGGGATGACACCTTCACAGTACAGAAACATATGTGGAAGAAAGAGCGTTTAATATTGTAAATCTATAAAAAAGCAAGTAAGAAAATTGTTAAATTTATAAAAAAGCAAGCAAAAAATAAAATAGCAGGGTTGTAAACAGAGTACTAAGATGATAATCTTCCTTTGCAACAAGTCATCGGGCTTATATATGCTTCGATGATTCAATAAAGCAAAAGGAGTGCTTACATGAAATCTGAATTAGTGGAGTCAAATCCATTTAGTAAACATTACAACAAAACATCAAGATTTTATACTTTTAAAAAGGCAGTACTTCCTAACTGGGATTTGTATATTATTTTCCTCCCTGTACTTGTTTATTTCATAATCTTTAAATACTTGCCAATGTATGGTGTGCAAATAGCTTTCAAAGACTTCTCTCCAATAAGAGGTTATTTAGGAAGTTCATGGGTTGGATTAAAACATTTTAATCGCTTTTTTAACTCTTACTATTTTTGGAGACTTATAAGAAATACATTAGGAATCAGTCTTTATCAGTTGATAGCAAGTTTTCCAGCGCCTATAATACTAGCACTTGTTATTAATGAAGTGAAAAACAAGCATATAAATAAGGCGGTGCAAATGGTTACATTTGCTCCGCATTTCATATCCACGGTAGTACTGGTTGGAATGGTGACTATGTTTTTATCACCCCGAGGGGTGATAAATAATTTGATATCTCTTCTAGGAATGAAACGGATATCTTTTATGACTGAGCCTGCCTGGTTCAAAACTATTTATGTTTTTTCCGGTATTTGGCACAATGTTGGCTGGAACTCAATAGTATATGTGGCTGCATTATCTGGAATATCATTAGAGTTATATGAAGCTGCTATAGTTGATGGTGCTAACAAATTTCAAAGATTGATTCATATATCACTGCCCGGTATTATGCCCACTGCAATTATATTACTCATAATGCAGACAGGAAAAATTATGAACATAGGCTTTGAAAAAATATTTTTGATGCAGAACGACCTTACAAAGTCTACTTCAGATGTAATAAGGACTTATGTATACCAGGTAGGACTATTGGACGCTCAGCATAGTTTTGCCACTGCCGTAGGGTTGTTCAATTCAGTAATAAATTTCATTCTAATTGTAACAGTTAACAAAATTTCAAAAAAAGTGTCAGAAACAAGCTTGTGGTAAAAGGGGGAAAATAAAGTGCGTTCTGTAGGACTAAGTGACAAAATATTTAGTATAGTGGTAGGTTCTCTTGTTATAATGACATTTATAATTATGGTTTATCCGTTGCTTTTTGTAGTAAGTGCGTCTTTTAGCGATCCTGTGTTAGTGCTAGCAGGTAAAGTGGGATTATTTCCAAAGGGTTTTAACATTAAATCATATGTAACGGTATTTCAAGAACCAGATGTATATACAGGTTATAAGAATACAATAATATACACTACTGTCGGCACGGCTGTTAATATTATTATGACAACATTAGGGGCTTATCCCTTATCAAGAAAAAAGTTTTACGGAAAAAACCTATTTACTGCAATGCTTGCATTCACAATGATATTTAACGGAGGACTTATTCCTAAATACATGGTTATTAAACAACTGGGATTGGTTAACAATTTCTGGGTTATGATAATTCCCGATGCTATACAAATGTGGAATTTGGTTATTATGAGGACGTTTTTCCAGAAGAATATACCTGATGAGATATATGATGCAGCTATGATTGATGGATGTTCCAATATAAGAGTACTAAAAAGTATTGTTATTCCTCTATCAAAATCTATATTTGCTGTTATGGTTCTCTTTTATGCAGTATCACATTGGAACAGTTTTTTCACAGCTTTGATATATCTTACAGATGAGCGTAAGTACCCATTACAGATATTCTTAAGAAGAATTCTTATTCAAAACCAATATACCGAAGGTTTAATAAATACATCGGGGGAAAGTGCAGCAGAAAGAATGTTTGCGGCCGAAGGAATGAAATATTCGCTAATAATTATATCATCTCTTCCTATACTTATTCTCTATCCGTTTATACAGAAGTATTTTGTAAAAGGTGTAATGATAGGTGCAATAAAGGGATAACTGCTACACGAAGTCGTGTAGATAATTTGTCTTAAATAATTATTTGGATTGTGGTTTATAGGAATAATATTAGTTTAACAAATAGTTTAATAAGGATGAAGTATATGAAAAGACCAAATATCTTATTTATAATGTCTGATGATCATGCGGCTAATGCTGTCAGCCTATATGGTTCAAGAATAGCCAAAGTTTTTGGGACACCCAATATCGACAGAATTGGCAAGGAAGGGGCATTACTGAAGTGCTGCTACTGCAACAATTCAATATGTGCTCCAAGCCGCGCTACTATACTCACAGGGCAGCATTCACACAGGAATGGGGTTAGAACGCTTAGGGATACATTGAGTACTGAATTAAACACCTTTCCCAAAATACTGCAAGGTAGTGACTATCAGACCGCCATAGTAGGTAAATGGCATCTTCGTAGCCAGCCGCAAGGCTTTAATTATTACGATATATTGTCAGGACAGGGCTTATATTTTGATCCATACTTTAAGGATAAAGACTATAACTGGTCTTTGTGTGAATCCCGAGAAAAAACACTGGGGAAACAATATAAAGGCTATGCTACTGATATTATTACAGATAAATGCATAAACTGGCTGGATACTCGGGACCGGTCCAAACCTTTTCTTCTGCTGTGTCATTTTAATGCTCCTCACGAGCCTTTTGAATATCATCCTAGATATGAACATATACTTGATGGCATTGAAATACCAGAACCTCAAAGCCTATGGGAGGACAAAAGTCACCGGTCACTTGGATCGAGAGGTTTTGGCAGTTCAGTATCTGAGCACAATCCCAAGCGAAATGTGGTCGGTAAGATGAGCAAAGAGGATTACCCAACCGGACAACTTGATTTAACTGGTTTAGATGCAAAGGGACGTACCCGGGCTGCCTATCAGAAGTATCTTAGAGATTACCTTAGAACTGTAAAAGGTATTGATGATAATGTGGGCAGACTCACGAACTATCTTGAAAATGAAGGCATTCTTGATGATACTATTGTGATCTATACTTCCGATCAAGGCATGTTTCTCGGAGAGCACGATTATATTGATAAAAGATGGATTTATGAGGAAAGCATTCGTATGCCTTTGCTAATCCGCTTTCCTGGCGACATAAGCCCAGGTATACAGATGGATGATATTGTAACTAATGTTGATTTTGCACCAACTCTTTTAGATTATACAGGACTTGAAAAAACCGATGAGATGCAAGGCAGAAGTTTTCGTAGTCTTCTAGGCGGAAAAACCCTAGAAGATTGGCCGAATATAGCGTATTACAGATACTGGACGCATCTTTCATCCTTGCATAATGTGCCGGCTCATTATGGAATTCGTACAAAAGAATATAAGCTAATATTTTTCTATGGTTTACCGCTGGATATAAATGATGATTCTGAAGAACCTACTCCTGCCGGGTGGGAGATGTATGACCTAAAGAAGGATCCTGAAGAGTTACATAATGTATATTCTCATCCTGACTATGCTGGAATAGTGAAGGAATTAAAAAACTGCCTATTGGATATTAAGTTGGACATAGGAGACAGTGATGAAAGATATCCGGGCTTAATTAAGAGGGTGAATGAAACTTAAATTATGTTAAAATAATAAGATTGGTTCGGAAGTGGCAAAGTAAAGCCCAACTCCGATCAATAATATAATAAATAAAAGTATAGGAGGTATGAAAATGAAAGGTATTAAGAGGTCACTTATTATGCTGTTGGCAATAAGTTTGGTTATTACAATGTTTGTCGGCTGCGTTGCAAGTCAAAAAGACGAAAGTCCAAAAGGTCAGAGTGAAGCTACCCAAAGCGCACAGGGGAATGAAAAAAACTATGTAAACGAAGAAGGATTTCCCATAGTGAATGAGCCAATTACATTGAGTGTATTGGTAACCAATAGAGGGTTTAGTGAAAGATACCTTGTGAAGGAATATGAACGGATGACTGGAATCCGTATGGACTTTACTGAAATTGAAAAAAGCGGGATGGAAGAAAAAATCAACATTATACTTGCCAGTAATGATTTACCCGATGTATTTATGAAATGTCGATTTGGCTATAACGATCTAACCCGCTATGCTACAGACGGTGCATTCCTCAATATTAAACCATACATGGACAACTATGCACCTAATTTAAAGGATACCCTTGCTAGGTACGATGATGTTAAAAGGAGTATAACTTTGCCGGATAACGGTATCTATGGGTACCCAGACATTCTGGATGCTGATACTCAGAACATGGGTAACAAGTTGTTCTTTAACAAAAAGTGGCTAGACGCTGCAGGGCTTGACGTACCAGGAACAATTGATGAGTTTCATAATGTTTTACTAGCATTTAAAGGGTTGGATATGAATGGTAATGGAGAACAAGATGAACTACCTTTCACTGCACTGGAGTGGTATACACCCTTTGGTCTTTTCCGGGGAGCATGGGGTCTGGGAAACAGGGGCAGAGGCAATGATCACATAGACTTAGATGAAGAAACAGGTAAATTGAGGTTTTATCCTGCAGATGAGCGTGAAAAGGAAGCATTGCAGTTTTATAACAAGTTATATAATGATGGTCTGCTTGATCCCGATATCTTCTTGAAGCAGAACGATACGCTTGTTGCAAAAGGTGACCAGGGGTTGGTAGGGTCTACCGTAAGAGGAAACCATACCATAATTAGCACTACAAACTATAATGACTATGTACCGCTTAAGCAGGCCCTAATAGGTCCTCATGGTGATCAGCTTTACTCTGGTGTTAAACCACGCCTCAAACTACATGGCAATTATGTGGTGACAACAGTGTGCAAATACCCTGAAGCAGCTATTCGCTGGGTAGATTATTTTTATGGTGATGAAGGTATAAAGTTTTACTTCCTAGGAATAGAAGGAAAGACTTACTATGTTGATGAGAATGGAGAATACCAGTATACCGACGAAGTATTAAACGATAAAGATAGCAGCTACTTTATGTTTGGTGGTACAGGTACTACAAGCATAAAAGTCGACAAGTACTTGATTGACGAAGGAAGTAAAGGACCGACTCTGGAAGCGGCTATAAATTTCAAGCCTTATGCTCCAAAGGAAATATGGGCGCAGTTTACCTATACTGCCGAAGAGCTCGATGAACTACTTGGGTTAACAGCTGATATTGATAATTATGTACATGAAATGGAAGTACAATTCATTGTTGGAAGAAAGCCCTTCAGTGAGTGGAATGACTATGTGAATACATTAAAGAAAATGGATCTTGACCGGTTCATGGAAATTAATCAGGCAGCTTATGAAAGGTATCAGAGTATAAAATAAAAGCTTATTTTTTAACTTAGCAATAAATAAGGGTCAGGGGAGAACATGCTTAAATCAACAAGAACAAATGTTTTAATTATACATGCCGACCAGCATAGGACAGATTGCATAGGTGCATATGGAAATAGGGATGTGTGTACACCCAACATAGATAGGATTGCAAAAGATGGAGTACTGTATAAAAATTGCTTTTCTACCTATCCTGTATGCACACCGTCCCGTTACTCGTTGTTAACAGGTCTTTATGTACATCAGCATATGGGGTGGAGCAATTGTTCAACCTTGCCCGAGGCAATAGAGAAATTGCCCGAGATATTGAAAAGAGCTGGATATAGAACAAAAGCAATTGGTAAAATGCACTTTACTCCCACTTACCTTGATGTAGGTTTTGAAGAAATGGAACTGGCGGAGCAGCATGGACCAGGGCGGTATGATGACGATTATCATCGTTATCTCATGAATAATGACAAGGTTGATGAAACTGATTTGCAGGATCAGGTGAAAGAATATAGGGAACGGGCGCCAAGGGAATATTTTGAAAGCTTTGGAGCGGTTAAATCAAACCTTGAGGATAATTATTATTCAACTACCTGGATAGGGAACAAGGCGCAGGAAGAAATTGAAAACTGGGGTGACGGCGGCAACCTTCTGATGGTGGGTTTTATTAAGCCCCATCATCCTTTCGACCCTCCGCCTCCCTGGTGTTCCATGTATAATCCTAAAGAGCTTGATCTATTGCCTGGATGGACGGAAGAAGCCTTTTTGTACGATATTGAGAAAAGGCGGAAGGCATTTTTCGATTCGGAAAAACTCACTGAGGACTCTTACAGAAAGATATTGGCTTATTATTACGGTTCGATTTCCCAAATAGATTATCAGGTCGGCAACATGATAGAAATTCTGAAAGAAAAAGGGCTTTACGATAAAACATTGATAATTTATACAAGCGATCATGGAGACTATATGGGATATCACCATATGGTAGGAAAGCAAAAATATATGTATGATCCTGTAATCCGAGTGCCGCTTATAATTAAATATCCAGATCAGGAAGACTGTGGCAAGATATCTGAAGAATTATTTAGCATCATTGATATAGCCCCCACTATACTATCGCAGACTGGATGCACACCGGGTATTCATATGAAGGGTCTTGATATTGGTACAGGTAAGGGAAGAGAAGTGGTTTTTGCTGAAAACGATCAGGGCAGAGAGTATATGGTAAGAAGCAGTACACGGAAGCTGCTTTTGTGCAAAGAAAGAAATAAATCGCTTTTTTTCGATATGGAAAAAGATCCTTTGGAGATGAACAACTTATTTAATTGTCCTCATTACAGGGAAGAAATTGAGGAGTATATTTCTATTTTAAATAATTGGATACTGTTTCAATCGCTCACACCGCTTTATCTTGATGAAAGTGCGCGAATAATAGACAAAGAAAATGTTTTGCCGCAAGATGGAGGCCATCGGCAAAGAGTAATGGAATACTTTAAAAACAAAATGCAAAAGGAAGATTTATGAACCTGAATAATAACCTTTAATATATAATTAACCATAAAAAAGTATTTTAAAAAACTATAACAATTATATGGAGGTCAGACGTTTGTATTTTATTGAAGAGAGAATTAAAACAATTTGTACGGATATTTGCTCGTATGTATATGCTGATAGTATAGTCATATCAGACTATATGTTTAAAGAAGGTAATTTTAAAAGCATTAATGAAGCCGATAGTGCGGCATGTGAATGGAAACCTTTCAAACAGGGAGACATATTTTTAGGTGGCAACTTTTATTGGTTTAGAACCCGAGTGGAACTACCGGACAGATTTTTAGGTAATCCGGTTGTATATGAGTTGAAAACCGGTGCTGAAGGCGCTTGGAGTAGAGCAAACCCACAGATACTGGTTTGTGTGGACAGAAATATTATACAGGGCCTGGATGCGAATCACAGGGAAGTAGTTTTGACTGATAAAGCAGATAAGAAAGAATATGAAATCGACCTCCATGTATATACAGGGGCGAAGGGTGGCATTATGCTGCTGGATTCTAAGGCAGCGCTAGCGGATAGAGATGTTGAAAGAGTATATTATAATCTAAAAGTACCTTTGGAAGTGGCATTGCTCCTCAAAAAAGAAAATAAAAAGAGAATAGATATATTGAATTACCTAAACCAGGCTGTAAATATTATTGATCTTAGAAAGCCTTTTTCGGATAGTTTTATAAATTCTGTAAAGGAAGCAAACAAGTTTCTTGAAACGGAATTCTATGGCAAGTTTTGCGGAGAACAGGATGCAACTGTGCATTGTGTTGGGCATACGCACATTGATGTGGCATGGAAATGGACACTGGCAAGAACAAAGGAGAAGGTTGCTAGGAGTTTTTCAACTGTGCTGAGTTTAATGGAACAGTATCCTGAGTTTAAGTTTATGTCCAGTCAGCCACAGCTATATCAATTTATAAAAGAAGACCACCCGGAGCTTTATGAAGAAATTAAAAAAAGGGTGGCTGAAAAACGTTGGGAGCCTGAGGGAGGAATGTGGCTTGAAGCTGATTGCAACCTTGCTTCAGGCGAGTCTTTAATAAGGCAGGTTTTGTTTGGTAAAAGATTTTTTAAAGAGGAATTTGGTGTGGACAGTAAAATTCTTTGGCTTCCCGATGTGTTCGGGTATAGCGCAGCCCTGCCTCAAATTCTCAAAAAAAGCGGTATAGACTATTTTATGACTACAAAAATAAGCTGGAGCGAATACAATAAAATGCCTTATGACACGTTTTTGTGGAGAGGTTTAGATGGCACTGAAATTTTGACTCATTTTATTACAACACCCAATGAGCATTTGAGAATTAATCCATTCATAACCACATACAATGGCGAGATTGTACCATCGCAAGTGATGGGGGCATGGGAACGCTATCAGCAGAAAGATATAAACACTAATGTGTTGTTATGCTTTGGTTATGGAGACGGTGGCGGAGGTCCTACTAAAGAGATGCTTGAAAATGCACGTAGAATGGAAAAGGGAATTCCCGGTTGTCCACAAGTCAAAATGTGTCATTCAAAAGAGTATTTTGACAAACTATTTAAGAATGTATGCAATAACAAGAAGTTACCTAAATGGGTGGGAGAACTCTACCTTGAATATCATAGAGGCACATATACTTCTATGGCAAGAAACAAAAGATACAACCGCAAGAGTGAGTTTATGTACCAGGATGCAGAATGGTTGTCTGTCCTGAACATGAAAACAAGCAAAGCGGGATATTATCCTTATGAAAGATTGAATAAGGGTTGGGAACTTATATTACTCAACCAGTTCCATGACATATTGCCTGGATCCTCAATAAAAGAAGTGTATGATGATTCGGGTAAGGATTACATTTATGTTTTAGAAAATGGTAAGGCTTTGATAGAAGATGCTATAGACAGCGTTTCAAATAAAATCGATTTACAAAATGATGCAGTTGTGGTGTTTAATCAGTCCGGTCAAGAAAGAAGTGACATTGCAAAATTTGTTTTACCTGACTACATGGAAAATGTAATTATTAGAGACACCTTCGGCAGTGTGCTTCCTTCACAGATTGCAGAAGGTAAGGAAGTAATCTTTTTTGCTGAAAATGTACCGGCAAAGGGATATAAGGTGTTTTACCTGAAAGAAGCAAATAGTGCTGATAAACCGACAGCCCTTACAGATAAGACGACTTGCCTGGCCCACAACAGAGGTTTGCAGAATAAATTTTTTGAGATAGAACTGGATGACAACGCAAATATTATTTCAATATTCGATAAGGTAAATAAAAGGCAGGTATTAAAGCGGGGAGAAAAGGGGAATGTGCTGCAGGCTTTTGAAGATAAACCCCGAAGACATGATGCATGGGATATTAACATATACTACCAGGAAAAGATGTGGGAAGTTAATGATGTACTGAGCATTGAAGTTGTTGAAAACGGTCCTGTTAGGGCGTGCATTAAGGTGGAAAAACAATTTCTTGACTCTAAAATTGTGCAGCATATATATGTTTACAATGATATACCCCGGATAGATTTTGACACAACAATCGATTGGAAAGAAAAACAGGTTCTTTTAAAGGTTGCTTTTCCGGTTGATATCCATGCTGACAAAGCTGTTTATGAGATTCAGCACGGTAATGTGGAAAGACCGACCCACTGGAATACCAGCTGGGACTTGGCACGATTTGAAGTGTGTGCTCACAAATGGGCGGATTTGTCCGAATGTGGCTATGGTGTTAGCCTCATGAATGATTGCAAATACGGTTATGACATAAAAGACAGTGTTATGAGGCTGACATTGATAAAATCAGCGGTGTTTCCCAATATTGATGCTGATAGGGAAGTTCATAAATTTATTTATTCCCTTTACCCCCATGCTAAGGACTGGAAGATGGCAGGGACAGCATCTATGGCTTATGCATTGAATTGTCCCATGTACTGTAAAGTGGAAAGAGCTCATAAGGGCAAATTGCCTACTCAATTTTCACTGGTGAATGTGAACAGAGATAATGTTGTACTGGATGTTGTAAAAAAAGCTGAAGACTCTGATGATATTCTTTTAAGGTTATATGAAATCCATAACAGGCGAACAGATGTTATAGTTACTTTATCTGACAAAATAGACAAGGCATTGGATTGCGACCTCATGGAAAATGTTATAGGGGACATTGAAACTGATGGAAATTGTTTTTCCTTCGAAATCAAACCCTATGAAATTAAAACCTTTATGCTTCGTATGACAGAAAACAGATGTTAATAAATAATCCTACAATGTTAATCATCTATTTGTCTGGATTTAGGTGTAGGATTCAAAAAATAGTGAAAATTCTAATGCGTTATTTTTAAGTCAGAACAAGTTTAGAATTAACGCTGTAATAATAACTAAATGGAGGTCAAAAGGTGAAGAAACCTGATATTTTAATTTTTTTAAGTGATCAGCATAGCGGATTAAATCTGGCTTCAGCAGGGGATACGCTGGTAAGGACACCCAATCTTGAACAGATAGCAAAAAGTGGAACTTCTTTTGATGTGGCATATACTTCATGCCCCTTATGTGTTCCTTCAAGGGTCTCCATGCTTACGGGACAGCTTCCGTCAAAGACGGGGATTTATACAAACAAAGGAGCCATTGCAGAAGACCAGGCTACATTTATTCATTCTATTGCTGCTGAAGGATATGAAACCGTTCTTTGCGGCAGAATGCATTTTGTAGGCGATGACCAAAGACATGGTTTTACAAAAAGACTGGTAGGCGATATATGTCCTCTTTACTGGGGAACTCCCGGGCATGATCGCGAGGATCTTGGAGCATTTAAAGGAAGCCTAGCAGTTAAATACTGCTTGAACGTTATAGGAAAAGGCACATCCCCCGTATTGGAATATGATAATGCGGTAATAGAAGCTGCGTTGGATTACTTAAACCAGCCCCATGATAAACCACAGCTTATTGTTGTCGGAACCTATGCACCTCATTTTCCTTATGTTGCGCCACCTGAGTTGTTCGATTACTATAGGGAGCGTGTCAAGCTGCCCAGTTCGATGGACAATGAATTAAACTATCACCATCCCCTGATGGCTGCAAAGGAGATGAAAGCTGAAAAGGAAACTATTCTAAATGCAAGAGCTGCCTATTATGGAATGATTGAAAATATGGACCGGCAAATTGGATGTGTCCGTGAAGCTTGGCAGGAATATCTTTTAAAAAACGATAGAAAAGGGATTTTTATATACTTATCGGATCATGGAGATCAAATCGGTGAACGGAATTTGTTTGGCAAGCAAACTTTTTTTGAAGGGTCATCAAAAATTCCTTTAATTTTTGAGGGAGATGGTATAAAAGCAGACCAAAGAATTCAAAGTCCTGCAAGTATTATGGATTTAGGACCCACTTTGTGTGATATTATCGGAGCCACAGTCCCTCCTGAGCAGGATGGTATAAGCCTTATAAATCAGATAATCAAAGGGGAGGAGCTTAACGAAAGGCATGTATATAGTGAATACATTGAAAAGGATAAATCGGGTAACTTTATTCCGGGCCGAATGGTGAGAAAAGGACCGTGGAAGTTAATTAGCTATGCTTTTCATGAGCAATACGACCTGTTGTTTAACGTTGAAAAGGATCCTGGAGAGTTTTGCAATCTTATAGAACAGTATCCTGAATTGGTGAAGGAATTAAGGACATATATTGAAGATGGCTGGAATATCCAGCAGCAGATACAAGGGCATGAAAGTAAGATGGCCCATTACGATATACTCACCCGGTGGGGGCAGAAAGTAAAACCTGAACAAGCGGAGTTGTGGAAAATTCCCTTGTCAGCTCAAAAAGCACCAAAACCATATAGAGAAAAAACAAAGGGGTGAAAGATGTGAAACCAAATATATTATTCCTCTTAAGCGATGAGCATGGATTTCGCTATATGGGGTATATGCCTGAGGAAGAAGGTGGTGAAGTGGTAAACACACCTAACTTTGATATATTGGCAAAAAAAGGCACAGTTTTTACTGATGTTTACTGCCAGATGCCTTTGTGCACTCCTTCTAGGATGTGTATGTTTACAGGCAGGGAAGTAAGAAATTGTGGAGCCTGGAAGAATGGAGTCTATTTAAGACCTGAGATTCCAACATTGCCAAAGACTTTGGAACAACATGGATATGAGACGTGTTTTATAGGAAAGTATCATTTAGGTGGCAGTAACCAATTCGGGGGTTTTAAACATAGGCCTTACGGAGACCTTACCGGAAAAGGCGGACATCAAGTTGAGGCTATTACGGAAAGCCGTGAAGGTAAAGCTGGAAGGACAAAAAACGCAGGGATAACAGAGTTTCCTGAGAGTTTGCTGCAGGAGAACATTGTATGCAACGAGACCATATCCTTTTTAAGGGAGCATAAACACAAGCACCCGGATAAACCCTATTTTTTATGTGCATCCTTTAGCCGGCCTCATTTTCCCCTTACAGCTCCAAAAAGGCATTTTGACCGTTATTGGCCCAAAAAGGTGTCTGAACCTAAAGTTGGAGCAACAGGGGATGCTTATAAACATCCTATGAGTATAGCCATGCGTAAAGGATTCGAAGTAGAAAGAATCAATTATGAAGAGATGATGAAGGCCAGGGCTGCCTACTTTGCTTGTGTTAGCTTTCTTGATGAAATAATAGGGGATCTTATTGTAAGGCTTGAAAAAGAGGGGCTGCTTGAAAATACAATAATCGTATATACCTCTGACCATGGAGAAATGGCAGGCGAACATGGTGTTTGGTGGAAGCATGGCTGGTATGAGGCTTGTACCAGGGTGCCACTTATTATCTCTTTACCAGAGCAGCGCAGCGGAAAAATGCAGCCTGAAAGATTCAGAACCCCGGTAGCTTTAATTGATTTATATCCGACATTATGTGGATTAACCGGTTGTGAACCCGAAAAAGAACTGGATGGGATTGATCTTTCGGAAGGGATACTTGGAAATAAGAGCATACCGGGTGATAGGCCAGTTATCTGCGACAACCTTTTTGACCGGTGGGGAGAGGGAACCGAATTCAGGATGGTAAGGCTTGGAGATTATAAGTGTGTTGCTTTCCGGAATGCACCGCCACTGATGTTTGATTTAAAAAACGATCCCATGGAGCAGCACAATATAGTTAATTCGGAAGATAGTACCATAGTTTCAATGCGGGAGAAGTTTGAAAAATATATTTCTGAATCAATGGACTTTGAAAAGGCAGCATGGGAGAGGACAGTAAGAGACGGCGAGCTGCTGTCAGAAAATGCTCTTAATATTGACGGCGCAGAAAAAGTGAAAAATGCCTTTATCATGCCTAATGGTACTGTATTTTCAGCTGATGATATTTTATATAAACCCAATATACTTGCACGGGACTATAGGGATGTATTCCAAAGTTAGAAATAATTAAAGGTAATGTATACATGATTAATACCTATAAAGTATTTTAGTTCAACCTCATAAACAACATATAGTGTCGAGGGATATTTTCTGAAGTATATATTGTATTTAAAGTTAGAGTGATATTCATTTTGAGTAATAATCACTTTCATTAGTTCGAGAGGAGTTAAGTGATATGAAGGATAAAAATGTAGCAAACAGGCATAATATTTTATTTATCATGGCAGATCAGTTCCGATTTGATTACCTTGGCTGTGCAGGAGCCGATTTTGTAAGCACTCCTAATTTAGATGCTCTTGCACAAAGGGGAGTAAGATTTAATTACTGTTGCACCAATTCACCTATATGCGCACCAGCAAGAATTGGGCTGGCAACAGGCTTACAGCCCAGCAGAGTCGGAGCGGTGGATAATGATGCCTATTTGCCCCTTAATGTAAAAACTTATTACCAGAGATTAAGAGATTACGGATATCAGGTTGGCTGTACCGGAAAACTGGATTTGGCGAAACCTTCTACATATAATGGCAGAAACGGAAACCGGCCTTGCATTTATTCCTACGGTTTCACATTGCCTGTGGAATGTGAAGGGAAGAATCATGCATTTAAGTTTTCTGAACCAATGGGACCTTATGGTGCGTACCTTGAAAGTAAAGGATTATATAAAAAAGCCCGGGATTATAGAAAATCCTTAAAAACGTTCTATGAAAGAAATGCAAGTGATTCCAATCTTGAAGAAGAAGACTTTGAGGATGTATATATTGGGAGGCGGGCAGTGGAATGGATCAATAATATTACCAATGAGTACCCTTGGCATCTATTTGTAAGCTTTGTAGGTCCTCATGCTCCTTTTGACCCTCCGACCTCCTATGCCGAACAGTTCAGAGGAAAGTCGGTACCGGCTCCTGTAAAGGACGATTATAGTGGAAAGCCGCAATATGTGAAGAAAAAAGACAGAGGATTAAGTGATGAAGAGGTTGAAAAAACAAGAAGACAATACTGTGCCGCGATTAAAGTGGTAGATAACCAGATAGGGCAGATAATTGATACATTAAAGAAAAGGGGCATGTACGATAATACTTATATCGTTTTTTCCAGTGACCATGGCGAAATGCTTGGAGATCATGGTTTATATGGAAAAAGTGTTCCCTATGACCCATCCATACGGATTCCGCTCATTGCCGCCGGACCGGGTATCAAAGGAGGGCGGGTTTCGGACGCACTGGTTGAGCTTATAGATATCAATCCTACTATTTGCGAGCTGGCTGGACTTCCTCCACAAAATGAAATTGATGCAAAGTCTTTCTGTAATGTTTTGTATGGCGAAAGTGACCAAGGCAGAGAGGAGATGGTTAATATATTAAGTAAGTTCAAATGCATTAGAACTCGTGAATATAAGTATATTTACAATCACAACAGCATTCAGGAGCTTTATGATTTGAAAAATGATCCTGATGAGCTGAATAATATTGCATATTTGAACCCGGAATTGGCAGAAGAACTTCATGACAGGATGATAAAAAGGTACCAGGAAGGAAAATGGCTGTATTAGTAAAAAAGAACAAAAGGAGTATGTTTTATGGGTAAACCAAATATTGTGTATATTATGTCGGATGACCATGCAACTAATGCTGTTAGTGTATATAATTCAAGGCTTGCACAAGTCTTCCGAACCCCGAATATTGACAGGATAGCTAATGAGGGTGCGGTGTTTAAGCACTGTTTTTGTACAAATGCCATATGCACACCCAGCCGTGCAACTATTTTGACGGGGCAGTATTCTCATAAAACCGGAGTCAAGACACTAAGGGATGCATTAAACACCGAAATTAACACATTCCCCAAAATACTCCAGAACAATGGCTACCAGACGGCAATTGTGGGCAAGTGGCATCTTCATAGCGAACCTAAGGGTTTTGATTATTATGATGTTCTAGCAGACCAGGGGCTTTATTTTAATCCCTATTTTATAGGACAGGATTTTGACTGGTCCACATATGAGTTTCAGAATGTACGACAGGGTAAAGAACATGAAGGGTATGTAACGGATATTATTACGGACAAATGTATAACCTGGCTGGAGAACAGGGATAAATCAAGACCTTTTATGTTGCTTTGTCACTTTAAAGCTCCACACGAATCTTTTGAATACCATCCAAGGTACGAGCATATGTTTGATGGAATAGAAATACCTGAACCAGAGAGTCTTTGGGAGGAAAAAGGGCATCGTTCGGAAGGATCAAGGAATTTCGGGAGTACAGTATCAGAGAAATGTAAGCATCGGAATCTGGTTACTGTTATGAGCAGTCATGATTATCCTACCGGTCAGCTTGATATAAGTGGTCTTGATGAAGAGGAGCGTACTAAAGCAGTATATCAGAAATACTTAAAAGATTATTTAAGAACGGTAAAAGGGATAGACGACAATGTTGGAAGATTATTAAGTTACCTTGAAAATGAAGGAGTATTGGATGATACGTTTATAGTTTATACTTCGGACCAGGGTATATTTTTAGGAGAACATGATTATATTGATAAACGCTGGATATATGAGGAGAGCCTTAAGATGCCGCTCCTAATGCGTTATCCGTCAAGCATCAAGCCGGGAACTTGTATAGATGAAATTGTAACAAATGTTGATTTTGCACCTACACTACTGGATTTTGCCGGGCAGAAAAAGACTGATGAAATGCAAGGCTTAAGCTTTAGGAGTATTCTTGAAGGCAACACCCCATATGACTGGCCCGAAGCAGTATATTATAGATATTGGATGCACCGGGCACGCCTTCATAACCACCCTGCTCATTACGGAATCCGGACAACGGATTACAAGCTTATATTTTTCTATGGCTTGCCACTAGATGCTACCGGAACCTCGCAGGAGCCGACACCTGCCGGATGGGAGCTTTATGACCTTAGAAAAGACCCGGAGGAAATAAAAAATGTATATAATGAACCTGAATATACAGAAGTAATAAAAAGTCTAAAGAAGCGGCTGGCAGAGATGAAGAAACAGCTCGGGGATAACGACGAAAAGTACCCTGAGCTCATTGAGAGGCTAAACTCAACAATTTAGCACTACATTGTAAGCTCCAACATTTACCATACGCATACCCGTTAAAAAAAATAAGGTGAATGGGTTTAAGAGGTATTTGTTGCAAAGCGAAGTACCAAAAATTTCATTATAGCGATAATAAAGGGAGAAAATGATATGTCATTTACATGCGATTGGAAACTGAGAGTAGAACACTATATTCAAAGTCTGGAAAGGCGTATAGTCAAGGAAGTGATTCATCTTGTTCTAAAGATGGCAACCACTTACGATATTCTAAGTCTTGAGGAGGCCAAAAAGCTTGACTTTAATCCAGTTAAACCAGGGGTGCCCTGGGGAAGAGAGTGGGAGTATGCTTGGTTTAAAACTCAGGTAACTATTCCTGATTACTGCGAGAACCAACGACTGGAAATATTTTTAAAATGTAATGAAACAGGAAAATCAATGTCTAACGAGAGTTTGGTATGGATTAATAATATTATTTCAGGATCATCCAATAAAAAGCATGATTATGTACTGTTGACACCCAGGGCAAAGGAGGGAGAAAGCTTTGAATTAATGATTGAAAGCTATGCCGGTCATGGAAATTATGGGCCCAACACCCGCCATTACTGTGTACACCTACCGGGTGCAGATCCCGTTCCTAAGGTTGCCAGTACGCAACAGGTAGTCCCCAAAGCTACAGTTGTAACCTGGAATGAAGAAGCATATCAGCTTTATATGGATTTGATGATGCTTTATCTGGCTTCTCAGGCAATGGATGAAAAATCTATGCGGCGTAACAAGATTGAAAAAGCACTTGAAGATGTAACTTGCATATTGGACCTGGAAGCTGAAGATGAAGCTTTTAATAAGAGTGTCTTAAAAGGAATGGAGTTTATTGCGCCGTTAATGAACGCTCATAACGGTTCTACCTCTCCTGAGATGTTCTGTATTGGGCATTCTCACCTTGATGTTGCATGGGAATGGACAATTGATGTCGCAAAACGAAAAGCTCTGCGTACCTTTTCGACGGCACTGCGTATGATGGATGAATACCCTGAATATAAATTTTTACAGAGCCAACCTTATTTATACTGTCTGGCAGCAGAATATGCGCCTGAGATGTATGAAGAAATCAAGAAGGCAGTAAAAAGAAGTCAGTGGGTTCCTGATGGTGCCATGTGGGTAGAAAGTGATACAAACCTTGTAAGCGGAGAGTCGCTCATAAGGCAGTTCCTATATGGGAAACGTTTTTTCAAAGGGGAGTTTGGTATTGATAGCAAAGTATTGTGGCTTCCGGATGTATTCGGTTATAGTGGTGCACTGCCTCAAATTATGCAAGGATGCGGAGTTAAATACTTTTCAACCCATAAAATATATAAAAATTTCCAAGGTGGAACCGATTTCCCCTATGATACATATATCTGGGAAGGAATTGACGGAAGTACGGTAGTTGCACATAACCATTATATATACAGTGCGGAAACCAAGCCAGACTGGTTGTTGGCGCGCTGGAACCGCTGCAATCAGAAAAAGGAAACAGAAATTATGTTATATCCCTACGGGTGGGGAGATGGAGGTGGGGGACCTGTGCGCGACCATCTTGAATACCTTCGACGTGCAGATGATTTCGAAGGAATACCCAGAACACGACAGGCTTCACTACAGGAGTTTTTCGAAGAACTCGAAAAAAAAGGTATTCCGGAAAATGCACGGTACGTTGGTGAAATATACTATGAAGCTCATAGAGGGGTTTATACCACCCATGGGGACATCAAGAAAGCAAACAGAAAAAGCGAACTGGGTTTGCGTGAAGCGGAAATGTGGTGTGCAGCCACAAGTGTAATACGTAACAAATCCTATCCAAAAGAGAAGCTGGAGCAATTATGGAAAGGTGTTCTTTTAAATCAGTTTCATGATATACTGCCAGGTTCGTCAATGGATAAGGTTTATAAAATTGCAAATGAAGAATATAGGGAAATACTAAAGGATGTTTCAGCGCTAATAGGGAAGGCTCAAAATGAGTTTGTCAAACCTTCGGGTGACGGTTATACAATTTTCAATTCACTATCCTGGGAAAGGGATGCCTATGTTGTGCTGCATGTTGACAGTGAAAAGGTAAAGGTTGTGGATGCTGATGGCAACATTCAACCGTTTCAAGGAGTAAAACATAAAAAAGGGCATGCGCTGCTGGTAAGATTTACAACATTGCCACCATGTGGTGCAAAAACCTTTCAAGTGTTACCTGATGAAACAGATACAGTTAACATGACCGGAACAATGACGTTGGCAATGCCTGGGCTTGACGATGGAACAGCAGCGGAGGTAACAGCCTTTGCCATATCTGAGTCTGGAGGCGGGCTGACAGAAGATACAACAATGAAAGCGACTACCGTATCATTAAATGACAACGTAATGGAAAATGAATTTCTAAGAGTTGAATTTAATTCCTATGGAGAAATCACATCTCTTTTTGATAAGGAGGAGCAAAGGGAATTGGTAAAAGATAGTCTTTCAATCAACAGGCTAGAGATGTATGAGGACCAGCCTACGATTTTTGACGGTTGGGAGCTTGAAAGGGCGTATAAGAAAAATCCTGTTGATATATATAGTGATATTGAAATCCATAGCTTAAGCGCAGGTCCACTGGAGGCCAGGATAAGAGTAAAAAGAAGAATCAATAAATCCGTTTTCTCACAGGATATTGTGCTCAGAGCCGGCGAAAGGCGGGTAGATTTTGAAACTGAAGTGGAGTGGTGGGAAGACCACAAGCTTTTGAAAGTTGCATTCCCGGTGGACATTTTTACTAGCTCAGCACGATACGAAATTCAGTTTGGGCATGTATGCCGTGATACTCATGAAAATACTGACTTTGAAAAGGCGAGGTTCGAAGTATGTGGGCATCGGTGGATGGATATATCTGAACATAATTATGGATTTACAATTTTGAACGATTGTAAATATGGATGGGATACGTTGGATGGAATTCCAAGGCTGACATTGCTTCGTTCACCAATGGTTCCAGATAAAAGTGCCGATAGGGGACATCACAGTTTTACTTATTCTGTATTTCCGCATAGAAAAGCTTTTGATCATAAAGTGGTAAGACAGGGATATGAACTTAATGTTCCTGTGTATGCAACAAAGGGAGTTATTGGCAACAAAGACGAATTCTCGCTTTTTTCCATAAGTGCTCCCAATGTTGTAATCGAGACAGTTAAGTGCTCCGAAAAAGGCAGCGGTCTTGTTGTACGCATGTATGAAGCCTTAAGGCAGCGGACTTGTTGTAAACTTTGGACAGGTTTTAATTTAAAGAAAGCGGCAAGCTGCAATATGCTGGAAGAGGAACAAGAAGTGCTTGAAATTAGTGATGGAGCAATAGATTTAACCTTTAAACCTTTCGAAGTAAAAACAGTAATGTTAGAAGTTGAAAAATGATTAATAGCATAAGTTTTGTTAGTTAATCATCAAAAACAGTATAGTATAAGATCGATTTTAAGGGTGTGTATTGAATAGGTTGCTAACTCAACTTACTTTTTTATAGAACAATTAGAAAATAATAAGGTTACTACTCTTTTAGTTATTAAAGATGTTGTACTTAGTTGATAGAAGGAAGGTCAATTAAAAATGGAGCAGAAAAAAACCAAACCAGATATTCTAATATTTATGAGTGACCAGCATAATGCCGCATATAGCGGATATGCAGGTGACAAGACCGTGAATACCCCTAACCTTGACAGGCTGGCTTCTCAAGGAACTGTCTTTGACAGTGCTTATACTTCTTGTCCTATTTGCGTTCCGGCAAGAATGTCCATGCTCACCGGTCAACTTCCGGAAAAGACAGGGATATATGGAAACAATGGGGCTATTCCTGAAGATCAGGCAACTTTCATACATAGCCTTGCAGCCGAGGGGTATGAAACTGTTCTTATAGGACGAATGCATTTTAAAGGTGACGACCAAAGGCATGGTTTTACCAAAAGGCTTGTAGGAGACTTTACACCTTTATATTGGGGCAGATTCGGAGACATGAGAAAAGATGATCTAGGGCCTTATGTAAAAACTACAGCGGAAGAGTTTATTCGGGTAGTGGGTGGCGGCACTTCACCGGTGTTAGAATACGACAGGGCAGTCATTAAAGCTGCTTTAGAGTATTTAGAACATGATCATAGTAAGCCTCAGTGTATTGTTGTGGGAACCTATGCTCCGCATCATACATTTGTTGCGCCTGTTGAATTGTATGAGTATTACAAGAATATCACAAAACTGCCCTTTGCATTTAATAATGAACCTAACTATGATCATCCTGCCCTTTTACACCTTAAACGATGCAACTTTACCGACGAGCAGGTAATACGATTAAGGGCTGCCTACCATGGAATGATTGAAAACCTCGACAGCCAGTTAGGCGATGTCTGGGCTGCGTGGGAGGCTTACCTTAGAAGGAATGATTGGGAAGGTGTATTCGTCTATCTTTCTGATCATGGAGAACAAGCCGGGGAGAGAAATATGTACGGAAAACAGACATTTTTTGATGGTTCATCAAGAATACCTCTTATATTTGAGGGTAAAGGCATAAAAAAAGGCATCAGGATAAAGCAGGCTGCCAGTATAACGGATATTGGACCTACCTTATGTGAAATAGCAGGAGTACAAAGCCCTCCCGAACAGGATGGAAAGAGCTTATACCGGCAAATCACCGGTGGAGAAGAAGACGAAGAGCGAGAAGTAGTAAGTGAATATATTCTAAAAGACAAAACACCAGGAAGGATGATTCGTAAAGGAAGGTGGAAGTTTATATCCTATGTAGGATATGAGGAGTACGATCTTTTGTTTGATATGGAAAGCGACCCCATGGAGCTTTACAACCTATGTGAGGAAAGACCGGAGATTGCAGCAAAGTTTAGGAGTCGGTTAAAGGTAAGTTGGGATACTGAAAAAATAATGAAAAGACATGAAATAAAAAACAAACACTACGAGATTTTAATGAAATGGGGTAAAGCAGTAGATATAGATGAGCCTGAGAGATGGAAGGTTCCAGAAAGGGCAAGACAGCTTCCTGAAGTTTATTGATTAAAGGGGGATTCTTTGTGAAGGCGATAGTTATTTTAATGGATAGTTTAAATAGACGGTTTTTATCTACTTATGGTAACGAATGGGTAAAGACGCCCAATATTGAACGAATTGCAGAAAAATCAACTGTTTTTGATAACCATTGGACAGGCTCTGCTCCGTGTATGCCAGCAAGAAGAGATATGCTAACAGGCAGATTGAATTTTCTGGAAAGAAACTGGGGTCCAATTGAACCGTTTGATTGTACCCTGCCCGAAGTTTTAAGGAAAAGAGGAATCCGTTCCCATATAGTAACAGATCACTATCTGTATTTTATAACAGGCGGAGAAAACTATTGTCAATCCTTTGATACCTGGGAAAATTTCAGAGGTCAGGAAGTTGACCCGTGGGTTTCAAGGTTTGATAATGAAGATATAAACGTTCCAGAGTATTATGGGAAGTATGAAGTGCAATACTATCTTAATAGAAGCGGATATAAGTCCGATGGTGATTTTTCAACCCCTAAAACCTTTCAGCAGGCTGCCCAGTGGCTAGAAAGAAACAAGAATGCAGATAATTACCTTCTTTGGGTTGAAGCTTATGATCCTCATGAGCCTTTTGATGTGACAGAGGAATTTTTGGATTTATATGGTGATGATTATAAAGGTAAAGAATATTTTTGGCCGGAGTATGGTGTAGTGAATGTACCCCTTGATGCTTTACAGCATATAAGAAAAAGGTATGCTGCTCTTGTGTCCATGACTGATAAATGGCTGGGAAAAATGCTGGACGTAATGGACAAAAACGATATATGGCAGGATACTATGGTAATTTTCACCACAGATCATGGGTATATGCTCGGGGAACATAACTTTATGGCAAAGAATTTTATGCCCGCCTATAATGAAGTATTTCATCTGCCTATGATGATTCATATGCCGGGGCAGACAAAACCAGGACAAAGAATAAATGGGCTTACTCAGAATATTGATTTGTTCCCTACAATTCTGGATTATTTCGGAATTGATCAAAAAAGCTGTGGAAATCCAATTCGTGGAAAATCGTTATTGGCACTGTCAAAAAATGAGGTAGAAAAGGTCAGAGATTATGCATTGTATGGATACTTTGGAAAAAGTATAAACATTACCGATGGGAAGTATACATACTTTCGAGCGGCAAAAAACCGAGATAACAGTCCTCTATACATATATGCCTCCATGCTGAGTACCCTAAGGCATTATTATGGAAATTCCAATGTCCGCGATATTAGTAAAATCGAGTGCGGAAAGCTTTTAAAGTGGACTGATTTCCCAGTATACAGGATTCCAGCACAGAATCTAATAAATGGTGAAAAAACGCAGGATTTTAATGATACCAGGATTTATAACAAATTTATTGAAGATAACATGCTTTTCGATATTCAATCCGATTATGAGCAAAAGATGTTAATTACAGACGAAAAACTGGAAAAACACATGACTGAACTTTTATGTATGGCGTTGAAAGAGCATGATGCACCCGATGAACAATTTGTGAGGATGGGGTTGGATTTGTTTTTGTGATGCAATACTGGAAATTACTATAAGTTAGTCCTTGTTGTAAATTAAGTACTAAACAATTGAAATTCTATCTTGAACTAAAAAACGAAGGCAAACTCTTTGGCTTACCCAGTGAAGGTTTAGAATTCAATTGTTTATATAATAAAAATCAAAGGGGTTGTTAAAATGGATAAAAAAATGAGAGGTGTTACCTTGGTTGCAGATTGGAATCCAAAACTAGGGTTCAAGCTTGGTCCCAAAGACATTGAGAGGAAGCAGACATATCTAGGGAGCCAGGTGTGGAGAAATCCAAAATTAGAAATTCGTGAATATAACATTCCGAAACCTGGACCAGGTGAGGTATTGATAGAGGTTAAGGCTTGTGGAATATGCGGTAGTGATGTCCATATGGCTCAGCCTGATGATCAGGGTTATATTTATTACCCTGGCTTAACCGGTTTTCCCTCAATTTTGGGGCATGAGTTGTCAGGTATAGTTGTGGAGGCTGGTCCCGGAGCTTGCGATAAGGTAACCAATAAGCCATACAAGGGTGGAGAATGGGTATGTGCAGAGGAAATGCTGTGGTGCGGCGAATGTCGTCCGTGTACTGATGGCTGGCCAAACCACTGTGAAAAACTAGATGAGATTGGCTTTAATGTAAATGGAGCTTTTGCTAAATATATTGTACTCCCTGCAAAAGTACTATGGAGTATCGACCCAATAAAGTCTGCGTATAAGACAGATAAAGAAGTATTTTTAGCAGGAAGCCTAGTAGAGCCAACTTCTGTGGCATATAATGCTGTGATTGAAAGAGGCGGTGGAATTCGTCCCGGAGATGATGTAGTTATTTGCGGAGGTGGACCTGTTGGTCTTGCAGCATGTGCAATATTAAAGAGAAACGGTGCAGCCAGAGTTATACTTTCGGAGCCTGAAGCCGGAAGAGCTGAATTAGGCAAAAAAATGGGTGCGGACTATATAATAAACCCATTAAAAGAAGACTTCACACAGCGTGTTCTTGAAATAACTGATGGTATGGGTGCATCACTCTATCTTGAAGCAACTGGTCTTCCTACTGCTGTTTATCCGGGAATAGAACATGTAATATGGGAAGGCAGGACACTTAACAGTACAGTAGTGGTAGTAGCAAGGGCAGACAGCAAGATGCCTGTTTCAGGAGAAGTGTTGCAAGTTAGAAGAGCAAGGATTATAGGTGCACAGGGACACTCGGGTCATGGTACATTCCCAAGGGTTATTCAATGCATGGCAGCGGGAATGGATATGCTTCCTCTTATAACTAAGAAGATAAAACTTGATGAAGTACCTGAAAATCTTGTTATGCTCCGGACTGACAGAAACGAGTGCAAGATTACTTGTATTATGGATTAATTAGTTTAAAAAGGGGGGGCGGATCAGTCAAAAGTCCCCTAAGACACTTGCACAGTCAATGATGAAATATTTGTTCCAAAACACAATTATTAAAAGTTAAATAGGAAAGGAAGGTAAAATAAAGTGACCAATGATACTAAAAAGTGGATTATTACTGATGATCCTGCAATATTGTTTGAAAATAATACTGTTGGAAGATTAAAAAAAGAGGTATGGGATATGGCTGAAGAAGAGCTGGATGAGGTTTTAAAGGAATATGGAATTCCATCTGAATCTGAGCTAGGCAAGGCGGGAACCTATATCCAAAATACACCCAGGGCACAGGTGATTGAAAAGCGCAAAAAAAACGATCTAGTATTTCTGCCCATAGGATGTACAGAAAATCATGGACTTCATGCTAACAGCGGTTTGGATACCTTTATGGTTACCCAGATTCTTGAAGGAGTTAGAAGATATACAGCTAAAAAGGGATGTGAATGCAATCTTGCCTTTCCGCCACTCAACTATGGTGGGCATCCTTATCATCATGTAGGCATGCCAGGAACAGTAATAATGCCTCATGAAGTAGTTGTGGAAACACTTATTTATACCATGCTTGGTTTATGGAATGATGGATTCCGAAAGATAATACTTGTAAACAACCATGGACATCTGTGGATGTTGGAGGCAGCTATACAGGAGTTCATGAAGCGTTTCCAGCTGCCGGGAATATTCCAGGCCTTGGACTGGCATAGAGCAGTAAGAGAGTTTTTCTATCCAGTAGACAGGGATGACAGTCTTGAAACTAATTTTGTACATGCTGATGAAAGCGAAACATCGGTAGGATTATTGATGTTTAAAGATATGATTGATATGAGTGTTGTTCAGGATGCACAGGGTGAATCCTTCTTACCCGACGGGCATTTTGACACATCGGTGGAACCCTACAGAAGACCGCATCGCTGGTCAGAAGGGGAAGGCCATATGGCAATAGAACGTGCTGCAACCCCGGAAGGTGTTGTTGGAAGGCCAAGCATTGCTAAAGCAAGAAAAGCAAAACGACCGATAGTTGCCATTCTTAAATATCTGACCTTGGTTAATGATCAGATTCTTGAAGCATTTCCTGTAGGAACTGTTCCACCAGTTGAGAAGGTGACATTAAGAACCGAGGAAGAGATGAAACCTTTCCTTAAAGAACCCTTCAGTGAAGGATGGAAATCAGTTTACGAGTTGCCTCAGATAGGAGTATTCCATAAGCTGTAAATCTATTTGTTTTACGACATATATATTAGGTTTCTTACTCTCATAAGGTTTGTTATTAGGAATATTAAGCTAAGTCAATTCCCAAAAGCGAGTGGGGGCTAGCGTGCCCCCGACCTTTTTGTAAATGTATTAAAGTAACATTGTATGAAGAATGTGGAGATTGAGCATAGAGGGGGTAGCTATATGAGGACAAGTATTAGTATTGTGGATAATGTGAGTGGCAATGTTCCTTTTGTTCTAAGGGGAGATTTTACAGAAAGCATAAAAATTGCGAGTCAACTGGGTTATGATGCAGTAGAGATGCACATAAGGGATCCGAGAAAAATTGAACCAGATAGGATTCTTGAAGCTTGTAACAAAGAAAAAATTGAAGTATCCTCTATTGGAACTGGATTATCCTTTTCGGGAACGCCCTTAAATTTTATGAGTAAGGATAAAGAAGACAGATCGAAAGTATTACAACGAATGAAAGAATATATAAAATTGGCTGGGAATTTTAATTCTATAGTGATAATTGGTTTGCTAAAAGGTAATATACCGCCAGGAGGGGATTATTCCACTTATAACCAAAGAGTGACCCAAATGCTTGAAATGTGTCTAGAAGACGCTGAAATTAATAATGTTGCCCTAGTGATCGAAGCTATCAACAGATATGAGTCCAATTTTCTTAATAATATAAGTGAAACAATTGAATTTGTGAAAAAATTTAGTTCGGAGCATATAAAAGTCCATATTGATACATTTCACATGAATATTGAGGAGTCTAAGATCGCTGAAAGTATAATTAAGTGCAGGGGTGTACTTGGGCATGTGCATTTTGCGGATAATAACAGGATGTACCCGGGACATGGACATATAAAATTTGAAGAAGTAATAGATGCATTAAAAAAGATTGACTATAAGGGTTATGTAGCTGTTGAGTGCCTTGCTCTACCTGACCCTTTAGAAGTAGCAAAAAGATCACTGGAATATATAAACCGATGCAGGAGGTGCTATGTGTGACCCGAAAAATTACAGTAGGAGTTATTGGAACAGGAAGAATAGGAAAACTTCATACCGAAAATATTACCAGATATATTCCGTCTGTCAAAATAAAATCTATATCGGATATTTATGCTGACGATATAAAAGATTGGACTAAGGAAATGGGAATAAATAATGTCACTTCTGATTATAAGGAAATCATTAATGATAATGAAATTGATGCAGTTTTAATATGCTCTTCTACAAACACTCATACCCAATTTACAATTGAGGCTGCAAAAGCAGGCAAGCATGTTTTTTGTGAAAAGCCCATTGATCTTGATGTTATGCGTATTAAGGAGGCAATTTCAGAGGTTAAAAAAGCAGGCGTGAAATTTCAGATAGGTTTTAACAGAAGATTTGATCATAATTTTAAAAGGGTTCGTGATCTTGTAATGGAAGGAAGAATTGGAACTCCACATATTATTAAGATTACCTCAAGAGATCCCGCGCCCCCTCCGATAGAGTATGTAAAAGTCTCAGGTGGCATTTTTCTTGATATGTCAATACATGATTTTGATATGGCAAGATACCTTTCAGGAAGTGAGGTGGAAGAAGTTTTTGCTAGCGGAGCGGTGTTGGTGGATCAGGAGATTGGCAATGCAGGGGATGTGGATACAGCTGTTATAAGCCTTAAATTTAAGAACGGAACTCTTGGTGTCATTGATAACAGCCGACAGGCAGTTTATGGGTATGACCAGAGGGTGGAGGTCTTTGGCTCCAAAGGCTGTCTTAAAGCTGAAAATGATTTTCCTAATACAGTTGTATTAAATGACAGTACTGCAGTTATAGCCGATAAGCCGAAATATTTTTTCCTTGAAAGGTACAAAGATTCCTTTATTGATGAAATGAAGGCATTTTTTTATGCTATAGCAATGAATACTCAAACTCCTGTTACTGTAGATGATGCACTAAAACCTGTAATAATAGGGCTTGCTGCAAAAAAATCTCTGGAAACAGGAAGACCTGTGAGGATAGATGAAATTTGAACTTTAAACTTTAGGAGGTATAATGTGAGACAAAAACAACTTGTAATTTTTCTTGATAGTGGTGATACCATTGTTGATACAGAAACTATTGTCAAGGACGAAGACGGTTATGCAATAAAGGCAGAGGTGATACCGGGAGCGGATGTAATGGTGAAGACCTTGTTCGAAAGAGGGTATACCCTTGCCCTTGTAGCAGATGGTAAAACCAGGTCTATTGATAATATTCATTATTACACTGGCTTGCGCAAATATTTTTCAGCACACATTTATTCGGAGGATGTCAAAGAAAGAAAACCCGGCTCTAAAATGTTTATAGCTGCTATGCAAGCTTTGGGTCTTAACGAAAATGACAAAAGCAGAATCATAATGGTGGGAAATCATCTGGGGCGCGATATTAAAGGTGCTAATCAATTTGGAATAACCAGTGTTTTTCTAAAATGGACACCAAAGTTTCCGATGGAACCTTCGAGTGAAATTGAAATACCAGATTATACAATACATCGTCCTATAGATCTTTTGGATCTTGTTGAGAAACTCAATAACAAGTTAACTTTAACAATTTGATCCTTTAAATCCTTAATGGTTAAAATAATTACTGGCTAGGTAGATAACTTCCTTGGTCGGCCTTTCACCAGAGGCATAGGAAAAATACTTCTGTGGAATATTTGGGTTACAGCAACTCCTACCGAAGTCTATGACAAAATGATTGATGTCAAGGGGGACAAGGTGTATATCCCCCTGACCCATTCTTTAGAAGTAGGCTGCAAACAATCCAGATATCAAAGATTCAGGCTGTGTCAGAGGCTTGTAGTACTTGCCGTCATATTCGATGTAATTGTTGGTATAGGTAAGAACAATAGTGGTTCCATCATCAAATTTGAACTCAAAGAGGTATTTCTTTTCGGTGTCTTCATTACTGCTATCTCCGGTTTCGGTGTTATCGTTTTTTCCGCTTTCAATATTTTTTACAATGCTATCTACGGGGATTTCCTCGCCCATCGCATATTTTATAGCTCTTACACATTTATTAATCTGTACCTTTGCTGTAATAGCTTCCTTCATGGTATAATCTCCTTTGAATTCCATCTGCTTGGCGTTCAGTAGATAATTGATACTGTTTTTCAAGTTGTTTGGTTCTGATGGTAGAAGCTCCTCTATTTTCTGAATGAACTCAACATTTGGGGTTACAAATCTTACTGGCATCCCAGCTCTTCCAATACCGTAATCGTAACAGGTATTGCTTCCCATCATAAGCAGCAGGCTATTTTCAACAGTAACCACCATGCTATATGTACTTTTACCGTTGCTTGTTCCAATGTTGTCTGGTATGCTGCCGCTTTCGAATTCCAGCCTGTAAAAAGGATATGCTGCTTCCCGGTAGTCTGTGATGCCACCATCGAACATGACAACATCAGACACTGTTATTATGGAATCAGCAAGCATATTCCTTTGTTCTAAATTAGGTCTTAAAATATCATTCGTATCTTCGGCTTTAATAGTGAAAGACGAATTGTTCCGAATTTCTTCCTGCAGTTTTAACACAAACATATCAAGGTCAGGCTCAGGGTGATATATATCATTTTTTATCTCATCGGTAACCTTGTAAAAAATATTGCCTTTTGGTATCCATCCTGTAAATGAGTTTACACCGGCACTTACCTTACACCAGTCTCCCTTTGTATCGTGTATATGAATGCACGATATGGGGCTATATTTGAGCCATTTAAGCTCAGGATAAATTTCATTTATGGTTTGAGAATCAAAAGAAGGTTCGGTATATATTAGAGTATTTCTACTAATAAAACCCTGCAGCGGCTGCATTTCTTCGGTTAATTCTACTATATGTGCTTCTTTAACCCATCCGATGTCTGACGAATTGGAATAGTAAAACGGGACTTTTTCTATCAATATCCATTCATTATGTTTAATTATTTTTCTCTCATCATCTTTTTTGATCCTGACCAGATCATTATTAAACGCATAACCTACAATCATGCTATCTGCACTAGGAGAGCTCTGCAGTTCTATTGTATTGTCCGGATCAAACAACTCTTCACTTTTTCTGTCGGTTTTAATTATCCAGCTATATTCTTCTGCATCATTTGTACTTACAGAGCTCAGAGAAAGAGGTTTATCATGAGCCATTAGGTAATAGAAGTCATCCTTGTTTATCCAGAACTCTACATTATCAGTTTCTAGAAATCCGATATTATTTGAGGATTTGCCATCGAAATCTTCTTCCTGTGGTGATCCTATAGCTGCAACGCTTTTTGCTGTCCACCACTTGGCATTCAGCATTCCGGTCAATTGGATTATTGTGTTTTTGGGAATCACACACCATTCACCAAATTCATTGCCTGGACCCGTCCTTACTATACTGTCCCGCTTTAATGCAGTAATTGAATTCTCTTTTCTGTAATGAGCATATTCTTCGCCGCTTGTTATTTTAAAATCAATAGATCCGTTTTCAGTCATTACATCGTTTGAAGGGTTAATGACGCCATCGGTCAGCATCACAATTCCAACCAGCAAAGTGACGCCTATTGCTAAAGATATCAGCATGGAAGAAGGCTTTTTGAAATTTATGGCTTTCAAAATTCTCCTTTGGGTATCACTCTTTTTGTTAACCATTCCAACAACAGAGTATGACGGCTTTATATGGGAATAATATCTTGATGTTTCAAGTATCGTCTTGCCATATTCAATCCACTCCGTATCATTTAGCCTTAACATTACCGATTCGTCGCACGATACTTCACAGTCAATGTGTATTTTGGAAAAGCAGTACCAAAACAGTGGATTAAACCAATAGACAGCTTTCAATATGATTAATACTGTGTTTAAAGCCATATCTTTTCTTTTCAAGTGCATCAATTCATGGAGAAAAATATGTTTAAGGTGTTTTTCAGCCATATTTTCTACCATCACACTGGGTACCAGCAGTTTCGGCTTTATTAATCCAAACAGGCAGGGCGAACCAAAATTGTCACACATCAGCGGTGTTATATGACGGTTAATGGCTAAGTAATCTTTACACTTTTCAAAGATGTACACTACTCTGGGCTCAACAGTATCCGCAAAAGAAGGACATTTTTTAATTTCGTAGTTAATATGTATATTTAAGATACATGCATATGTTAAAAAACCTATAACCCCCAAAAACCATATGAGGCTTAGTATGCCAATAATATCAGCTGTTCCACTCAACTGTGCAACACCTTGCCCGGGAGCTTTGTTTAAAGAAGTGCTATCCGTGTTATTGTTGATATTGGTATTATTACTGAACTCACTATAGTCAATACCCTCACTGGCACCATATGAGGTGTTATTTTTATGTCCTTCCCAGTCCAGTTCGTTACCAGAGGGATAAATCTCCTTATTCTCTGTGGCTGTAGCATTGTCAGGACTATTATTTGCGATCAGAATTTCGTTTGTGAAAATTTTTCCGGTAAGTTCTTGTTGAATTTTTCCTGTGAAATTGAACAGACTTAACGAACTTTGAGGAAATACCGGTACTATAAGTCTTATGACTAATAAAAGCCATATATAGTAGTGCCATGCCGGATTCAATTTGTTCCGCAATATTCGTTTGATAATCAGTAGAAGAATTGCAGCAATTGTACCAGCAAAAGAAATATTAACAATAGACAAAAAGATTTTTGCAAGGATACCCATAAACTATTCCTCCCTAAACTCTATACCTTTATAATCAATTTGAGTAAGATTTGCCTTGCCAGAGCTGTTTTTAAGACATTTCTCCTTCCCTGTATCATCTTTGGCAGTATTTAACCCATAAGATTTATTCTCAATAGCATCAATCATTTCTTTGAGGTTTTTAAACTCATCGGGTGAAAGCTCTCCTTCATTTACGAACTTGTATACCATGTTGCTTATGGAACCATGAAAAATTTTTTTTAAAAACGATTTTGACTCTTTAATAATATATTCAGTCTTATTTATTAGAGGTGTGTATTCATAAAAAGTTCCATTTTTTTTAGCTTTTACAAGCTTTTTTGAAACAAGTCGCCTCAAGAATGTGTGAATTGTTTTTGGATCCCAATCGGTTTCATGCAATGCTTTAACAATATCTGAAGATAAAATAGGATTGTTATCCCACAGAACCTTCATTATTTCAAGTTCCGAATCGGTAATTTTGCATTTACTCATTATTTCTAACCTCCCATATTCCGTATTACAGTAGTAATATACATAACTATATATTACTACTGTAATACGGAGCTGTCAAGAGGCTCCATACCATCTTTTGAAATAATTTTTGCAGGAGAGTAGTACTACAACGGCAATATAAATTTTATACCTACAGAATCGTGTCTATTTGTCTTGCTTGGGATACCAACTGAAACAAAATCAGTAAAAATATGTAAATCTAAATGAAAGGACGCATATTTACTTCATATTAAAAGTGTGATATATTATCCTCATAAATGAAACATGATATAATGATAGCAAGATTATCATAAGAAAAGTTGCTGTGCGACTTTTCTGCTGCAAGCTGTACGGACATAGCTTTGCAGCAGCCTTCCTTGGAAGGTTGGATAATCATATTAGATTGCATCAGATTGCACCATAGGTATTTAACTTACGTTGCAATTTTTTACCGACCTGCGGAAAAAGTCGCTTTACTACTTGCCGGAAGCAATCAATATGATTGCCCGATAGTACAATGATGTATGCTGGATGTAAATTTTTTACTTTAATTTACCTGCCTGTTAAGAGGTAAAAAGCTTATTATGCAGATATATTAGTTTGTTTAGGAAGGAAGTATGATTAAGATGAGTAACAAGTTAGGTGTCTTTTATAGGTTTTTAGTTTCATATATTTTAATTTTACTTATACCTTTGGTAATGGGCAGCTTCATATATCATAAGGCCTTTGGCATTATTCAGGACGAGGCCGTCAGTTCCTCACTGAGTATGATAAAGCAAAGCATGGATATTCTGGACACTCGCTTAAAAGAGATACAAGGTGTGACACAGCAGCTTTCTTTAAGTCAAAATACAAGTAAACTTTTGGTAACCGAAACTGATTACAGCTTATATCTAAATATGCAAAAGGATCTTCTAACTTATAGGGTTAACAATAATTTCATAAGGGATTGTATTATTTATATTAAAGATGAAAAGGTCTTGATTACACCGGTGAGCTGTACAAACAGAGAGGCTATATTTTATAAGGGCTTCTTCAAATCCGGTGGTATGGATTATGAAAGCTGGCATAAGGATTTTTGGTCTAAAAAATATGTTGGAGAATTCATACCTTCAATAATTAATCCAGCATACACAAGTGCGGAAAAAACTTCAGTAAACTATGTTTTATCTCTCCCCATAGAAAACTTTAATGCTGATGCTCGGGGTATTATCATTATTGATATTAATGTTAATGAAATCGAGAGACTTTTGGCAAATCTTGCAGGCGAAAATGGCTGGGCTTATATTGCAGATGAAAAGGGAGAAGTCATTGCTTCTGTAAATAAAGACAATTCTAGGATAGACTATCTTTCTATTGATGACTTGGAGGAACATGGAGATATGGGAAGTTTGAAAAGAAACCCAGACTTTATTGTTTCCTATTCCATTTCTCCTTATAATGGTTGGTTATACGTATTAGGCGCCCCAACAGGAATGGTAATGAATAAAGTTAATGCAATAAAAAATATTACAATAGTTATACTTCTGGTAGTTGTTGTTTTAGGTTCTCTTTTATCTTTATTCCTTGCAAATAGGAACAGTCTTCCTATAAGGAAGCTGGTAGATATCATAAAAGGGAATTTAAGTTTTGTTGACGATGGTGAAAAAAACAATACTTTTGAATTCATACATGGTTCCATTTCTGAATTATTAAGGACTAACAAAGAATTAAGGTCTGAGATTCAAGAAAAGGTTCCAATACTCCGTGCAGCTTTTTTGGAAAGGCTTTTTAGAGGAAACTTCATTAAGATGAGTGAACTGAATGGCGCTATGAAAAATACCGGTATAGACTTAGCTGGATGTAAATATTCTGTGCTTATTCTTAAAATCGAAGGCTGCAAGAAAACCGGTGAGGACGGGATGCTTAATGAGTTGAATATTGCAAAGGTGGTTACTTCAAAGGCAATAAGCAATGTGTTTAAAGATAGGGTTTTATTACACGAGATTTCTGAGGATATGCTTGCAGGTTTACTTGTATTTAACTTCAATGATGAACAGCAGATCAGGAATGTAGTTAGAAATATAGCATCAGAAGTTGGTGGATTGCTTATGCAGAACAACGAAATATATGTAAGTTTTGCATCCGGCTTGGCATATTCATCTTTGGCAGATATCTACAATTCTTATAGAGAAGCTCTTGAAGCATTAAGATATAATGCGGTTGTTGATGAGGATGTTGTGCGCTGGTATGTTCAATCACCCGAACAACGAAGCTACTATTATTATCCTTTAGAGATTGAAACCAAGCTTATCAATCTTTGCAGTAATGGAGATGAGAAGGAGACGCTGGAGATATTGGATCTGCTTTATGCGGAGAATTTTGTAAACAGAAGCATATCTGGCAGCATGCTATTTACATTTTTGTATGAAATACGTGGAACCTTAATAAAAATAGCATCTCGCTCAAAACTAAAAAGTGGGGAAATGCTAGATACACTGCTTTATGAGAGAATAGAATCAGTTGTTTCAGGAGAATCAGCAGAGGTAGACTGGGAAAGGATAAAAGCTTTATATTCGTTTATGTGTAGTAAAATTTCATCTGAATTAAATAAAGATAAAAGCGAAGATATATTGGAATACTTACACAATTATTATATGGATCAGCAAATAAGCCGCGCATCGGTTGCCTCTAGATTTAATATGACAGAGGTGCATTTATCAAAGTTTTTTAAAGAACAGACTGGAGAATACTTTTCTCATTACCTTGAGAAAATCCGTATGGAAAAAGCAAAGCGGCTAATTAATGAATCCGAACTACCAATTAGCAAGATAGCAGAGCAGGTAGGTTATAACAGTGTAAGGACATTTCGGAGGGCATATAAGCGATATTGTGGAGACATTCCTAGTTCACTTCGACAAGGTTAAAGTTTTTCTATGAAATAAAAGTTTTTAATAACATTTTAAATCACCATAATAATTTCATTGCATTTGACTTAAATTTCGCTGAATTTATTTAAAGTGTTACATGTCCATGTGGTCTTAATGAATTACACCTACTAATACGAAAAATATGCACTTACCCTGCTTAAAATTCCGACCTGAAAAACTTCTAAATTTAAATCAGTTGTATTTATATATTGAAACTAATGGATTTTTACTGCACTAGTATACGCTATAATAGTACGTTTATAAGGGATTACTGATTGTCACCACGAAAATTATTAAATGTCTCTGTAAAATTGATAATTCGATGTTAAAATTGAAATTGCGGTGGATGGTTGAGTTAAGAAATAGAATTGAAAGGTAGGGATGCTTTATTAGTACATCTGTGAAGAAAAGAAGTTTAGCCCATAACAATGCCACAACTTCGCCGGTCAAAAAAAACAAAATTTTAAAAGAAATAAGAAATAATTATCAGCTATTCTTGCTGATTTTGCCTCCACTGGCATATATTATAATTTTCAAATATATTCCTATGTATGGGGTACAGCTGGCGTTTAAGGATTTTGTTGCAACCAAGGGGATTTTTGGTAGTCCGTGGGTAGGATTAAAACATTTTGATAGGTTTGTAAACTCATATTTTTTTCCGAGGGTAATGAAGAATACGATAGGGGTGAGTTTGTATGGACTTATTGCCGGCTTCCCATTTCCAATATTATTAGCGCTGGCATTAAACAGTACACGGAATAAGCTGTATAGAAAAACCGTGCAAATGTCCACATATCTCCCTCACTTTATATCAACGGTTACAATGGTTGGTATGGTAATGCAATTTCTAAACCCAAGGTTTGGGATGTTAGCTGAGGTAGCAAAATTTTTCGGAAAAGAGCCTCTTAATTATATTGGTATTCCGAAGTATTTTAAATCCATATATGTCTGGTCAAATATATGGCAGGATACAGGGTGGGGTACAATAATATATCTTGCAGCTTTGTCTGCTATTGACCCATCACTGCAGGAGGCTGCAATTGTGGATGGAGCAGGCAGATTTAAAAGAATTATTCACATTGATATTCCGGGGATTTTGCCAACAATTGTTATAATGCTGATCTTGCGTTCAGGAAGAATCATGAATGTTGGTTTTGAAAATATATTTTTACTGCAGAATCAATTAAACTTACCAGCATCAGAGGTAATTTCCACATATGTTTATAAAGTGGGTCTTGGAGGAGATAAGGGAATGATCCCGAATTTTCCATTTGCTACTGCTGTTGATTTGTTTAACTCGGTAATAAATATTTCTTTACTTCTTTCAATGAATTGGATATCAAAGAGATTAACTGATAGTAGTTTGTGGTGAAAGGAGGGAATTGAGTCTGATGACAAAAAAAATAAAGATTTCCCGAAAAGATATTATGTTTTACCTCATAAACGATGGATTTTTATTCATATTTTTAATTGTAACACTTTACCCAATGATTTATTTTCTAAGCAGCTCCTTTAGTTCGCCTAGAGCGATTATAATGGGAAAGGTGTGGCTATGGCCAGTAGAATTTACGTTGAAAGGGTATAAAGCAGTTTTCCAGGACAGTTATATTATGACAGGATATAGAAATACTATTTTTTATACTATTGCTGGTACGATGCTGAATGTTGTTCTTACAATTATGGCCGCATATCCCTTATCTAGGAAGGATTTTAAGCTGAGAAACACTATTATGATGATTTTTGCTTTTACTATGCTTTTTGGTGGAGGGTTAGTACCCACTTATCTACTGATAACCAATCTTGGTTTAAAGAACAACTGGCTTGTTATGGTCATTCCAGGAGCGATAACTGTACGAAATGTAATTATTACAAGAACATTTTATCAAAGCAACATTGCCGATGAAATGCTGGAAGCGGCAAAAATCGACGGATGCAGTGATTTTCAGTTTATCAGGATGGTGGTTATTCCTTTGTCCAAATCAATAACCGCTGTTATGGTGCTGTTTTATGCGGTAGGTCATTGGAATTCATTTTTCAATGCATTTTTGTATATCACAAAAAGGTCACTTTACCCGCTTCAGTTGGTATTAAGGGATATTTTGATCAAAAACGCATTGGATGCATCAGGAATGGATGATTCTCGTACTTATGCAGATAATCAAAATATAGAGGAGCTATTAAAGTATTCCTTAATTGTTGTATCTGCATTTCCTGTCATGTGTTTGTACCCATTCGTACAAAAGCATTTTGTTAAAGGAGTAATGATAGGAGCAATCAAGGGGTAGTTAGGTGCATCAATAGTAGAAATTGCATTAAATGAATGCAATTTCTCGATTGTCACCCATTAGATTTTCAATTGTCACTTATTATGTTTAAACAGCAATGTTAGAATAAACTTGGTCATTACAGCAGTTATTGTGCTGCTGATTGATTTATAAAATTAATAAGTATAGGGAGGATGTATTATGAGAAGAAAATTAGTTTTTCTAGTAACACTTTTGCTATGCATATCACTTTTGATAAGTGGATGTGTAGTCAACAAAACTCCGAATGCGACAGACCCGGTCGGAAGCAGCGAAGAGGATTCATCAATAGTAACACCTGCGGGGCAATTTCCTGTTGTAAAGGAAAAAATTACACTAAAAGTATTTTCAATGCAGTTGCCTCAAATCGAAAACTTTGAAACCAATGCGTATACCAAGTTTCTAGAGGAAAAAACGAATATTCATCTTGAATGGGAGCTTTCTCCACAACAGGATGCAAGCACTAAGGTCAGCCTGATGCTTACAAGCGACACTGACCTGCCTGATATGTTTTTACCGTCACTGGTAAATAGAAATGGTCAGATGCAATATGGGCAGCAGGGATTGTTTTTACCACTAAATGAATATATTGAAAAGTATGGTATTGAAACTAAGAAGCTACTTGAAATTCATCCGGAAGCAATTCAAAAAATTACTTGTCCTGATGGAAATATCTATTCAATGTTCACTGCACAAGAAGTACTTAACCAAGAGTATCGCTGCAGAATGTGGATCAATAAGCCTTGGCTGGATAATTTAAGTATGGCTATTCCGACTACAACCGATGAGCTGTATACAGTATTAAAGGCATTTAAGGATGACGACCCAAATAAAAACAATAAGGCTGATGAGATACCACTAACAGGAGCCAAAGGTACTAAAGGTGAAAGAGTTGATTCCTTCATTATGAATGCTTTTGTGTACAATGACACATGGCAAAGAAGAATACATCTGAATAACGGAAAAGTTACACCATCCTTTAACCAACCCGCTTATAAAGAAGGAATTAGCTATTATAGAAAGCTGGCTGAAGAAAATCTTTTTGATCCTTTGAGCTTTACGCAGGACAAAAACCAGTTGAAGCAATTAGTAAACCACGAAGAAATCAACATAGTAGGTACTATTATGGGTGAGCAATACAGAGGGTTTGCTGGCGAAGGCAGTGAGCGCCTTAAAGACTATGTTCCGGTTCTTCCTCTAAAAGGACCTAATGGTTTCCAGGCTGCTATACACAGACCTGGTGAAGTAAAAGCGAATTATTGCATAATTACTAAGGCTTGTGAGTACCCCGAAGCCGCTTTTAGAATGGCAGACTTTATGCTTAGTGAAGAAGCTTCGCTTTTTGCAAGGTTTGGTAAAAAGGGAGTAGACTGGGTAGAACCCGAGCCCGGAGAGATTGGTGTTAACGGAAAGCAAGCAGTCGTCAAAGAAGTATTAAAATGGGGTGACGTCCAGAATTCTAACTGGTACACTACAGGATTTTACTACGTCCCAAGAGATGTTCAGGATGGAATGGTAATTGACAAGAACAATCCATTTGATTTTGAATTACTAGTGTACAACTTAGCAAAATCTTACGCTCCTTTTAAATGGGAGGGAATTGAACCATTTAGGACACCTTTCCTCGAAGCTGATGAGGAATCAGAACAGAGCTTGCTGATTTCTCAAATAGAGTCATATGTAGAAGAAAGATTTGCAGCAATGGTGCTGGATAAGAATATTGATCTTGACAGAGAATGGGACGCATATCTTAAGGAATTGGACAAACTGCAGCTGGACAGATACGTAGAAATTTTACAGAACGCATATGATAGAGAGGTTGCAGCAAGTAAATAATTCAAAAAATTGATTTAAAAATATCCGGAGCGGGATTTATAATCCTGCTCTGGATGTTTTTTTGTTACTAGTTCTAACGAAATAATACCTACTATTCAATGCATCTATGGTCACATTGGGAATAATTTGTTCTTGCTTTTGAGATATGGTCTTCACTATTTGATCTTTAAAGATAAAGCCTATGATTTCTCATGTAATGGGTCAAACCAAAGGATTTTTGCTTTTTTTGCAAAAAAACTTTGGTTTGATTGTTTAAAAAGTTTATTATTTAAAAAACTGCGGGAGATAATCCTTATTTGCTTCGAGTAATTCGTCAGAAAGAGGTATGGCAATGTCCTTGTTGTGTACCATAGGAGATATAGACATTGCTTGATACAGCTTTTGCCGGCTTCCTTCAATGGCAGCTTCCACAGTAAGCTCTTGTTCTTCAATAACTTGATTCATATAACCTTTAAAACCAGTTGGAATTTCTCCGCTAATAACCGGATGAACTCCATTTGCGGTTATCATAGCCCATGTCTCTACAATAATCTCGCTTGGCAAGTTTGAAATCTGTCCTTTATTTGGCATAGCAACAACGCATTTTGCGGTATTACCAGTATGAAGAGCTTCGCAAATAATGGACAGACCTTCAAATGAAAGCTTAAATTCGGGTAGCTCTGCCCGACCTTCTACAACATCAACAACCTTTTGCTTTTCAGAATCGTGCATGACCTGCCTTCTTGGAAATACACCTTTTCTCTGAATTTGATGGTTCTTCAAAACCTGCAAATCAGAGGTAAAATAAGGAAAGTTTTCTGCTACATGATTGGAGCCCCCTACAGGAAGGAAGCCAAACATATCATAGAACTCAAAATTCAACTGATGCCCTCTTCCCTCATTTTTTGTTGATAAATAGCTATTGATCATATCATCGGTTGTATTTGAAATGGCTTCTCCATCCTGCTCCATACAATGTAAAATATATTTTTTCAATGACAATTCTTTTTCAATTGATCTGCCCTTACAGGTTATGTTCTTCATTAGGGTAAAATGGTTAACGCCTACACTTACAGCGTCAATGTCTTCACTTTCTACCTTAAACATTTTTGCCAGAACTCCTCTTGTCCAATAGAAATTATGGCATAATCCCACTGTTTCGATGGAAGTACTTTTTGAAACAGCTCTTGTCAGTTGAGAAAGCGGGTTGGTCACGTGTACTAGACGTGCGTGCGGACAAAAGCGCTCCATTTTCCTTGCAATTTCTAAAAAAACAGGCACATTTCTAAGTGTCCTTGATATTCCACCAGGTCCGGTTGTATCGCCAATACAATGGTATATGCCATATTTTTCCGGAATTGTGTAATCGTTATTCATGGTCTTAAGACCACCTGTTGAAATAGAAATACATACTATGTTGGCGCCTTGCAAAGCACTATCCAAATCATCTACAGTAATTTTCCACTGAGAGGATAGCTTGCTGTTCATTAATTCGCAGTATTCCTTCATAGTTTCTGCAGCTTGTGCATCAATATCTACCAATGATAAATGACTCCCCATCAAGCCCTGTCTTAAGAATAAATCAGCAGCAAGCTTGGGTGTCCATTTATAACTACCTCCACCAATCAATACTATTTTAAAACTCATTATAATTAATCCCTCCTTAGTATTTCGATACCTTTTAATATAGCGTAAATCTTTGCATTATCCTGACTGATACTACATGCAGTGTCATTAAAAATGAGCATTTATGAGCCTTACAAAGTCAGTGCAAAGGTTTTTAGTGCACTTGCATTATGTAAGCATAAAATTTATCTGCCATTGTAATACTAAAAACAGTGCATTTAAAGCATTCGCTTACTTTATTTTAAGTCTAGCATATGAATGCGGATAAAAAGATTAAATAAACGCTATAATACCATACATAAAATTAATTTTACATTTATCAATATCATTTTAACAGAGACAATTGGATGTTGCTATAGTGACAATAAATTATCTGATGAAATTTGGAGTACATGGACTAGCTTTAATTCCAAATGTCCCGATAGAAATAATTAACTGTCACTATGCATTCTGTTAAAGACAGTGCTACTATAAGATAAGGGTTATGATGGATAAAAATTCATATTCTAATACAAATATTACCCAGGCAAATAGACAAATATTAATCAAGCATAAATATTAACCAAGCAACTTAATTTAACAGCCTGTAGCGTTTTAAAATCACCATCATACACATGATGAAACATATTTAAATAATTCAAAAAACTAGAGGGAGAATTAAATATGCACATTAGAAACAAGAATTGTATAAAGCCATATAAAGGTAATCCCATGTACTGGCAATATAAAGAAGAACCTGTGCTTCTTTTAGGAGGCAGCAAAATTGACTGTGTATTTTTACTCGATGACCTAAAAGATCACCTTGACGAAATTGAAAGTGCAGGCGGCAACTATGTCCGAAATACTATGAGCCAGCGCAACAAAATAGAATTGAAGCCTTATAGGCTGCTGGAAAGCGGGAAATTTGATTTAAATCAATGGAATGAAGAATACTGGAAAAGGTTCCAAAACATGCTCGAATGGACATATGAAAGAAATATTATAGTACAGATAGAAGTTTGGGATAGGTTTGACTATTCAAAAAGTTCTTGGGATCACAGTCCATGGAATCCTTCAAACAACGTTAATTATTCACAAGAGGAGTCGGGTTTTGATTTAGAATATCCCAAAAACCCCGGGGCGGATGTACAACCTTTTTTCCATACTATTTCTGAGCATATACGATACAAAAGCAATTTTGATTTTTTAAGAGAGTACCAGGAAAAGTTTGTGCTTAAGATGCTTTCGTACAGCCTTGATTTCCCAAATGTATTATATTGTATGAACAATGAAACCTCAAGTCCTGTACATTGGGGAATGTTCTGGATTAATTTTATAAAAAGGGAAGCCAAAAAAAAGGGGTGCGAAATATATCTTACCGATATGTTCAATGATTTTTATGATCCCGAACAGTCACAAAACTTTCAACATGTGCTGGAGAACCCCCATATATATACTTATATGGATATCTCCCAGATCAATAGCAGGAATTTGGGCGAAACCCATTGGGAAAGGCTGAAATGGATACACGATGAAGTAAAAGCTTACCCGAGACCTATAAACAACACGAAAATTTATGGGAATTTTTATACCAGTTTTGGTTCGGGAGGTCCCCAGGATGGCGTGGAAAAGTTTATGCGCGATATTATTGCCGGGTGTGCAAGCGTAAGATTTCACAGACCTACATCGGGAATCGGTCTTAACCAAAAAGCAAAGGCTACCATTTGTGCTGTACGTAAAATTGAAAGCCTGATCAAAATGTGGGAGGTTGAACCTAGGATGGATTTGATCCTAGAACGTGGCTATAACGAATCCTACGTTGCGGCCAGACCTAGTGAGAAATATCTAGTGTATATTACTTTCGGAGAACCAGTTAAATTAAATCTGGGTCCTTATCCAATTAATTATATTGTAAAATGGGTTGATATAAACACCGGTGAATGGGGAAAAGAAGAAAGAATTACCCAAAGCCAAAGTGTTACGCTCCATGCACCGGGTTCAGGAGGCTGGATTGCGGCAATTATAAGAGATGTCTAAAAATATGTTTGAGGTTCAATAAAGTTAGACACCAAAAAAATAAAGGGGGTTATTTGTGAAATGGTTAAATTGTTTGGCAAAGGAGTATTAGTTCGGCTGGTGGTAGGCGTTTTTATATTAATTTTTACATCAGTATTAATATCAGGCTGCTCACCAGAGCCAAAGCCTACAGAGACTGATTTAAAAAACGCTATTGGCACTACGACAAAAATTCCAACTGATACCACAAAAGAAAGTGAGTCTGGAACAACAAACCAGCCACTAACGGCCGGAATTCAAGCGACAAGCTACAAGCTGCTAGGAGTGGTAAGAGAGGAGGAGTATAAAGCCGGTCAGCTACCCGGAACAGGAGAACAGCTAATGCATTCTGTTGACTGGTCTACTGCCAATCCCGATGTTATCTATATGGCTCAGGATATGGGGGGACCATGGCGTTCCAATGACGGTGGGCTAAGCTGGCAACCGTGCTTGGCGGAAGGGCTTTATACAAATTGTTGTATAAGCATAAAATCCGATCCTGTGGATGAGGACATTGTCTACGTTTCTATGAATTCTCGCAATTTAGCAGAAATACATCCATTTATGGGACTTTACCGAAGCACTGACGGTGGAGCAACGTTTGATTGGGTAATAAAGATTGATAAAATAGGAGAATTACGCAGTCAAAACCACACAATTACTTACGATCCAAACAGTATTGGGGATTCATGTGCCAAGGTATGGTACTGTGCTTTTGGACCTAATACATACAACACTTATTATGAATCGGTAGATCACGGTTTATGGCAAAGCACTGATGCAGGTATTACTTGGTCCAAGCTGGGTGAGCTTCCAGAAGATCCTTTTGGATTGGATATATATAATATTAAAGTAAACCCTGCAAACTCAAATCAGATTTTTTTGACAAGCACTGCAGGCTTCTTCCGTCTGGATCTTACAGAAAACGGTTACACAACAACAACTCTGAGTGGAGCAAATGGTTTACCAAAAGGCGCCTATCATACTCTGGAGCTTAGTGCTGACGGTACTGATATGACTGTAACTGCGATTAAAAATGGTATTTGGAGATGTCAGACTGCCGGTGGACAGGGTACATGGACTCAAATATTGAACTGGTCATTAATCCGTAGTCATGAAGCCGCACAATCGGATCGCAATACGATGATTGCAATTGCTGCTACTACAGAAGGTGATATTCGAAGAACATCAAATGCTCTGGATGCTAACCCAAAATGGGAAGGAAAATATAATATTACACCTAGGGCAAAATTTGATGCGTGGCACATAGCAATCGGGCGCTCAAGCCCGAACAGGGTGCTTATACATCCCACCGACTCCAATACTGCCTTTGCTCTTGCAGGAACCGGGCATATGTACCGCTCAACGGACAAAGGGGAAAACTGGGTATATTCTGATGACTTTTTTACCGGTACCATTGTGCAAAGAGGATTTCAAGTTTTTGATGCATTTGATCCGAATCGCTGGTTACTTCCTTGTACCGATATTGGGATTTATGAAACTCAAAATGGGGGGATTTCATATATTCATCATAGACCGGCGCCGAAAGGTGCTCACAATACTGTAGCTACACTGGCTGTTCAACCGGTTAAGGAAAATGCGGTAATTCTCTGCGGAGTAGATACAGTGAGCAAGCAATTTTTACGCAGAAGTACTGACGGCGGTGCCACATGGACATCACCGCTTGAAGGGCATGGCCGTCGACACTTTATTGGATGGCATATGCAAAATCCCAATATTGCCTATACCGGTCAGGAATATTCAACTGATGCGGGAGAAACTTGGACCACAATAGAATTTCTCGTGGATAATAAGGCCAATATCGTAGCCATGTCTCCTTCAAATAGCGATATTATATATGCCATAGATAATATGGGGACACGTAAAATGCTATTTAAATCCACAGACAGGGGAGCTAACTGGACATTGATAGCTGAGGCAACTGATTGGATATTCAGAGCTCACGACCAACTTCCTACCTGCCCGATTGCAGTACATCCCACCAATCCGCATGAGGTTTGGCTCAAAGGTACCGGTGGAGTGCCAGCAAAACTTGATACAAACACAGGAAAATGGACTAATTTTACAGACATCTTTAAGATGACATCAAGCGAAGACAACTTTGTAAGCGAGATTACTTTTGATCCTCGGTATCCTGAAGTGGCTTATGTTCTGTTAGCCCGTACAGGGGTTCCTTCAGTATTTCGCACTGTTGACAATGGTGCAACTTGGCAGGACATTACATTTGACCTTCCAAATACTAAAAAGCTTTCAATTTTGGTTAGTCCGCATACCGGTGATATGTTTGTGACAAGTGCGGTAGGAACACGTGTACTACCACCGCCATATGCTCAGGAAGGGACTATTTATGAGAGTCTAAAATACGAGAACAATGTATGGACAGGAAAATAAAAACAAAATAAATGATTATTCACCAAAAAGTAAGTTGAACGCGCCTTTGCATAGAATATATACTGCCGATTAAATCGTTCGGACACTATATATTCTATGTGAAGTTCAACTAATATACTTTCTAGGTATTAATCATAAATTAATAAAAATTAAAAGGAGTGTAGTACTATGACAAAAAAAATCTTTACCATGTTACTATTAATAACAGTAGTATCAATGTGTCTTTTTCCTGCAGTGTTGGCAGATGAAACTGCAGCTGAGGAAGAACTAAGGACATGCGAGGCTGTAAAGGGAACAGTGAAAATTGATGGAGAAATTGACGCTGAATGGTCTAAAGCAAATGTAATTGATACTTATAACGTTGTTGCTGAAACGTCTGATAATCCTGTAACAATGAAAGTGCGAACATTGTGGGACGAAAACTATTTCTATGCACTTTTTGAAGTTAAAGATAATTTACTTTCTTTAAAAGGTGAAAAAAGTAATCAGGATTCAATCGAAATGTTTTATGATGAAATGAATGTTAGAGGGGAAAGATGGACTAACGTACCTATGGGAGGTCAATTTAGGGTAAACTATGATAACTCTGTGGTTCAAGGCGACAATATTGTTACAGCAACAAAGGTAGTTGACGGAGGTTATGTTGTAGAAATTGGAATTCCTTGGTACGACAAAGCCAACGCTAAAGTAGGGCATGTGTTAGGTGTAGATTTTCAGGTGAATAATGATGGTGCAGATACCGGAACACGTACAGGAAGACTCGTATGGAATGATAAAGAAAATAGAGGCTTCAAGTATCCTAATGTGTTTGGTTTATGTACACTAGTTGACGCTCCGGCTACAGCCCCAGTTTCCACTTCGGCTCCGGCTCCTGTTAACCCTAAGACCGGTGATGATTTTAACAGCTTGGCTGCAATAGCTTTTGCATTAATCAGTGGAACTGCAATAGTTTTTATCATCAAAAAAAAGCTGGTTAAGAGCTAACAAGAAACTATATTTAAGAATACAGCAATATTACCTAGGAAAAACTTCTGTCTTTTATTAAAAGGCAGAAGTTTTTTACGTAGCTAGAGGTATTTAGATGGTTTGCATGAAATACTACTAACTGTCCCAACAATTATAATGAACTGTCACTATGCAGTTGAAGTATGGTTATGTTATTATATGTATAGCAACACAAAGCGCCTACTTTTTTATGCAGTGGGTTTTGGGTTAGGGCGGTAGGTGGTTAACCTTTCTTTTGGAACCGCCAAAGCAGTACATAATGCGTTTTGGGATTAGTGAGGCAGGTGGTAGACATTTGTTCTACGCTTTTTTGAAAAGCATGGGTAGATTTTTTGTAAAATAAGCGCAAAACTAATATAAAAAAGGAGGAGCTTATGGCTGATCAATTTGACTATTTTGAAGTAAACAGGGATTGGAAGGGCAAGTGGATTTGGAAAACGGGAGAAGAGTCTGTTTTAAACAGTTTCTATCTTATAAGAAAAGAATTTACTTTTGATGAGCAAAAACAGGTAAATATGTTTATCACAGCATCATCACGATACAGACTGTATATAAACGGACAATATGTAGGTTATGGATCGTTGCAGAGCAATCCTCATTATCATTTCTATGATGTAAGAGATATTACTGCTCTACTTAAGAAGGGACCTAACTGCATTGGAGTTATAGTAAACTATGTAGGTAATGATTCCCAGCCAAAGGGAGGATTCCTATGTGAGATAATAGATGACAACGACACTGTTTTGGCAGCGTCAGATTCCACATGGAGGATTATGAGGGCAAATGCATATGCCCAAGATACGTTTTATTTTAGAATGGCTAAATATAATCCGTATCAGGAAATGTTCGACGCAAACAATATGCCTTTAAAATGGTCTGAATGCGGTTTTGATGATTCTCTTTGGGAAGAGCCTATAATTTATAAATCAAGCTCTTATGGTTCAAAAACCGGTGATGTTCCGCCGGGTGTCAATCCGTGGACGTATCTTAAAAAAAGAAACATACCATTTTTTCCTGAAGATGATATCAGATATGCAAAAAGCATAGTAAAAGAAGAGGAAATATTAGATGTTTTAAATAGAATGAGGAGCAATGATCTTTCGATCATATTGTCTTGTGCCGGAGAAAAAATTAAATATTCAACCATATCAGGAAGTGAAAACTTAACTGGTGAAGCCGGATTTACTATAATGAAAAACAGTACAATGCATATTGAGAACAGAAAGGAATCGGACGGAATATATTCTCCCTATGTCATACTTGATTTTGGCAGAATTATAACAGCCTTTGTTGAGCTAGATGTTGAAGCTCCTGCGGGTGCGCAGATGGATATAGGGTATAGTGAAAGGCTGTTTAACGGACACTTTAACAATGCTATAGAGAATATGTTTGCAGACAGGCTTATAACCAAAAAAGGCAGACAGATTTACCGTCCCTTTACATGGAAAGCTTTCAGATACCTGAAAATACAACTGCATAATGCTTTTGAAGAGGTCCGGATAAATTCTGTCAAGGCAATAATATCAACATTCCCTTATAAAGAAAAGGGACAGTTTAGCTCTTCTGACGAAAAAATGAACAAGCTTTTTGATATATGTAAATATACTGTACGGTTATGCTCAAATGAATTTATAGTGGATACTCCATGGAGAGAGCAGGGTCAATTTACCGGTGACGTTTCCATGGTTACATTGGGGCTGATATATTCATGCTTTGGAGATACGGTGCTTCCTTCTAAATATTTAGGTCAGTGTGCCGAAATGCAGACAGTAACAGGAATTATACCGCCCATAACCAACGGTAAGGTTCTTGAATACCCCAATCTGTTTGACTATAATCTCCACTGGGTAAATGCGGTTTATGATCACTATCTTTATACCGGAGAAGAAAAATGGATACATGCATATTATCCCCATATAATAAAAATCATATATGCTTTTTTGCGTTTCTGCGACAAATATTGCATGTTAAAAGAGGTTACCTCAATGTTTTTAGACTGGGTAAAACTAGACACTCGTGGAGAATGTGCCTTAGTGAATGCATTGTTATATTATACTCTTGGCAATGTCAAAAAAATGGCTGAAATTAAAAAGGATAAATATATTATTGATTTGTGTTCTGAAGCTGGTGAAATTATTAGATTAAATTATCCTGAAAGATTTTTTAATGAGGAACTGGGAGTGTTTTCAGATGCTAATGTAGATGATTCTCTATCTGGCAGCATTAGTGAGCATACTAATTGCGCTGCTATTTTGTGGGGGCTTTGTGACAGAAAAACAGCAGAGAGTATAATTGACAAACTATATGTGCAAAAGAGTATTGATTATATTGAAGCACAGCCGTTCTTTTCTGCGGTAATTCTAAAAGCACTACTCAAATTAGACAGGATGGATCTGGCCATTGAGCTTATTCGCAATAGATGGGTAAAAAGAATGGTAGATAAAGGAGCTACTTCCACTTATGAGGAGTGGACAAAAAATGGTTCATGGAGAGATGGAGAGCAGTTTAATTTGACGCTTAGAACAGAGTCTCATGCATGGTCAGCTTTTCCTGCGGACTTTTTAATAAGGTACATTGCAGGTCTTGAAATAATTGAGCCGGGTTGTGGAAAAATTAAGCTTAAACCACAAAATCCGGGTTTTGATTTTAAAAGCGTTTTTCCAACAGTAAAGGGGAATGTGTACATTGAATGTAAGAATGGCGAGTTTGATATTTCTGCCGATGAAGGAATAGTCCTAGAATAGAATTATTACTTCTTGATTAGTCCTACAACGGTAATTTTATTATAATTTTGGTATTTATGCACCTTTGTATAAAAACGCTTTAATGCACTGATGCTGTATTAATAATTTTAATAGCCGTTGTAGTATCGATGCTAAAATGCTGTTAAAAAAGGTTCGAGCTTCATAAGAAAAGATTATACCTGCAGTTAATAATGAACAACAAGGAGTGAAAACGATGAATTATGTATTTTTATTTTTCGATCAATTAAGATCGGAGAGTCTATCCTGTTACGGTCATCCGCTAGTGAAGACCCCTAACTTTGACAGGTTAGCAAATGAAGGAGTAAGGTTTGACCAAAACTATACCCAATGTGTTTTGTGTTCGCCTTCTCGTTGCAGTCTTGTGACTGGCTGGTATCCCCATGTTAATGGTCACCGGACGCTCTGGCATCTTTTAAGGCCGCACGAGCCAAGTATGTTCCGCTATTTGCGGGATAATGGATATCATGTGGAGATGTACGGAAAGAACGATATTTTTTCTGAAGAATATATTCCGCTGGCCTTAGATCACTATGAGGTGGTCAGAGGAGGAAGATTCGGAGCAAATCCTTATGACAAGGAAGACCCGCGATACTATAGTTTTAAGTATGAAGCCTTTTTAGGCGAGCTTCATGAAACAAAGGATATGAAGTGTGTACAGAAGGGAATAGACTTTATGAATAGCAGAAAAAAAGGTGACAAGCCTTTCTTTTTGTATCTTCCTATAGAGTACCCGCACCCTCCTTATAGCGCACCCGAACCGTTCCACAGTATGTATAAGCCGGAGGATATTCCACCGCTACGCCCGGTAGATTCAGAGCAAAAGCTTCCAAGCTTTCATAAATTAATGCGTAAGTACCGCAAGCTTGATCAGAACCCTGATGAATTTATGAAAGAAATCCACGCAACTTATTTGGGAATGGTCAGTTATTCAGATTGGATACTGGGGCAATTGCTGGATGCTTTGGATAAAATGGACTTAAAAGATGAAACGACAGTAATTGTTTCATCCGATCATGGAGATTTTGCAGGTGATTATGGTCTAGTAGAAAAAATTCATAATGCTTTTTATGATGTAACAACAAGAGTTCCACTCTTAATCAGAACGCCTGGCTGCAGTGCCGGACATGTTGTCAGGGAACAGACCGAGTTGTTTGATATAATGGCCACGGTTCTGGATATTTCGGGAATAGAGGCTACACATACCCATTTTGCCAGATCTCTTGTTCCGCAGCTGCAAGGTGCCTCAGGGGATCGGTCACGTGCGGTCTTTGCGGAGGCAGGGTTCAACTCCTCGGAAAAGCATTGCTTTGAGGGACATGACCCGTCACATCCGACGCGTGTTGAGGGTCACATATATTGGCCGCAGACTATGCAGCAGCAGCAGGTGCCAAAAAGTATCAGCAGGACAACTATGATTCGTACTTTGGAGGCAAAGCTGATACGAAGACCTGATGATGTACATGAATTATATGATCTTGTAAATGATCCACTGGAAACTCGGAATGTATACGATGATCCTGCCTACAAAAAGCTGCAGGATGAATTGAACTTAAGCTTGCTTGATTGGTATATACGTACCTCAGATGTTGTGCCGCATAATGATGATAATAGAAGTTTCCCAAAAGAATAAACTGTGAAACCGGATGCAACGCTATAATTCTATGTAATATGACCTTCGAAACGCACTAGAACCATTTTCGCCTTTCAAGGTCACATTACAAGAATTAAGTGCGTTGCATATAATTAACGGTGTTAAGCGAAGCCTGCACCCAGAAGCGAGCGGGCTAGATGCCACCGAGCTTTTATTAAGAATCACCTTGGGCACATCCAAAAAGGACTTGTTTATGACTCACTGCACAGTCAGTATGATTTTATAAGCGTGTGACTGGCGGAAGAAGAGCTCATTGAAAAATAAGAAAGACAGGAGAGATATAGATGAAGAAGCAAAACTTTGAGTTGAAAAATGAAAAGATAAAAAAAGCTTTTGAGGAGTTGAAAAAGAGTCATCCTGGCAGGTTAAAAAAAAGATTGAATTTATCCTGGAGTAATTGGGGATTTGGTATCGAAGCCTTGAAGGATTCGGCTGCGAGGCTTGAAAAGGCAGAAATCAACTATATTGAGCTGCATGGGAATCACTATGGAGCTGATTTGGGTTATAAGACAGACGAAACACTCAAAATACTAGAAAGTCATAATATTAAGGTAGCTGGTATCTGTGGGATGTTTTCTAAAGACAATGACCTTTCAAGTAACAGGGCGGTGCATAGACAGGCGGCAATTGATTATCTCAAAAGAGAAATCGATTTTGCTTCATCTGTTGGAGGAGAGTATATATTGGTTGTTCCTGGAGCGGTCGGAAGACCAGATGCCTATGATGATACGGAGTTTGAAAGAAGTATAGAATCTCTTAGGATAGTTGCAGATTTATTTACAGAAAACAATGTAAAAGCTGCTATAGAGCCTATACGTTCTGCCGAAGTAAGCTTTATACATACCATTAGTGATGCAAAAAGGTATATTGAAGAAATAAACCATCCTGCAGTAAGATACATTAATGGAGATGTATATCATATGCAGTCAGAGGAAAGTCATATAGGTGAAGCTATTATTGATGCCAAAGATATGCTTGTAAATCTGCATTTGGCGGATAGTAACCGTTGTGCGCTGGGTGACGGCTCGCTGGATCTTGATACCTTAATAATGGCCTTGTATTTAATTGGATATAATGAAGAGGGTAGGTTTGTGACACCAGAGCCCTTAGGACCAGGTGGAGATCCCTATCCGGCAACATATGGTAAGCCTGATAAAGGCTTTCTTGACAGACTGGTAATGCAAACGGCAAGATATTTTCGTGAAAGGGAAGAAGAATTACTTTCATAATATAATGAATTAAGATATTATAGTAATCAGGGCGGAAGCTAGAAGCTTGCTTAAAAAAAGTAATGTATAAAGATTTATGGTTAGGAACACAGATAATCATCTTCTGGACTTTATTGAGAGATGGAAGCTGAGCTAAGGTGTGAGAAAGAGTTTACGCTGTAGTAGAGTTATTTATTAGCAAAGGAGTTGAAAGTAATGTATAAATATAACCCGGAAATAATAGAACGAGACTATGAACAGGCAAAAAAAACATATGCAGGGTTTGGAGTTGATACTGACAAGGTACTAGAGGATTTGGATAGTATCAGCATCTCTCTTCACTGTTGGCAGGGTGATGATTTAACAGGATTTGAAAAGGGAGTAGAAGGCTTATCCGGTGGTGGGATTATGGCAACCGGGAACTATCTAGGAAAAGCTCGCAATGGCGAAGAATTACGCCAAGATCTGGAACAAGCATTAAATCTTATTCCTGGAAAACACAGAGTGAATCTACATGCCTTATATGCCGAAACAGAAGGCAAAATAATCGATAGGGATGAAGTTGACCTTGAGCACTTCCAAGATTGGATTGATTGGGCAAAGAAGCTAGGCTTAGGACTGGACTTTAATCCGACATTTTTTTCCCACAAGATGGCTGATTCTGGATTTACCCTTGCAAGCCCTGATAAAAAAGTGCGTTCCTTTTGGATCGACCATGGCAAAAGATGTCGTAAAATAGCTTCAGAGATAGGAAAACAGTTGGGAACTCCGTGTGTTAATAATATATGGATACCTGACGGTATGAAAGATGTGCCAGCTAATAGATTGATTTACAGGCAAATTCTTAAAGATTCTCTGGACGAGATTTTGGAAGTAAAATATGATAGCAAAAACATTGTAGATGCAGTTGAAAGTAAATTGTTTGGGATTGGTTCTGAAAGTTATGTTGTCGGATCTCATGAGTTTTATATGTGGTATTCCATGGCAAAAAACATTATGTTATGTCTTGATGCCGGTCATTTTCATCCTACTGAAGATGTATCTGATAAAATATCGGCAATTCTTACATTCACAGATGAGTTACTGCTTCATGTAAGCAGGGGAGTGCGTTGGGACAGCGACCATGTAGTTATATTAAATGATCAGGTAAGTGATATTGCAAAAGAGTTAAGAAGATGTAATGCCTTTGACCGGGTACACTTTGCCCTTGATTTTTTTGATGCCAGTATTAACAGGATAACAGCATGGGTTACCGGAACAAGAGCAGCACAAAAGGCAATAACGATAGCATTGCTCGAGCCAGTGCATATGCTTTTAGAAGAGGAAAACAACGGTAACTATGGAAATAGACTTGCGTTGATGGAGGAATTTAAAACTCTGCCCTTTGCTTCAGTTTGGAATAAGTACTGCCTTTTAAAAGGTGTTCCTGTTGGAGTGGAATGGCTTGATATTGTAAAAAAATACGAAATGGAAGTATTAATAAGTCGATAGGGAGCCATAAAAACTCCCTATCGAAAAAAAGCAGAAAATCCACAATTTTTTTGGTTGGCTAAAGGCAGAGGATTTATCAGCAAGTGCAATACACGCCTTAAAAGAAATTATTGTTGTTTAAATAGCACAGCTATCCATCCTCCAGAATCAGGTGGGGTCAAGGATATTGTACTTCGAGGATGATTATTCACTCTCTTTTATAATTCACAGATTCGCTCTCCTGTATTGTACAGGAGTCATATTGTAGTGCTTTTTAAAGAATCTGATAAAGCTTTGTACGTTGTTATATCCCACAGTATATGCAATATCCTGAATCTGCATATGCCCGGTTCTTAGCAATTCCCGTGATTTCTCCATTCTTTGTTTGGTGATATATTCTAATATTGTGCACCCTGTCTCGCTTTTAAATATTGTGCTTAAATATCTTGATGATAAATATACACTGTTTGCAACCTGTTCAAGAGATATGTCTTTAGTATAATTTTCAGTAATATATTCGATCGCTTTATATACCAAAGCTTTGTGCTGCCTTTGTTTTTGGTAATCAATCAAAGCAATGCTTTTATGTATAAGTGTTTTTACATAGTCCTCCAGACACTTAATTGTTTCAGCCCTTTGAATTGTGTTAAGAATAGTGAATCTTGTTACACCCAGTTCTGAAAATTCAATACCAAGCTCGACTAAATTATTTACTATTTTAAAACATAGCTGGAAGTATATATACTTAATAAAATCAATTGAATTTTCATTTTCCTTAAGCTGTTTTTGGGTTATACTTTCCAATATATGCAAAGCGCTTTTTTCATTTTGAGTCCTAATACAATTAATTAACTCCTCTTCATGGGTTGAATCGTAAAATTCGTTTTTACTTTTATTGAATCGGTGCATATTATAAATCAATTCGTTTTTCCCAATAAAAAACTTATTATTTAATTGTTCCAATACACTCATATATGAAGTGCATATGAGGTTCAGATTAGTGAATGGGTTACCCAGTGATATTGTCAATTCGATATGCATATTGTTAAACATTGTTTTTAGTTCATAAAGAAGCTTATATATACAGTTAATATCCATGTTTGTGTTAAAAATTATTAATACTCGGGAAGTATTTATTTTTGATAAAATATATGCAAGGTCATTCCTGTAATTACCCCAAAAAGCGTCTGTTTTAATCTTTATGGAATCACTAAACCCTGTATTTTCAAAGTCAATAACTGTGATAATTTGTGTGTTATATTTAAAGCTTACACCTAACATATCTAAAATCTTTTTAAAATCTCTATCGTTGAATTTCTGACTGGTAAGCAGATCGTGAACAGAGTGTTTTTGAAGGTATGGAAATGCTAAACTATACTTTAATTGAAGATCATCCTTTACATCAGACAGGTCTTGTATTACAGAATCCAACGCTTTGTATTCATTTTTTTCGGTAAGACTGTACATGTTTGTTTTAATTTTCACATTTTTGAGCAGATTGGATAAAGGCTTATACAATTTACTAGAGCCGAAATACACTAAAGCCAGTGATAAGATCAAAACGATTGTAAGAGAATAAAAAATCAATGTTCTTACCAAATTGACAGATTGTGCAAGGGTTTGGTAATCCTGGATATAAGAATAAGTCCAGTCAAGGAAATGAGAGTTGGCTTTGCTGATAAAATAGCTCTGATCTTGTACAGTATAAATATCATAATCATTTTTATTAGATAAGATTTCAAAGATTACAGACTCGTCAATATCAATTTCTGACTCCGGATTTATACTGCTTGAAAATAACAATGTGCTGTTGCTGTCAAATATCACAGTCTCAATGGGATACTTCATATTCTGCTCCAAAAGCTCATAAAAAAGGCTGGTGTAATTTAAATTTATTACGAAAAATCCCTGGTTAACTTTTGAATAAGAATTAACTTTCTTTACATAGCTGATTATCTTTTCTCCATTTACCGTTCTTGGAGGCAGCACACATGTATTATTTATAAAATCAATACCCAGAATCTCCTGATCGTAAAAATCAAGTTTTGTGTATTTATTATCAGATAGTACAAAATCATTTTGTGTATCGAAATAATATATGGACTGGATAGTATTATTTGAGATTACTGAATTGTTAAAAGAAGTGATTATATCTCTGAACAATAACACATGATGGTTTTCAACCTTCTTTATGTTTACTATATTCCATATATCACTGCTGAAAATAAACTGTTGAAATATTTTGTCTACTTCCAATATTCTTTGATCAATTAAATCTCTTTTAGCTGCAAGCATATTCATATTTGATTTGCGTAACAGGTCTGAAATATGATGAGTGCTGAACTTAACAGAAATAACTCCCATGCTTATTATAGACATACTTGTTATAATAAAAAAGATCATGAACGTCTTAAACAGGACAGAATCAAAGAGCTTAAATCTATATTTTTTATTAAAAGTAAATTGTTTCATAAAGGTTAACACCTCTAGTAAATGAGCATTATGTATGAGTATATTAGATTATATCATGATATCATGAATTTCGCAAGGAAGGAAGTTTCAATAGTCCGACTCCTGATAATATTGTTTCATGTAGCTGTTTTTTCTGTCGCCATAACGTTATATCTGAATTTTTAACAATAATAACTTAAATGTACAATTTACATTTTATATAGCTGTTGCTAGAATAACAGTGTCCGGACAAATAATATATTTCATTAGGAGGTTAAATGGTAATGGGAAAAAGAATTATTAGATGTACTGCATTATTTATTGTGTTTTCTATGATTTTTCTTTTAAGTTTTGGTTGTGCAGGCAATACCGGTGGAACAAGTGATTCCCAGAATACAGGTACAGGGACACAGAAACCGACGGAAGCAGAGAAACCAACTGTCTTAAAATTACTTGTTGGTGCATGGAGGGCTACTGATTATAAAACCCTAACCACAGACTTAATTCAGGAAAATACAAACACAATATTGGAGGTTAGTTCAGTACCATTTGCAGATTATGTTACTAAGCTTAATGTAGTAATGGCTTCAAGCGATTATCCTGATATAATAAATATAACCCAGGATGCACAGGAGTTAACCTTTGCGGAAGCCGGTATGCTGCTTCCTCTTAACAATTATTTTGATAAATACACAAATTTAGCAGCTGTAAGAAATGATACCGTCTGGAAGGCAATGACTCATAAGGACGGAAACATTTATGCAATTCCTATTGGCGCAGACCCGGTGCAAAGATGCTTGCTGTACAGAGGAGACTGGCTTAAAAAATTAAGTCTAGACGTTCCTGCTACTCTTGATGAATACTATGATGTAGCATATGCTGTTTCTCACCAGGATCCGGATGGGAATAATGAAAAGGATACATATGCTATAATAGGACAACTGGGAGACATTGCCTTTACCTTTGATCACATATTTGCCGCTTTTGGAGTTCAAGCTTCATATTGGTTGGAACGTGACGGTAAGGTTGTAAATGGTACTGTAATGCCTGAAGCAAAAGAAGCTCTCAAGTTCATTAATAAAATGTACATGAATAAGCTGATTGATCCCGAATTTGTTACAGACAATCCCGATCGGTATAAAAATAAGACTTATGAAGGTATAGCTGGAGCATTTGTATTCTTTACACATGTAATTGACGTAAATAACAATGATAACCACTATAAACCATTCAAGGACAGAAATCCTAACGGAGAATACATTGCAGGTGAGCTTTTGGAAACGCCTGGCTATAACAAAATAGGATTCCGTACATTGGGCGGCAGGGGATGGTTAAAAACAGGTGTAGTTTCAAAATCCCCTAATATAGATGCTGTTTTAAGAGTGCTGGACTATGTAGCTACAGAGGAATATCAAACAATTTACAGTTATGGTATAGAAGGTGAGCATTTTACTGTTGAGAACGGTATTGTAAATGTAACAGCAGATGCAGATACCCTAGCAAGTGTCGGCACTAACCTTTTTGCAATCCCCATAATCAGAACGGTACGATACGAGCATGCTTCCATGCATTATCGGGATACGTTGAAAAAATGGGCAGACTCAGCATTACCCAGTGCGATAGACGGAATGCTGCTTCCTGAACTAAATGAATCAGATCTTTTGGATAGTTTTACTAAAGAGCAGTACCTTAAAATGATCGTAGGAGAAACTCCAATCGACGGAGGCTTTGAAAGCTTTGTTACAGAATGGAATAATCGTGGGGGCAAGGAATTGGTTGATGCAGTTAACCGTGAATATGAATCAAGAAAGAATTAAATGTGGAATTACTTTATTGCGGCACGGGACAACTAAAGCTTGTCCTGTGCCAGTGCATGATGACAGGAGGTGGATACATTGATGGGGATTAACTACAATCGTACACGAACAGGTTCATTGGGAGCTGCAGGTAAAAAAGTATTAAGAGACAGGTATCTCTATATTCTATTGCTTCCGGGAATTATATACTTTATTCTGTTCTGTTACTTGCCTATGGGAGGGCTGGTAATAGCGTTTAAGAAATTTAATATTTTTACCGGGGTGATAAATAGTCCGTGGGTAGGATTCGACAACTTCAAAAAAGTATTTAGCTATCCAGACTTCTGGGGAATATTGAGAAATACACTTTTTATAAGCTTTTACAAAATAATATTCGGGTTTCCTGTTCCCATTATATTATCTATATTGCTTAATGAAATAAAAAATTCACGTTTTAAAAAGATTGCACAGTCAGTAATGTATCTTCCGCATTTTATCTCCTGGGTTATTATAGGCAGTATGATGCTCTCTCTTTTTTCTGCCAGCCACGGAGTTGTTAATCTATTGTTTGGAGAGCATATAATCGGTAGTTTGTTGGCGAGCCGCAGGTATTTCAGGTCAATTTTGGTCATTTCCTCTATATGGAAAACAAGCGGGTGGGGAACGATTATATATTTAGCTGCTTTATCTCAAATAGATCCAAGCCTATATGAAGCGGCAATAGTGGACGGAGCCAATAAGCTAAAGCAGGTATGGTATATTACAATTCCATCAATCACAGGAATTATAGTTCTGCTCCTTATATTAAGGATAGGGCAGCTGATGAATGCAGGCTTTGAGCAGGTTATGGTTTTACAGAATCCTTTGGTAATGGAAGTAAGTGAGATATTTGATACATATGTCTACAGAGTAGGCTTAGGGAGAGGAGAATACAGCTTTACTTCCGCTGTAGATTTTTTTAAGTCTGTGGTAGCGTTAATTCTGATAGTTTCAGCAGATCGGTTTAGTAAGATGATTGGTGAGGAGGGGCTGTTTTAGATGGGGGCGAATGTAAAAACTAAAATATTTTATATCTTGAATTATATGTTCTTTACTCTATTGGTTTTAGTGATGGTATATCCGTTATGGTATATGCTTATGATCTCTTTAAGCAGCTCTACTAAAATGTCAGCAAACATTTATTATCTGACTCCCAATGGCTTTACACTCAAAGTATACAAACAGCTTTTGAGTGATCCTCTAATATTTAGCGGATATAAAAATTCGTTAATAGTAACACTGATGGGAACTGCCATCAGTTTATTTTTGACTGTTACTACTGCCTACCCACTTTCGAAGAATAATCTATCAGGCAGAAAATATATTATGTCTTTTATTATGTTTACTATGCTGTTTAATGGTGGCATGATTCCGACATTTCTGGTTGTCCGCTCTTTCGGATTGGTTAATTCATTATGGGCGTTAATATTTCTTGGGGCAATTAGTGTTTATAATACAATGGTAATGATTAAGTTTTTTAAAAATATACCTGTAGAACTCATTGAATCTGCGTATATTGATGGTTATAATGATATTGCAGTTTTAATTAAAATTGTGCTGCCTCTTTCAAAGGCAGTGCTTGCTGCAATAGGATTGTTTTATGCTGTTGGAAAATGGAATGCTTTTTTACCCGGACTTATATATTTAAATGATGTAAAAAAGTGGCCTATACAGGTTATATTGTACTCGTTTTTAAGCTCGCTCAATATGATTGAAGAATCCGGTTCACTGGAAGCAACATCAGAAGCATATAGAATGGCGACTGCTGTTATTGCAGTTTTGCCTATTGTTATGGTATACCCGTTTCTACAGAAGTATTTTGTAAAGGGGATTATGCTTGGCTCGGTGAAAGGGTGATCAGAATGCGGAGCATCCGTCGAAGGGAACCATAAGGTTCTCTAGCGAAAAAAAGTGGGGTAGCCCACTTTTTTATTTGACATTTGACATAGAACTTGGAATAATACAAGTAAAGGAAGAAAATAAATACGCCTTATTAACGCATTGCGACAAGATTAAAGTCGCATTTTAAAAATGAATTTCCATTCATCCACTAAGATGCCGATATCTTAAGGGGAAAAAGTTTCTATGTAGTATTAAATAAAGGAGGAAAATGAAATGAAACCAAATATACTATTTTTGATGTGTGACCAGTTTCAAGCAGCTTTGCTTGAGGGGGAGCACCCTTGCAAGACGCCAAATTTGGATAGACTTCGAAAACGTGGTATACACTTCAAACGAGCATATACGTCAAACGCAGTTTGCACCCCAGCACGCGCCGGGATCATGACAGGGCTTCTGCCGCACAATCATGGAGCATTAGTCGTTACTCATACTGCTGACGACGATCAGTTCTGTCTTCGGAAAGAAAAGCCACACTTTGCACAACGATTAAAAGCTGGCGGATACAACACCGGTTATTTTGGAAAGTGGCACGTTGAGCGCACAAACAGGCTTGAACCATTTGGCTGGGATGTAAATTGCGTAAATGCAGTGGGTTTCAGTCCACAGTACTTAGAAAAGAGAAAGTTACTGTTAGGAGGCGAACCTCCAAGGATACAGCATAGCGAAGCGGTATACTGCCAAGCACCGGAAGGCTACCGCCCGGCATTGTTCACCGGGATTCGTGATAATCCTGTAGAGCAGACAAACATGGCTTTAGCAACTGAAATGGCTATCGAGTATATTTCTTTGCAGAACACACAAACAAAGCCATGGATGTGTATGCTTAGCTTTAGCGAACCTCATGATCCTTATGTCTGCGGGCGTGAGGCAAGGGATTTATATGATGCTGATTTTTTGTCATTGCCTGAGACTCTTTATGATGAGGGCGAGCGACCTAATTTATATCGAATCGGAATGCGCTGCTGGAAAAATTTCAGCGATAGGCAATTGCGTGAGGCACTAGCCTGTTACTATGGCTGCGTAACTGAAGCAGACGCACAATTTGGACGCGTACTGGATATCCTTGACCGACTGGGTATAACCGATAATACCGTTGTAATATTTACCGCCGATCATGGCGACTGCATGGGTGCACATGGATTGTTTTGCAAAACTATTGGATCATATGAGGAAATTTATAATGTTCCTCTTATAGTAGCAGGACCAGGTATGCGTGTGGGTGCAGAGAGTTTTGCTCGTGTTGGCACCCATGCTCTTTGCCCAACAATAATCGAGCTTAGCGGTTGTGAAGCTATTGAAGAACTTGATACTATATCCTTTGCGTCGGCATTATTCGACGATGCAGCAGAAAAAGACTATACACTCGGATATGCTGAATATAACGGTGGTAGAATCTTGCTTACTCAGAGAATTGTCTATAAGGACGACATAAAATATGTTTTCAATGGCTTTGATATGGATGAACTGTATGATCTGTCGAAAGACCCTCTAGAGAAGCGCAACCTTGCAAACCTTCCTGAGTATGATGCACTGTTACGGGAAATGAGTGCTTTGATGTGGGCAATTGTGCGTGATACAGGAGATCGCAGCCTTTATAATTCAAATTATCCAGCTTTGCGAGTGGCTTCATACGGTCCTGATTTATCCAAAGTATACCCTAAAGGCAGTATGAGAATTATCTAGTATGGTGATCCTGCTTTTAAGAAAACTGTAAGATGAGCTAAATTCTAGGCAGGATAGATTCGAATTTTTCTTTGTAGTACTAAAACAAAAAGTAAGGAATAATTTTTACATAGAATGGGAGAGATTATATGCAAATTAAAAAAGTAATTATAACAGGGAAGCAACAAGTTGAATTAAAAACGGTGAATTCGGATGAAGTTGATTTGAAACGTGATGAGGTATTTATCGAAACACAATACTCATTCATCAGTGCAGGTACTGAACTATCGATATTTAATGCCACGGAGGAAAGGGTTTATCAGCCTGGATTTTTTTGTACATATCCCTGCAATTCAGGATATGCAAATGTTGGTGTTGTGCGTGCTATTGGGGAAGGAGTAACCGTATGCAAGCCTGGACAAAGGGTTTTCACATTCGGACCACATGCTTCGCATATTAAATTGAAACAAAAGAGCATGATTATAGAGGTGCCCCAAAATATGGACGGTGCAATGGCTGCGGCTTCGCGTATGGCTGGTGTTGCGACAACAGGAATTTATGTAAGCGATATTGGAAAAAATGATTGGGTCGTTGTATTTGGGCTTGGTATGGTTGGCAATATTGCTGCACAGGCATATCAAGCTTTGGGGTGCAGAGTTATAGGAGTGGATTTGAACGAAGCACGGAGAGAAATAGCAAAAGAGTGTGGGGTTTCACATGTGATTGGTGGAAACCAGGAAGAGGTTCAAGAAGCTATTTCTAATATAACAGGCAAGCAAATGGCAAACATTGCTGTAGATGCAGTTGGACACAGTAAGGTTGTGATACAGGCGCTTCAAGCAACTGCGCAATATGGACAGCTCATCCTGCTTGGTAGTCCGCGGGTGCCGGTAGAAGGTAACATCACCGAAATTTTGGCGGATATACACAGAAGGAATATTACAGTCCGTGGAGCTTTGGAATGGTGTTTGCCGGATTATTCGGAGTTTGCGGGAAGGGATTCCCTGTACACAAAGCAGCAGATGATATTTGACTGGATAGAAAGAGGAATATTAAAGATAAAGCCTATGATTTCTCATGTAATAGATCCTGCAAGAATAAATGAAGCATACATGGGACTTACTAACCAACCTGATTTGTTCACAGGTATTGTACTGGACTGGACCGATCACTCATAACCCCCTACCAGCGTAACTTCTGCCTTCAAAAACGAAGGCAGGTTTTGTTGTGCGTGCACCTTGAATGCACGGTTGAGTAGATATACCCCTTGCGGGATGTATCTACTCGACAGAATGCACGTAGATTAATGGATGAAATTTTCGGGTGGAATATTTTAGAACTCATATACTGTGCTATAATATACATACATTAAACATAATAAGGAGGACTGTTAACTTGAGACCTAACCATGATTTACATAATCATACAATACATTGTGACCATGCCAGAGAGAATGCAACAGTAAAAAATCTCATTTTTAAAGCAGCAGATTTACAATTAGAATGCTTGGGCATAAGTGAACATGTTAGATTCAGTGAAGAGGCAGAGAACATTGAAAATATTAAGAGAGACCTTAAAGAAATAGAAATACCTGAAAATTTTCCCCGTATTTTGCTGGGAGTTGAATTAGATCCGGATCCAATTTATATGGATGGAAGATTTGTTGCAGATATTGAAAACTTGGACTATACAATGATGTCAATTCATCGAATGCCACAAATTGGAATAGGCGTTTGGAAGTATAAGAAACTTGAGCACACAAATAAAGAACTTGAAAAAATGGGACATTTATGGATGGAGTTTCTTGAAGCATGTATTGAATACAGTAGTTTTAATATACTAGGGCACCCTGTTAGATTTCCTATAGAGTTAAATCTATTCGACATAAAAAATGATATTGTGTTTCTTAGAGTTGTTGATATTTTGAAAAAATTAGCTGATAAAAAAACAGCTTTTGAAATTAATGATAAACTGGCGGGTATTTTAATGAATTCTGGATATATGGAAATATATGCTGATTTAATTAAAGAACTAAAGAAATATGGGGTAAAATTTTGCCGTGGTTCTGATTCTCATTCTTTAGGCAAAGTTGGAAGTTGGAATAATGCACAATGCCTTGTCAGTCTATCCGGCATTACCGATGAAGATTGGATTAAGCCGGAAGAATGGTTCGCATAGGCATAGAGACAAAATACATCATCCAGCCTTACGAAAAGTTAACAGTTTATTCACAGATATGTTAAACTTTATATTTAAAATAGGTTAAGCAAGCTATTTTTATTGTCTAGGAAAGTATACTTTCCTAGACAATGGGGATTGCAAAGAGGAAGCCCCTTTGCTGCTTTAAGGAGGGTTTTTTTGGATGCGGAGCATCCGTTTTATACGCAATTTGCAAAGAAGAAGTTTTATGGGGGAATTTATATATGGAAAGGACAAACATTCATGATAAAAGCATTCATGAAACAAGCGTACCTAAGGCAAACATTCATGAGGCAAGCAATATTGAGAAAAACAGCATAATTGCTTTGCTTAAATATGAAATAAGCAAAGCAATTATCGGTCAGGAATATATGATCGACAGAATTCTGATAGGGCTTTTGACGGGAGGTCATATATTATTGGAGGGTGTTCCTGGGCTTGCTAAGTCACTTACTGCAAGTACTGTTGCAAGAGCAATTGGAGTTGACTTTAAGAGGATACAATTTACACCGGATTTACTCCCAGCAGATATTTTGGGCACAGAAATGTATAATCAAAAGACCGGAGATTTTGTAGTAAAAAAGGGTCCCATTTTCAGTAATTTAATACTTGCCGATGAAATTAACCGTGCCCCCGCAAAAGTACAATCTGCTCTTTTGGAGGCAATGCAGGAAAGCCAGGTTACTATAGGCGATTTTACATACAAGCTTGAAAAACCATTCTTAGTAATAGCAACACAGAATCCACTTGAGCAACAGGGCACATATTCTCTCCCTGAAGCCCAACAGGATCGCTTTATGCTCAAATTAAAAGTAGAATATCCTGGAAGGGACGAAGAAAGCGAAATAATTAACCGCTTTTCCAAAGATCAAAGTATTTTGGAAATAAGGGAAATACTCTCCGGTGAAGATATTTTTGAAATACGCAAGGAAATTGAAAAGATCTATCTGGATGAAAACATTAAAAACTATGTACTTGATATAGTTTTTAAGACAAGAGAAAAATCGGAGTATATCGCTTGCGGTGCGTCTCCGCGTGCGTCGATTAACCTTATAAAGGCGGCAAAAGGAAGGGCATTTTTAGAAGGGCGGGGTTACGTTGTACCCGACGATATAAAGGCTATAGTATATGATGTACTAAGACACAGAATTCTACTTTCGTATGAAGCTGAAGCAGAAGAGATTACTTCTGAAGATATAATTGCCCAAATCCTTGATGAAGTTAACCTGCCATGATAAAAAAAGGAGTTTAGAATGCTTTCCAGAGATATTATCAAAAAGGTAAGACAGATTGAGATAAAATCAAATAGATTGGTCGAGGAAATTTTTCAGGGCGAATACCGTTCGGGGTTCAAAGGAAAGGGAATGGAATTTGATGATATAAGACAGTATTATCCCGGCGATGATGTTAGGAATATAGATTGGAACGTTACAGCCCGGCACAATAAAGCTTATGTCAAACAATTTTGCGAAGAACGGGAACTTAACATGTATCTTTTGATAGATATGTCTCGTTCTAACAATTTCGGAAGTAAAAAGGAGTTAATAGCAGAGATTGGTGCAACCCTTGCATTTTCGGCATGTAAAAACAATGATAGAGTAGGCGTTATTTTTTTTACAGATAGAATTGAAAAATTTATTCCCTCAAAAAATGGTAATAAGCATGTTTTAACGATAATCAAGAACATTTTAAGTTATAAACCTGAGTCTGGAGGCACCAATCTTTCAAAAGTATTGCAGTATTTTAATCGAATAGAGAAAAAACGCAGTGTGGTTTTCCTGATATCCGACTTTCTTGATGAAGGTTATAGAAAAGAGATGAAAGTTACATTGGGGAGGCATGATTTAGTAATGATCCGGGTCGTGGATGATGCCGAGTTAACGATACCTGCCGGTGCTATTTATACCTTTGAAGACCTTGAGACGGGAGAAATAGTGGTGGTGGATAATACAAAAAATACACACAAGCCGGACATTAATTATGGTCTGCCAAGAAGAAACCTAATAAATATTCATACAGGTGAAGATTATGTTAAACCTATGGTGCAATTTTTCAGAAGAAGGGGTCATTAATGAAGAAGGGAAAAGTTGTAATTTTTTTCTTAACATTACTGCAGCGAAACATTTTGTTTTATCCTTTCCAAAATAGCGCATTGAAGCATTTGTGCTGTTTTGGAAAGGCGCATAAATGCAGAAAGCTTGGTGTTTGTTTTACTGTAGTAACGCTTGCTTTGTTTTTAATGAGTATGTTAAGTGGAGTCTATGCCCAAAAGTGGTTGGGATTCGATGCCCCAGAGCTTTTAATTGCTCAATCTGTATCAGCTCCTTCGCTACCAGCTTCTTCAATACCGGCTCCGGCTTCGGTATCAGCTCCTTCGGTGCCAGTTCAATCTGTACCGGTTCAAGCTGAGGAACGCAGCATCTATGTAGGTGACCTGATTGAAATAAGAATAACAGCGAACGAATTTACTGTAGATGAATTAAAAGATAAGTTTAAAGAGTTTGAAATTGTAAGTCTGGAGGAGGAAAAGGATGGCGTCCATATTATATTGCGTACTTTTGAGGTGGGAGAAAAAACAGTTCAGTTAGGAAGTAAAGAACTTAAAATTATTATAAGATCAACTCTTGAAAAGATTGATAGAAACGAAATATTTGAAGGGGACTTAACACCAATAAAAAGTGGATTTTCTGTAAGTTTAAAGTATGTATTTTTTGCATTACTGTTCATTTTCTTGGCAACAGGTGTAGTTGTTTTAATACAATACATAAAAAAAAGGAAGATTACATCTCTTAGCCCCTATGAATTCTTTATTAATCAGGTGTCCAAGCTTCTGCTTAATGATGATAAGTTTTTTGTTAAACTGACATGGTGTTTAAAGACCTATTTAGAGACTAGCTATAATCTTAAGATAAGAGGAAAGACATCAGCAGAAATCATCCAGGAGATAAAAGATGTTTATGAGCTTAAAGCAAACTTACCTGAAATAAATTCCTGGCTTTTGGAAAGTGATTATTATAAATTTGCTGGAGCTGTTGCTTCAGATGATAAAAAGTATGAACTGGTTGAATATCTTAAAAAGCTTGTTCGAAATATTGAAAATGCAAAAGAGGGTGTGGTATGATTCGTTTGGCAAACTGGCAATTTCTATTACTTATACCTTTAGTTGTCTATATTTTCTTTGTGAAGAAAAAAAAGTCTGCTTTAAGATTTTCAAGCACAAGAATTTTGAAGAATCCCGGGTTAAAGAAGACTTATAAATATAAAGTCGGACGATATATTATTGTTTTAAGCCTAATATTGCTGATTGCTGCAATGGCAAGACCGCAGCTTCTAAAACAGGCGATTCCTGTAAATCAGAAGGGGATAGACATTGTAATAGTCCTTGATGTTTCCGGTTCAATGGAGTCTGTGGATTTTGAACCAAGCCGTCTTAAAGTTGCCATTAATACTATAGAAGATTTTATTGGTGATAGGCTGCAAGACAGGATCTCTTTGGTTATCTTTGCCGGTACAGCCTACACCAGAATTCCCTTAACACTTGATCATAATATAGTCAGGGAGTCTTTGGCCGATGTAAGCACTGAATCGGTAAATGACGACGGAACTGCAATCGGTATGGCAATATCAGTAGGTATTAACAGGTTGAAAAAAAGTGATGCAACATCAAAAATAATACTACTTGTCACTGATGGTGATAACAATGCAGGTGCAATCAATCCCACTACTGCCGCCCAGCTTGCAAAGGAATTGGGTATCAAAATATATTCAATAGGTGTTGGTACAGATAAAACTATTATCCCTGTGCAAATCTTTGGTCAAACCAGCTACCAACAATATGAAGGAGGCTTAAACGAAGAATTGCTCATGGAAATTGCACAGACAACTGATGGACAGTATTATCGAGCAAAGGATCCAAAGGCGTTATCTGACATATTTTCAAGCATAAACAAATTGGAGAAATCTGAATTTGAGCAGGATGATTTCATGCAATACACCGAGTTGGCTTTTATATTGATAAAGATAGCCCTTGGTTTATTGACACTGGGGATTTTTCTTGACCGGTATTACTTTGTTCAGATTCCTTGAAGGTGGATGAAAGGAGATGTATTTTTGAATAATCTTGAGTTTAATTATCCTTTTAATTTTATATATATAATTCTGTTGATAGCATGTATTGTCCTTTTTATTCTGGGATATAGGAAAAAGGAGAAAATATTAGGGCAACTCAAGGTGAATACTGCTATAAAGTATAAATACATACGGATTGTACTGATTACAGCTGGACTGGGACTAATACTTTTTTCACTTTTGGGACCTCAGTCATTTCAGGGATTCACAGAGGTAAATAAGTCAGGGTTGGATATTTATATTTTGATTGATACCTCAAAAAGTATGCTAGTTGATGATATTATGCCGGATAGAATCAGCAGGGCTAAAAAGGTTATAGAGAGTATAATTGACAACCTTGAGGGGGACAGGATAGGCTTTATCCCATTTTCATCGTCTGCATACATCCAGATGCCACTTACCGATGACTATCAACTGGCGCGCATGTTCCTTAATGTAATAGACACTGAAATGATTGGAGGGGGAGGCACCAATGTGGGAAATGCCATTAAACTAGCGTATAACTCCTTTAACAGAACTTCAAGCTCTGATAAGGTAATTATCGTTCTATCCGATGGTGAAGAGCATGAATCTCATAGTGTTGATGTATTAAAGTCGATAAAGGATGATCGTTTGAAAGTGTATGTTATAGGAATAGGCACAGAAAAGGGTGGTCTTGTACCTGTTTATGACTCAACTGGAGAAATGAGAATCGGTTATAAAACGGATAATAGTGGTCAGTATGTTATGTCAAGATTAAATACCGCTACCCTTCAAGGACTTGCTTCTTTGGGCAGAGGTTCTTATTATCAATCATCGCTTTCAGGTGACGAAGCGAATCTGCTTATAAAAGATATATCTGCATTGAAAAGAGATACCTTAAGGACAGAGAAAATTCGAAGGTTTACGCAACTCTATCAGTATTTTCTTGGTGCGGGGATATTGCTGTTTATTGTAGGCTATGTTCTGCCTGAAAGGGGATCAGCTTAAGATGAAGAAAGTTTTTTTTATTTCTGTGGCTTTAGTTATATTACTAGCAATATTATTCTTAACTGGAGTAGCTGACTTTAATAATACCGTAAATGAGTCTATAAAAAAGGGAAACAGACTGTATGTTGAAAATAAGCTGGATGAGGCACTTGTGACGTATCAGGATGGTTTGATAAAAGAACCGGAAAACCTAAAGCTTAATTACAACTCAGGTAATGCTTCATATTCTTTAGGCAACTTTGAGCAAGCTGGCGAGTTTTTTGCCAAAGCTTTTGATAAGCTGGATAAATATCTAAATTTAGGTAATTCCTTTGCAAAGCTTGGTGATGGAGCAAGTGACGAAAATCAAAAGGTTGAGCATTATCAAAAGGCGCTAGAAACATATAAGGAAGGAATTTTGAAGTATCCGGACAATGTACAGCTAAAATATAATTACGAGTATGTGCAAATGTTACTTGAGCAGTATGAAAGTAGTCCAAACCAGCAGAATAATGAAGATAACAACCAAGAAGATAACAAAAATGAGCAGGAGTATGGAGCTCAGGAAAACAATGACAATTCCCAGGAAGAACATGGCGAAGATTCTTCGGAAAATGAGGAACAGCAGGAGTCGCAACAGGAAAATGAAGGACAAAATCCGGAAAACTCTGATGATGGGCAGACTGAACAACAGGATCATCAGGGTGATGAGCAAAATAATGAGGGACAGAATGAAACACAGAAGGATGAGCCAAGTGGAGAGCCAAACGATGCCAACTCAAATGAACAGGAGCTTTCTGAGGCACTAAATAACACAGAATTGGAGCAGATACTAAAAATGCTTGAGAAACAGGAGGAGGACAGCCTCAAGAACAATCAGCAAGTGAAAAACAGGGGCAAGGAGGATGGATATGACTGGTAAAAGGTTAAAAGCAATACTTATATTATTAATTATTACATCAATTAATTTTTTGACAACAGGAAGTGTGCTGGCGAAAGAACCGCAATTTCGCCTTGATATTGACAGTTTAAGCCTAAAAAAAGGAGTCAGCACCAATTTAACGCTTTCACTTATTAATGCCCAAAACGTCAAGAGCGTGGAAATAGAAGGGCTGGATAATTTTGATGTTTTGACAAGCAGTCAGTCAACCTCAACTCACATTGTTAATGGCGATATAACGCGACAGACCGATGTAACTTATATAATAATGCCTAAAAACACAGGAGAGTTTACGCTTTTAGGAAGTGTGGAATACAACGGAAAGACTTACAAAACCAATGAGCTTAAAGTGAGTGTTAAAGAAGGTGACAATAATGCAGCAGGGGAGCAGCAGGATGTGTTTGTAAAAACAATTCTTTCCTCTGATGATGTATATTATGGTCAAAAGATTGCTTTGACCTATGAACTCTATTCTCGATATAATATTGAAAACTTTGGTTTTCTAGATGTTGTAAATCTTGATGGGTTTATAATGAATGATATGCCTGATGGTGATTTAAAGGCTAGTTATACATATATTGGAGATAATAGATATATAAAGTATGAAGCAAAAAAAATGTACCTTGTGCCTATAAAGGCTGGCACATTCAGCATACCTTCATTTAATTTTCAAGTGAATATCGGTACTGGTGGCTTTTTTGGCTCCCAAAAGCCTGTGTATCTAAAAACTGAACAAAAGCAGTTAATGGTTAAGCCCTTGCCCAAAGACATCCAACCTACAGAATTTTCAGGGCTGGTTGGGGATATAAAGCTTGAATCAAAATACAGTAAGCATGAGGTTGAATATGGCACCTCACTTACACTTTCTGTATCCCTTTTGGGTAATTGCAATCTTGATGTTCTAAAAAATATAATTAATAAAGATATCCCCGGTTTTTCAGTTTATGAGACCGAAAAGGTAATGGAAGAAAGCATTGAAAATGGGCAATACTTATCTCGCAAAGATTTTGAAATCATACTGGTTCCTGAAAAAAATGGGAAACTGACAATAGAACCTATGTATATATCTTATTTTAATACAGAATCGGAAACTTATGAAAAGGTTGAAATTCCCGGTATAGAAATTATGGTTACCGGAGAGATGCCTGAATCAATTGCGCAATCACAGAATGCAGCACCTCCCATTGAAGCAGTAACAATTGATCAGATAAGCTATAAACCCCAAAGGGAAGGATATCTTACATTGCAGATTAATAAAGGGCATCTATATATTGTGCTTTGGGGATTAGCTATTGTAATGATTTTGGCAGCAGCCGTTATTGTTTATTTTACAATACAAAAGAAGCAGGACAAAAAGCTCGAGAATATTTACAAGCAATTAAAAAAAGAGAAAAATGAAAATGAAATTTATAACCTTTTAAACAGTATGATCAAGCATAAATTTAATTTTAGCCTTAAAGCAAGCCCAAAGGATAAAATTGAAAACAGGCTTGCGAGTTCTAGCATTGCGATTATGGTACTAGAAGTTATGGATTATATGGAAAAAAGGAGAATGAATGCCGATAAAGATATTGAATATCTAAAAAGAAAAATTAAGGAGATCTTTCAGAAGCTCAAGCATAGTGATAAAGGATATTTTACCAAATCAAGGTGAAAAGGGTTGCTGCTTTGTTCAGTTAGTGATAAAATAATGGTACAAGTTGTGTTCGGGGGGTATTTTGTCAAACGCCCTTCAATGGGGGAGTGAACACACCACTGAAGTAGAGTTCGTTTATCCCCCGCTTAAAGAAGTTTCTACTAAACAATTATTTTAGATTGTCATGCGCTTCCCTTAACATCTGGGGAATATTCAGTTTATATTCGCACCATGGGTTGCACTCGCCACACTCTAGGCAATCATCAGCATTAAGCTCAAATTCTTTATACTGCTCATTAAACGATGATGTATCACGTTCTAAGTTTTTATTTATCTTATATCTGGAATAGACAGAGAGTATTCCAGGAAAATTGATATCCTGTGGGCATTTAAACTTTTCAAGGCAATGCATACATTCCCTGCATGTGTTTTTAAAATGGCTTGAAACCTTATCGGCTTCCTGCTTCATTTTTATAAGCTGATTACTGTCAGGGCGTGGAGCAAGCACTGTTTTTATATCAGCGTCTATTTCACTTGTATATCTTGCTCCTACATCTATCGTTGAAATATTTGGGTTAGATAAACAAAAGCCTAGCATGGTGTTGTGGTCAATATCAACATATTCTTTCAAGATTTCCAAAACGGGTACTAATCCATTTCCTCCAAAAGCTTTCATATTTATGATTCCAATACCTAAATCATAAATATATTTAAGCAGATTAAAATTGCCATCTTCTCCTAGGCTTCGGTTAAATATATTATAAGGAAGCTCGATAACATCGAAAAACCCTGAGGCGGCAGCTTCTTTTATTGCTTTAACGTTGCCGTAATGGCTGGAAAATCCGGTATAATTTATTATCCCTTCATTTTTCAACTCCTGTAGTTTCTCAAGAACGCCATTGTGCTTAATATCTTCCCATCTTGCTTCATTTAAACCATGAACAAAATATACAAGCTTAATATCGTTGTTTCCTATTTTTAGATTTCCTTTACCCTGAATACCAAGTGTATCAATACTTTTTTTAAGGTCTGTATCAAGATCAGGTAGATTATAGCCATGACCTTTTGTAACTATAACTATTGGTTCACTAAGATCGGTACGGTTTTTGATCGCCTGACCGACAAAATACTCGCTTTCCATAAGATAGCCATCTTTATTTTCCAGACTGTATGCTCGTGCTGTATCTATAAGGTTGATACCTTGATCCAGAACATAATTAAGCATATTTAAAGCTTCTTCCGAAGAATCGAGCAATCTTAAATTCATTGCACCAAAACTTAGTTCTGAAACCAGCAATCCTGTATTACCTAACTTTCTCCTTGCGATTTTACGGTTCATTCAGTCACCCCAGTTATTATGATTTTTGGTTGTTTCAAATTAAATTATACCACATTTTAAACACCGCTAATCGGAAAGTGCATTTTCCAGCCCATTAAGATCCTTAATCATAACTGTTCTACAAGAAAAATCAAATAGACCGTTGTTTCTCATGTTTACAAATTCCCTTGAAAGAGATGGTCGTGTAACACCTAATTGTTCAGCCATCTCACATCTTTTATATGGCAATATAATTTTTAGATTTTTCTGCTTTTTATGTTCTTCGAGGATATAGTTTGCTATTTTTTGGCGCAGTGTATGGTAAGAGAGGCTTTTCAGTTTTTTGTTTAGCATAATGATTTTATTTGATAAAAGTTCCATGAATCTGTTAAGCAACATTGTGTTTGTCCCAGATATCTTTAAAATTTCATCCCGGTGGATAAACATCACCTTTGATTCTTCTATAGAAACGACTGTTGAAGGATATTTTTTTGCCGATGAAAAAATTATGACTTCTCCAAAAATTTCTCCAGGCTTCAAGCGTTCAATAGTAATTTTCTTTCCGGATTCATATATCTTTTGAATTTCTACTGAACCTTTTACAACTATTCCTATGTTTGAGCATTCATCGTCCTCTATAGCAATTGTTTGTTCCTTGGAAAAACACGGTGTTGAATATTTTATTTTATTAAGAATATCTGAAATATCCTTACCGGTCATATCTTTAAACAATATACATGATTTTAGTACTTCAATTATTTCGTTCATTTGGTCTTTCTCCAATTCTAATAAATTTAGTGTAAAGTATTAATTTCATATTTACCCTTTTTCACAATTTATATTTAAATTTTTCGCATGTTTCTTTATAAATGTAACATAAGTTACTGATTAATGTTTGCTATTTTAGTATAATCATAATCAAAGATTTAGCTTTTTAATTATTAATACAGTGTTAATTCTTAAGTAACCCTTACAGAAATAATGCGTTAAAGCGTTCGCAGTTATTTTAAGTCAGGACATAAATGCGTTAAATATATGAAATTAATGCTGTAGTATTATTAAACTATAAAAATTTGACTAGAGCGCTTTGCTAATGACCTTAAGTAAAATGTTGATGCTAAGATGAAAAATAAAAATATTTATATTATAAAAGGAGCGTGTAAAAATTGAAAAGAAGTATTGTGAAAAGAAACATTGTAAGTATAGATGAATCAAAGTGCAATGGATGTGGGCTTTGCATTGATGCTTGCCACGAAGGAGCAATAGAAATTATTGACGGAAAAGCAAGACTTATCAGCGATGAGTATTGCGACGGTTTGGGTGATTGCCTACCTGAATGCCCAAAAGGAGCAATTGAGATAATTGAAAGAGAAGCGGATGCCTACGATGAGGTAAAAGTACAAAAGCGGATTGAAGAAAGAAAATACGCTGAAGAAAATAAGCAAGCAAAGGAAGTTAAGAAATCTGAAGAAAATAAGTATGCAGAAGAAATTGATAAGGAACCTCTTGCTTGTGGCTGCCCTGGTTCTGCTGCCAGAATGATACAGAGAAATACAGATGAAAAAAAGAAAATACCGGTAGCTGAGGAGGAGCAAAGACAGTCAGAGCTCAGACAGTGGCCTGTACAGCTTAACCTTGTAAACACTAGAGCAGAGTACTTTAATAATGCGGACCTTTTAGTTGCCGCTGATTGTACTGCTTATGCCTATGCTGATTTTCATAAGGATTATATTAAGGGACGAATAACTGTAATAGGATGTCCTAAGCTGGATAATGTTGATTACTACAAGGACAAACTGTGCGACATTCTTGCAAATAATAATATAAAAAGTATAACTGTAGTAAGAATGCAGGTTCCTTGCTGCGGGGGAATAGTTAAGGCTGTGAAAACCGCAATGCTTGAGACACAGGTTATAGTTCCATATAATGAGGTTATAATCACCCCGGATGGAAGTGTTTTGTAGAAAAATAATATGTTATTATATTAAGGAACTGCTTGCATAAGTTAATATGCGGCAGTTCTTTTTTATTATCTAGGAAAGTATACTTTCCTAGATAATGGGGATTGCAAAGGGGAAGCCCCTTTGCTGCTTTAAGGAGGGTGCTCAGGATGCGGAGCATCCGTCGAAGGGAACCATAAGGTTCCCTAGCGAAAAAAAGTGGCGAAGCCCACTTTTTTATAATTACTCACTTTAAGCTTAAATGTAAAGATTATGGGTAAATATAATAAATAGAGAATTGAGAGGTGAAGGCTATGGATAAAAAAGAAACAATAAAAATATCCGGTATGTCATGTGCAGCTTGTGCTGCTAGGATTGAAAAAAGCTTGAACAAGCTGGATGGCGTGGATCGGGCGGCAGTAAATTTTGCTATAGAAAAAGCAACTGTAAAATATGACAGTTCAAAGATAAAAGTATACGAAATTATAAAGGTAGTAGAAGAGCTTGGCTATCATGCCAAGCGTGTTGAGGAAGTTAACCGAGACAGAGAAAAAGAGCAGAGAGAAAAAGAAATAAAGCGCTTACGGATTGAACTGATTATATCTGCAGTACTCAGTGCCCCGCTTGTTATGGCTATGCTGCTTACACTTGTGAATCTTGACCTTGCATTCCTCCATAATGAGTACTTTCAGCTGATTATGGCTACACCGATACAGTTTATAATAGGGTTTAGGTTTTATAAAAATGCATATTATGCACTCAAAGCAAAGAGTGCAAACATGGATGTTTTAATCGCAATGGGTACATCAGCAGCGTATTTTTTCAGTATTTATAATGCCTTTTTTGTCCCTTTAAAATCTGGAGTTATGATGAAGGAGCTGTACTTTGAAGCTTCTGCAGTTATTATCACTTTGATTTTGTTAGGGAAATATCTTGAAGCAGTAGCAAAGGGGAAAACTTCCGAAGCCATTAAAAAGCTGATGGGATTACAAGCAAGGACTGCAAGAGTTATCAAAGATGGTTTGGAAGAAGATATCCCAATAGAGGAAGTAGAAGCGGGGGATATTATTGTAGTAAGACCTGGAGAAAAAGTGCCTGTAGACGGAAAAATTATCGAGGGTAACTCATCGCTTGACGAATCAATGCTCACAGGAGAGAGCCTGCCTGTGGATAAAAAAGCAGGAGATTTGGTTGTTGGGGCAACAATTAACAAGTTTGGGGCGTTTAAATTTGAGGCGACTAAGGTAGGTAAGGATACAGTACTTGCACAAATTATTAGTATGGTTGAAAATGCGCAAGGCTCCAAAGCACCCGTGCAGAAAATAGCTGATAAAGTTTCCGGGATTTTTGTACCTGTAGTTATAGGAATTGCAGCAATTACATTTCTGATTTGGTATCTGGTTGTAGGTAATTTAGCTTCCGGAATAGTAAGCGCGGTAGCGGTTCTTGTTATAGCTTGTCCATGTTCACTGGGGTTGGCCACGCCCACTGCAATAATGGTAGGTACCGGCAAAGGTGCTGAAAATGGGATCCTTTTCAAAGGCGGAGAGCACCTAGAAATGACATATAAACTGAATGCTGTTGTCCTTGACAAGACTGGAACTATCACAAAAGGACAACCTGAAGTAACCGATGTGCTGGTCTTGGGTGAAATAGAAAAAGATGAGATATTGCATTTGGCAGCTATTGCAGAGAAAAGTTCAGAGCACCCGCTTGGGGCAGCTATTTACGAGAAGGGTAAGGAGAACTCCGAGGTTATTCCCGATCCGGACAAGTTTGAGGCTATTCCCGGAAGAGGAGTAATGGCAATTGTAAACGGAAGAGAAGTTTATATAGGAACCCGTAAACTTATGACAGAAAAAGAAATTGACCTTGGATTAACAGAAGTAGCTATAGTTGAACTTGAGGATGAGGGAAAAACAGCAATGCTTATGGCAGTTGATAGTAAAATTGAAGCTATAATAGCCGTTGCTGATACTTTAAAAGAGAGTTCTAAAAAAGCTATTAAAGAATTGCAGAAGATGAATATTGAAGTATATATGATAACTGGTGACAACAAAAGGACTGCTAATGCAATTGCGAAACAGGTTGGTATTACTAATGTTTTCGCGGAGGTTCTTCCTGAAAACAAAGCAGAGGAAGTCGAAAAGCTTAAGCAAAAAGGCAAAATTGTTGCGATGGTGGGTGACGGAATTAATGATGCTCCCGCACTAGCTACTGCTGATATTGGTATGGCTATCGGTACCGGAACGGATGTGGCGATTGAAGCTGCAGATATTACCTTGATGCGTGGAGATTTAACCACAATTCCTGCAGCAATCAAGCTATCCAGAAAAACCATGCGGAAAATAAAGCAGAATCTTTTCTGGGCGTTTATATATAATATTATTGGTATTCCGATTGCTGCTATAGGATTTTTAAACCCAATGATAGCAGGTGGAGCTATGGCGTTCAGTTCGGTATCAGTTGTTACCAATTCACTAAGCTTAAAGAGGTTTAATCCTAATGATTAATACCTAGAAAGTATTTTAGTTGAACTTCGCATATAAACATATAGTGTCAGAGTGTTTCTATCTGCAGTATACATTTTGGGAGTGAATATTCTTTAGTGTAAACGGAATAATCCACCAAGTTTTTGTAAATAACTTACTGTAGTATACATTTTATGCGAAGTTCAACTTCTTAAAAGTGCTAATTTTTTGCCTCGACAAACCATTTGCCTTCTTCAAGCCAAAGGAAAGTCTCACTGCCCGATATGCGACATTTATATCTGAGCCCCTGCCCGCCTACTTTCAGCGAGGCAGCACGTCTTATATCGGTAACCTTGTCTATTTCATATTTTCTTCCATCTTCCCAAATGACAGTAAGAGGTATTTTCTGCCCTTCTTTTGTATACTGTACTACTACATCTACAAATACCTTTCGCATAAAATCACCTTAATTTGATATTGTATCCTGTTAAGCTTTATCGAACTCTCCCTAAACCCCAAACTTTATAGGGGGGAAAACCCGATTACTTATTTAAGTGATGGTTTCCAAGATACTAACCACACATAATCATATTATTCTAATGCCCAATGCGATATGCCACTGGATGAATAACGTTTTCCTCGACGGGATTGGCATTAAGCTCATTATCCTTAAGGAGTATTGCCCGCTGCACTGAATAATGTCCAAAGCGTGACCTTATTTTGTCCATGCTCCTGTCAATTAGCTCTCTTTTTGCTCTTGTGTCATCATCAAAAAGAGAAAGCTGTATATGCTGATCCGCCGGGGTCAGATCTGTAACTCGTACGCCGAGCGCTCGTATGTTTTGCGACCAATCCCACGAATCTAAAAAAATTGCATATGCTTTTTCGGCGATTTCAGAACAAGTGCACGTATACGTCCAAAGCTGTCCCTGCCTTTCGATAAAACTTAGGTTTGAATCCTTTATTGATATCTGCACGGTCTTTCCTCTGAAATGGTGACGCCGGAGCCGCTCTGCAACACTGTCGGATAACACATAGATAAGGATCTTTACATCATCGTTGGTAGTAAGATCTCTATGTGTTGTGAGAGAATTTCCAATACCTTTTATGGGGCATTGATAATCTGACCTTGTAACGGGGGTCTGATCGTAACCGTTGGCAAAGGTCCACAAAAGTTCTCCCCATTTTCCCAGCTTTTTCGCAAGAAATTTTGGAGATGTACTGGCAAGGTCTCCTATGGTGATTATCCCTATATCAGTAAGCTTTTTCTTTGTGGATCGACCTACGTACAAGAGCTCGCCAACGGGGAGGTCCCAGAGCTTTTCTTTGTAGTTATCAGAGGTTATGACTGTAACAGCATCAGGCTTTTTTAAATCGGAACCCATTTTTGCGAAAATTTTATTATAGCTTACTCCAACCGAAGCGGTTATTCCCAGTTCGGACTTTATCCTGTTCTTGATTTTATAGGCTATACTTTCTCCATTCCCAAAAAGCTTGACACTCTCGGTTACATCAAGCCAGTTTTCGTCAATGCCAAACGCCTCAATCAGATTTGTATAGTCTTCATATATCTTCCGCGCGGACATGGAAAACCGCAGGTATAAAAGATAATTCGGAGGAACCACAACAAGGTCAGGGCACTTGTTACGTGCTTCCCATATAGCTTCACCGGTTTTAACTCCGGCATATTTTGCAGGATAGTTTTTGGTAAGAACAATACCATGCCTAGTGGACTGTGAGCCGCAAACTGCAACAGGTTTACCACGTAGGTCAGGGTTGTAAAGGCACTCAACACTAGCATAAAAATTATTCAAGTCCGAATGCAGAATAACTCTGCCCATAAAAAACTCCTTCCAATAAAACGTGTGTTCGCACATACATTATAGAACATGCGTTCTAATTTGTAAAGGAGTAAAAAGTGGAAAATGGGTATAGCCCGGCATTTTTGTGTGTAATTATATAGTAAAAACTTATATTGGTCATGACCTGCGCGACCTACAATGGTTAACATATAAACTATCCCAATTATTTCAGGTTGAAATAAGTTTACATAACATGATATCATCTCACCTGTCACCAACATATTTCGTCTTTTCTGCCATCCTCCCAGATGACAGTGAGAGGTATTTTCTGTCCTTAATTTGCATACTGTACCACATAGTATTTCAAAAACCATATTGCAAGAATTAAAGACGTTGCATATAGTAATAACAATTAGATTTCATTTGCCTTTTTTAGTATCTCTAAGTACAGAACCCGGCTTATATAACGGTTATGTTTAAGCATTATATCCATTAGGGGTTTAAGTTCATCAATAAACCCAAGCTTTTTACCAATTAGGAGCATACCCAATGTACCAATAACATTTAACCCAAGCAGTGAAGCATATTGTCTTCCTGCAAACTCGTCAATGATTACATTATGTATTCCTTTTTCCTTAGCTACTGTTATAACTTCAGCCTCACCTTCATCCAACTCAAGCATAACAGTGTCTTTGAGAGCTTTATTCTCTATTTCAAAAACTGTAAAGTGGTCAACACATGCTAGTTCTTTACTGCCAGCCTTACCCTTTCCTTTAACAACAACTTCATTGTATACAGATCTTGGTACAATAACTTCATCATAAAGTTTTAACAGAAGCTCCATATGTCCGATCAGTGACAGAGTTATCAGTGGAGAGGAATTAATTACTACCTTCATTCTTAAAATCCTCCACAAACTTTTCTATAGCATCAAACTCTTGCTCTAATTCACGTTCAGTATATTGGTATATATCAATCTGGTTTTTTCCAAGGAGAATAACAAAATCGTCCTTATCCATATCAGCAAGTTCAGCTGCTTTGCCAAGAGATAACTTGCGTTCCTTAAAGAACTGTAAAGCAAGAATTTTTCTTGCTTCCTCTTGTAAAGACTTTTCATCCTTTTTAAGAACAAAGAGTATTTCCTTCGATATAGGAATATTTATATTAAGTGTTCGCATATAAGACTCCTTTCTAAAGCAATTTATCATGTGAATCACAATGAATTCATATCGCCATACATTTATTGTATCACAATTTCAATAATACAATGAATAATTATTTGGGTTATACATATTATTCATACAAGATTTAGTTACAGTTCACAGGTAGCTAAAGAGATAAACTTTCGCAATGTTAGGAAACATTA
>CAYPLH010000011.1:0-82451 GCA_964411505.1 uncultured Clostridiaceae bacterium | reverse complement strand
AATGGTCTATATTTAAGTGTTTTAGAAGCACTAATTCTTATAGCAACTTTTCAGTATGCTTTATGTACAGGCTGTAAATTGCAGCTATAGGTAGAGACAGAGAGTTATTGCATTAAAACACAGCAGGACTATTTTCTTAAGTCCTACAACCTAAATAGTAACATTACAGTCAGTAAAATATATAAAATCTGAATATAAATACCTTAGTATAGTTTTATTCATTCAGTTAGCAAAATGTGCATAACAAAAAAAAATCATATTACAGGTTTATTAAAAATTAAAATTTATGAAGGAATATTTCACCAATTGTCGAAATATAGACAATGCTGTATTTTTACAAATGAAAAAGGGGTTTAAAATGAAAAAAATATTCATATTTAAAAAGCAAGGATTAAGACATTTGAGCAGCCTTGTGAAGCTATTTTTACTGCCCATTCGAAAAATAAATAATGTTTACATTACAGAAAAAAAAGGGACAATTAAACTTGCCTGTGTTTTTTTGTGTGTAATCTTAGCATTTGGGATATTTTCTTCTGGCATAACAGCCTATGCCCAGAATAGCATACCTAATTACATCAGGATTGGAATTTACTACGGAAGCTCAGCGCGAAGCAACTATACTGTAAGCGCTGATAATGGTCTAGTATTCGGAGAATACACCGGTAATTCATTCAATAATATATATGAAGTTAATACAAGTAAAAAGTACCACATTCTCAAAGACTCATATTATTATAAGAGCAATGGATCTATGATTGAGCTTTCTTCATCGGAAAGCCAACAGGATAATGTGATAGGACCGTATCATATTATGATAGGAGGTCCTTTTGGAGATTTAAATAATATCATATCCAGCATAATGGTTTACAGACAAAAGGGTATCAATGCCTATCCGGTCTATACCGGATCATGGGAAATATGGTCCGGGTTTTACAAAAGCATGGAAGAAGCACAAAATGGAATATCTGAAATAGAAGATATTCTCGGAAGAGGTTCATATAGCGTAATTGAACCTTCTTCAAACAGTATAGTTGTTTTAACTCAAGAGGAGGATGTGGCTTTTATTTATAACAAAGATACAGGAGCTTTGCAGGTAAGACCGCACGATTCCAATAATCCTTACATGCTTAAGGTAGATAATTCAAACTACAGAGGCTATATTGAAATAAGACGATTCTGGGACAGTGATATGACGGTTATAAACATTTTACCTCTTGAAAACTATTTATATGGTGTAGTGCCAATAGAAATGGGTTATAGCTCACATATTGAAGCCTTAAAAGCACAAGCTGTTGCAGCAAGAACTTATGCTGTGGCGTCAATTGGTAAATATTCAAAGTGGCATTTTGATCTTTGCAACTCTACAAATACTCAGGTTTATCGTGGGTTTGACTCTGAAAGACAATCCACCAACCAGGCTATTGAAGAAACAAGAGGACAGGTACTCACGTATAATGGGAATCTTGTAAGCACTTATTACTTTAGTACTAGCGGAGGAAAAACAGAAGATTATATTAATGTATGGGGTAACAATGAAATTCCATATTTAAAAAGTGTTGATGATAGCTATGAGTCTGAAAAAGCACAATACCGCAATTGGGAAGTAACTATTTCCGCATCCAAAATAAAGGAATACATTGGGTATGATATAGGCGATATAATTAGTGTAACTGCAACCCGTTACTCCGAAAGCGGAAGGGTTATTGAACTTGTGGTAAAAGGAGAAAAAGGCGAAAGGATATTTAGAAAAGGCAGTTGCAGAACAGTATTTGGGTTGAGAAGCCAAATGTATACGATTAATAGCGATAAATCAAAGGTACATATAAAAAGTGCAAGCGCTTCCACCCAAAGCAGTGGCCTTGACAACAGATATATTCTGACAGATAGTGGTCCTCAAAAATCATTGGAACCCAACATTGCAGTGATTGGAGCGGGTAATAGTAAAACAGTTTTATCACAGAAAGCTCAAAACTACACATTCAATGGCCATGGTTGGGGACATGGTCTTGGTATGAGCCAGGAAGGGGCAAAAGGAATGGCAAATGCCGGATTCACCTATGAGCAGATACTCACGCACTATTATACAGGTACCATAGTGCAATAAAAGCGCTGTAATTAGAGGTGATTGTTCATTTTGCGGGATTGAATGAGGACAAATATATCCTTGTATAATTAAAGGATTTGTTGTATTATTGATTGCGTTATGAAAAAAGACCATTTTTATTGCGTATAAAAAGCATACTTTTTATATCAATGGAGATAGCAAGAGGGTGACATATTTTTGGTTTTTTAAAGATTAATTATTTTAATCTTTATAGTGAGAAAGATTATGATTTATAGTAAGGATAGATTATGAAAGCTAGTGATTTTGATTATAATTTACCGGAGAAGCTAATTGCTCAAGAGCCTGCTGCAAAAAGACAAATGTCAAGGCTTTTGGTGCTTGACAGAAATACTGGGATAATTGAGCATAAGATATTCAAGGATATTGTAGGATATCTGAATAAAGGTGATTGCTTGGTTCTGAATGATACAAAGGTAATGCCAGCAAGACTTCTTGGTAGTAAAGAGGATACCGACGGAAAGATTGAATTTGTTCTGCTAAAGAAAATAGAAAAGGATATCTGGGAAGTTATATTAAAACCAGGGCGAAGGGCTAATCCTGGCGCTAGATTTCAGTTTGGGAATGGAGTATTAAGAGCTGAAGTACTTGAAATTGTTGAGGAAGGTAATCGTATTGTGCGTTTTTTCTACAATGGTGTTTTTGAAGAAGTACTTGATAAAGTGGGTGTTGTTCCGCTGCCTCCATATATAAGAAAAAGAATTGATGATATAAAAAGGTACCAGACAATATATGCAAGGCACACAGGTTCTGCTGCGGCCCCTACCGCAGGACTTCATTTTACAAAGGAGCTTTTAGGAACGTTGGTAGATAAAGGGGTAGATATTGCTTATCTAACCCTTCATATAGGTCTTGGAACCTTTAGACCTGTAAAGGTAGATAACATTGAGGATCATAAAATGCATTCTGAATACTATCAAGTAGATGAAAAAGTCTGTAATAGCATAAATAATGCAAAGGAAAAAGGACATAGGGTGATTGCAGTTGGCACCACAAGCTTAAGAGTACTGGAAACTATCGGAGACAAAGAAGGACATGTTAAGCCATCAGAAGGCTGGACAGATATTTTCATTTATCCAGGGTTTCACTTCAATATAGTTGATGCATTAATAACCAACTTTCATCTTCCCCGGTCAACCTTGCTTATGCTTGTAAGCGCACTGGCAGGAAGAGAAAACATAATTAAGTCTTATCAGACGGCAATTGAACAAGAATACAGATTTTTTAGCTTTGGAGATGCAATGTTTATAAAGTAATTGAATTTGAAGGATGATTAAATGACAGCAGTTAAATATGAGTTAATAAAAAAGTGCAAGCAAACGGGAGCCAGACTAGGGAGAGTTCATACTCCACATGGCAGCTTTGATACACCTGCATTTATGCCTGTAGGTACTCAAGGAACAGTTAAAGGAATGTCACCTGATGAGCTTGTAAGCATAGAAGCAGAAATCATTTTATCCAACACTTATCATCTTTATATGAGACCGGGAAATGATATTGTTCGGGAAGCAGGAGGGCTTCACAAGTTTATGAACTGGGATGGACCCATATTAACAGATAGTGGTGGATTTCAGGTTTTCAGCCTTAGCAACCTGCGTGATATAGTTGAAGAAGGGGTAAGATTCAAGTCCCATATAGATGGGTCAAAGCATTTTTTAACACCAGAGAAGTCAATAGAGATTCAAAACGATCTGGGCTCGGATATTATTATGTGTTTTGATGAGTGCATACCCTATCCAAGTGAGCATGAATATGCAGAAAAATCACTGAAAAGGACTACTCGTTGGGCAAAAAGATGCAAGGAAGCTCATAAGTTTCCAAAGAAGCAAGCTTTATTTGGGATAGTGCAGGGCGGTATGTACAGTGACCTAAGAAGGCAAAGCGCTCTAGAACTCATTGATTTAGATTTTCCAGGATATGCCATAGGTGGACTGAGTGTAGGGGAGCCAAGTGAACTTCTGTATCAAATGCTTGAATGTACAGTACCACTTTTGCCATCGGATAAACCAAGATATCTTATGGGAGTGGGCAGCCCTGATTATCTGATTGAAAGCTCAATAAGAGGTATAGATATGTTTGATTGCGTGCTGCCTACACGAATAGGAAGAAACGGTACAATAATGACCTCTAAAGGAAGAATAATTATTAGAGACGCAAAGTATGCAAGAGACTATGGACCTATGGATCCTGAGTGTGATTGTTATGCCTGCAGAAACTTTTCTCGTGCTTACGTGCGCCATCTTTTGAAAGCTAATGAAGTTCTAGGAATTCGTCTTACAACTTGGCATAATTTAAGATTTCTTTTAAACTTGATGAAATCTGTAAGACAAGCTATAATAGAAGACAGGCTTGGAAGTTTCAGGAATGAGTTCTTTGATTCATATGCTTATAAAACTTGAAATTAAAAGCTTATTTAACCAATTACTCCTGCATTTGTAGAGTTGTGAAGTATAGAGTTTAAAGATTTTATGCTACTTATTGCAGCTTTTGGATAGTGGTCAATTGTGAGAATGATTGGTGACATAAATTTAATAAATAAGGAGGAATATTATGCCTTTTGGAATCTTGGCAGCAGAAGCACCTACAGTTGCACCCGAAGGAAATATTATAAGTTTGGTAATTTATCTTTTGTTTTTTGGCGGTATAATCTACTTTATGATTTTCCGTCCTCAGAAAAAGAGAGAAAAGAAGTCTAAAGAGATGCTGGATACACTTATTGTTGGCGATAAGATTACTACAATAGGCGGTATAGTGGGAAAGGTTATCAATATTAAAGATGATGAAGTTACCATTGAAACCGGCGTAGAAAAAAATAAAGTTCAATTTAAAAAATGGGCTATAAAAGATGTAGACAAACCAATTCAAGGTTAGGTCTACAGGGGTACTTATGAGCTTATCTTTTAGAAAAGTAAGGTATAAAAGTGCTGCTATTGCTTCTCGAAGATGCATAAGTATCGTTTATTTAGTGTAAGTTTAGCTGTAGCATAGGCTAGGTTTTTAAAATATTTGGAGGGCATATATTTATGCCCTCATAGTTTTAATATTCTTTTTTACAATCTGCTTATTTGGAAAATTTTCACTGTACATTATTTTATTTTAAATATTCATTGTACAGAACCTCTTTAATTATCCCAGCTTTTTGTACAAATCAAGTTCTAACTCTTAGTGTGTCAAAATAGATATTAATGAGGCAAGTAGTTTAATTAAGTGTAAAAAGTCTATTGGAGGTGCATTATGAGCAAGATGCCATTTAAGGTAAGCAAATCCACAAAAGAATGTACTATACCCCTAGCTGTTCTCAAGGGACTAATTGTTTCCTACATAATAACAATTCCTGCATTTTTAATTTTTGCTCTCATCTTAAGCAAGATTGATTCCTGTGCTGACTTAGTTTCTCCCGTTGTTCTTATTGTAACTATAATAAGTGTTTTGGTAGCAGGAATTGTGTCAGCAAAGGCATTAAAAACAAGAGGATGGCTTAATGGTTCTTTAGCAGGATTATGCTATATGATTGTTCTATATATTATTGGAAGTATAATTTATATGAACTTTTCCATTACCAAGTATGTGATGTCCATGTTCATGATTGGAATACTATCAGGTGCAGTAGGAGGAATACTTGGTGTTAATACAAACAAGTCTTATAGTAGACGAATAAAAAGCTAAAAATTGTTTATGACCCTTGATGATCGATAATAATTAAAAAGATAGATAATTAAAGGTTTAAAGCGATTTTTGAGTCTGTTTGGGACAAAATTCAGATAAAATAGTACTTTCATTGTTATAAATCATGTGCTATAATGTGTTTTGTAAAAAATGACTTCGGGAGGAGTACCATATGAAACACATTAAGACTATAAACGGTTCAACTTTAAATAGTAGCCTAAAGAAAGGCGGATGTGGAGAGTGCCAGACATCCTGTCAATCTGCATGTAAAACTTCTTGTACAGTAGCAAATCAAAGCTGTGAAAAAAAATAGCATAAAAGTTACATAAATATTCACAGGGGCGACTTAAATGTTTGCCCCTGTATTCTGTAGGATATAGCTCATCTTTATAAACTATATGTTTATATGTGACTTTGTGCACTCTTGACTTTATTAAAAATTGGAAAGGCTGAAATTCGTGATACATAAATTCACAATGTTTGGGACTAACATAGTTGTAGACGTTAACAGTGGTGCAGTTCACGTGCTGGATGATATCAGCTATGATATTTTGGACTTTTATGACAAAGTACCAAAAGAAGAGATTATCAAACAATTTACGAGTAAATATGATAAAGAAGACATAATTGAAACGCTGACAGAACTGTCTGAATTAAAGAAGCGTGGATTATTGTTTTCTGAGGATATTTATGAAAGCTATGTTCCAGTATGGGAGAAGAAATCAGTTGTTAAAGCAATGTGCCTTCATGTATCTCATGACTGTAATTTAAGGTGTAGGTACTGTTTTGCATCTACTGGTAATTTTGGCGGCGAAAGATCTATAATGTCAGAGGATATAGGTAAAAAAGCCATTGATTATCTTATTGAAAAATCAGGTTCAAGAGTCAATCTTGAAGTGGATTTTTTTGGCGGAGAGCCTATGCTAAACTTCAATACTGTCAGAAATGTTGTAGAGTACGCAAGACAAAGAGAAAAAGAATCTGCTAAGAATTTTCGTTTTACCATAACTACTAATGGTATGCTATTGAATAAAGAAGACAGAGAGTTTATCAACAAGAATTTTTACAATATTGTTCTTAGTATTGATGGGCGAAAAGATACAAATGACCAGATGAGAGTTCGTAGTGATGGGACAGGCTGTTATGATAAAATACTGCCTGTTATAAAAGACATAGTAAAATCAAGAAACCAGAAAAATTACTATGTGCGAGGCACGTTTACACGGAAAAATCTTGATTTTTCTAAGGATGTTCTACATCTTGCCGATGAAGGGTTTGAACAGATTTCAATAGAGCCTGTTGTAGCGGCAGAGGGCAGCGGATTTGATATAAGAGAAGAAGATGTACCTACTGTGTGCGCAGAATATGAGAGGCTTGCATTAGAATATGTAAGAAGGAGAAAAGAAGGACAGTTTTTTAACTTTTTTCATTTTATGATTGATTTAAGCCAAGGTCCATGTGTTGCTAAAAGACTGAAAGGATGCGGTTCAGGTAATGAATATCTGGCTGTAACACCTGAGGGAGATGTTTACCCTTGTCACCAATTTGTAGGAAATCCCGAGTTTAAATTGGGAAATATCATGGATGGCGAATTAAATGAAAGAATCTGTAAGAACTTTAAAGAGTTAAATATTTATTCTAAGCAGGAATGTAGGAATTGCTGGGCTCGTTTTTACTGTAGTGGTGGATGTGCGGCAAATGCTTTTCAATTTAATGGTGATATTTATACCCCATATAAAATAGGGTGCGAACTAGAGAAAAAGAGGCTTGAGTGCGCTCTTTGGATAAAGACCCAAAGATAAGTGCTTAATTTTTTGTGTATACCAGACAGGTACTGAAAAGGGAGGATTTTTGATGCTTATTAAGGATCTTGAGAGGAACTTTTTACAAATTGATGGGACATGCTATATTGCTCCCGGATGTAGAATTAGCGGTAATGTGGATATCGGCAAGAATTCGAGTGTGTTATATAATGCGGTTCTTTGTGGAGACATTGCAAGAATTAGTATTGGCGAGAGCTCTAACTTGCAGAATGGATGTGTGTTGCATTGCTCTTTAGATGTGGGAATAACTGTTGGGAATTATGTGACTATAGGTCATGGAGCTGTTTTGAACAGCTGTAGCGTGGATGATTTCAGTCTTGTAGGCATGGGAGCAGTTATACTTGATGGCGCAAAAATAGGGAAGTATTGCCTTATAGCTGCAGGAGCTGTTATAACTCCTAATACTGTTATACCCGATGAATCACTAGTTATAGGAAGTCCGGGAAAAGTTATGAGAAGGCTCACTGTAAAAGAAATTGAAAATATAAAAAATGGAGCCCATGAATATATTAAGCTTGCAGGAGAATATCTTAAATGCCGTGTTAGTGACTGGGAATACTGATTAATCATTATATGTGTAATGCCTAATCAAATAAAGTGTATTTAAAGTAAACCGATGATGTATTGACGTTAAATTTTCCAAAGTATATAATACTTTCATGTGGTTAACAAGAAAAGGAGGAAACTCGCTTATGAGAAGCAATAAAGGCCTTGGTTTCATTGTTACAGTTATAGTTATTTTATTTTTAAGTTATTTGGCTGTAAATGGATTAAACCTCTTCGGATTTGAAATACTAGGGGTAGAAGGCATAAGGTATGGTACTGATATCAAAGGCGGTGTTAATGCTGTTTTGTATCCTGATACAGAAAACCCTTCAAAAGAGGAGCTGGAAATTGCCAAAACAATAATTGGAAAAAGGTTAGATGCGAAACAGATTTATGACAGAGAACTCACTACAGAACCCCAAAATGGAAGGATTATTGTATCTATACCATGGGGCAAAGGAGAAACGGATTTTAATCCTCAGGCTACTATAGATGATATAGGAAAAACCGCTCTTCTTACATTCCAGGAAGTAGATGAAACGAAAGTAGATGAGAGGGGCGTCTTCTTGCCTACAGGAAGGATTGTTATACAAGGTACTGATGTTGAAGATACAGGTGTAGTAAAAGATCCTGAAACAGGTCGGATGGTTGTGGCCCTTGATTTAAGCGAAGAAGGTGCAATTAAATTTGAAGAAGGTACTGGAAGGCTTGTCAATCAAAGAATTGCCATATTTATGGATGATCAATTTATTTCAGCACCTACCGTTTCTCAAAAAATTACAGGCGGAAGCGCAGTAATACAAGGATATTTTACTCCTCAAGAAGCTGGAGATTTGGCTTCAATTATTAAATCTGGTGCTCTTCCTTTTAGTCTTGAAGCTAAACAGGTTAATTCCATAAGCCCTTCACTTGGTGAAAATGCTTTAAGTGTGATTGTGACTGCAGGTATTGTTTCATTAATTCTTGTATTTTTATATATGTCCTTGTACTACAGACTCCCGGGGCTTATTGCAAGTATTGCACTTTTAGGGTTGGTTGCAGGTCAGCTTCTTTTAATATCATGGTTTGGTATTACACTAACTTTACCGGGTATAGCAGGTATTATTCTTTCAATTGGCACAGGTGTTGATGCCAACGTAATCATAAACGAAAGGATATTGGAAGAATTAAGAAGTGGTAAAACTTTGGGGGCAGCTGTAGATCGCGGCTTTAAAAGAGCATTGACGGCTATATTAGACGGTAATCTCACAACTTTGATAGCTGCTGCTATCTTATATATGTTCGGCACCGGACCTATTAAAGGTTTTGCGGTCACATTGTTTTTGGGAGTAACCCTAAGCTTTTTGACTGCCGTAGCTGCGTCAAGGACTATGACAAAATCGGTTGGGAATATGCAGATTGCAAAAAACAAATGGCTGTACGGAGCATAAGGAGGTGCTGGAATGTTTGATTTTATAGGAAAAAGAAAATGGTTTTTTATACTTTCTATTTTAATTATGTTTGCTGGAATAGCAGGATTACTCATAAATGGGATTCAGTTGGATATCCAGTTTGAGGGCGGAACACTGATGCAGATTGAAATGAACGATGGAGACTTTGAAACTTCAAGAGCAGAAGAGGTTTTTTATGAAGCTGTAAACAAGACAGCTACTGCACAAAAATTACAGACTATAAATGCTGAAGACAATCAGACTATATACCTGCTTCAGCTAAGGATAGCCAGTTCGGAAACATTGACAGATGAAGAAAGAACAGAAGCAGTTGATGCTTTGAGAAAGGAATTTAATATTGGATTCGACGCTGGGATAGAGATGCAAAGCGTTGAACCATTTATAGGAAGGGAATTGAGAAATAAAGGAGCTATAGCTGCTTTATATGCTTCACTTCTTATTATACTTTATATCTGGTGGAGATTTCGTGTAATGAACCTATCTGCGGCAATAACCGCTGTTATTTCATTATTCCATGACTTAATGGTTATGTTTACCTTCTACGTTATATTTAAATTTCCTCTGAATGAGTCATTCATAGCAGCAATACTAACCATACTTGGATACTCAATAAATGGTACAATTGTTATTTATGATCGTATAAGGGAAAACAGCAAACTATTAAGGAAAGCGTCAACAGCTGAACTTGTAAATACAAGCATTAATCAGACTATGGGAAGAACAGTTAACACTGCTGTTACTACACTTTTATGTGTCCTAGCTGTTTATATATTTGCTTATTATTACAACATACAGTCAATAAAGGAATTTATTCTACCACTAATAATAGGTATTATAAGTGGCGTCTATTCTTCTGTATTTATTTCAGGTCCACTGTGGGTGTTATGGAAAGAAAGACAGCAGCATAAGGTTGTTGAGAAAAGAGCATAACATAACAAAAAGTATCGCTTCTATATAAATTGCATTTTGGCAGAATTGAATCTTCCAAAATTTCAGGTATGTTCGAGACTTGATACACTAAGTAAATCCCGGAGGACAAGTTCTCCGGGATTCTTTAAAAAGTGGCGAAGCCACCTTTTTCAGCGCGTTATAAAGATTTTACAAAAAAATCATGATAGCTTTTTCATGAAAAAGTCTATTAGAATTCCTCCAATGACTGCTTCAGCTAGCAATGTAAAGCTCGCTTTTATGATGTTGATTGCCAGAAATTCGTAATATAAATCATAACTATATACTGTCCGGTTAAGTACTATGAGCAGAGTTCCAAAAGCAAAGACTCCCAGAAATATCCACGCTCCGTATTTTATTATAGATTTGGGCAAAGTACCAAGTTTACTTAGCTCCAACACAATCTTTTTGATGCTTTGTTTTAAATTTGCTTGCATCCCTCACGTCCCCTTTTTCCCAAAAAAAATATCTATATGGAACGTCTTTAATTCTTCAATACGATTTTTAAAGAGCACAAAGCTTCTAGTTAATAGGCATATTGTATAGAATTATTACGTTCTATCTTATGTGTAGAGATTCATAAATATATTATCATATTAAATAAGCAAAATAATGGTGTTGAGCGGGGCATTCGCCTAAAAGCGAGCGGAACAATTGTGCCGTCAGACTTTTAATATATTTTTATAAGACGAATCAAGTTAACCCGCGTGAACACATAAAATACTACCACAAAGCTTGTATATGTTCAACACCAAATGTTTACCAGCCACAGTTCTTCAACCCCTTGATCACTCAATTTTTCTACCTTTTCAATTGACCAACTGACACAACAAAAATATTCGCATAAGATTTCTCACCCCTTAACAGTAACTCACTTAATGGTAAGTTCTAAAACAATAATAAAATTTTATTTCATAATTTATTTTTTATAAAAAAGAAGGATTATTAATAAAAATGTCGAACAAATATCTATAGATAATAGACAAGCTTTTATCTAGATGTGGGGGAGGAATTTATAGGTTAGAAAGTTCGGTGGATGAATGTTGTTCTATCCTGAAGATTTAATAGAGGAAGTCAGAGTAAGCAATGACATAGTAAATGTTGTTTCAGAGTATATAAAGCTGGAAAAAAAAGGTGCCAACTATTTTGGATTATGCCCTTTTCATAGAGAAAAAACGCCTTCTCTTTCTGTATCGCCTACAAAACAGATATATAACTGTTTCGGCTGCGGAAAAGGTGGCAACGTAATCCAATTTATTATGAATATAGAAAATCTTGATTTTCTTGAGTCAGTGAGACTGCTGGCTGAAAGGTCACATATACCTTTGCCTGAAGAGCAAAGTAAAGAGGCCATTAGAAAAGCTGGGCTTATCAAAAGTATTACCAAGATCAATACTCAGGCTGCAAGATTTTTTTATGACAAATTAAACGCCAGTGGTTCTGAAAAGGTCAGGAAATATCTCGGAGATAGAGGATTAACTGCTAAGACGATTACCAAATTTGGGATCGGATACAGTTCCGAAGATTGGGATGAACTATATAGATACTTGGTTCATGTTGGTTTTGATGCCCAATCAATATTACAGAGTGGCTTAATAATCAAAGACAAAAAAGGCGGTTATTTTGACAGATTCAGAGGCAGAATTATATTTCCTATATTTGACATCCGAGGTAATGTTATTGGTTTTGGAGGTCGAATAATAGATTCGTCTGGTCCTAAATATATGAATTCACCTGAAACAATTGTGTATAACAAAAGAAAAAACTTGTATGCTATGAATTTTGCGCGAACTTCTGGAGAGAAAAGTGTTATTGTTGTTGAAGGATATATGGATAGTATATCACTTCATCAATGCGGGATTAATAATGCTGTAGCTTCTTTGGGAACATCTCTGACAGAAAGCCAGGGGAGATTGTTAAAAAAATATTTTGAGGAAATAATTATATCATATGATGCAGATACTGCAGGACAAGCTGCAACCATAAGGGGCTTGGATATTTTGAATGGTATAGGATGTAATGTTAAAGTACTGGTTCTTCCTGATGGAAAAGATCCGGACGAATTTGTAAAAAAGAATGGGGAATTATCATACAGGAAGCTGGCAGACAATGCATTACCTCTTGTAGAATATAAAATTAAAGTTTTGAAAAACCAGATTAACATAGACTCAACAGATGGAAAAATTGAGTTCTTAAACAAATGCTCTGACTTACTTTCGAAAATTGATAACAGAGTAGAAAGAGATATGTATATAAGTAAGCTTGCTAAAGAATATAATATTCCAAAAGAATCTCTTGCTACTGAAGTGTATAAAAGAGCAAAACCCGGGCAAAAGATAAGAAGAACATTTGAAATTAAAAAAAACAGTGTTAACAGCAACCAAGAGGGTATTTATAAAGAAGAAAAGCTTGCATATTATGAAAGAATATTATTGTCTTTTCTGTGTATTGATAACAGTGCTTACTTTGTCATTAATGACAGATTAGGCGAGTATGATTTTACTTCTGAAAATGCAGATGTAGCGAATTTTGCATTTGAAAGATTAAGGAGCAAGGAAGGAATAATACCAGCTGAGCTACTGAATTTTGTCAATGAGGATCTGGCAGGTAAGTTCGGTGGTGTTATGCAGGAAGATTGTAACTGCGATGATATTAAAAAGGGTGTAGTGGATATACTAAATAAAATTGAGTTATATAAGCTTGATATAAGAAGGTTGGAAATATTGGATTCACTGCAAGCACAACAGGATGAAGGAGTTGTTGAAAAATTAAATCACGAATTAAAATCAATTATGATAAAAATATTACTCCTGAAGAAGGGAGGGAATCGGAATGAAGATTAGTAGCAATAAGAAGAGTATTTTAAAAGAATTAGTAGAGAAAGGTAAGTCAAAAGGCATGTTGACCTATAAAGAGATAATTGATGCCTTTGAAGAAGTTGAACTTAATCCGGAACAAATTGAGAAAATATATGAAACTGTAGAGAATATCGGGATTGATCTTGTAGGTGATTTTGATGCTGAAGTGGAAGAAGCTCAGGAGGACAACGAGAATATTGATATCAGTGTACCTGAAGGAGTCAGCATAGATGATCCTGTGCGGATGTATCTGAAAGAAATTGGAAAGGTTGCGCTATTAACTGCTGAAGAAGAACGAGAACTTGCTATGCAGATGGAGCAAGGAAGCATTGAAGCTAAGAAAAGATTAGCAGAAGCAAATCTTAGACTTGTTGTAAGTATAGCCAAAAGATATGTTGGTCGTGGAATGCTTTTTCTTGATTTGATTCAGGAGGGAAATCTTGGTCTTATAAAAGCGGTTGAAAAGTTTGATTATACTAAAGGTTTTAAGTTCAGCACGTATGCAACCTGGTGGATCAGACAGGCAATTACAAGAGCAATTGCAGACCAAGCCAGAACTATAAGAATACCTGTGCATATGGTTGAAACTATAAACAAACTTATCAGAGTGTCCAGACAGCTTCTGCAAGAACTAGGCAGAGAACCTACGCCTGATGAGATTGCAGTGGAAATGAATATGACAGTAGAAAGAGTTCGTGAGATAATGAAAATTTCCCAAGAGCCTGTTTCTCTTGAAACACCGATCGGAGAGGAAGAGGATAGTCATTTGGGTGACTTCATACCTGATGATGAGGCGCCTGCTCCTGCAGAAACAGCTGCATTTACATTACTTAAGGAACAGCTTATAGATGTTCTTGATACTTTAACCCCAAGAGAAGAAAGAGTCCTAAGATTAAGGTTTGGGCTGGATGATGGAAGAGCTCGCACTCTTGAGGAGGTAGGAAAAGAATTCAATGTGACAAGAGAGAGGATCAGGCAGATAGAAGCTAAAGCGTTAAGGAAACTTCGACATCCTAGTCGAAGTAAAAAATTAAAAGATTATCTTGATTAAACTCGATTTATATCGAGTTTTTTTTTGAAGTATATTGTTTATATTATGTAAAAGAGAATATTGCCAGTGGATTAAAGATATATCCTTACAAATAATAACACGGATAGCGAATTAGCTTTAAAGAAAAAATACAAATAGAGTTATACTATTTAAATAGAGGTGGAGAAAATGGACAAAAATCAGCCTGAAATGAATACCCATGATAGATTAATGAGAGCGTGGGAAAATTCAATGGAAATGGTAAGAGATTTTGAAATGTACTCAAAGAGGGTTGAAGAAGATGATATTCGGGAAATGTTTAAGGAATTTGCAGAGGATGAAGGGATACATGCATCTAAGCTAAGAGAGGCTTTGAATGAGTATACTAGAAATAATAAACATAATAACGAAATATGATGTGAAAGCAAGTATGAAAGCGAATTTTGGAGCAACACAAACATAGTTTGATCGTAAGGTTAATAGCCGGGAATTATTTCTTTGAACAATTATTAAGGCACAAGTATAATGTTATTTGGTTCTAAAATATTATGAACCAAATTATTCCTCAATAGCTCAGTCGGTAGAGCATGCGGCTGTTAACCGCAGGGTCGTTGGTTCGAGTCCAACTTGAGGAGCCATTAGGGCCTTTAGCTCAGTTGGTTAGAGCAACCGGCTCATAACCGGTCGGTCCGGGGTTCGAGTCCCTGAAGGCCCACCAACTTTACCAAAATGCAAATAATATTTATGAAAAAATTCTACCGGCTATTTTTTCTCTATGTTGTTTTCGCAGTCTGGTTGTGTTGTTAACTGGGAGGTAATGCTTTTTTTCCCTGATACTCCTCCCTTGCTGTTAATATGTGTGTTTACAATTTCGCTTCCACTAATTACAGTTTCGGAAGCAGCTTCAATATCTTTAATTTTACCTCTGAATTGTGAAATCATAAGAAACCTCCTGAATGAATAAAGTTTTTTTATATATTTCAATAATAGTTTTGTCCAAGTTATAAAAAATTACCCATACCCATGTTGTGGAGGCGAAAAATGAATTTAAAAGGAAGGCTATATCTAATAGCTAATAAAGTACCCAAATGTGAAATGTTGGCCGATATTGGCACAGATCATGCATTTGTCCCAATATATCTGGTTATGGAAGGAAAGTGTAAAAAGGGAATAGCTTCAGATATACGCAAAGGTCCTGTTGAGATTGCAAGAAGAAACATTAATACCTATGGTCTTGGAGATAAAATTGAAACAAGAATTGGTGCAGGACTGGAGCCTATAGATGACGAGAATGTAGACGTAGTTGTTATTTCAGGAATGGGTGGAGAACTTATTATAAGGATTCTGAAAGATGACTTAGAAAAAGCGCAAAGAGCTAAAACTATGATTATACAACCGATGACTGCAATAAGCGAGGTTAGAAAGTGGCTTTTAAGTAATGGGTTTTCCATTTATGATGAAGAGCTTATTGCAGAAGGCAGGCGAATTTATACTGTCATATGCACAAAATGGACTGGAACAGTGGAAAAGATTGATTATGTCCATAGTTTGATTGGGAAAAAGTTAATTGAAAAAAAAGATCCACTGCTTAATGATTACATTGATCAAAGGATATCGAAGCTGTGGAAAGTAATAAATGGGCTGAAAGACTCATTACATAATAATGATGAAAGAATAAGAAAAATCAATGAATTAATTATTAAAATTGAAAAGCTTAAAATATGAAAATCGCATCGTAAGTTATCATCTGGTGCAATCCAATATGACATGGAGGAATGAACTATGGTTACATGCAAACAGATATCAACATATTTTGAGAAGATAGCACCTTTAGCACTGGCTGAGGAATGGGATAATCCTGGCTTGCTTTTAGGCGGATTATATGATGAAATAAAAAAAATAATGGTCTGCCTTGATGTTACTTCTGAAGTTGTAGAAGAAGCTGTACATAAAAATGTGCATCTTATAATATCCCATCACCCAATAATCTTCAAACCATTAACCAAAGTTATAAAGGATGATTTTAAAGGTAAAATACTGTATGAATTAATTAAGAATGATATTGCGGTTTATAGTGCACATACAAACTTAGATATTGCAAATGAAGGTCTTAATGAGTATTTAGCAAGCATTCTTGGGCTTTCTGAGATTCGAGATTTGAACTTTTACAAATCCTTCCACTATGAGGAATTTGCATCAAATGAGATAGTTATCTTCAATGATGAAACTTCTTCTAATGATATGATTGCTGATGACATCACCGCATTGAACAAAAAAGAACACGAATACGGACTTGGAAAGGTAGGCATGATTAATCCATCCTGTACCTTTAGTGAGTTTCTCAAAAGGCTTAAAGAAGCCCTTGGAGTAGAATATGTTAGAGTAATAGGTAATGTACCTGTACGAATTCAAAAAGCAGCTGTTTTTTGTGGTGGTTTTGACGGGAATCGCTCGGGTTTGTTTAGAGAAAGACCTGATGTATTAGTGACAGGTGATATTAAACATAATGAAGCAATTGATCTTACTGAAATAGGTTTTTGTGTTATTGATGCAGGTCATTATTCAACTGAGATAATTGTTAAAGATCTCATGGTTAAATTAATCGAAAAAGAGTTTAAAACTATTGAAATTTTTAAAAGCAAGTGGGAAAAAAATCCTGTGCGCTTTGCTTGACATATTTTTGTTGATGTAGTATATTTAATGAACAAGTTTCCTTACCAAGGTATCAAGCAATAGCAATAGTTCAATGTAATCTTTGCTGATAGTTGGTAAGAAAGCTTCAACCAATTATCAAGCATATTATAATATTTTGAGTAAACCAGACAGTCGCATGTGCAGTACCGAAAGGTCGTACATGAGGAAAGTCCGGGCTCCAGAGGGCAGAGTGCCGGGTAACTCCCGGTGAAGGTGACTTTAAGGAAAGTGCAACAGAGATATACCGCCGGTTTTTCCGGTAAGGGTGGAAAGGTGAGGTAAGAGCTCACCAGCGGCATGGCGACTTGCCGGCTATGTAAACCCCACTTGGAGCAACACCGCAAAGAGGGACAATATGGTAGCCCGCCAGTCCCGGATAGGTGGCTTGAGTTTTGCAGAAATGCAAAGCCTAGATAGATGACTGTTTAATACAGAACCCGGCTTAAAGGTTTACTCATTATAATTCAATGAACGTGTCTTATACTAATTACACAAACTCAAATTAAATCAACATTACAAAGGCATTAGCATATGATGGTTAAGGGATTAAACACTATTATATTTTCCTTTTTTTTTAGCTATAAAGCTCTACTTTGAAGAGTAAAGGGTTAAGAGCTTTAAGTCTTTTGGAGGAAACAATGCTAAAACTTATTAATAAAAGTAGTGAAAGAATAGAATCTTTTTCTGACAATGCTGTTGTATATTTAGATAATGCAGCAACATCGTTCCCAAAGCCGAAAAAGGTTATAGAAGAAATGAAAGAATTTATGGAGAGATACTGTGCAAACCCTGGGAGAGGCAACCATTTTATGGCTGAAAAAACAAGCAGATGGTTAATGGAGGTTAGGGAAAAGATATGCAAGTTTTTTAACGTTAATAGTCCACTAAATGTATGCTTTACAAAAAATGCAACAGAAGCTCTCAATATTGCTATCCAAGGATTATTAAGACCAGGGGATCATGTTATCACAACCAGTATGGAGCATAATTCTGTAATAAGACCACTTAAAACGTTAGAGAGGGATATTGGAGTAGAAATCACCATTATTAAAGGTGTGAAGTATGGAGAAATTGATGCCAATGTACTAGAATATGCGATTAAACCAAACACAAGACTTATTGTAACTACTTTATCATCAAATGTTAACGGTACTGTTTTACCTGTTGAAAAGATAGGGAGTATCGCGCGAAAATATAATATAACATACCTTGTTGATGCATCACAAGGGGCTGGTTTATTACCTGTTGATATGGAAGAAATGAATATTGACTTACTTGCTTTTCCCGGGCATAAGGGTCTATTAGGTCCGCAGGGAACAGGGGCATTATGCACAGGAAATCACATAAAGCTTGAACCTCTAATGCAGGGAGGCACAGGAAGTATATCTAATTACCTGTACCAGCCTGATATGATGCCTGATATGTTAGAAAGCGGGACACTCAATACACCGGGAATTATAGGGCTTGGGTCTGGTCTTGACTTTATTAATTGTTATGGCATTGATAAGATTAAGATGCATAAGGATGAGCTTTTAAAGCGACTGCATAGAAGTTTAAGTAAGATAGAAGGCGTTGTGCTATATAGCAAGGATACCTGTAATTCGGGCATTATAGCAATGAATATTAATGGATTTGATTCAACGCAAATCAGCTACATTCTAAATGAGAACTATAACATTGCGACTCGTGCAGGTTTGCATTGCGCCCCTTTAGCTCATGAAACGCTGGGTACGAAGGAAAGTGGTGTTGTACGATTGAGTTTGGGGTGCTTTAATACTATTAGCGAGATTGATTATACAATATCAGCAATTAAAGAAATTGCTTGTTTGATGATTAATACCTAATGGGTATTAATTTTATAACATATTAGTTACATAATAAATTTTATAAGAAATACTTTTTTAAAAGTTGATAAGTATAGTTATAAAAATATTAATAAAAACTTGTAAAATTATTATATAATACTGGACTTTATATGAAGTTTATTATAAAATTAATTAAGATAATTAATTACATAAAAGGAGAATGGTTATAGTGCATAGTCTAATAAAGTTTGCTGTGATAGGTGTAATAGTTTTGGTGTTAGTTATTATTGCAATTTCACTTTTAAATTTTGCTATAAAGGTAATTTTGCCTATAGCAATAATTGTTCTTGCAGCTTATGCTGTTTATGTATTAGCCACTGGAAAAAGAACAAGATAAATTACTTATAAAGTAGTAAAAAAGGATGTTGGTAGAGCTAGGGGTTCAATAAGTATTACTAGTACATACCTAGCTATCAAGGAAGGAGACATAATTTGGATAAGTCAATACCTCATTATGGAGTGGTTATGGTATTGGATGAAATAAATAATGACGTAAAAATTAATTTACCAGTTGGATATAAGTTTTCAATGTACGAAAAGGGAGACGAAAAGGACTGGGCTAAAATAGAAACCTCAGTCGGTGAATTCGGAGATGAGCAAAAGGCGTTAGAGCGCTTTCAAAGAGAATTTGGCAAGGAAAGTTCGTTAATGGAATCTCGTTGTATTTTTATCGAGGATAGTAACGGCGATAAGATAGCTACAACTACTGCATGGTATGGTGATTTGTTTGGCAAAGAACAAGGTCGTATCCATTGGGTTGCTGTTATGCCAAATCAACAAGGTAAAGGTTTGGGTAAGGCATTGATATCCAAGGCTCTTTTGCTTTTTTATGAGCAGGGTTTTACTGGTAATATTTATTTAACCACACAGACTTGGAGCTACAAAGCAATCAAAATGTACAAGAAGTTTGGGTTTAAGCCATATATCAGAGGGAACAATTCACAGGATGACAAGCAATTCCAAGATGATCAAAAAGCATGGAGTATTATAAACAAGATAATTAGTGGCTAATATTACAACAAATCAAAACATTTCTGGAATACGAAATTATAGATTCAGAATTAAACGAGTACATAAAAAGCGTTATGTGTAAAATATTATATTTAGTAGAAGTGGGTCAAAAGAGGGTCAAAAGTTACAAATAAAGCGAGTTTCAGATTTTCTGAAACCCGCTATTTTCAATGGTCGGAGTGACAAGACTTGAACTTGCGACCTCTTGCACCCCAAGCAAGCACTCTAGCCAAACTGAGCTACACCCCGACATCGAATATTAATTATAGCATAGAACCCGGCTTGTGTAAATAGCAAAATCTAATACCAAAGTGCGCTATAAACACCACAGATTCCCTATTATCTCCTTTTAGGGCTAAAGATTAATGAATATTTCCATTTTTTAAAACTCATAATATGATTACATGATTTTTTTTAAGAGAGTACTTAATGTGAAGTATTCAACGAAGGGAGCCATAAGGTTCCCTAACGAAAAAAAGTGGCATGCCACCTTTTTATAGATTAAGGAGTGAAATAGATGGCTGATTCAAAGAACAAACTCAGAGATTTCTTTATTTTTAGGGAACCTAAGGATTACAAAGAGTTTGTTTTAACTGAGGATAAGCAAAGTGAAAAAAGGAGTTGCCAACAATCGGAAGAAAAGCCTAAAAAAAACAGGGGACTAATAAAAAAGCTGATTATGCCTGAAACAGATCAAAGTAGCGTAAGAAGCAGTGACTTAGAATGCTTAGAAAAAACTAAAAATGAAGATAAAAAAGACTCCAAGAAATTAAAGATCAATAAAGATATTAAAGTTAGTCTTGAGTATATGAAAAAAGTGTACAGTGTACCTAAGAATGGTGATATGGTTGTGCGTGAGTTTGAAATTGTTTTTAGGGATAAAATGGTACCTGCTTTTCTAATGTACTTTGATGGTTTGGCAGATAGAAATTTGATAAATGAGTCAGTATTAAAGCCACTAATGTTACTTTCTAATCTTGAGATAAAGGGAGATGATAACAATGTGGTTGACTATGTAAAAAATCACTTACTTCATCAAGGACAGATTACACTAACAGATGATTATGAAAAAGTTATTTTTATGATTAACTTTGGTGGTTGTGGAATTTTTATAGATGGAGTTAATACTGCCTTCGCTGCGGATGTAAAAGGTTGGGAACACAGAGGTGTAGAAAAACCTAGTACCGAATTGGTTATTCGAGGACCACAGGAAGGCTTCGGGGAAATTTTAAGGGTGAATACTGCTCTTGTTAGAAAAATACTAAAAGATGATAATCTTATTGTTGAAGATATAATTATAGGTAAAAGAAGTCAGACTCCTTGTTCCATGCTTTATATAAAGGATATAGCTAATGATTCTCTTGTTGATGAGGTAAGACGTAGACTTGAAGGCGTCAAAATAGATCATTTATTTGATTCAGGTGAGCTTGAGCAATTGATAGAGGATAACACATATTTTCTTTCGCCGCAGGTAATGTCAACTGAAAGACCGGATAGAGTTGCACGCTACTTAAGTGATGGAAAAATTTCGATAATTATTAATGGAAGCCCATTTGCTTTGATTGTGCCTGCAACATTATGGGATTTTCTCCATTCATCAGAGGATGAATATATAAGATTTCCCTATGCAAATTTATTAAGAGGTGTAAGAATATTAGCTATTATTATAACATTATTTTTGCCTGGATTATATATTGCAATAACTAATTACCACCATGAGATGATCCCTACTGATTTATTGCTGGCAATTGAGGCTTCTAGAGAGAAGGTTCCGTTTCCTTCGCTAATTGAGCTTCTTATTATGGAGGTTTCTTTTGAGCTGATTAGAGAAGCTGGAATAAGGATTCCCGGACCTATAGGCCCAACACTAGGTATTATTGGTGCTTTGATACTTGGACAGGCAGCAGTCTCTGCAAATATTGTCAGTCCCATATTGATAATAATTGTTGCTGTTACAGGTATAGGTTCTTTTGCTATTCCTAATTTTTCACTTGCGTATTCTTTCCGCCTACAACGATTTGCATACATTGCTCTTGGTGCGATATCAGGATTTTTGGGAATATCTATAGGATTGTTTATTCAGGTTATATGGATGGCAAATTCAAAATCTTTTGGAGTTCCATATCTAGTGCCTTTTGCCCCTCCAACCTCAGACGTAAATGGGGGACAGGTTTTTAGAAGAAACATATGGAAACAGGAAACACGACCAGACGATCTAAATGTCAAATCCAAGAAAAAACAACCTAGCATTAGCAGGAGATGGAAGTATAATAAAGATGAGAATTGAGGGTAATAGATGAATAAAAAAGAAGCAGAGATGAATATAGGTAACTGGGAGATGGCAGCATTGGTTATTCTGATTTTATGTACCAAAATATTTTTGAGTTTTCCAAGGTTAATGGCTGAGAGTGCTGGTCAGGCTGGATGGATACTTTCAATTTATGTATCCTTGATTACAATTACAGTATTTTGGTTTATGCTCAGGCTGTACAAAAAGCATTATGGAAAAGATCTTATTGATCTAGGAGAGCATATTGGAGGAGCTGCAGGGAGGATTTTTGTCGGATTGATAATTATTGGCTTTACCATATATGTTAATTCTGTAATCTTAAGAGAGTTCAGTGAAGACATGAAAATAATAAGCTTAAGTATATCTCCCATTAGTTTTGTGTCCCTGTTCTTTTTAGCAGCAATGATAATATCAGCCTATGTCGGACTTGAAGCATTAGTAAGAATGAATGCAATAGCAGTTCCGATTATATCTTTGGGATACATTATTATAATGCTTGGGGTTGGACGATATTATGACTTATCAAAGATCATGCCGTTGTTTGGCTTAGGATTTAAGCAAATTTTCATTAATGGAATTACTAGAATATCAATATTTTCAGAGTTGTTGATTGTTTTTATGCTGACTCCTAATCTTAAAAAGTTTAACAATTTTAAAAAATCCACTTATATCGGAATTGTTATTTCATCAGTATTTCTTACAATATCATCTCTGGTATATCTTTTGGTCTTTGCATATCCGCATGCTACTGAGAGTTTCCTGCCGATATATCAGCTTGCTCGTTTAGTTGACTATGGGAGTTTTTTTCAAAGGGGAGAATCTGTTTTTTTGTTGATATGGGCAGTTGCAGCCATGCTATATTTAAGCTTAGGATTTAACGTTCTGCTTCAGTCGTTCAAAAAAACATTTAAACTTGATCACTATAAACCTTTAATTCTACCGTTTGCTGTTATTATTTTTACTCTGAGCCTTATGCCCCCTAACCTGATGTCAGTAATAGAACTGGACACGGGCTATTTGAGAAAATGGGGTTTCATAATTAGCTTTGGGTTTGCAATCCTTCTTTTTGTTCTAGCAGGTTTAAAAAAAACAAAGAAAAAAGGGGAGGCACACTAATTTTGAAGAAAACTACTATTCTATTTTTGATTGCGCTAATAAGTAATATATTATTTTCAGGCTGCTATGATAGGATTGAAATTGATGATCAGGCTTATGTTATGGCAATTGGCTTGGATAAAGGAAAAACCAACTTTCTGAGAATGACATTACAGATTGCTGTGCCCTCAGCTTCTGGGAAAAGCAGTTTAGGGAGTGAAGAGGAAAACGGAGAAGGAGAAGGACCAAAATCAGTAACAACAACAACAGTTGAAACCCCGGCTATTTATTCGGGATTCAATATGGTAAACACTTATATAAGTAAGAGATTAAACTTTTCACACACAAAAGCTCTAATTTTTTCGAGTGAGCTAGCAAAAGAAGGTATAAGTGAATACATTAATGCATTTTACAGGGGAAGAGAATTTAGAAATACTATGTTTATTGGCGTTTCAACCGATTCAGCAGAGGATTATATTAGAAAGATTAACTATGTTCTAGACGTAAACCCATCAAAATTTTACGAGGAGACTTTTTACAGTTATTTATACACATCATTTAATGCAAATACGCATTTCTTCAATTTTTACAGCCAAGCAAAATGCTCATGCTCTAGTCCCGTTGCTACACTAGTGGGTGTAGATAAAATAGGGTCATTGAATGCCTATAGCATTGAATATTCCACGTTTATGGAAAAAGAAAGGGAGAACTACCTTGAAGGTGACTTTACAGCAGGAAATATACCAAAAGAGTATAAGAATAAAACAAGTATGATGGGACTAGCAGTTTTTAATGGCGCAAAAATGGTTGGAGAGCTTGATGGTCAGGAAACTAGGTATCATCTTATGCTAACAGGAGAATATAATTACTCATATTTAACTGTTCCCGATCCTGAAAGTGAAGGTAGTTTTATTTTGCTGAATGTTAAGCAAAGCCGCCCCCCAAGACATAGTGTAAAAATGATGGGAGATACCCCAATAATTAACGCTAGGATTTTTCTTGAAGCTGATATCCTATCAATTCAAAGTGGCATAAATTATGAGCATGCTTCTAAAATGCATAAGCTAGAAATATCAACCGAAGAGTTTTTGGAAAAAGATATGATGATGTTACTGCAAAAAATTTCCAAAGATTATAGGGTGGACATTGTAGGATTTGGAAAGAAAATTAAGGGGAAGTTCATGACATTGGACAAATGGACTGAATTTGACTGGAAAAAAAAGTACCCCAATGCAGATTTTGATCTCGTTGTTGACCTTAAGATACGAAGACCAGGTCTAATTATAAAGACTTCTCCTTATGAATCTTAATGAAAGTAGAGGTATAAAGCTATCACGTACGACAGGTTCTTTGCTAGTATTATTCTTTTGTGGATATGTATTTATTGTGGAAGTTATGGTGTATGGACATGGAAAAGAAAAAACAGACTAGGTGGAATAATGATATTGTTAGTATCAATCACTGCCTTGGCATTTCCACTATATGTTATGCTTTTTAGGACGTAGTTTGATTGAAAATTGAAAATATTAACTGACATGAAAATAAAGATACAGACAATAATATGATTACAGGGCTAAAATGCTGTAGGTGTTATGACATTAAATTATAACTCGCAGTTAAAGTTAATTGTTCATAGATATCAAAAAGTGCTCTATTCACTATTTGTAAAAGTAATATCCTTGTTGCATAAGCCCTTTAATATAAAGCCCTCTATTGCTAAATAGAGGGCTTTTCCCAAAGCTATTTTAAATGTGGCGATCTCCAGGAAAGTCCCTTTTTCGTCTTGCTGGAGAGAAATCTTAATGTCCTAGCCCGAAAAGAGTCGACTAAAAGCGTTCAAAGCTGTTTATTTGCAGTAGGCAATTTTGCCACCTACTACAGTAAGGTCAGATGTGATTTTCTTTATTTCATCTTCAGCACAGGTGAAATAATCATTAGAAAGAACCGCAAAGTCAGCAGCTTTACCTACTTCGAGTGTACCCTTGAAATCTTCATCAAAGGATGCAGCAGCAGCTTTTGATGTATAAAATGATAGGGCTTCATCCCTTGATACACAATGCTCTGTACCGATAGCAACACCAGCACGTGTTTTTCTCGTCACCATGTTATACAGTGACAGATAGGGGTTGTAGGGATTCTGAGAAAGCACAGAGTCATATTTAACCATATGGTCACTCCCTGCAGCAGCATCTACGCCCGATTCAATATACTGTTTATAGGGTTGGAATGTATTAATGGCATCGTTATCAAGCACCTGTGTTAAGATATCTCCATCGCAGTAATGCCATGCAGGCTGAAAAAGTATAAAAAGCCCCAGTTCCTTAATTCTTTTAAGTGTATTACTGTCTGTAAAATCACAGTGAATTATAGAGAATCGTTTATCTTTTATGTTGTTCTTTTTTTGGTAAATCTCATATGCATCCAGAAAAACGTCTATTGCTCCGCTCCCGATACAGTGAGCAGTCATTTGCAGATTGTTATTATATGCAGCATCAATGTACTCAACTATTTCTTCGGCGCTTTTACGTATTATCCCTCTAAAATTATCAATATCAATACCAAATACACCTGACCGGTCTATATAAGGGGTGCGCATGTAAGCTGTTCCGGTGAGAATTCCGCCATCAAGTGGTATTTTATAGAATGATAACTTACCCCATTCTTCGGGAGTTGAAATTGCATTCCTAAGTTTTGTAAGCTTACTTGAGCCTAACTCAATTGATGGAGAATTGCATGTAAATACAGCTCTAACCGTCAGCTTCCCCTCTGTGTAGAGATCATTAAATGCCTTGATTGGATATTCATCAGTCCCTCCGTCGACGACCGAAGTTATTCCAAGTTGGTTGTATTTATGCTGTAGGTTTAAAATACCTTTTTTATAATCTTCTACGCTGAATGTATCGGGTTTTAATAGTTTTCTAACCATATCGCTGCACAAAAATAATCCTCCTGTGAGCTTTCCTGATTTATCTCTGATAAACCTCCCTATTTTAGGATTAGGTGTACTTTCTTCTATTCCTAAAAGGCGCAAAGCATAGCTGTTTGCCTGTCCCGCATAAGCTCCATCAGCGTAAACTGGATTGTTTGGTGCAGCCTCATCTAGTTCGGATAGGGTAGGAAATCTGTATTCTTTAAGCCGTGTGGGGTAAATATTCCTAAAATATAGCCATTCACCTTTGGGCAATGACTTTACAGCTTCTTTAATAAAATCAGTCAATTCTTTAACTGAAGTAGGCATAAATACTTCTTCTTTAAGTTCACTTACTGCAACCCGAAAAAGATGTGAATGCGTATCAATAATTCCAGGTATCGTTGTTTTCCCTTTGAGATCATATACAATTGTGCTATCTTTTTTTAATTTTAAAATTTCAGCATTTGTACCAAGGGCTGATATTCTTTCGCCTGATATAGCAATCGCCTGATATATATTTTTTCTATTATCCATGGAGTGGATTTGCCCGTTTATAAAGATTTTGTCTGTAGGTTTGTTCATAATATACCTCAATTCTAATGTTATTGTGAGTAAACTATCTAGTAATCTATACACTACTCAATTCTATCATAAAAATAAGGTGAAGTTAAACCTTCACCTTATTTTATTGTTGTCTAGGAAAGTATACTTTCCTAGACAATGGGGATTGCAAAGGGGAAGCCCCTTTGCTGCTTTAAGGAGGGTGCTCAGGATGCGGAGCATCCGTCGAAGGGAACCATAAGGTTCCCTAGCGAAAAAAAGTGGCAAAGCCCACTTTTTTGGGTAATTATTTTTAAAACATAATAATTAAATACAATGTGCCTTTAAATCGTTCTAAGCTCTTTACACCTTAAAAGACACACTGCAAAATAGACATATTCTATATGCCTATTTTTTCGTGCTGATTTCCCGAGCTTTTAGCCATTGCTCGCATTTGTGTTCAAAGTCTACTTTGCGGTCATCAGCCTTTTTAAAAGCATCAGGGTTTTTTCTGATGTAATCGACTAATTCTTTGTAGTTCATTTTGTCAAAGCCCCCTAAAAACTTATTTGATATATTATATGATGGACATTAGTATTTGTTACTTTATGTAAATTACAATGGATATTCATTTTCTCAATCCATGAAATTCTGCGACCAATACAGAACCCCATTTTCATCTATCGCCACTCCAACTCCAAGGCGCCCAAATTTTGGATTTAGGATATTTGCCCGATGTCCGGGGGAGTTCATCCAACCATCTACCACTTCCTTAGGCGTTCGTTGCCCCATAGCAATGTTTTCTCCTGCCAATTTGTATATGACGCCATTTTCATCATACGCTGTATGGAACTCGCGTCCATCTGGTCTATTGTGTGATGCTAAATATTTGATAACCAATTCATTAGCGCGCACTACTGCCGTTTTCGTCAATGCCGATGCTTGCCCAAACATTGATAATCCCGCTTTTTCACGTTCTATATTTGTCAACATAAATACTTCGTTCGCAAATGCAATCAAATCAGCTTCGCCAATAAATGAAATATTGTTAAATGTTATTATGCTTTGCTCTATCGTATAGGTTATTAGCGGGCTGAAATTATTGTTACCTGTACCTTGCATAATTTCAGCGTTGCGAACAAAATTTATGCCATCTACTGCCCAGCTTGAAGCATTTCCAATATCCGCAAAACCCGCAGGCGTAACATTGCTTATATCCATGCCCGCAACCTTACAGGTATTCCTAATCATTGTCGCCGCTTGTTCACGGGTAAATTGACCGTTTGGTGTAAATTGATTACTTCCTGTACCGTTTGTTATACCAAGGGCAAAAGCTGCTAAAATATCCGGGTCATTCGTATCTGAAAAAGCGTTTGGGTTACGAGACACTCCCTTTTCCTGCATAACCAATTCAATGTTTTTTCCGGCTTTGTATTCAACCCATTTGACAGCCATACGGCAAAACTCTTGACGAGTGACTATGTTCTTGTAATTGCTTCTCAAATCTGAAGGAACAAAGCCTTTTTCTATCGCGTCTTTAATGCCATCACGCGCCCATTCACTGACAGCATATCTATCCGAAATAGTCGCTTTGCCCTCAATCTCACTGATTGTTTTTCCATTTGCATCGGTAACGTAAAACCGGACTCCTGACGGTTCAACTGTACCACCAATATTGCTTGTCATTTGCTTTCCTACCGTCAAAGGAACATTCTCAAAAGACTTTATGAAAGTATTTCCAATAGGCAGAGGGCTGTAATCTTGCACGATATAATCCATTGTACCGGAGTTAGTAGCTGTGAGATTATGTGTATAATTACTGTCGTCTCTTGATAGGATGTATTTTTCATCATCAATCGTATAAAGGATCAAGTTGTTTTCGCCGCCATTTAGAAAATGAGGTTGATTATTAATGAATTGTGCGCTAAGCACTCCACTGCTGTTAAAAACATCAACATCAACAGGACACAAAATTCCCGTCGCATTGAAATTAATCAATGCAGAGGTTATGCTCCCGCTACTGGCGTCTCCGAAATTTCCGGTCGCTTCTGGTGCTATATGACGAAGATAAAGATACTTATCATGGGGAGCGGATATTTTTTTCGAGCTAGGTACTGCCGTGAACCAAGCTGTACTGCCATGTTTTCCCCACCATATATCGTTTTTTATATCGCTCATTTTTATATTCTGCGGAAGCTCCGTGACAGTATCCGCAGTATTGCATATATTGATGATATTGTCATATTTGCCGTTTGGACTCCACACGGAATAACCTTGCTTTTTTGCAACATTAGGAGTTGCAAAAGTATAAGTAAATACATTGCTCTTTTGAACACCAGCGACCATCAAATCAACTGCGAGCAAATTTGCCACAGCAGCTCCAAAACTGTGACCAGTGATGAAATATTTTATTTTACCCTCTGTGGGGATACTGCCAAGAAACCCCTTAAGCGATTCATAGACTGATCTTGTTGAAAGGCGAAATCCCTTATGAGTATCATCTGTCCCCACATTAAAATCAGTTATCCAGTCTTCTAATCTATTAGAACCTCTAATTACTACAGCAACTATGATGTTACCGTCCTTGTCTGTTTTCTTTGCCAAAGTAAAAGCAGGATTATTGAAAGACCATTTTACCTGTCCGTAATAAGGCTTCACATCACTCCAGTAGAAACCGTGACTTTCAAATGAATCAAGAATACTATTCAAATCGTTATCATACGCTGCACACGAAAATGCTATCGCCAATTTTGCGAGTTCAGGGTCATTTACAGTTGATGATTTATTTGCAACAAGCCAATCCAGAGGATAAGTTAAGATAGATTGCGTTTTATTGTTGTTGTCTTTGTAGAAAGTCTTTACTTTGTCCGGCATTGTGCTGTTGTCGACTGGATGTTGTGGAGTCGGAACTGTTGGGGTTGTTGGAATCGTAGTCTCATTAAGACGCAGCCAATGTTGACCATCTTGTCCATCTTTAATCCCATAATAATAAATCCATTCACCAACGATGCTGAAGGAACCAGCGCTTTCTAAAATGTTTGTTACTCCCGTTCCGTCGGTACGCATCCTCTGAAGAGCCCCATAACTAGAAACAAGGTCTGGAGGTGCTACATAATAAATCCATTCACCCGCAACATTGATGCTCCCACTATGAATGTTATTTAACTTTGTTTTATTTGTACCATCGGTACGGATTTTATATAAATTCCTTACATCGTCCCAATCACTATAATAAATCCAATCTCCGATAACATTGATATACCAACTACATTCATTATTTAATTTTGTTTTCTCTGTGCCGTCAATACGAACCTTGTAAAGCTTGTGACCATCGCTTACGTTGCTGTAATATATCCAGTCTCCTACGATGTTGACATGCATACGTTTGTCATCGTCACTATCAGTCAACATTTGCTCGCCAGTACCGTCAGTACGAATTCTATAAAGGTTATGTTCGGCACAACCACCTATTTCCCGCTTAGAAAAATATATCCAATTATTTACAACTTGAATATTCTGAACCGAATACTCTGTCAGCCTTGTTGCTTCTCTTACATCGTGCTGAGCTTTATAGACATATCCTCCCCAGCCTCTGTAATAAACATAATCCCCGACTATATTAATGTTACTGCTGACAGTCAATCTTTGATCAAGTTTTGTTATTTCTGTGCCATCAGTCCGCATTTTGTAAAAATCCGTGCTAAATAAACCGGGAATGCGCCGCGAGTTATCAACATAGTAAATCCATTCACCTTGAATCGCAGCATACCCACTATTATGAATATTTCCAACTGTATTCCCCTGCGTTTTGGGGGATGTGGCTAATGTCATTGTGGGAATAAGCGTGAGGGTAAGAATAATAACCAACATTAGGGACAAGACTTTCTTTTTCATTTTGAATAGCCTCTTTTCATCATTGGTAGTGTAAAGTTTTACACCCCTATTTTTTTGTTAAACCTTGTGTTATCAAGGGATGCACTATATTTTTTTCGATAAAACAATGACCCCCTAATTTTTTGTAAATAATTGTATTACCACCAACAATATTGCGAAAGTTCACGAAAGGAAGTCATTATTATGGTTACAATTTATATGAAAACCCGTATTTCAAAGGATGATGGTTAACGAGTAAAGTAGGGTGAAATGAAAATATGTATTTAAACTATAGCTCTATTTATTTCTGCCGCCTCCTAAAACCTTAAGCTTAGATTCGTGACCGTTTACCTGTATAGAGAGGTTGTCCAGCTTGGTTTCAACATCATCAAATCTTTTGTCATGCTCTTGTAGTTTTTCATAGGTTTGTCTGTAACCATCAAAAAGTGCATCAAGCTTTTTACCGTGCTCATTCTCAATCCGCATAATATGCCCATCAATTGTGTCAAATCTTTTATTGGTTTCATTTCGAAATTCAGTCATATCTTTTTTAAAGATACCAAATTCATTATACATCTTTTCCATCAATTCAAAGGTTTTATCATCCACAAATACCGCCTCCTTACTTACTGGGTCTATTATATCATGAATTTCGAAGAAATTGCATGATATAATTGCGCATGTGCGTTTTTTGCTGTGGCAAAAAAAATCGCACGGAAATAAATCCATTCTGCAATGATGTATTCATGTCTTAACATGTTGTGTCTTTTTTGAGCGCAATATCACCTAGAATTACACTCAAAAATAGTCCCCAAATCACATTACAAACATCATGATAGATATACATAACAAAAGCCTGTAACCATTAAAGTTACAGGCTTTATCACTGGCAGGGGAGACAGAACTCGAACCTGCAACCGTACTGACATAAGATATAATACCGTTTTACTTTCTTTTAGGTATTATATAAAAAAAAGAGCCTTTCAGCTCAACTTTTGGTCTGCATGTTTACAAACAGCTGCTCTTTTTCGGGAATCTGTTCAAGCAGATAATTATATAAAGCACCTGTTTCAAAAACAATAAAGCGATCTTTACCATTAATAGTTGCGTTGATAATAGTTTTTCGCTCATCAATATTTTTTATATTTGATATAGTTTGGTTGTTTCGGTTAATTGTTGCTGCAGCCCCGAACAAGCCTTCGGCTATAACGAACTCGCCTGTTGTCATACGTCTTATCTCACCAATGAGTTCGGTTTCCTGTCGTAAATCGCCCTTAAGAGAAAAATATCTTATATCGGTTAATGGTATTTGAATTTTGTGAACTAAAGATGAATCAATTAGAAAATTTAAAAAACAATTATCACGCCAAACAAATATTGAATATGTTTCGGTTATGCCTGGAAGACCGCTTAAATAAGTAAATTGATTACTGTTTTGAGGACAGCCATATTCTGAATACCGCTTATTTGCCTTATTCTTTTCATCATTATCCAATCTTTCCTTTTCTTCTTCCTTTTTATTTTTAATCTCGCTTGAATAGACTAAAGCAGCTACCATGAATATAATCGCCGAAAGAGCAGCTATAGCAAAAGATGTGTTTTATTCCACCCCTAAATAGATTAACATTGAATCAAACAAAAAAGCTGCAAATACAACTAGTAGACATCCTTTCACAACAATCGCCTCCCTTTTTATTACATAATGTCATATTGGAGTGGAGAAGAAGACAAGATTATTTTTAAGATTGCTCAAAATAGCTTTACATAATATTTCACCTTAGAATAGAATCTTATAAAATGTACTGTTTCTTGATAGAATAGACGTTCAAGCTTTTAGCGGAAAACCGCTAAAAGATATCATTCTCCTTTACAGGAAGCATGTATACTTGCCGATCAGGGGAAAGAAGCGTCATAAGTTGATAATTAAATCACAGTCGAAACAGCATTTATATTTGTTTTATTTATTTCTGCCGCCTCCTAAAACCTTAAGCTTAGATTCGTGACCGTTTACCTGTATAGAGAGGTTGTCCAGCTTGGTTTCAACATCATCAAATCTTTTATCATGCTCTTGTAGTTTTTCATAGGTTTGCTTGTAACCATCAAAAAGTGCATCAAGCTTTTTACCATGCTCATTTTCGATTTTGGTTACGTGGTTACCAACATGCATGATTTCAAATTTCAAACCATCAAAGCGTTGGTTAGTTTCTTTCCGGAATTCTGAAAATTCGCTATACATCTTTTCCATCAATTCAAAGGTTTTATCATCCACAAATACCGCCTCCTTACTTACTGGGTCTATTATATCATAGTGCTAAGAGAGAAGGAATATGTTTTTTGTTTTGTTGCATTTTGTGTGAATTGTATCTATATTCTCTCGTTGTCATTTCATCTACCTGATTAGACTGGATGAAGATTTCTCACTCTTCTACCGGGACATCAAGCAAAGCATGTATGCTTCTTTTATCCCTAAATTCCACACCAGTGTGGAATTTGAATATTCGTTTGCAACTTTCATAAATCTTTGCGCTGTTCTATCCGTAAACTCAACTATTTTAAATATAGGCTTATTGCGTGATATTTCGATTTGTAGGCGTTTTACAGGAAAGACATATCCTTAGCAGGCACGTGAAATAATGGATTTTAGCCGTAAATAAATTCATTATGTAGTGATGTATTCATGTCTTAACATGTTGTGTCTTTTTTTTGAGCGCAATATCACCTAGAATCACACTCAAAAATAGTCCCCAAAACACATTATAAAGAACATAACAAAAGCCTGTAACCATTAAAGTTACAGGCTTTATCACTGGCAGGGGAGACAGGACTCGAACCTGCAACCGACGGTTTTGGAGACCGCTACTCTGCCAATTGCGCTACTCCCCTACGAGACTTATTTAGTATACAACAGCTTCGAGCTTTTTGTCAATGGTTAAAATAAGTTTAAAAACTAGGTAAAATGAAAAGTTAAAGTCTATCTTCGGTAGGGTCTCGCCTGAAATTAGTTTGTCGCAAAATTGTCCGATTAAAGTCTGTCAATTTATTATTAGAATGCCAAAATGAAATTTATGGTGTGCGAACTGAAGCTTATGCATACCAAAAAGCTTAAATTTATATTTTATTGATATATTATTAATGATATAATTAGATTTTAATAGAGTTATGTGTAAAAAGTGAAGTGAGTTGAAATTTACAGATGTAGTGAGGTGCAGTGCTGTGTTACTTGATTCGTGTGTAATTAGCATAAGTTGAACATTGAACAAAAAGGAGCGTGAAAACTCAATTAAATAAAATATAAAGAGGAGATACTATAAATATGAGTAAGAGGATAGGAATTATTGGTACTGGTGTAATGGGTACTGCTATATTAAAAGGAATAACTGAATCTAATCTTATGTCGACTGATAAACTTTACTGTTTTGATCAAAGCGCTCAAAAGCTTGAAACTGTTAAGAATAGGTATAACATAAATACTACAGGCTCAAGCCGTGAGCTTGCAGAATGTAGTGATATTATCATTATTGCTGTTAAGCCTAACTTAGTAAAATATGTATTGGAGTCTTTTGCAGATAGGATGACTGGTGAAAAGGTTGTTGTTTCAATTGCGGCAGGTGTTACTTTGAAGTTTCTTGAAGATGTAATTGGAAAAGAAAAAAAGGTTGTCCGGGTCATGCCAAACACTCCATTGCAGGTTGGTGAAGGAATGACGCTGATTTCATGCAATTCCAATGTAACAGATTGTGAAAAATTAGAAGTGTCAGCTTTGTTCAAATGTGCAGGTAGGGTAGAGGAATTGCCTGAAAATTTAATGAATGAAGTTGTCGCATTGACAAGCAGTAGTCCTGCTTATGTATTTATGTTTATAGAAGCTATGTCTGATGCAGCTGTTCAATCAGGGATTCCTAGGGAATTATCATATAAGCTTGCTGCACAGGCTGTTTTAGGTTCTGCAAAGATGGTTTTAGAAACAGGTAAACACCCAGGCGAGCTTAAGGATCAGGTATGCACCCCAGCAGGCACTACTATTGAAGCCGTAGCTGTATTGGAAAAGTGTTCATTTCGTAATGCTGTAATAGAGGCAATGAATGCCTGTACTAGAAAAACCAGAGAAATGAGTAAACGATGAAGTGTTATTTTTCTAGTGGTTTCAATTTACTGTCAATTAGTTCTTTTACAGTATTATATTCGTTTTTTAGTTCATTAAGCTGCTTTATAATCTCAGCAGGCTTGCCGCATAAATATAGGCTTCCTTTAAAAATGTATTGCATCATGGCAGAAATCCTTTCCAAATCTTTTTTTGGGGTATAAAGTGTGGTCAATATCTTAAAGCAAGTAAACTGTGGAATTAGCATTCCAGTTATATTACAGTTTTAAGTATATGTATTTCCGACAAATATAATTACCAGATAGTAAATAGTTTGAAAAATCTGAGGTTTGTCACTGAAATTTTAAATTGAAACTTTACAAAAATTAACATATGAGGAGATAATCAAATGAAGTATGAAGAAAAAACAATTTCTAGAACACGAGTTTTTAACGGAAGTGTTATAGATGTTGACACGCTTAGAGTTACCCTGCCCAATGGTAAAGAGGCAAAACGCGATCTTGTATTACACCCTGGAGCAGCGGTTGTCATTCCTATTGATTGTGATGGAAATATTTACATGGTAAGACAATATAGAAAAGCAATTGAAAAAAACTCTCTTGAGATCCCAGCTGGTAAACTGGATCCCGGGGAAAAACCTGAAGATTGCGCAAAACGTGAGTTGAAGGAAGAGACTGGGCTTGTAGCAGGGAAAATTACACATATTATCAGTGTTCACAGTACTCCAGGTTTTTGTAACGAGGTATTACACTTGTTTGTAGCCACAGACCTTGAAGAAGGCTCTGCTTGCGCTGATGAGGATGAATTTATATCATGTGAAAAGATTCCTCTTAGTGAATTGATCAATAAGGTTCTTTCACATGAGATAACTGATGCAAAGACCATAATAGGGTTGTTGATCGCCGACAGGATTTTAAGAAAAGAAATCATAATATAGAAAAACGTACTGTAACCATTCGCTGCGGGGGTTTATAAAAGTAAGGCTTGGGATTTTATCAAGTTTACGAAAATTAATAATCTTTGTAATTTTTTTATTCAGCAAGGCATAGAATTCAAATAGACAGAATCATCAAATAAGCGCTCATAATAACAGATGATCCTGCCAATAAAAAATGCTGGAGTTTTTATGCTGTCAAATTTTAAGGTTACACTGACAAAACATATAAATAATAACATTAATACATATATGCTCTTGTTTTTGGCTTTCACTGTGGGTATTTGTGCAGGTGCTTTTACTGTTAACGGATTAAGTTTTAATCAAAGTTCTGAATTGACAAACTATTTCTATGGTTTTTTAAATCTTATTAACCACCAAAATATCGACAGTGTTGAGCTTTTTAAAATTACAGTAATTGAAAATTTCAAGTTAATAGCTCTTTTGTGGGTTCTAGGGGTTACTATAATCGGGGTTCCCTTTATATATATCGCTGTTGGGATAAAGGGTTTTGTGACAGGATTTAGTTCCGGTTTTATTGTTGCTGCATGTGGAATTAAAGGCGTGTTATTTGTTTTTTTGTCAACCCTTCCAAAAGAAATAATAATAGTACCATTTATAATAGCCCTTGGTGTCAGTGGTATAAACTTTTCACTGACCATCTTAAAAAGCCGATCTAATAGATTGCCATCAAAAATAAGCTTAAAGTCAAGTTTTGCTGCATATTGTCTTGTAACAGCACTGTTTTCAATAATGATACTTGTCGGCGCTCTATTTGAATCATATGTAAGCCCGATGTTTATTAAAATGATTGCTCCTTTAATAACAGGCTTTAAATAAACTGGAGCATTTTTTTAGTTGTTATCCAGAAAAGCCTTGAAAATATTTGTATATAATTGAATTTAAAGTGAAAAGATAGTGTTGTGATTTAATATATATAAATGTCTATACTTAAATCTATATTTAACGTATAAAATTTTGTGTAATATGCTGTTGGAAATTTACTTTTAAAATTGTCTATTTCAAAGGCTATGTCACATGATTTAAAGATGTTGCATATAGATGAATAACAATTAAGGAGTCGTTGGTTGATGGAATTATTAATAGAAGAGTTCATTAATTTTCTGGAGAAGGATAAAAGGTTGTCACAAAATACACTTCAATCATACAAAAGGGATATTGAGCAATATACTACATATTTGAATGGGATAAATATACACACCATAACTAAGACTTCCAAAACTACTATTATAGTTTATTTGTTGTACCTTCAGAAAAAGGGTAGAGCTACATCTACAATTTCAAGAAACTTAGCGTCAATTAGATCGTTTTACCAGTATGTAGAAAAAAGTGGCATAATAGATTATAACCCAACATCAGGACTGGAATCACCAAAAGTTGAAAAAAAACTTCCGCAGATATTATCAACGCAGGAAGTCGAGTTGTTGCTTGAGCAGCCTAAATGCGTCGATTTGAAAGGTTATAGGGATAAAGCTATGCTTGAGCTTCTATATGCTACAGGCATCAGGGTGTCTGAATTAATTTCACTTGATATAAGTGACTTAAACCTTGACATAGGATTTATTCTCTGTAATAAAGTTAGTAGGGAAAGAATGATACCAATCGGTTCAATGGCTATAAGCGCGCTCAAAAGTTATATTGCAAAATCCAGAAGCTTAATGATTCAAGACCATGAAGAAAAAGCGCTTTTTGTAAATCTAAATGGAAAGCGTCTTACCAGACAGGGTTTCTGGAAAATTATTAAGCAATATAAGAATCAGGCGAAAATTAGCAAAGATATTACACCGCATACATTAAGACATTCCTTTGCCGCACATCTTTTGGAAAATGGAGCAGATCTAAGATCTATCCAGGAAATGCTTGGACATTCGGATATTTCATCAACCCAGATTTATGCTCAGATTGCTAAAAACAAAATAAGAGAAGTTTATAAGAAAACACATCCAAGAGCATGAAATAAGCTAGAAGTTTTTGTGGGCGATTTTGTTTGTAATCAAAATGTAGTATAATACAATTATCTAGTCTCACATGGAAGGCTGGATAATCATATTATGTTGCACCAGATTGCAATAATGCTGCAAATTTTTATGTAGAGCACTTTACATAAAAAAGCCGCTTTATTTCATACTGGGGAGCAATCATAAAAAATTATATGAGAAAAATTCCTTATGTATAATAGGAGATATGAATGCCAATGAAAAGAGTTATAATTATTGTTATGGACAGTGTTGGAATAGGGGAACTACCTGATGCGGTCCAATATGGAGATGCTGGCAGCAATACTTTAGGAAATATTGCGATGAAGGTTAACAACTTAAAGCTTCCAAATCTTCAGAAGCTGGGTCTTGGAAATATTAACTACATAAGAGGAGTAGAAGCTCTTAATAAACCTGTTGGATGTTATGGAAAGATGGGTGAAATGTCAGCAGGAAAGGATACGACTTCGGGTCATTGGGAGATTTCAGGTATTATTGTGGAAAAACCTTTCCCGGTATATCCCAAAGGATTTCCAGATGAAGTAATCAATGAGTTCGAAAGGAAAATAAGCAGGAAAATCCTTGGAAATTACGCAGCTTCTGGCACAAGGATAATAGAAGAGCTGGGCAGAGAACACATAAGGACAAAAAGACCTATTGTATATACTTCGGCTGACAGTGTATTTCAAATTGCAGCGCATGAAGAAGTAATCCCGGTAGAAGAGCTTTACAACATCTGTCGTATAGCGCGTAAGGTAATGAAAGATGAACATGCAGTAGGAAGAGTTATTGCAAGACCATTTTCCGGTGAAATAGGTAATTTTACCAGGACAAGCAGGAGAAAGGATTTTTCACTTGATCCGCTGGGTATTACAATGCTTGATATTTTAAAATCTGAAGGTTACCGGGTTAAAGGTGTAGGAAAAATTGAGGATGTATTCAATGGACGTGGTCTTACTGATTCAGTACATACTGAAAATAACATGGATAGTATAGATAAAACAATACAATATATGAAAGAAGAGTTTGAGGGTCTAATTTTCACAAACTGTGTTGATTTTGATTCAATTTATGGGCATAGAAACAATGTGGAAGGCTATGCAAACGCTCTTATGGAGTTTGATTTAAGAATTCCCGATATAATTAATAACATGAAGAGGGAAGATATTCTTATAATAACAGCTGATCATGGCTGCGATCCTACTACAGAAAGCACAGATCATTCAAGAGAGTATGTCCCCCTTTTAGTAACGGGGGAAGCGCTAAAAAAATCTGTTAATCTTGGAGTCCGTAGTACTTTTGCTGACATTGCGGCTACTGTACTGGATTATTTCAACGTTGCAGGTACAGCTGCCGGGACCAGCTTTTTGAAAGATATATTATGCAGAATGTAATAATTTTATAATTTAATATTTTTATATACTTTCAGTAAAGATAAATGTGCATGTGAATTTTAACGTTTGGTTCTTCTGATATGTCAATATACCAGAAGAATTGGTCAATACAAGACAAGAATATCTTTCTTTGAAAGTATATGATTTATAGTAAATCTAGTTGTGTTGCTTTGAAAATTATTCAGTCAGGTACGTTAAATATCAGCAACTCAAGCTTTACAAGAAAATAAGTATATGGAGGTTTAGTTTGTGCAAAATTTAAAAACAATCCGGGATCACTTTCCCTATGGTACAGTTTTAAAAATTCAAAGAGAGTTTGGACTTGCAGAAATATATGACAGACTAAAAAGCATACGCGAAACAGGTATGGATTATGTGGTTATATGGCCGGCGGTATACTGGTGGGAGGATAGTAAAAACCCTGATTATCCATTTGCCACAGGCAAGAGTATATTAAATTATGCTTATGAAATAGGTTTACATGTTGTAATGGAACTTGCAGGTCAGATTTCATGCCTTGAATATACTCCAGACTTTGTAATGAAAAGAGATTATCTGGCAGTAAACAGGGATGGAACATATAACAATTCTGGAGCATCTTTCGGATTTATTAATTATAACCATCCTGATGTAAAAAACATAATAAAGAGAAACTTTTATAATACGGCGCTGGCCTATAAAGATTACCCTGCTTTGTATGGTTACGATATCTGGAATGAAACGATGTTTTGGTCTTACGATCTATATACTCTACAGGTTTTCAGAGATTGGCTGGAGGAAAAGTACAAAACAATAGAAAACCTTAATGCTATTTGGGAACGCAGCTACTGTGATTTTTCGCAGGTTGAATTCCCTTACTGGAGATGGGCAAGCATTGCAAATGCTGCTGATCTTTTGGATTTTCAGAAAGATAATATAGGTATGATCATAAGGGAATGGGCAGGACATATTCGCTCAGTTGATGCAAAACACCCCATACAGGCAGATAATATTGCCTCGGAAGCAGCACGGGGAGAATTAATAAGCCGTTCACAGGATAACTGGGAACTATCACGGTCAGTGGATGAGATGGGTATTTCGCTTTATCCCCAAAACAATAAGGGCGATAGGGAGAAACATAGCTTAAGATGGCAGATATTTAGTTCCGTTTATTCAGCTGCACATCATGAACCTTATTGGATTGCTGAAATGCAAAGCCACCACCAGACTTTACTGAACACGCAAGGGGTTGTCTACCCCAATGAACTTAAGTGGTGGAACTGGGAGGCTATAACTCATGGAGCAAAAGGGATAATCTACTGGAAATGGGAGCCTTTTATTAAAGGTCATCAACTGTTTGGAAGAGGGCTTGTTGACCAGAAAGGAAGAGAAACACCGAGGCTTTCTGAGGCAAAAAAGATTAAGAGTATACTTAACAAGCATCCCGAAATAATGAGTTTTTCACCTGAAAAGGCAAAAGCGGCAATTTTATATGACCGCCAGAATTTCAATTATCAGAAAGCCTTTACACAGACATACAAGGGTGTAGTCAGTGATAACATATATGTCGAAGCTATAAAAGGCTTATATCAATGCCTATGGCAAAATAATATAGACGTAGACTTTGTAACGCCAGATGATGTAGCAAATAGAAGGGTGAGGGAATATAATGTGATTTTTGCAACATACCAGATGTGTATGCCTGATGACCTTGCCAAAGGTCTTGAGGAATTTGTGATAAATGGCGGCACCGTTGTTGCTGACGGAATGTTTGGCATATTTAATGAAAACGGAATAATGCATAGGGAGCTGCCGGGGGGAAAGTTAAGAACAATAACCGGTATCGATTTTCATGATGTAGACATTTCTAATCTAACGTTTTCGATTGAAGGAGGAATAGAGTGCAGAGGCTATATACAAAAGCAATTATTTGATTTAGAAGGAGCAGAAGTTATTGCAAGATTTGAGGATGGTCTTCCAGCAATAACCAGCTCAAGTGCAGGAAGGGGTAATTTTGTCTTTATAGGTACTTCCTATTGGTACGGTTGTTTTCTGAATAATTGCGGTAAAGGCAGCGAAGTTATAGCTTTTCTGGATAAGAAATACGGCATATCTACACACAGGATAAATGATAACAGTGTAAAGTATGCAATAATGACCGGTGATGGAGGAACAAGGCTATTAGCTTTATTTAACTATACAAATGAGGATAAGGATGTTTCCATTATAATTGAAGGGGTTGATGAAGGAAGTTACACTGTAGAGAATCTTTACACCGGGATAATTGATATAGTTTCCGAAAGTAATGGAATTCTTAAGCTTGACAGGGCAATCAGTTCGAAAGATACAGCAGTTTTTGTTATTAATAGAAGTAATTGATAAATGCAATATAGTGGTATAGATGGAACCCTTACAAGAGGAAAATACATCGTAATTGCCTCTTGTAAGGGTTTTTCTCTGTTTTACCTCATTTCTCTCTGTAACCGCAATGAGGACAAGAGCTATAATCGCCTTCATACTTATAATTGCACTTTTGGCATATCTTTTTTGCCAGTAAGTCTGATCTTGTAGCAAGGTCTGAGTTGAGTTTATATAAAATATTCTCTTGATTTTCCAGAATTTTTGCTAAAGCAAAAAAAGTGACAGCAGAAGTTATCCCCCCACCTAAAGCAACAATAAAGCTAGTAAATGATCCTGAAAAAAGACCTGCCACTACGGAGATTACAAAAACAATAATACCAATAATATAAAGGGCTGAAATCAATGTGATCACACCTTTCGTTATACTAGAACGCCCACCATGTACTTATTCTAAAATTACCTCAATACATATTAACTCATCTTCTGAAAACTCAATTTTATCTTTATTGTAATGTAAGCTTTTGCATATTTTAATATATCAAACGCAGCTAACTAATTCAAGCATGTAAATACTATTAAGAAATCCAGCGGGAAATAATTTCAAAACAAATAAACTATTGCATAATAATACCCAAAATAATAGACAAATATGGATATGCTTTTTTTAACATTATAGTATTATTTAAAGGAATATTTTTCTTTCTATAAAGCTAACAGTGATGTTTAAATTCATTTATTTACAATTTGACAGGCATTGATATAATGGCATTACTAAAAATTAGGTCATGCTTGAATTTTCTAATCAAAAATGTGATATTTGCTCTTTGAAAAAAAGATGTTTCTATTGTCTAGGAAAGTATACCTTTAGTATTTTGTACAGAACGTAAATGTAAATCTTGTCATTGAAATTGATTACAACAAATACCTATATCACATTTTTATCGAAAGTTTGAGTAATAGCCTACAAATCTTGAAGGGAGGAAATAACGTGTTTGGAAAAAAAAGAATCTCCGAACTACTTGTGGTGTTCATCCTTTTAGTAAGTTTTATTGTTACTATAGGTGTTTCATCACCTGCATTGGCTAGCCAGGAGGGAAATGGCAGCAAAGAGGTACTTGACAAAGTAATGAAATCAGCTGTTGTTTTGTATAACAATAGCCCATTTGCTTATATCAATTATGATAAAGTGCAAGTGGATGAGGACAACCCAAATGTAAAACCTTTTATAGAAGGACAGAATGTTTTTGTTCCGATCAGATTTGTAACAGAAGCTTTCAATGCTGAAGTCGGGTGGAATGAAATTGAGTCTAAAGCTACTATTAAATTAGGAGCGATTACAATATCAATGTCACCAGGCAGCAAAACAGTGGATGTAAGTGGCTCTATTTATGAGATGGATGCCCCTTCAAAAGTAGTAAACAGTAGAATGTTTATACCACTGAATGATATAGCTGACATTTTGGGTAAGGATGTATATTTTCATGACAGAGGACTTGTCTCAATTACAGAAATGGGAGGAAACTTCAATCCCAAAACAGATATGTTAGCAATTAATCATGCAATTAATTTATTTGTGATGCAGCCGGTTGCAGCATCTTTAACGAATGATACAATGGCCGTATCTGTTGGTGATCCTGCAATAATAAGCCCGGACGAAGAGTTTCCAAAAGTTTTGATCGAGCCATATTTTGATGGGATGGTATCCGGAGAAATTCTGTTTGAAAATGAAAAGGTAGTCTCCATTATACCCGAACAAGAACTTAGGGCTCATGAAGCAGTTACTATACCTATCAATTCAGCAGAAAAAGCTAGTGGCCTATATACTGTAAAATTAGCATTCAATTTCCCTGATCAGGGTGAGTTCTATGATAATCTTTATTTTTCAGTTATTGATACTGATAAAATATCCCAGGGTACCAGTCTGATAGTTTCAGAAGATGAAACAGGCAAACTTAATTATGTACCAGATTTCCGGGGAAATCAAATACTAGATTTTTCAAATGCAGGCTACATGTCTGGTGGAGTGAAAATTCCTGATGTTCCTGTGATGATAGTATTAGAGCCAGTGGAAGGGGATAATACTGCCCATATCCAGACAGCAATTGATACGCTTTCTAAAATGCCGGTTCACATTAACGGCTTCAGAGGTGCTATTTTACTAAAGAGTGGTACTTATGAAATTGCCGGAAACTTAAGAATAAGTTCTGATGGAATAGTGCTAAGAGGAGAAGGAAGCGGTGAGAATGGTTCTATACTGTATGCAACAGGTAAAGACCAGAGGAGCATCATTGTAGTTTCAGGAACCTCTGGAGCATTGGTAGAGCTCGAATCGGCAAGAAAGATTACTGATATATATGTTCCAGTTGGTGCAAAAACCTTTAATGTAGAGCATGTTGATGGTCTTAATGTGGGAGACACTATAGCAATCCGTAGATATGGAAATGAAGAGTGGATTCACGAGATAGAAATGGATCGTATAGTCCCAAGACCAGCAGACCCAGGCAATACGCAGCAGTGGGGTCCGCTTACTGTTGATATAGAACGAATTATTACCAATATTGAAGGAAACATGATAACTGTTGATGCATCAATGCCCAATGCAGTTGAATCTCGCTGGGGTGGTGGAGAAGTACTAAAGTGCTCTGAAACTGGAAGAGCTCAAAGAGTAGGGATTGAGAATCTCAGATTTTCATCAGAATTTGATCCTAGTGTAATAGATTTAGAAAAAGGCGTTGAATATTATGCAGATGAGAACAAGGCGAATTGCGCGGTTACCTTTGATAATGCATCTAATGGCTGGGTAAGGGAAGTTGAAATGCTTCACCTTGACACTGGAATATTAGTTGCCGAAAATGCCAAGTATATTACAATCCAAGATTGTAGATACACAGAACCTGTATGCACTATCGCTGGCTCAAGGAGATACCCGTATAGTATAAAAGGACAACTGAACCTAGTGTTAAGATGCTATGCTGACCAGGCTCGCCATGCTTTTGCTATAGGACCTAGAATTCCGGGACCTAATGCATTTGTATATTGTGAATCTGAGAGAAACTATGCGTCTAGTGAACCACATCATCGCTGGTCTATGGCAGGGCTATATGATAACGTAAAAGGTTCAATACAGATTCAGGACAGACAGTGGATGGGTACTGGTCATGGATGGTCAGGAGCCAATTATGTTGCATGGAACACTGAAGGATTCCTCGTACTCCAAAGACCACCAACAGCTCAGAACTGGTCAATAGGTCATGTTGGAGAAAAGGGACCAGGCGCCCATGTAGATATTAAGCCACTACAAGATGGATATTGGGAGTCACATGGAGAACATGTAAAGCCTGAAAGCTTATACATGAGTCAGCTTAAAGCTCGTCTTGGTGAAGAGGCTGTTGCTAATATTCAGCGTCATACAATTGAGATAAGTGATTCAATTGCAAATATTCCCAAACTAGACAGTATTACCATAGATGGAGAGCCAATTAATGGTTTTGCTCCTGACAAGTACGAATATACAGTAGCATTACCGATTGGAGCAAAACAGATACCGGTAATTGATGCTGCGTCTAGTGTGCACAATGTTTCTGTAGAACAATCTACCAGTACAACTGGAGTTGCAAGAATAAAGGTAGTTGATGCAAATAACAATGAAGAAGGTATATTCTATACAGTCACTTTCTTTGTGCTTACTGATAAGCCTGTAATTGCTAGTGGTGATGATGGCAATATTCCTGAAAATACAATTGATAATGATCCTAGTACTCGTTGGTCTGCAGCAGGAGAACAGTGGATTCAATATTATCTGGGTGGAGTAAAAAAAGTAAATGGACTTTCTATAGCTACATTCCGTGGGCATGAACGAAAAGCAATATTCGATATCCAAACCACTGTTGATGGCGTAAACTGGACTACAGTTTATACAGGAGGAGCAAGTGGAACCTCCGATCAGATCGAGATTTATAAATGTGAACCTATTGATGCAGCATATGTACGCATAGTGGGTTATGGCAACTCTGATAACCATTGGAACAGCTTTACAGAGGTAATCATACATACAGGTGATGATTATCCCCAAGAGCAGGTAGAGGAGCCTGAAGAAACTATCACATTGGTAGAAGGCGCACAACTGCTGACAGAAGACTTTGAAGATGGAACAGCTGATGGATGGGAAGCCGTTTCAGGAGAATGGCAGGTTATTGACGAAAACGGAAACAAGGTATACAACACAGTAGCAGGCACCAACCGATCAGTTGTTGGTGAAAGCACATGGGACAATTATACTGTTGAAGCCAAGATGATGGTAAGTGAATGGTCAAATCCTAACACTCAGAGAGTGGGTTTTTATGGCAGGTACCAGGACAATGACAATAACTACCAGATAGTATATGAGGCAGGACAGTTCAGAGTAAGACGACAAACTGATGGCAAGTTCTCGAATCTGGTTAATAAGGAATTTACACTGGAAGAAGGCAAATGGTATACATTAAAAGCTGAATTAGCCGGAACAAGCATTAAACTGTATGTAGATGGAGTTGAGATGCTTGAAGTTGAGGATAATGATGGCTACAGTGCTGGTCAAGTAGGTCTTATAGTAAGAAACGGTACCGCTGTTTTTGACGATATAGTAGTTACAGAGTTAATACCTGAAGGGACTCCTACATTAGCAGAAGGCGCAGAATTGCTGACAGAAGACTTTGAAGATGGAACAGCTGATGGATGGGAAGCTGTTTCAGGAGAATGGCAAGTTATTGACGAAAATGGAAACAAGGTATACAACACAGTAGCAGGTACCAACCGATCAGTTGTTGGTGAAAGCACATGGGACAACTATACTGTTGAAGCCAAGATGATGGTAAGTGAATGGTCAAATCCTAGCACTCAGAGAGTGGGTTTTTATGGCAGGTACCAGGACAATGACAATAACTACCAGATAGTATATGAGGCAGGACAGTTCAGAGTAAGACGACAAACTGATGGCAAGTTCTCGAATCTGGTTAATAAGGAATTTACACTGGAAGAAGGCAAATGGTATACATTAAAAGCTGAATTAGCCGGAACAAGCATTAAACTGTATGTAGATGGAGTTGAGATGCTTGCAGTTGAGGATGATGTCTATAGTGCAGGTAAAGCAGGGCTTATAGTAAGAAATGGTACCGCTGTTTTTGACGATATAGTCATTACAGAGTTAGTATTTAAATAACTTTAGTCAGGGTAAGCCTGCGAAAGCAAGAGAATTACTGTAGAATAAAGGCTCGGGAGGCATTGCGCCCCCGAGCTTTTATTAATATTTCACAAACCTTGAAATGAACGCAAAAACACTTCATAATATAAGTATCTCTCCAGAAAATTATGATGGATTTATTGAGTTCATCTTTATGAGGAAAGAAAGGGAACACTTATTATGTCTTTTTTGAGTTTTTTGAAATTGGTTGAGATCCAGACAAAAACAGCCAGCGTAATTCCTTTTTTGCTAGGAACCCTCTACTGTGTTTATCGCTATAATGCATTTAGGATGGGAAATTTTTTATTGATGCTTGTCTCACTTTTATCCATTGATATGGCAACAACAGCTTTAAACAATTATCTAGATTACAAATATGCAAAACAGAAATACGGGTTCGGCTATGAAAGTCATAACGCAATAGTCAGAGACAATCTAAAAGATTCATATGTGCTTACAGTAATTTTTGCATTATTAATTTTGGCGGTTTTATCAGGAGTACTTTTATTTTTGAATACTAGTATGATTGTTCTGGTTTTAGGTTTGATATCTTTTGTAGTTGGTGTTTTTTACACGTACGGACCCGTACCTATATCTCGCACACCTTTTGGAGAGGTCTTTTCTGGCGCTTTTATGGGCTTTATGATACCGTTCATTTCAATTTATATTCATGCATTTGATCGAAATTTTGCTAGTATGATATTACAAGCAGGTGAACTTATTATTGCACTAAATGTATGGGAAATAATATGCATTATAATCTTAGCTTTTCCCGCAATTCTTGGGATTGCAAATATTATGCTTGCAAACAATATATGTGATATATGTGATGATATTGAAAATAAACGATATACATTGGTATCCTATATTGGTATTAAACACAGCATTCGTTTTTTTGAAATTCTCTACTATATTGCATATGTTGACATATTGATTGCGGTAATATTGGGAATATTGCCACCGATATCAGTAGTTGCTCTGTTGACTTTTATCCCAGTATATAAAGGAATTTTGACCTTCCGGGAAATTCAATCTAAAAAAGACACATTTGTAATTGCAGTTAAAAATTTCACACTAATAAATTTTACTTTGGTGCTAACTATTGCTGTAGCACTTGTCATGAACCTCTTTATTTAAAATTTCACAATGCAAACAAACAAGGTTCTTGTTAGAATATTGTCTGTGATATATAATATTATTGTTATATAATGATTAATACCTAAAAAGTATACTCTATGGAATGTAATGATTCCATACAATATGTCTACCAAAACTTACTAAAAGCGTTTTATGCTTTGATAGCCATATTGCATGAATTAAAGACATTCCATGCGGTTTATAAATTTATCTAATAGGGCAGGTACAAGGAGTGGACATATTTTGTGCAAAAAAGCTGAAAAGATCAACGACGTTCAGGAAGAGACAGGAATAGGAAAGTCATTAAAGGATTGTAGAATTAACTGCGCAGTTATTATACCATCACTTAATCCAATACCAGAGCTACCTGATTTTGTTCAAGAGCTTTTATCAATGGGAGTCTCAGAAGTAATTGTCGTGAATGACGGTAGTGATTACAAATATGAATATATTTTTGAAGCTCTTAAACAAATCAGTCATTGTACTGTGCTCACCCACGAAGTAAACCGTGGCAAGGGTAGAGCTTTGAAAACTGCTTTTTCGTTTTTTTTAGAGCACTTTTCATATATGAACGGGGTTGTAACTGCTGATGCGGACGGGCAGCATTCTGTTGAGGATATATGTAATTTATGCAATATATTATCAGTAAAAAAAGAAGTATTAATTTTAGGAGTCAGAGACTTTCATGAAAATAATGTTCCTAAAAGAAGTTACATAGGAAATATGTTGACTAGCACCATTTTCCATCTGCTTTATGGCTGCAAACTTAATGATACTCAGACAGGTCTTAGAGGTATTTCGACTAAGGAGTTGCCTGAAATGATTGGCTTAAAAGGTGAGAGGTATGATTATGAAATAAATATGCTTATTAAAGCAAGAACTATAAATTTAAAGCTATATACTGTCCCGATAAAAACTCTTTATTTTGATAACAACTCCGGTTCACATTACAGTACTGTTAAGGATTCTATTTTCATATTCTTTCGGTTAATTTTAGGATTGATAGAACGATTTATCTCATCTATAACAGGATTATTTGTAGTTGAAAAATCCGAAAAAGTACAAAAAAAAGAAAGGGTGTAGTTTTTTAAAACATTGATAAATACTATTAATAAACATATATACAGTTTTTTAAAGATGATAGTACGTATTTTTATTCCGAATTATAAGATTATACGCAAAACGGATTTGGATGTTCCAGCTGTATATTTAGTGCATCATCAAAATTTGTGGGGACCAGTTATCAGTTTAGCATGGCTTGATATACCAGCCCGGATGTGGGTTTTGAACGTTTTTTTTAATTTTAATGCTTGTTTCAAACAATATTATAACTATACATTTACAAAGCGTTTTGGTATTCCAAAGATTATTGCAGCAATTATTGCATTTCCCATATCTTTATTTGTATCAGGCTTGATGCATATAATGTCAGCACTACCTGTTTATCGTGGCTCAAGAGATATAGTCAAAACATTTAATGCAAGTGTTTTAGCTTTGGAGAACGGGCAAAACATTCTTATATGTCCTGATATAGATTACTCTGATTCAGGTTCTGAAATGGGTGAAATGTATAAGGGGTTTCTTCATATTGAGCGGAAATATGCTAAAAAAACTGGAAACCATGTTCCTTTTGTACCTATCCGAATTGACAAAAGAAAAAGGTTGATATGCATAGGTGATGCCATTTATTTTGATGAGAAGTATGACTTTAGACAAGGTAAGGCTGAGGTCTACATTCAGTTAAAAAGCCAAATGGGGTAGCATCAGGATAAAAACACAAAAGCAATAGAAACTTCAAAGTATTTAACGGAGGATTAATGTGGCGAGTTATAAAATGGATATTGCTAAGCTGCAGGAAATCATTAATAAAACTATTGATTCCATTAACAGTGGCAAAAGTGAAATACTAGACATAGTTGAAAATGCTGAAAAAGAATGTAAATTGTTAGAAGATGAACTTACCCGCCTAAAATTACAGGTAGCTCAATTGATTAAGGATGTAGATGTTCTTGAAATGAAACTTAAGCAAGGACAGAAACATCTCGCATTTGTTAATAAAAACTTTGAAAAATTTTCACAGGAACAATATAGGATTGCTTATGAGCAAGCAGACAAATTAAGACTTCAACTGGCAATCAAGAGGGAGCAGGAATTACATTTTATAAGAAGAAGAAATGAACTCGAACGTAGAGTTAAAGACTCGCAAAAAACAGTAGAAAAAGCAGAAAATTTGTTGACATATATAGGGGCAGCTCTTAGTTATCTGACAGGTGACCTTCAGGAAGTAAGTCTCCAACTTGAAGATATGCAACAAAGACGTCTATTAGGTTTGAAAATCATAAGAGCTCAAGAAGAAGAACGTCAACGTGTCGCTCGCGAAATACATGATGGACCAGCACAGCTTATGTCTAATGTTGTTCTAAAAGCTGAGCTTTGTGAACGCTTGATTGATATTGATATTTATAGAGCACGTGAAGAACTGAAGAACTTGAAAGAAATAGTCCGAAACAGCCTGAAGGATGTAAGAAACATTATATATGATTTGCGGCCAATGTCCCTTGATGATTTGGGGTTAATACCTACTATTCAAAGATGTATTACAACATTTGAGGAGGAAACTGGTATAAAGATTGAATTTATAACTACCAGTAGCAGTGATTTAAGTTCTGCAATATCTCTTACAGTTTATAGGATAATTCAGGAAGCATTGAGCAATATCAGAAAACATGCCCATGCCCAAAGTGTTCGAATAAAACTATGCTTCCCTGATGAGAAATTAAAGTTGGAGATTAGTGATGATGGGATAGGGTTTGATCTGAGTTCTTTAAAGAAACCCAATAAAGATATTAACAGTGGTTTTGGCATTATGAATATGAGGGAGCGAATTGAGCTGCTTAATGGTTCTTTTGATATAAAATCGCGAAAGGGAATGGGTACTAAATTTCTTGTTGAAATCCCACTTATTACAGATGAGGTGACAGAAGATGAATAATATTCGTATTTTAATTGCTGATGATCATTCTATGGTTAGACAAGGTTTTAAGCAGATCCTTGAATTGGAGGACTCCATGGAAGTTGTAGGTCAGGCTGCAAATGGTGAGGAAGCTATAAAGCTTGCTAGGGAGATAAAACCTGATGTAATTCTTATGGACATCAATATGCCTGGAATGAATGGAATGCAGGCTATCGAAGCGTTGAAAGCGGAAAATCCAAATTACAAAATTATAGTTGTAACAATCCACCAGGATAAGGCTTACCTATTTAAAGCCCTACAATTAGGTGCTTCTGGATTTGTACAGAAGGATGCTGATATTTCAGTTCTAATAGATGCAATAAAGAAGGTATATATGGGAGAAGCATATGTACAGCCAAAAATGACGAATGATTTGGTTAAGGAGTTTAGCAGAGTCACTGCCTATGATCATGAAAAACACTTAAACAAGGATTTGACAAAAAGGGAAATTGAAGTACTTGAGCTGGTAGCAGAAGGAATGCTTAATAAAGAGATTGCCAAAAGCCTTTATATAAGTGAAAAAACAGTAAAGAATCATGTCTCTAATATTTTTAAGAAATTAAGTGTTTCTGACAGAACTCAGGCAGCAATATATGCTTATAAAAATAATATAAAAAGAACTTAAAAAAACACAATAATTTTAGGCTAGATCTTATTTAGCTAGTATAATCTTTATACAAATTATTTTGTGTTTGCCATAAAAACAGGGGGAGTGAATTAAATTGAGTAGTTTTCTTAAAGAAATTAACGAAAAAATACTGGTTTTTGATGGCTCAAAAGGAACAATGCTGCAAAGCCTTGGACTTTTGGGTGGAGAATGTCCTGAACTCTGGAATATAGAACATGCGGATGAAGTATTAAGTATTTATAATTCATACAAACAAGCAGGAGCTAATGTAATCCAGACAAATACTTTCCAAGGAAACAGATTAAAACTTGAAGAATATGGACTAGCAGACAAGACTTACGAGCTGAACTTTTTTGGAGTAAAGCTTGCAAAAGAGGCAATGGGGAAGGACGGATATGTAGCGGCATCAATCGGACCTTTAGGTAAGTTGTTTGTTCCTTCGGGAGACTTAACTTTTGAACAAGCATATGATGTATTTAAGGAGCAAATATTGGCTGTAGTAGATGCGGGTGCCGATATTATTAACTTTGAAACCTTTACTGATTTAGCAGAAATGCGTGTGGCACTTATTTGTGCAAAAGAAAACAGTGACCTTCCAGTTATTTGCTCCATGGCTTTTGAATCAAACGGTAGAACACTAATGGGAAATGATCCAGGTACATGTGCAGTTGTTTTAAAATCTCTGGGAGCTGATCTAATCGGTATAAACTGCTCAACTGGAACAATACATATGGTTGACATTCTAAAGAAGATGCATGAGACAGGCGAAGGGTATTTTTCAGTAAAACCAAATGCCGGGTTACCAGTAATAAAAAATGGTTCAGTGGTTTATAATGAAACACCAGAGCAGTTTGCAAAAGCAGCTACCAAGTTCGCAAAATATGGAGCTAGGTTAATCGGCGGTTGCTGCGGGACAACTCCTGAATTCATTAAGAATATAGCAATTACTGTAAGTACAATTCAACCATCACCGATTGGTCATGTTTCAGGTAGAATTATTACTTCTGCTGTTAAATTGCTGAATTTAAGTAGTATAAAGAATATAATAATTGGCAGAATAGATGTTAATAATGATGATATTCTCCAGGGTGAAATTAACAACAAAAATTATGATTATATAATTGATTGTATTATGGAAATGAATAATTGTGATGCAATATATATTAGCATTGATAATAATAAGAGGGAAGCAGATTATCTACCTGAAGTAATTGATATTGTACAAACATACTCAAAAGAGCCTGTTGTAATTAACACAAAGGATCAATCAGCATTGGCAGGGGCACTTAGGATATATAAAGGTAAAGCTGGTGTAATAGTAAATCAGACAGTCGAAAACAACATTGATGAATTGATTAATATTATAAGAAAGTATGGAGGTACAATTGTAGCCGATAATATTAGTTAGTCAGGGAGTTTTAGATGCCTCAAACTTATTTAAGAGTTGGTGGTAAGGGAATAAGCGGTGCGAACATATTCACCGCTTATTACTTTCCCAATTTCCAGCTTTCCGAATTATTAACCAATTTTTAAAATAATGATAAAACCTTTTCCTTAATTTTATCCATATCATCTTCTGTTTTTGGACAATCTACATTATCCAAAAGGTACCAGGTTTCCTTATGAGAAGCTGTTTCACCTGGTTTTAAAACTTTAAGCGGGCTTAAACTCTCCATCTCAAGCATTAAATTATTAGTATAAGTTTCCCAAGAACACCCAAGATCCGGATATGTTCCATCCATACTGTGAGTATATTTTTTTACAAAAAGATGCCCATCATTATAATATGCAGCCCAACCATCCTCATTGGGCATTCCAAGCTTGAATGGAATTTTTGCTTGGGCGTCCTGAGTGACAGTTATGTATTTGTCTCCCCAGTAAACTCTATTGTCGTTCATTTTTGTATATGGCCATAATGCTACTAATCTATTAGACAGAAGACCGGTTTGTCTTAACGGTTGAGGAATTATAGCTTTTCCTCCTGCTGCCATAACAGAGATTCCCCATACAGCAAGCTCTAAAGGCCACATGCTTTGGTTTGTAAGCTTATGAACTACTGTAACCATAGGTTTGTCTGTTGCAAGACTTATATCAATATCTTTTTTGATTCCTGTAGTTGATTCTACTGGTTGGCTCAAGCTGATGCCATTTTCAATTTCATGCCAATCTACAGGAAAATTATCAGGAAAGTATGAACGAGGCATAGCTTCAGGACTATGCCATAAACGATGACCTCCATAGCTATTCCATTTATCGCCACCTGATTTTCCAATCTGATCTTTAAACTCACAAAACTCATTTTTGTCACATGTAAAACCAAACCGAATAATTCTAGGACCAACAGCTGTTGTTGCAATAAAATCAACCAGTCCATTGGAAACCTCTACGCAGCTTTCCCAGCCAAGATGGTCTTTTTTTAGGATTTTTACAGTACTCATACTAATCACTCCAATAATATATATTTATCACACTATTACTTAACTTCCACCGTCCAACCTAACACATCATCAATTTGACCAAACTGAACACCTGTTAAATTATCATATAATTTCTGTGACAGCTTGCCAATCTGATTATTATTTATTATCATGTTTTTCCCATCCCAGTTCAATTCACCAATTGGTGAAATTACAGCAGCAGTTCCAGTACCAAAAGCCTCTTCTATCTGTCCTTTTTTATAAGCATCATAAAGTTCCTGCATTGCTATATTTCGTTCTGAAACTGTTGCTCCCCAGTATTTAAGAAGATTTATTACCGAGTCTCTTGTAACTCCGGGCAAAATGCTTCCCGAAAGTAAAGGCGTGACTACTTCACCATTAATCTTAAAGAATACGTTCATAGCACCGACTTCTTCAACATACTTTTTCTCAATACCATCAAGCCAGAGGACCTGAACGTAGCCTTTTTCATGAGCTTCCATCTGCGACTTGAGACTGGCAGCATAGTTACCCATCGTTTTTGCATATCCGGTTCCACCTTTTACAGCTCGTACATATTTGTTCTCAACATAAATATTTACTGGATTAATTCCCTGAGGATAATATGCACCAACAGGGGATAGAATTATTATAAATTTATAGGTAAAGGATGGTCTTACTCCTAAAAATGGATCAGATGCAAAAATAAAAGGTCTTATATACAGTGAGGTTCCTTCGGATGTAGGGATCCAGTCTTTATCAAGTGACACTAGAGCTTTGATGGCTTCTACAGCAAACTCTGCATCAATTTGTGGAATACACAATCTCTCATTGGATGAATTCATTCTCTCCATGTTTTTCTCCGGACGGAAAAGAAGGGTTCTACCGTCGGGTGCACTGTAAGCTTTCAAGCCTTCAAATACTGCCTGCCCATAGTGAAACACCATAGTCGCAGGACTAAGCTCCAATGGTGCATATGGGACTATTCTGGGATCATGCCAGCCATTATCTTCAGCATAATCCATTATAAACATATGATCAGTAAAATATTTTCCAAATCCAAGACTATTATGATCGGGTTTTTGTTTGGGTGTTTTAGTCTTTTCAATTCTAATTTGATGAGACATTATTTGTAACTCCTTCCAATTGGTTGATAAATGCAATTATAGAAAACCAATTATGTTTCATTGGTTGCGTTAAACCCTTGCATTATTGTATCTAATTATTATAGTATAATAAAAAAGAGCAATCAAGCAGAATATAAAAATAGTTCAATCAGCTTTTTATAGAAAAGTCATGATGATATTATATAGTGTAGCATAAAGAACAATAGGCTTTATTTTTCAAAAAATAATTAGCCTGTTCTGTTGCTACACTATATAATTCATCACAATTAAAAAAGCGAATTGAACTATACATTAACTATGATTGCACAATAGATTGAGGTGGATTATTTGGATAATTATTATAAAAAAATTAACGATGCGGCCAATTTTGTTAATGAAAAATTTAGCAGAAAATTTGATGCCGCAGTAATTTTAGGTTCAGGTCTGGGAAAACTGATGGATTCGGTAAATGATAGAGAGATTGTGGACTACAAGGATATTCCAGGTTTTCCTGTAACCACAGTTGAAGGACATAACGGACAACTAATTGTAGGTAATATTAATGGAAAAAATCTCTTAGCCATGAAAGGTAGGTTTCATTATTACGAAGGATATGAAATAAAAGATGTTGTAATGCCTGTGCGCATGTTCAAAAAGTTGGGTGTTAAAAATTTGATTGTGACAAATGCTGCTGGTGGGCTCAATACAGCATTCCAACCTGGAGATCTTATGGTTATAAAAGATCATATAAGTTTGTTTGCTCCATCACCTTTAAGGGGTAAGAATCTAACTGAATATGGAACAAGATTTCCCGATATGACAAAGACTTACAATCGTGTTTTAATAGAGCTTGCATTTAATGTTTCGCATGAACTTGGTATTAAGCTTAAAGAGGGAGTATATGCTTTTGTACAGGGACCAATGTATGAAACGCCTGCGGAAATTCGTGCTTTAGGTATACTTGGAGCTGATGCTGTTGGTATGTCCACAGTTCCTGAGGTTATAACTGCAAATCATTCAGGTATGAATGTGTTAGGAATATCATGTATAACCAATATGGCAGCAGGTATTACAGATAGCTCACTGAATCATGAAGAAGTTATTGCTGCTGCTAAGAAAATTGAGCAGGACTTTTCAAATCTGGTAATAAACATAATCAGCAGAATCGATTAAAGTGAGCAAGTTGGAAAGGTGTATAGATAGGAAGCTGGAAAGTTGAGAAGTGTGTGTAATCTAGCCTCTCAACTAACCAGCTACCGATCTTTTAACTGACTACTGCATTAGTTTCATTAATATCTTATTACTTCTATCAATAAAACTATTCATTTCGTGAGGTTCAAGCTGTTTGTGACTCATTATTGCAAGATCATAAACATGGTGGCATATTAGTGAAACATCTTCTTTGCGGCTATCATCATCCTTTAATTTTATAAGGGAATTGATAATACTGTTATTTAAGTTTAAAACAAGTGACCTGTCTTCGTCGAACGTATCAGGGATATTCATTCCTCCGTACATTCGAGACATTTCTCTAAACCTTCTGGATTGTTCTGAAAGCAATATAATACTCGGGACAGAAGTAGACTTTAAGTGTTCGACCTGAACTTTTAATTTTTCATTTCCTAGGGTTTCACGGAAGAGTTTTTCAAGTTCTTCTTTGACACTCTGCTCAACATCCTTATTTTCATCATCCTTAAGGCTGTCTGAAAGACTTGAGTCAATTCTGTTAAACTTAATGTTTTGTTCATTCATCTCAAGAAATTGAATAAAGTGTGTATCAATCATTGAATTAAGAACTACTGCTTCAAGCTCCTGCTCTTTGAACATTTTTATATACTGAGCCTGTTGTTTTTCATCATTAGCATAAAATACTGTGTTCTCATGTTTTGATTTATTTCTTTCCAAGTAATCTTTAAGAGTTATATAATCGTCTTTGGTTGATTTATAAATAACTATATCTTTAACTTTTTCAAAAAACTTTGGCTCGCGCATGCAGCCATATTTAACAAAAGGATGAATGTCATCCCAATATTTATTATAATTATCTCTTTCATTATTAAAAATCGAATTCAGTTTGTCTGCTATTTTTTTAGTTATATGGTTAGATATTGTAGCGACACTTTTATCATTCTGTAAAAAGCTTCTGGATACATTAAGAGGAAGATCGGGACAATCCAGCGTACCCTTGAGCAATAAAAGAAATTCCGGTATTATTTCCTTTACATTATCGGCAACAAACACCTGGTTGTAGTATAACTTGATTTGACCTTCCATTGTCTCCATCTCATGTCTAAGCTTTGGAAAATACAAGATACCTTTTAGCCTGAAGGGATAATCAACATTAAGATGAATCCAGAATAAAGGATCATTAAAATCCAGAAATACTTTTTTGTAAAAATCTTTATATTCTTCCTCGGTGCACTCTTTTGGATCCTTCATCCATAAAGGGTTTGTATCGTTAAGAGGCTCGGGTACATCGTCTTTCTCATCAGATTTTTCAACGGTTTTCGGATCATCAGTTTCAAAATAAATTTCATAGGGAAGGAAATAGCAAAATTTCCTTATTAATTCTTTAATTTTAAACTCATCTAAAAGATCTTCACTATCTTCTGAAATAAAGAGGGTAACCGTTGTTCCCCTTTCGGTTCGATTAGAAACATCCATTTCAAAATCAGAACCTTCTGCACTTATCCATCTTACTGGCTGAGAACCTTCAATATATGAAAGTGTATCAATCTGAACTTTTGATGAAACCATAAAGGCTGAATAAAAACCAAGACCAAAGTGACCGATTATTTGACCATCGTCAGTCTTGTCTTTATACTTTTCGATGAAATCCTTCGCACCTGAAAAAGCAATTTGGTTAATATATTTTTTCACTTCATCCTCAGTCATCCCAATACCATTGTCAATGAATTCTAGCGTTTTTGACTTTTTATTTAATACAACTTTAATCATAAATCTGGTATCTTCGGGCAATTGTGTTTCACCTAATGCGTTAAGACGACTCAGCTTACTTATTGCATCGTTGCAATTAGAAATAAGCTCCCTTAAAAAAATCTCTTTTTCTGAGTACAGCCACCGTTTAATTATTGGGAGTATGTTCTCTGTGTTTATTGATATGGTACCTTTTTCTTTGGACATATATCAAAGCCTCCTAATTCTAAGTATTAAAACTTTAGTACCAATACTAAAGATACTATTTTATTATTATATAATACAATTGGTTGAAAAAGTCAAGAAGCATAACAGCTTTTCAACTAACCTTTATGATCCACCGTGTCTATTCAGAGGTAGCTTTTCTTTCATGAAGAATCATCTCCAATACTGCAATACAGCTTCAGCAATGAAAACAATCAATTTAAAATGCCTTCTCGTTAAGTAATTCCGTGAACTCACTTGCGTTCAAACAGCACGGACATTACTAAACTCTAAGGCATTTTAAATTGTGTTTTCCTAAGCCTCGCTGTAACTAGCCGTATTAGAGATGATTCTTCAGTTAATATGTTTGAGCTACCTCTGAATAGACACGATCCACTTATGATAATGTCTCGTTGTACCACATGTGAAAATGTCCTAAAAATATAGTACAATACCTTCATATTAATTTGTGAGGTGGTACTAATGAGAAAGGTTGTTTTGAGTATGGAAGAAAATGAATAGTAGCAATAAAATTTTTGTGGTGACGAGGAGAAGTGTTCATGCAAATTTCAAAATAGAAACAGCTTATTTAGCCAATAAAGATACGTCCTGTTATCATGCACTGTATATATAAAATGCATGTAAGTATGATTTGTTTTATTAAGATACTTTAATTAACGATTTTGAGAAAATAACTTATTTCAGATTTAGTACATTGTAAACCTCATATAATAATAATTCAGCTTTTTCCTTTTCATTATTATTCATTCTATGCATATTATCATGTAAAAATTTGATTTTCATTTCTGCATTCATTTCAAAAGTTATTTTATCTATTTTCTTGTTCTTATGCAGTTTTAATAAAAGGTCAAGCAGTATATTGCAGCAAGTTGTCAATGTTTCAATATTATCCATAAGAGTCCTCCCTCATTGGAACTAAACAAACATATTATAACATGTTTCAATCCACGCCCCTGTGTGAAGGGCGACCTCTTTTTCATTATATCATGAATTTCGAAGAAATTGCATGATATAATTGCGCATGTGCGTTTTTTGCTTTAGCAAAAAAAAATCGCACGCGCATAAAATCCGCCGGAGGCAATATAATAACCTCGGTAACGAGGTTATTATATCATGTAAAAGAATAAATATGCAATACTATTGCCCGGAAGAATAGGCTCTGATTCCAGATATTGGCTATTGTTTCTTTGGGTCGGATTATTCAGTACCCTTATCTTTGTCTCTTATTTCAATACGTCTAATTTTGCCGCTTATTGTTTTTGGCAATTCATCAACGAACTCAATAATTCTCGGATATTTGTATGGAGCAGTTACTTTTTTTACATGATCCTGGAGCATTTTTGCAAGCTGGTCAGAAGCAGTATATTCCTTTGCAAGCACAATAGTTGCTTTTACTATTTGACCTCTTATTGGATCAGGAACTGCAGTAATTGCACATTCTAATACTGCGGGATGTTCAATAAGTGCGCTTTCAACTTCAAAGGGTCCAATACGGTAACCGGAACTTTTAATTACGTCATCAGATCTTCCGACAAACCAGTAATAGCCATCCTCATCTCTCCATGCCATATCACCTGTAAAATAAATATCGTCGTGCCAAACTTTACTTGTTAGTGCATCATCACGGTAATAACCGTCAAACATGCCAACAGGTTTGGTTTTGCTGGTTCGAATAATAATTTGACCTTCTTCTCCAGGCTCACAGGAGTTTCCCTCATCATCTATTAGATCAATATCATAACCAGGGGTAGGTCTACCCATAGAACCTGGTTTTGGTTCCATCCATGGATATGTAGCGATGCAGCAGGTTAGTTCAGTCTGACCATAACCTTCGTGGAGCTTTAATCCTGTTGAATCTAGAAATTGATAGTAAACCTCAGGGTTTAAAGGTTCCCCCGCAATTACACAATACTTAAGGCTGTCAAGAGAGTATTTTGTAAAATCTTCCTTTATAAGATATCTGTATATGGTCGGCGGAGCGCAAAAAGTTGTAATTTTGTGTTTTGAAATTACTTCTAGAAATTTTTTAGGCACAAACTTGTCATAATCATATACAAACACAGCACTGCCCGAAAGCCATTGTCCATAAATTTTGCCCCAGACAGCTTTTGCCCAACCGGTATCGGCTACGGTAAGGTGCAAACCATTATCCATAACATTTTGCCAGTATTTTGCGGTTAAAATATGACCCAGTGGATAGGTAAAATCATGCTGGACCATTTTTGGCATGCCGGTTGTACCTGAAGTAAAATAAATGAGTGAAATATCTTTAATAGAAACTTCTTCTTTATCAGAAGGTTTTTCAAAAACATCTGAAGCCTTTTCCAGTTGCTCGCTAAAATCCAGCCAGCCATTTCGTTTACCATTAAGAAGGGCTTTGGTTCTTAAAGTTGGTGAATCTTTTTCACTGTCTTCAATGTGTTTAATTACTTCATTCTCATTTACACAAACAATCATCTTAATGTCTGCAGCATTGTTCCGGTATACTATGTCCTTAGCAGTTAAAAGATGCGTTGCAGGGATGCAGACCGCTCCTATTTTATGAAGTGCAAGTAGACAATACCAGAATTCATATTTTCTTTTTAATATTAGCATTACTTTATCATTTTTACCAATCCCCAAAGAGCTAAATAAGTTTGCTGCTTTGTCGCTATATTGCTTCATCTGTCCAAAAGTGATTGTTTTTTCATCACCATTGTCATTGCACCATACCAGAGCAATTTTTTCAGGTGTTTTCAATGCAATTTTATCTGCAATATCATAAGCAAAATTAAATTTCTTGGGAACATTTATTTCAAAATTTTCACAAAAGTCTTCGTATGAATCAAAATCTACTTTAGGTAAAAAGTTTTCAAGCATATTGTATCCTCCAATTGAAGTTATTTAACTAGTTTATAAGGTCGATGACAAGGCAATTTCAGCCGCCTACTAAAAAGATTACAGTATGACAGCTAAAAACTTGGATGGTTTGTTATCTAAAGCTTTCATGGCATGATCAATACCTGAATCATAATATAATGAGTCACCTGCTTCTAGAATCAATTCATAGCCATTTATAATTACTTTTAGCCTTCCTTCAAGAACATAATTAAATTCTTGACCGGGGTGAGAATTGTATTCTATAGGAGAATCCTCAGAAGAAGCTGGGACTTCAACCAGAAAAGGCTCTGCCTTTTTTTTAACATAGTTGTATGCAAGGTTTTGATAATTATACTGCTTTCTCCTATTGACACCTTTTCCTCTTCCTTTTCTTGTAACTGTATAATGACGTAAACGAGGTTCCTCGCCGGTTATAAGAGTGGTAAGCTCTACATTGAAAATACCTGCCAATCTATAAAGATAACTTACTGGAATATCAACAGTTCCTTCTTCAAAAGTAAGATATTCAATATCAGGTATACCGAGGTCAAGAGCTACTTTTTCAGGAGACAATCCTGAAATTAAACGCATTTCTTTGATCCGGGATGCTATTTGTTTTATTTCTTCCACAATAATTCACCCTTTACTTATTAAATTATCCTTTTTAAAATACCGAACAGGCTTTATAATATGATTATTTTCCAGAAAGACACACTATGACTTTCTACTTTAAACCATGTGTATGCTTTCTTTTGACCATTCTTTTATAGAAAAGCAAGATAACCATAATATGTACATAAACCATGAATGGCATTTTAAAATTTTCTCTATCATAACACATAAAAAAAAAAGAGTAAATGATAAAAATTTGACGCATAAATGGGCTCTTAGTTAATATATAATGATATGGCGTAGCAAAAGAGCAGAATAATTATTTAAAAAAATCAACAGCTCTTTTACAACGCACATATTATTATTCAATGTCCGAAAAGAGTCTAACAAAGTAGGGTGTAGTTCACAGTTCTATTCTTTCAAGATTCTTGACTGTTGGACCCTCTATAACATCACCATCTATTGAATATCTTGACCCATGGCATGGACAGTCCCATGTTTTTTCTGCATCGTTCCATTTAATCTCACAACCTAAATGAGTGCAGTAAGGAGAAACAGCATGCAGATGATTGTCATGATCACGATATATAGCAAGTTTCTTGTTATTTAGCTTTATTATCTTACCTTCGCCCATAAAAACAGTTTCAAGTTCATCGCTTGGGATGTTAAGTATACCACCAACAAGCTTTCCAGCTGTATTAAGGTTCTGGCTAGTGATTTCTTCTGCTGAAGCCGCTATATTGAACCTGTTAGGATTAAACACATCCAGCCAAGGGTTTGGACGTTCGAGTATTAAGTCGCTGAGGAGCATTGCTGATACTGTACTGTTGGTCATGCCCCACTTTTTAAATCCAGTAGCGACATAAAGGTTCTCGGAATTTGGAGATAGTTTGCCAATAAACGGGACACTGTCCACTGGCATGCAGTCTTGCGCCGACCAGTGATAATCAATTGATTCAATATTGTATATACGTTCTGCATATTGTTTAAGCCTTTCATAATGTAAAATGGTGTTGTCACCTTGGCCTGTTTTATGATCTTCTCCTGCAACAAGCAGCATTTGACCATTATCAGTAGGCTGTGTGCGAAAAGAATGGGTAGGTCCGTCAGCACTGATAAACATTCCATCTGGTAATGTATTAGTTACTTTGGCACCAATGATATATGATCTTGACTGATAGAGTCTTGCAAAATATAATCCTGGCTTATCAAAGATAGGGTAGTGTGTTGCCACGATTACTTTATTAGCTTCAACTTTACCTCTATCAGTTATAACTGTGTATGGTGAACTGCCTTCAATCGAAAGAGCTTGTGTATTTTCATAAATATGGCAGTCATCTCCTTCGATGTTTTCCAAAAGCTTAAGTAGATATTTCAATGGGTGAAATTGTGCCTGATTGTTAAATTTAACCGCACATTTTATTTGAAAGGGAAGAGTAGATTCGGTTACAAACTCAGCAGGAATCCCCAATTTTAAGGCTGAGTCTGTTTCGTTTTCTATGTTTTTAATAAAGGAATCAGATTCAGTGTACACATAAGCTGATTTTCGTTCAAAGTCACAATGTATATTAAGATCAGTTACACGTTTTGCTATAAATTCGATTGCACTTTGGTTTGCTTCGGCATACTGGTGTGCCTTTTCAACACCAAATTTAGAGATGAGGTAATGGTATATTAGGTGATGCTGTGATGTTACCTTAGCTGTAGTGTTGCCTGTGGTACCTTGTAATATTTTTCGTGCTTCAAGCATAACAAGTTTAACTCCTGCTTCTTTTAATATGGAAGCCGCTGTTATGCCGGTCATACCGCCGCCAATAATAAGCACATCTGTTTTTATATCATTATTTAGAACTGGATATTCCTTTTGTTCTACTGATTCTATCCAATAGGAAGCAGGGGGAGTTTTAAAACTTTTCATATTAACATCTTTTTTAAATGACATTCTCGTTCCTCCTATATAAGGTATCAAATCCAATAAAGAGATTAGATTTGATAATTATAACTATTAATAAACATAATATTAAAAGTATTGACATCTGAAGAAAAAATATGTACTCTTCTGTAAATGATAATTATTATCATTTACAGAAGAGGAGATAAAGTATGGAACTCGATAGTGTTTTATTAGCCTTTGCCTTAACTACATTTGCAGGGTTATGTACAGGAATAGGAAGTATTTTTACTTTTTTTATAGAAAAACAAATACAAAATTGTTATATCTGGTATGGCTGTAATGGAGATAAGTCTTCGACTGCTAGCATAATGCAAAAAAATAACACGGTCCACTTGTTGATATTACAGTTCATATCCTAACTTAGGAAATTAAATGCGGTAAACAAGGCTCGGAACAGTCCATTAAGGTACCAGTATATTCTTACTAAAGGAAAAACGTATAAATTGCCCACAAGAACTTGACACAAACTAGAGAAGGTTGGCTATTTTCAAAAGCGAAAAAACGTGATAAACTAACAAACAGGGTATGGTTTAGGGTCGATTCTCATAGTAGATGCTACTGTAGCTCAGTTGGTAGAGCAGCTGATTCGTAATCAGCAGGTCGAGTGTTCAAATCACTTCAGTAGCTCCAAACACAAAACCATACGTTTCAGTTCAAACGTTGTATGGCTCACTTTGCAGTAGATGATAACAAAGTTAAATTCTGTACTAAAAATGTAGTTCTCCCTAGAAATATTCGGAATACCAGCATTATGATTGTCTCCTTAAAAATCACGAAATGTTGTTTTGGGATACAATCATATTATTGAATAGAAACAAATAGAAAATATGAACAAAAATATGTTGACACTGCTTTAGAAATACATTATTATACTGTAAAGCACAGTGAAATACTCGGAATTGAATGGAGGGATCAATATGTCTGAAAGAAAGCTTAAGTTTGATACATTACAGGTTCATGCGGGACAAAAACCGGATCCGGTTACTGGCTCAAGAGTTGTACCTATTTACCAGACTACATCATATGTATTTGATAATGCAGATCATGCGGCTAATTTATTTGCGCTAAAGGAATCGGGAAATATTTACACTAGGATTATGAATCCCACAACCGATGTTTTTGAAAAGAGAATGGCTGCTTTAGAAGGTGGAGTAGGGGCTTTAGCAGTTGCTTCTGGTTCGGCTGCAGTTGCGTATGCTGTACTGAATATTGCAGGAGCAGGAGACGAGATAGTTTCAGCAAGCACGTTGTACGGAGGAACACATAACCTTTTTGCTACAACACTTAAAAGGCTGGGAATAAATACGGTTTTTGTAGATCCGGATGATCCGGATAACTTTAAAAAAGCAATTAATAAAAAAACAAAGCTTGTTTATATTGAAACAATAGGAAATCCAGGAATAAACCTAATAGATATTAAAAAGGTTGCAAAGATTTCTCATGATAATGGAATACCATTAATTGTTGACAACACTTTTGGGACACCATATCTTATACGTCCCATAGAATTTGGTGCTGATGTAGTAGTACATTCTGCTACAAAATTTATTGGAGGTCACGGAACATCAATAGGTGGAGTCATAATTGACTCAGGAAATTTTGACTGGAAGGCAGGTAACAAGTTCCCTGAATTAACCGAACCTGATCCTAGCTACAACGGAATTAAGTATGCCTATGATTGTGAGCCGCTTGCATATATAACAAGAGCAAGAGTACAGCTTCTAAGAGATACAGGTGCAGCACTCAGTCCTTTTAACTCATTTCTTTTCCTGCAGGGACTTGAGACACTATCATTAAGGGTTGAAAGACATGTGTACAATACAAAAAAAATAGTAGATTTTCTTCTGGAGCATAAAAATGTAACCTGGGTAAACTACCCAAGCATAGAAGGCAGCAAATATTATGATCTTGCTCAAAAATATCTTCCCAAAGGAGCAGGTTCAATTTTTACGTTTGGTATAAAAGGCGGTGTAGAAGCAGGCAGAAAGTTTATCGATAGTCTTGAGCTATTTTCTCTGCTTGCAAACGTAGCTGATGCCAAATCTTTGGTTATACATCCTGCAAGTACAACTCATGCACAATTGTCAGAAGAGGAGCAGCGTGCAGCAGGCGTTACACCTGATATGATCAGGCTTTCAATAGGTCTAGAAGATGTGGAGGACTTAATTTATGATATTGATTGTGCACTTGGAAAATCAATTAAATAAAGAAAAAGTGTTATAATAAGTAAAGAAGTTTTTTATAATTCACTGACAGATTTTGCATGTTTTAAAATTAAATTAAGATGTTCCAAATGGTTTATAAATACAGTTAAATATTAAAGATAATATATTGTGATAATAAAACAATGTAATCTGTACAGTTGCAAAAATAATTTAACCAAAACGAAATGGAGGTTTTGTTGATGGAGAGAATAGCAAAAAAGTTAACTGAGTTGATAGGAAATACACCCATGTTAGAGCTTTCAAATTATAATAGGTTGAATAATATAAAAGCAAGAATTATAGCCAAGCTTGAGTATTTTAATCCAGGTGGAAGCGTCAAAGATAGAATCGGGTACGCAATGATTAAAGATGCTGAAGAAAGAGGCATACTGAAAAAAGACTCTGTTATAATTGAGCCTACAAGTGGGAATACCGGAATTGCACTTGCTCTTGTGGCAGCTTCAAAAGGTTATAGAATCATTCTGACCATGCCTGAGACTATGAGTGTTGAAAGAAGAAATCTTCTTAGAATACTAGGTGCAGAGCTAGTTCTTACTCCCGGTGCTCAAGGGATGAAAGGGGCAATTTCAAAAGCTAAGGAGTTGGCTAGTGATATTCCCAATTCATTTATACCGCAACAGTTCGAGAATGAGTCTAATCCTGAGATCCATAGGCAGACAACCGGATTGGAAATAATAAACGATACAGAAGGAAAAGTAGATATATTTGTAGCTGGAATCGGCACCGGGGGCACCATAACTGGTGTTGGAGAGATATTGAAGCAAAAAAATTCATCAGTAAAAATCGTTGCTGTAGAACCTGAAGATTCTCCGGTATTATCGGGAGGAGAACCGGGACCACATAAAATCCAGGGTATCGGTGCAGGATTTATACCGGAAATATTAAACATAGATATTATTGATGAAATAATAAAGGTCAGTAATGATGATGCACTGTGTGCTTCTAGAACTCTTGCACGGACTGAAGGACTACTGGTTGGAATTTCTTCTGGTGCTGCAGCATTTGCAGCGACAAAGATTGCCCAAAGAGAAGAAAACAGAGGAAAAATAGTTGTTGTTTTGCTTCCTGATACAGGGGAACGTTATTTATCAATAATGTAGCGTATAGAGTTTATCATGTGGCCTCTTAAAAAGATCTATTGCAAACATTAACCATAAAATATATCATTAAATCTGACTATAAGAACAAGAAGAACAGGATAATGTTAAAAATGGATCATTGTACATGAAATTAGATTTATGTTCATAGATAAAGGGGAGGAATTATTTTGAAAATGAACTTTTGGAAGATTCTAATACTGTTTATTCTGGTAATGCTTTTGGCTGTAGGATGCAATAGTGATTCGAGTAATACTAGTGAATCAGTTCCTGCAAAACCGGATCCTACTGTTACACCGATTGTAAGACCAGAGCCCACCCAAAAGTTAGCGGGTGAAAGTGAAAGCAGCGAAGACAATATTCCTGATATTAATGAAAGTGCAGAACCTGAAAGTATCTCGATAGTTGCAATAGGAGACATAATATGTCATGAATCAAATCTCATAGGTGCTTTTGACGAGGAGGAAGGGGCTTATAACTTTAAAGGTTTTTTTGAGCATGTCAAGCCTTATATTTCAGAAGCTGATTTTGCTATAGCCAATCTTGAAACAACAATAGGAGGCGAGCAGGCAGTATTTACTGGGTATCCTGAATTCAATACGCCAGATAGTATGCTTGAGGCATTATCCGACGCAGGCGTCGATATTCTTCTTACAGCCAATAATCACAGCCTTGACAGAGGAAGAGACGGTCTATTTCGGACAATCGAAAAGATACACGACTATGATATGCTGCATACAGGAACATGGGACAAGGACGGACAAAGGTTTACAACTGCTGCGGTTAATGGATTCAAAATAAGCACACTTGTGTATACCTATGGTCTTAACGGTAACGATTGGAAACTAACCAAAGAAGAACTTTCCTATATGGTGAACCTGATAGATGAAGATAAGATCAAGGAAGATATTGCAAAATCTAAGGAGATAGAGTCAGATATAACTATTGTTTGCATGCATTGGGGAATTGAATATATGAGAGAGCCATCCGAAGAGCAGAAAAAACTAGCACAAAAACTATTTGAATGGGGTGCTGATGTAGTAATTGGGTATCATCCCCATGTAATACAAAGATCTGAGATAGTGAACGTTGATGGGGAAGACAGGTACCTGATTTACTCTATAGGAAACTTTTTATCAAATTTTCGAAGAGAGGATCAGGGTAGCAGAGCTAATAAGATTTTAACAGAAGATGGTGTTATTGTAAAACTTGAGTTTGAAAAAAAATCAAATGCAGACGGAATTGTTCTTAAAAAGGTTGAACATATTCCTACATGGGTAGATAAGTTTTACGAAAGTGGTAAGCTCCGATACCGGATTATTCCTATCCCGGATGATACTTTAGATGAGAGCTTTATAAATGACAACAATCGTGAAAAGGTTCTTGGTTCGTATAAAAATACTATGGATGTTATGACAAACTATGAACGCTCTTTGTCCACCGATTAAGGATAAGTAATTCATATAATAAAAGGGTTCAAGAAAATTTAAATTCAGATTTTCCTTGAACCCTCTTTGTGAATTCTTTTAAGTGTTTAGTCTTCTCCATTGCACATGTGCAAATTCAACATCTGCAATATACTACAATACAGCACTCTGTTTGACCTTACTTACTATTTACCTTTCTTTATTTCTGCCTACTTGTCGGAATTATATGCTTTTTGAACCATTTGCTGGTGATCACTATTCACTCGGTTGGAACCATGTGTTTTACTTTGGTGAAAGTGAAGATCAAGTACGCCGTCAATATTATTTCCTTTAACAGCATCAAGATTTGCACCATATCCATAACCTAGGCTGCGGTTATAAACCATAGCATTAGCAGGTTTATCATCTCTGCCAGCATGAGGCATTGCAGCCAGTGAACCAGCTATTCTTCTACCGCTTACTTCAACTATAACAGCTCTACGAGCCCAACTCCAACCACCATTAAACTGCATTATTATCTGGGAATCAGATGCAGTCAACGGCTCAATATCCGCATGGTTATAGCCATAAGTACGTTTTGCATAAAATGTAGAACCTGAATCGACATCAGTAATTTTAGCTACTGCGCCGATATAAAATATGTGTTCCACGTTACCAAACCAAGATAACAGCTCTACAGGACTTTTCGATGCACTGTCCGAAGTTCCCCCTCTTGAGACCTCAGAAGAACTTCTTAAAAGCCTTTGAATCTGTCCTGTAGTTTGGGAACCTACAATACCATCTACCATTAGGTTATAATCCCTTTGTAAATTAATAACTGCTGCTTTTGTGATAGTTCCGAAATATCCAGTAGGGTTAACATTGAAATAACCAATTTTTTTGAGATCCTGCTGCAAACTGTAGATCTCAGAGCTTCTTTGACCTTGCTTTAAAAGAGTGCTGTACGCAAAGACCGAATTGACAGGTAATAAAACTGCCAATATAACTAGAGCAGTTGACACAATAAACTTACACCTATGTAACACAAAAATCCCCCTCTTTTTATAGTCTACGAGGTTAGTTGACGGGTTAGGATAGAGCAATCCCGCTTAAAATAAAGCTTCACCCCAAAAATATATATCCCCCATTCTTCACATTTGAAGACTCGACTTGGTTTTTAGTTTACAATAATATGGGTAATATGTAAACCTGTAAAAAGTGCTAAAGAATGCGACATAAGTTCACTTTTAAACTATAGAGTGGAGATATTTACTATCATGTTGTATAAAAAAGGTGGCTTCGCCACTTTTTTCCGCTAGGGAACCTTATGGTTCCCTTCGACGGATGCTCCGCATCCTTGAGCACCCTCCTTAAAGCAGCAAAGGGGAAGCCCCTTTGCAATCCCCATTGTCTAGCAAAGTATACTTTCCTAGACAATAAAAAAAGAGGATTGAACTTATCATTATAATTTTTTTGAAACCACTCAATTTTTAGTTTATAATATGATTATCTAGCCTTCCGTTAGAAGGCATCAGCTGAAAGTCGCTTTGTGACTTTCAGGGTGATAATTATCATATTATCATCTAATAATGTTATTAAATTTTGCGAGTGGGTGCAATGGGCTTAATAAAAAAACACTTAGAAAGTTGTATTTGTAATATACGGGAACGCGGGAAAAAAAGATTTGAAATCACTGATATTGAACAATGTGTAATAAGAAAGTCCGGGGGTAATAGCAAATATTCTACGCTTGGAGGCTATAGTGCTTTCTATGGAGCTGTTGTTCAGCTAAATAGTGAAGGTATAATTAAGCCTGTAATCGCATCTTTTTATAACGGCATGAACCCTTCTTTAAAAAGCCGATGGGGTATCGTGGACAGACCTTTAATAGCTGGATGGTCAGCATCATTTATAATGCAGGTTTCTGATCACCTAGATATGTCAGGTTATATCAGAAACCATGATTGGCAAACTGATGAGGAAAAAGAATATATTATTAATATATATAACTTCTTAGAGCAAGCTGAAAACAGAGAATGGGCGAGTTGTGAAGAAAGAAGCTTGGAGCTTTTTGGCAATGAGAAGTTTCTTTCTACTGAAAACAAAAAGGTGCTTACCCGATTAAGCCTTTCATTTGAAGACCTCAAAATGAAAAAGTACGGACAAATGTTTTCCTACTGGACATCTGGAAAACTTCCGGAAGGTGTTGTTATCCTTGAAAACCATTCAACTTTTTTTTCGTTTAAAAGATGTACTGAAGAGGGAATTGATATTTTTGGTTTTATTCCCGATCTTGTAATATTTGGTGATGGAAAGAGAATAGTAAAAAGTCTTGAGTTCCTAAACGAAATCACCGATATCTCAAGGTGCAAAATCAGATATTTTGGAGATGTTGACCCTGAAGGCTGGTTAATATATAAGGCTCTTAGAGAAAAATATTCAGATATAGACATAAGGCTTTTTATTCCGTGCTATGAACACCTTTTAAACAGTGGAAAGAGTTACCCGATCGGTGATATAATGCAAAGCACGAATATAAATATACTCAAATTTATTATTGACGAATTTGAAAGAAACAATAAACAGTACTTAAGTAATAGAATCGAGCAATTATGGATGGAGAGGAAAAGGATTCCACAGGAGCTTCTGACTTTTGAGACAATGAAACTAAAATTACAGCGTTAACTTTTGCATTATCATAATGGAAACAGTGCGATGTGGATTAGCGATTATATCCTCCAGTCTAATAAAACGTCCGCAGACATATGTAATAAGTACTGCAAGTACCTTTTTTATCAAATACAGGTGAACAAATGGATCAGGAATTAAATGGATTTTTTGATAGGATGAAAAAAATACAAGCAATCCGCCTGCTTGGTACAGGAATGGATGTCGGAGAATTTCAGGAGTATGTGCATGAGATATGCTTTTTGCTACTCCTTAAAGTTTTCAGAAGAGAAATTACCGAAAATCCTGACAGAGCTAGAGCAGACATTATTTTTATGACTCAGGAGGCAATGAGAGAACTGGGCTTAAATCCTGATAGCGAGGTTTCCGAAAGAATAGCAGATGGTGTCCTATGGTATAGGGATCCTGCAAGGCAGGAGCCTTTCTCGTGTAGTATATATAATGAAATTACCGGTCAGCATGAAGAGATTAAATACAAGTATCTGAAGGAAGACAGGGAGCTTTCCCAATGGGAAAGCGGTGGTTCAACTGTATATATGCTTACCGAAACAGCTCAGGAAACAATTTTTATAACCCGTGAAATCTTAGAAGAGTTCGGGTTTGACATAGAGCAGTTTTATACTCTTCAGTTGATAAAATCAGGCAACTTCAATAAAGCTGAAAGTAGTATTGACAACCTTATTGCGAGAGTAAGAACACTCATACGAAGGGAGAAGGACTACAAAGAGGACGTAATAAGAAATCCTCAGGTTATATTTTTTGATAAAAGAAGAAGCAGGCAAAAAAGCGAAGAAGATATAAAACAACAATTTGAAGAAGAACAAAAAGTTTTTATAGATATGTTCAGCTGGAGAAACAGGTTACATACTTTTCCTGAAGAACAGAGACTGGATGCGGAGTCGGTTTTTGAGAACCTGGAAAGGGCAAGAATGCTTCACAATGAGCTGGCACGGATTGTAATGGAAAACATGGCATTGGAAGTAGAAATGCGTGTCAAATATCCCGAAAGCTTCTGGAGGACATCAAGCCTCTCATTCAAAAAAGACATTTGGCAAAATACCATTGTCAAATATGGGTTGCAAAGCTTTGATTTACTGGAAGATATAATCAATCCATTATTTTCTCCGGATATTGAGTTTATGTATCCACTAGACTGGGCATGGGAAATGCAGGTTACTTCCATAAGGAAAACAGATCAAGTAGAAAATTATGCATATGATATTGAAGAAGAAACTTGGGAGGAGAAGGGTGTAGACTGGGATCTGCTTGTAGAATTGTATGAAGAAATTTTTGCAAGCATTATAAATACCGGATGTTTTAAGGTTTCTGATCTTAATAACCTAGATCAAGCTGTGAAAAGAAAATGGCTTACCCAGAAAGAAAACATCGATATGCTCATGATGCTTTCTATAACTGAGGTAGTATTGACTTCAAGATACGATATGGTGGGAGGCGTTGATGAAAGACTTGAACTTTACTCACGTTTGTGTCGCAAAGACGAAAGGTTTAAAATACTAGAAGGCAAAACTGTTTATTCATATTTAGAAGAAGATAAGGAAGGTATTAAGTGGGACGAGGTATCTATGTCACCTTATGTAATTAGCATACAATAATATTATAGCCAAGTATTTATTAGTAATTTAACTCAATTTAATTTGACGAGATCGGGTAGGGCCCGGTACCAGGGGGTTTTTTCATGTATGTTACAGAGCAAGTGCAAAAAGGAGCACAGGTGTTTTTCGAACTTCTAAAAAATAAAGTACTAGCAGCCGACGAACCACTGTCACAAGACTATTATAACAGTATTGAAATAAGGGAAATAGTCCGGACCATAGCCCATGAAGGTGGGTTAAGAGTTTTTGAAACAAGGGAAAACATTCACATAACAAGCAGCCCGAGAGGCAGCCACTTTGCAAACTCTTATACACAAATGAAGGACAAGTACAGTGGACTTGAAAGGAAGAAACATTTTTATCTTGCTAATATTATTATATGCATTTACCTGTCCGAGGTGGACAAGGAAAGCCATGTGAGAATCCGGTGGGAGGAAGAAGGCGTTTCCTATGCTAAACTTGAAGATATTGTAACTAAAACGCTGGAATCGTGGAAAAAGAGACAAGGAGAAGAGGAAAGTTTTTCAAAGGAATGGCGGATAGCTTTAGACCAAATCTATGATCTTTGGATAAATGAGTTCTCATTATATAAGGAAAACAGAGTAAACGGGCAGATAGATGTGGTTAATACAAAAGGAACCAGGTATTCATTTATTCATGAAGCATTGCGTCCCCTTTCGGATCAAAGGTTGGTATATGACAATACCAAGGAGCTCAGGATTATACCTAAAAATGAACTTTACGAAAGATTGGATAACCTATATCACAGGCAGAAAAGATATTACCAGATAATGGAGTTAATAAACAGCAGCAGGAAGGAAGATGACAATGCCTCGAATTAGTAAGATTCGAATAACAGGAGCTAAATATGATAATTTTAAAAAAGGATATGAGGATTCATTATTCGATCTCTCGAAAGGTGATGAGCCTGACCATACGCTTTTCACTTTGGTAAATCAGGGCGGAAAAGGTGTGTTAATGCAGCTTCTTTCACAGATTACCATGCCGGATACAAGATGGGGGAGGGAATCGGGCAATAAAATTATAAGTATGTTCTACGACAGATATAGAAATTTCAGCCCTTATACCTTCCATGTAGCTATTGATTGGAAACTTGATACCATACCTGAAAAGTGGCTTATTACAGGTGTTTGTATTACTGCTGAAAGGAAGATTTCTACAGACGATCAGGATGATCGCATTGGCATCAATTATTTCCACTACACAATTGAGCATGACAGCAATGGTTTTTTTTCCATTGAGAACCTGCCTTTATATGATAAAAAGGATAAAAGTCCAGTTGGTTATGATGAATTTGAGAAGTTTGTGAATGAAAATGCAAAATACATTATAAAGTATCCTATGAACCAAACTCGTCGGTTAAATTCCAAGTATTATGAGTATCTTAGGAACAGAGGGATTGAAAGATCCGAGTGGGAAATCATGAAGGTTATAAACAAATATGAAGGGGGAGTAAGCAGTTATTTTTCAAGTGCTTCTGATAACAAATCTGTAATAGACAGGATGATTATACCCGCAATCACACAGAACATGAACAATTATAATGAAAATGCCGGAGAGAGCCTTAAGGAAATGTTTATAAGCAATCTATACATTACAAAGGATCTTCCAAGCCTCCTTGAGAGGGAAAACGATTACAGACAGCTTTTGATTTTACTTTCCCCCCTTATTGAATGTGCAAGTGAAGGGCTTGAAACACAAAAGCAGATCAGAATACATGTAACCGAAGGTAATAATATTCTTGCTACGCTCAACAATATGGCAGAAAAAGAGCATGATAAAAAAGCTCACTGGGAAGAACAGCTAAAAAGTGCCCTTAATGAGCAGGAAAACTTGAATTTTGAATTTGATAATCTTGAGTATGCAGGTTACAAAAGGGATCAAAGAGAAATCCTTACGAAGCTGAGTGAAGCGGAACTTGCTATAGGTGAGCTAACAGATAAACTTAATACATCAAATAATAATAAGAAGGAAATCGAAGCAGATATACTTATAAAAATAAGGGATGAGTTTCAAAAAGAAAAGCAGCAGTACATTGACAAAAGACAATACCTTATAGAGAACCTTGACATTGAAGATCTTAAAAAAGAAATACTTAGAATGGAAGAAATAATTAAAGGTAAATGGGAAGAAAATAAGCTGTTTTTTGAGGAGATTGCGCATAATCACTACTCATATCAGAATTATCTTGAGCAAAAGAATACCAGGTTTGATGAAGACAAGAAAAGTGAAGAGAAACGAATAAGGGCTATCAGGGAAAAAATCGCTGTGTTTGAAGACAGAAGAAAAAGACATAAAGATTCTTTTCAAAGGCTTACCAATTACTTTGATATTTTACGTCTTGCCATGCCTGTATATTTGCTTCAGGAATTGAAAGAAGAAAGTAAAAAGCGTGAAAATGAAATTAAAAAGCGTGAAAACGAATTAAAAGAAAATAAAGAAGAACTGAATTCAGCAGGTCAGAAAAAATATAAAAAAGAAGTAACCACTAAAAGTCTCAACAAAGATCTGGAAATAAACCAGAGTAAATTTGACGATGCAAGAAAAACTGAAGAAATACTTAAAAGCAGCATTTGTCGGGTTGAGAATGTAGAACCTGTTACAGTTGTATATACTCATTCATGGGCACAGAGTCAAGTTAGAGCTATAGATGAAATGATAACAGATGTAAAACAAAAAGCAGACAATCTAAAAATGAACTTGTGGGAACTTAATGTTGATTTTGAAATTAATAACAGGGATTACTGGATTCCTAATAATGATATTTTAATCTTAAAGAGGGCCGTTGAAGGAATTGGTGTCACTCCTGTACAGACCGGAACGGAGTTCTTGTATGGTCTTGAAGATAAGTTGCGACATGAAATGATAAAAAAATTTCCTCTATTACCCTATGGAATAGTTATTCCATCCGAAAGGGAATGGGAGCTTATAGAAAAAAATATTGATAGTTTAATTCTTTTAAGAGCTGCTGTGCCGGTGTTTATAAGAAGAAACATGAAGGAATCGGATTTGAAAAGTGTTGTTAATACCGGTCACAGAATGGCAGTTGATTTAGCAGAATTTAATTTATGGTACCATAAACTTGGTGATGAATCTTCCGGTATTAAAGCATCATTGGAAGTATTGGAAAAAAGAATAACCACACTGCAGGATTTGAAGAATGATATTGTTAATATTACAAAGAGCCCCGAATCAAATGAAATATTGAAACTAATCAATCAGATTAAAACAGATATTTCAAAAACCGAGCATTCTATTTCTGAGCTTAGTACACAAATCAGTAAACTTAATGAAAAGATATCCGAAATCACAAATGAAATTGAAAAGCTTAAAGCACTGGAAGTGCAGGATTCAGAACGCATCGCAAAACTTGAAGCTTATGTTGAAGAGGATATTTCTATAAATGAGTTAAAGAAGGATAATGACATAAATGTAGTTGAAGCTCATAAGCTGGAGGGAAGAATTGAAGATATTGAACTTAAAAAGAAAAAGAAAAGTGGCCTTTTGATTGAGGATGAGAAAAATTTTGTTTATTGGGATACATTAATAAAGCATAGGTTGGAACAACTTAAAATTTGTATACCTAGTGCATTCCTAAAGCAAGAAAAGTCTGGTGACTCAGTTGATTCCTCACCTTTGTACAATACTGAAGGGATCAACGATATTTTCGGTGATGTAGAAAAAAGGCTTGGGCTAGATCGGGAAGTGAATGCAAGAAATGCCGAGGTCAGTGTACTGGACGAAAAAATCAGGAATATGGACGAAAAAATCAATGGAAATGAAAATGCTCTAAGTAAAACAATAGCCGATTGGAAGCAAAGAAAAATTTCGGAAAAAAGTAAGGATCAGCTGGAACATATTCTTTCGGATTTTAAAAATGACATTACACTGATTGAAAATAACTTAAATGAAAACATAAGTATTTCAAAGGAATTAAAAGGTGCACTGGATCAACTTGAGAAATCCATTTCCAATGTCAGGAGAAGGTTACAGGACAAATATAATCGTCAAGCAGAGCCATGGCAAAATTTGGACCTTATTAAAAAGCGATTTGAACTGCAGCGCAATATCGAAGCGTGCAAAAAGATGATCAATTCAACAAAAGTTTTTATTGACGAAGCTGTAAAAAGATATAATGACATAAGCATTTCCCTAAGCGGACTTAGTAGATTTGAAGAGCTTGAAATGGGGAAGGGCACTGTTGATGAATTTTTATTCTCAAAACTTGAAAAAGAGACGCAAAAAGTTGTTGATATGTGGCAGGATGAGTACAAAAAATTAAAAAAGAGACTTTCAGGCAGTGAAACAAGTATGAGAGGTAATCTTGAAAGTTTCAGAAACAGTATTCGGAGCAGGGTTAAAGAAAAAATTCTTATGGAGAAGCTTTTAATTGAAATCCAAAATATCAACATTGAGAATTTCAAAGGTAACCTGGATGCTTTTACAAGTATGCAAAACCACTTCAGGAAGGAGCTTGAGGCTGCCTCTTCTGACAAAAAAATGGCGGAACAGGTGAGGGAGCAATGGGCGCAGCGTGCAGCCAAGCATATTATCAGAATTGTTGAACTTATGAAGGAAATGGTGCATGGAATGGTCTATATTAATTCCAATAACCATGCTTTCCCGATTATTCAGCTTAAAGGTGAAGAAACGATGCCTACTCGTGAGGATGATGTCCTTATACTGCTTAAAGAACACTTTGTTGCATCAATCAATGAAGTCGTAAAAATGGAATTACAGCCTGACGATGTTGACTTTAAGATGCTTGATAACCTCATGGGCGACCAGGTTCTCTTTTCACGTGCTTTAAGAGGAAGATACCCAATAGTTATGGTTTATAAGATGACAGAGAAAAATGAATTCAAATACGCAAAGCCTCATGAGTATTATTACGCATCTTGGGAAGCTATAAACCGTGGTGAGGAAGGTTCTGCCGAAGGCAGCGGAGGTCAGAAGCTGTCCATTTGTACATTTATGATGATGATGTTGGTCAACTTTAAGAAACGTTCGACAGGAAACAAAAGACCATGGACAGTTCTGATAATGGATAATCCGTTTGGACAGGCATCAGCCAAACACATACTTGACCCGGTTTTTGAAATAGCAAATAGCCTGAATTTCCAGATTATTGCTTTTGCGCCTCCTGAAATCATCAAAATTGATATAAGCAAAAGGTTTCCCGTTTTCTGGGAGCTGCGGATTGAAGAAAATGAGCAGGACAGAATTAGCGTTATGAGCAGCAGGCTTATTCATGGAGGAAGAATATTGTCAGCTATGTAAAACTTGCATAAATTTAAACTCATACTCAATTTGACTAAAGTATATTGTAATTGTTTATATCATATGTTTAAGCAGCAAAATATTTTGAATACCAGAGGCATATAAGAAAATGAATAAATAATTCGACTTAATTCGACAAAATTCGGGTGGAACCCGGTACCTTTGAAAGGATGATATATATGGCGAAAATTCTTCTGACCGGCGGCGGCACAGCAGGGCATGTTACTCCTAACTTGGCTCTTTTACCTGAACTATATGAAAGAGGTTATGAAGTTTATTATATTGGCTCTAAAAATGGTATGGAGGCAGACTTGGTAAAGGGTGGTGGTGTTAAATACTTTCCCATATCGTCGGGAAAGCTTCGAAGATATTTTGATTTTCAAAATATAACCGATGTTGCGCGAATAGTAAAAGGTTTTTCGGAAGCTATTAGATTGCTAAAAAAAATGAAGCCTGATGTAGTTTTTAGTAAGGGAGGATTTGTTACCTCTCCAGTAGTTTGGGCTGCGTGGATTTTAAAGATTCCTGTTATATTGCATGAATCCGATTATACTCCAGGCCTTGCAAACAAGTTGTCTCTGCCTTTTTGCAAGCTGGTCTGCCTTTCATTTCCTGAAACTGCGAAGTATATTTCCTCAAAGCATACAGTTGTAACCGGAATACCTATCAGAAAAGAGTTGTTTTCAGGTAATGCTGATACAGGCAGAAAGATTTGCGGATTTACCAAAAACAGACCGGTAATAATGGTAATTGGTGGCAGCCAGGGGTCCCGGATATTGAATGATATGATCAGAAAGGGTTTGCACCAAATACTTAACAGTTACCAGATATGTCACATATGTGGCAAAGGTGGCGTTGATGAATCGTATTTGAAACTCTCGGGATACAGGCAGTTTGAGTATGTAATAGAGGAGCAGCCACACCTTTTTGCGATGTCTGATATCGTGGTATCCAGAGCAGGGGCAACTACATTATTTGAAATACTTGCTCTTAGAAAGCTTAATATATTGGTTCCGCTTTCAAAAAAAGCAAGTAGGGGGGACCAGATATTTAATGCTTCATCCTTTGAAAAACAGGGATTCAGCAAGGTAATACAAGAAGGGCAACTTACTCATGAAAGCCTACTCGAAATGTGTAGTGACATTTTAAAAAATAAAGACTACATATATAAAAAGATGTTGAACAACCAGTTTGCCGATAGTACCCTAAAAATTGTTGAAATTATTTCACAATTTATTGATAAGTGAGTTAAAAAAGAATACTATTTGTATGAAACAAACCTTTTGTAAAAAAAACAACTTGAGCTGCATTTTATTTTACATACTGTGTTTAACAAATTCAATTTAGTGGAATATATAAGTAACCATGTTTGAATTTTAGATTTTTTATAAAATATTTTTATTAAATTATTAGCTGGGAGGATTATAAGTTGAAGAAAAAAATTTTGACAGTCGGTTTACTCTTGATTTTTACTCTGGGAATTATGTCGGGATGTGGAAATGAAAATAAAACACCTGATAATACAAGTCTCATATATAAAGACGGTATTTATTCTGCTGAAGATGAGACTTTCAGTGAAGGTGGATGGAAGGAAAAAGTTAGCATTACAGTAGAAAACGGTAATATCATATCTGCATACTGGACAGCTGTTCATAAAGATGGCGGAGACGATAAATATGTACAGTCTGAAAACGGACAATATGGAATGAAAGAAAAAGCAAATGCTAAGGCAGAGTGGCATGAACAAGCGGATCTTGTAACAGATTATCTTGTAGAAAACCAAAGCGTTTCAGGGATTAAGATTAAAGATGGCGGAAAGACTGATAGTGTTTCTGGCGCATCAATATCAGTAGGCAAGTTTGTTGAGCTGGCAGACAAAGCGCTCACCAAAGCAAAATAAAGGCTATCAATTGCTAATTTTCGAGCCTGACGGGGTTTTAAACGCTCTTCAGGCTCTTTTTAGTGGTCGAAAGAGAAGTTTTACTAACAAAAAAGTGGAGCATGATGTCCTGCTAGCTTAGCTAATCTTTTCGTAGTTCAAGTGAGTACGCTGTTTAGGTGCTCAGCAAGCTGAGCACCCGTCGGAGGGAACCATAAAGCTCCCTAGCGTAAAAGAGGTGGAGTCCACTTTTTTTGCTTAAGACAGTAAAGCACGGTCGTTTGAAAATTCTTTACCGCTTGCCCTTCCAAAGCTATCTAACAGATCTTCAACCGTAAGTTTTTTCTTTTCGTCTCCTTTAATATCAAGTAAAATCCTTCCTTCATACATCATTATAAGGCGGTTGCCATGATGGATGGCATCGCGCATATTATGAGTAACCATCAAAGCGGTAAGATTATTATCTTCAATAATCTTATCACTTAGCGCTAAGACTTTTATAGCAGTTCTTGGGTCAAGAGCTGCTGTATGCTCATCTAGTAATAATAACTTAGGCTTTTTTAATGTAGCCATTAAGAGAGTTAACGCTTGTCGTTGACCACCTGAGAGTAAGCCAACCTTTGTGCCAAGGCGGTCTTCCAAACCCAAATTTAAAGTACTTAAAATATTTTTATAAAGGGTTCTTTCTTTACGGCTGATACCCCACTTTAGGCAGCGTTTATCCCCGCGTCGAAAAGCAAGAGCCATATTCTCCTCAATTACCATATTGGAAGCGGTACCTACCATAGGATCCTGAAAAACCCTTCCTAAAGTTGAAGCACGTTTATGTTCAGGCATTTTAGTGACATCCAAATTGTCAATGATGATTGAACCACGATCAACAGTATATACGCCTGCAATGCAGTTTAAAAGGGTAGATTTACCTGACCCATTTCCACCAATTAAAGTGACGAAATCTCCTTCTTCTAGTGTGAGGTTAATATCTTCAAGTGCAGTTTTTTTATTAACAGTTCCTGGATTAAATGTCTTATACACATCTGATACTTTTAGCATTTCACATACTACCCCCTTTTAGACTTTTCTTAACAGGAGAAAGGTAAGAGCGAAATACTGGCAGTGAAAGTGCAACTGCAACAGTAATTGCAGTAAAAAGCTTTAGGTCATTAGCTGGCATTCCTAATTCAAGAACCAATGCAATAATTACCCTGTATGTTATAGCCCCAAAAACAAGTGAAACAAGTCTTTTGAAAAAGTTCTTTTTTCCAAAAAGCACTTCACCTATTATTACAGAAGCCAAACCTATAACAATTGATCCAATGCCCATCTGGATATCTGCAAAGCTTTGCTGCTGTGCAATAAGCGCACCACTTAAAGCAACAAGACCATTACTCACTATTAATCCTAGGATGACCATATTATTTGTATTAATGCCTTGAGCTCTTGACATCTGAGGGTTATTCCCGGTTGCGCGAACAGAACAACCGATTTCGGTGCCAAAGAACCAATACAGGAGTACTACTATAGCAATAACACAAAGAACTCCAACAAGGATTACTGGAATAACTTGACTTATCCCCAAATTGATAAATAAGATACTTTTATTTATTTTCAATTCTTTAACTGCAGTATAAATAGTATTCATACGAAGCAGTGATAGGTTTGCTTTGCCAAGTATCCGCAAATTAATTGAATAAAGGGAAATCATTGTAAGGATACCTGATAACAAGGCAGGAATCTTAAGCTTGGTGTGCAACAAGCCTGTTACAAGACCTGCTGCCATACCGCCTAAAATAGCAAGCAAGGTTGCAAGATAAGGATTTACACCACTATATATAGCTTGTGCAGAAATTGCAGCTCCCATAGCAATGCTTCCCTCAACCGTCAAATCAGCAATATCCAGAATTCTGTATGTTATATAAACTCCAATAGTCATTATGGCCCATAAAAGACCTAGCATTACAGCACCTAAAAAAATCTGCAGCATTAGTATCACTCGTTTCTATAATATGATTATCTTTTAGAAAGTCGTTTTGAGGCATTCTGGAAGATAATCATAATAATAATTAAAATCAATTTTAAAAACTAAAAATCCAAATATTTGACTAGAATCCAGACCTAATACAACCTAGCCAACCGGAATCTAGGTTAAACACTTCCTATCTATCTGGAATTCAGGCTTAAATACAACCTGAATTCCAGTGAAATATAGGTTGTTGCATCTATCTTACTCTGCGTTAATCACATATTCTTTAAAATCAACAGGTATCTCAAGCCCTATTTCTGCTGCAACAGTCCCGTTGATTGCAAAGTCAAAATCATCCGGTGATTCAATTGGCATAGTTGCAGGCTCAGCTCCTTCTTCAAAAATCCTGATTGCCATAAGACCTGTCTGATAACCTAGATTGTAATAATTAATACCTAATGTAGCTAGGCCGCCTGCGCTGACCATTCCTGCTTCACCGCATACCACCGGTGTTTTGGACTGGGATGTTACTCCATGTACCAAAGGCATTGCTGAGGCAAATATATTATCGGTGGGGATATAAATGGCATCACATTGTCCGACAATAGATTGGGTTGCCTGTTGAACCTCATTTGAATTAGATACGGTTACTTCAACATACCTAAGACCATAACCTTCAATTA
>CAYPLH010000010.1:0-91569 GCA_964411505.1 uncultured Clostridiaceae bacterium | reverse complement strand
GATTTAATGCAACTATCTTCAACCACTATGGTTGCATTTACATTGTCAACTCACCTTTTTATAATAAACATACAAATATTACAACAAACTCTTTACTTACAAATATAGTCAGTATATAATGTTAGCATATAGAGAAAAGACTCCCGAAAAATTATATTGAAAAATTACAAAAGAAATTAAAAAGTAATTTAAATAAAGAAAAGCGGGTGTTATGATGTATTTATTTTTACTTGTGGTTGCTATTGTCGTCATATCATTATTTATTTATGCTTATTTTTCCTTGTCAAGTATAAGAAGAAAAAAGCATCAGTTATTTTACACTATGGATGCTAATTTAAAAAAAAGGCATGAATATGTAGATGATCTAGTAGAAGTAATAGGAGATTATACTGTCAAAGAAGATATTGGCTTGGATATTGTGATCCAGGCACGTGATATGGCAAGACTGTCAAAGAATTTAGTGCAAAAGCAGCATAACGAAAATATTTTAAGCAGCTGCCTAGAAAGTCTTTTTCTAAAGTCAGATAATTGTGTTGTCCTTAAGGAGGACAAGCGGTATTTTGATATCAAAATTAGAATTGAGCTACAGGATAAGCAAATATTTAAATCAATAAAACAGTATGACGATATCGTTAAGCGATATAGTAGAATTAAAAGGGTCTTTCCTTTATGTGTTTTAGTTTTGATTTTTAGACTGGAATGATTTTTGTAAGAAAGGTATAGACGAGCCATTTGGAAAAGACAACAATAAAAAAGGAGGCTTCGCCACTTTTTTTCGCTAGGGAACCTTATGGTTCCCTTCGACGGATGCTCCGCATCCTGAGCACCCTCCTTAAAGCAGCAAAGGGGCTTCCCCTTTGCAATCCCCATTGTCTAGGAAAGTATACTTTCCTAGACAATAAAAAAGGAGAGCTATGCTCTCCCTTAATTACTGTTTTTAGTTACCATCTGTTTCCGCCACCAAAGCCTCTGCCGCCTCTGTCGTTTGATCTACGCTGCTGTTTCCTGGCTCTTCTGCAATCTGGACATCTTTGGGGTTCGTTTTCGAAACCTTTTTCTTTGTAGAATTCTTGTTCTCCTTCAGTAAAAACGAACTCGGCTTGGCAATCCTTACATACTAAAGTTTTATCAGCCATATCTATATACCTCCTTAATTTATTGGATTAAACTGATTCTTGACTCATCGCTCCTAAAAAATTAAAGAGTATATAGCTCAAAACCTTTTAATCCCTTGCTAAATATAGAATAGCAAAATAACTGTATCACAGATGTTAAAAATAAGCAAGTAATATAAAAAATAAATTATTTCCCAATTGTTTTTAAGTTACTATTCAGAGGTAGCTCAAACATATTAAATGAGCAATCATCTCTAAGCTGCATTTTGCTAATGTTTCCTAACATTGCGAAAGTTATATCTCTTTAGCTAGCTGTGCAATAACTCTTTATGTGTGTCTATGGAAACCAAATAAAATAGTATGCCCATCAGATGTGTACATTTTATTTCCTAATTGAGCTATTGTATTTTTTGGTTGATTTTGGTGCTATGGACAAGTGGCAGTATTATAAGCAATGATATTGCCAGCTCAGGCAACAGGAATGTTCCATTGTATATGATTGAATAAACCAGCGGATGCTGACTTTCGGGAGCGGAGCTTGCAAAAACAACTACGCCTGAAAGCACATGGCATGAAAACCTTCCTAATATCCCCAAAATTGTTCCTAGGGTTATACCCTTGATTGAACTTCTGAACAAACCAGCAAGTCCAATAAAAGCAAATGCAACTGGATAATCAAAAATTATTGATACAGGATGAAATGACCACTTTGGACCAAGTATGAATTGAAGCATTCCATAAACAGCACCTGTAAGTAGGCCTTTTTTTGCCCCCCACCTGATAGCAAAAATCATAATTGGTATCATTGATCCTGGTGTAACAGAACCACCTGCAGGCATTTCAAATATGGATAGATAACTCAAAATTTGTGCAATTGCGATCATTAGTCCTGCTTCAGTAAGCATTCTCGTGTTTTGATTTTTCATTGAATAACAATCCTTTCTTAATAGGTAATATGGAGTAGATATATGGACTCCGTTTAATGCACTAAATAAAAAACCCTTTATCAAACCTGATAAAGGGCAAAATAATCCATAGAAAATATGCTACCTCCGCTGGAATTACCCAGATCAGGTTCAACGGGTCGAAGTCATATCAGCTTCCTCTCAGTCGGTTAATCCAACTCCCCGGGTTTTATTATATTCATTAATACAAATGCTAATACAATCTATTCATAATGTCAATGATAATTTAAAAAAGTAAATGGTAATTCTTATACATCTCTAAGCTGCATTTTGATAATGTTTGCAAACATAGCACAGTTATATCTTTTTGGCTACCTGTAGACTGCAAAACTATATCGGTTTTGCATTAGCTAATAGATACTTCTCTGCTTCTTTACACCATAAACCGTTGTTGCGTTCTACTATATTTGAAAGCTCTTTAAACAGTGTATTGTTCTTTCCTTTGTCTTTGAATTCGGTCAATGCTGTAAGCTCCATATCAATGTTTGTGTATATAAGCTTTTTTCCACCAGGTATTTTTGGAAGATTTAAAGTTGTTTCTATAACGCTGTTAAGTCCACCCACATGCGTTATCATAGAGGAGGGGTCAATAATCCCTTTTTCCATTAATTGGAGAGACTCCAGCATATCATCTGTATTACCACCACTAGTTCCTACAATATGAGTAGAACCATAGTGTACATTATAAAAATTTAAGCTTGCAGAAAATTCGGGATTGGTAGGACCTGCAAAAAAGTTCAAACATCCATCTTGTCCTAATATAGTATCAGCCTGCTCAACAACCTGTTTTACAGGAGCAAAAACAAAAACATCGTCATAACCTTTTTCGCCAGTCAGTGAAATAAGATATTCGGTAGCATTTTCATATTGTGAAGTGTTGACATATTTAAGAGTAACACCATACTTTTTGGCATCTTCAGGTGTATATATAGATGCAGCACGATTGAGGCGACCATCATCTATATCAGTCACAACAATAAGCCCAGGTCTTCTGTCGCAATGAACGGCATAATCAATTGCACCAATCCCCATTGGACCGGCACCGGCTAATATAGCAAGATTGCCTCCTTTTTTTATGCCCATATCATGTACATAGCTTCCTGCGGTTGTATGATAGCTTGCGTGGAATGCGCCTACTATACATGACATAGGCTCAGCAAGTGAACCGTGATAGAAAGCTTTGCCTTTATAGTCAAGCAGACAGCCATGCTCTATTACAGTATTGGGAATTATAATGTAAGTGGCACTTCCGCCTATGTACTGGAAGGAGTAGCCAGGTGCGGCGTAAGGATTGCTTTTTTCGTTTATCGCTGGTTGAATTGCAAACTTACTACCCTTAGTATACTTATCTCTCCATTTTTCCCCAACCTCTATTATTTCGCCACAAAACTCATGACCTATTATAATAGGATTTTTATCAACATCATTAGGTACTCTTTTGTGATTAGCACCTTGAACAGAAGCTTTATATGATGACATGCAAATACTGTCTGAAACAATCCTTGCAAGGATTTCATCATCTTTAAGTGGTGGAAGTTCAAATTCCTCCAACCTTAAGTCCATTTTACCATATAATCTTACTGCTTTAGTTTTCATAAATGACAACACCTTTACATATAAGAATTAACAAGCCGTGTAACATTATAACATTTTATATTTGGTATGGCAATAGCTAGTATTCATACAGCACAAAGTGCAATAGAGGCTTAATTTAACTAAGTTTAATCAGTTGTATAACAAAAAAGTTAATGATAAAATAGTTAAAAAAATATCGCATAAGAGAAAAAATGTTTGACAACGAAGAAATACGGTGATAGAATTTGACGTGAAAATGAAAGAAACTAACAATATAATGAAATGCGTTTACAACATGGGGGGAAGAGTTAATGGCAACTCCAGTAATTATGCCTCGACAGGGTCAATCGGTAGAAAGCTGCATTATTTCTAAGTGGCACAAGAAAAAGGGCGATATTGTTAAAACTGGCGATGTGCTTTTTTCGTATGAAACAGATAAAGCCGCGTTTGAAGAAGAAGCTGCAGTAGATGGCGTGCTTTTAGAAATATTTTTTGAAGAAGATGATGATGTTCCTGTTTTGAGTAACGTTTGTATAATAGGTGAAGAAGGAGAGAGTATAGAAAAATATGATTCTTCGCATGAAAACACATCCAGTCAACAAAAAGTGGATGAACATGATGCTTCTTTACAAAATGACAAATCAGAGCCTGCTTTTGAAGGTTTTGAAAGCAGCGTTAACAAAAAGTCCTTTATTGAGGATAGCGATACACATATAAAAATATCTCCTAGAGCAAAAAATTATGCTCAAAAAAGTGGTGTTGATTACAGATTGGTTACACCAACAGGACCTGATGGTAGAATAATTGAAAGAGATATTTTAAATGCTAAGGCGAATGGAATAGTTTTAACTCCTGCAGCAAGGGTTGATTATATGAACTCTCAGGTTAGTATACAATCTGGTACAGGACTAGGTGGTAGATTGACGGTAAGTGATATAAAAAGCAGTGTACTATCACGAGTGTCTGAAAAGCCAGTGGATGCAATCGCTACCAGTTCAAATGATGAAGTTGCTCTTTTAAAATCATCTTCCGAATATGAAGATATTAAACTATCTGGAATTAGAAAAGTAATAGCAAGAACCATGCACGAATCTCTTTCGAACTCTGCACAACTTACATTAAATAGTTCTTTTGATGCAACCACAATTCTTAAATATAGAGAACAGATAAAAAAATACAGAGAAATATCTGACATAGCTAATATAACACTGAATGATATTATACTTTATGCGGTTTCGAGAACGCTTGTAAAGCATAAATACCTAAACGCTCATTATATTGATGACAGGATTCGTGTCTACACTAATGTACATTTAGGGGTAGCAACTGATACCGAAAGAGGTCTTATGGTACCGACTGTATATGATGCTGATTTAAAATCACTCAGTAGTATTTCTTATGAGGTTAAATCACTTATAGAAATGAGCAGAAAAGGTACTATTAATCCTGATTTGCTTAAAGGAGGAACATTTACTGTTACAAATCTTGGTACGCTTGATATAGAATCCTTTACTCCGATTCTTAATCCTCCACAGACAGGTATTCTAGGGGTAAACACAATAACGCAAAAGGTAAGAGAAGTAGGTGACTCTTATGAATATTATCCAGCAATGGGATTATCGCTCACATTTGATCACAGGGCTTTAGATGGCGCAGCTGCAGCAAGGTTTCTTAAGGAACTTAAATTGAACCTAGAGAATTTTACTATTTTGTTAGCAGAGTAAAGGAGGAATTATCTCTCATGAAATATGATTTAATTGTAATTGGGGGAGGACCAGCTGGATATCTTGCAGCTGAACGAGCAGGACAGGCAGGTTTGAGTGTCTTGCTTGCCGAAAAGAGATTTATTGGTGGTGTGTGTCTCAACGAAGGTTGTATACCGTCTAAAACCTTACTACAATCTGCCAAAATTTTAGATTATTCTAAACATGGTGAAAAATATGGGGTGGTTAATGAGAATACAGTTTACAATCATAAGAAGGTTTTGCAAAGAAAAAATAAAACTGTAAAAGTATTAACTGCAGGAATCCGTGCGCAGCTGAAAAGGCATGGTGTGACCGTCGTAGAAGGTGTTGCGACCATAAAAGAGAAAAGTGATGATGGGTTTGTTGTAAGTGTTGGTGAAGAAATTTACACTGGGGAAAAAGTTATTATTGCTACCGGTTCAGCTCCTATTGTTCCTCCTATACCAGGTCTTTTAGAAGGTCTTTCGGAAGGTTTTGTTTTAACAAATAGAGAAATTCTTGATATTAGAAACATACCTCAGTCACTGGTGATAATAGGGGGCGGGGTTATAGGACTAGAGATGGCATCTTATTTCAATTCAGTGGGAAGTAAAGTAACTGTAATAGAAATGCTTGATCACATTGCAGGTAGCACAGATAGAGAAATTTCGGATTTATTAATGAAGAGTTATGCCAAAAAGGGTGTAGATTTTAGGTTAAATTGCAGAGTTGTTGAAATTGGAAAAGACAATATCGTATATGAAACCGATGACAAAAAAATTACAGTTGAAGCTGATAAGGTTCTGCTTAGCATAGGCAGAAAGCCTGTAACAGATGATTTGGGTCTTGATATAATTGGTGTTGATACTGATGGTAGGTCAATACGAATTGATGAAAGGTGCAGGACAAATATCCCGGGGATTTATGCTGCGGGAGATGTAACAGGCAAATTCATGCTTGCCCATGTGGCTTACCGACAGGCAGAGGTTTGCATAAACAACATTTTGGGCAAAAATGATATAGCCAGATACAATGCAATACCATCGGTGATTTACACAAACCCTGAAGTGGCTGGAGTAGGCGAAACAGAAGAAAGTGCACGCAAAAAAGGGATTGAGTATGTAAAGGCAAGCGTTTCCATGAGATACAGCGGGAGATTTCTTGCTGAAAACGAAGGCGGGGATGGAATTTGCAAGGTCTTGGTAGAGAAGAAGCATCAAAGATTGATCGGAGTTCATATGATTGGTAACTATTCATCTGAGATTATATATGGAGCTGGATTTATGATTGAAACAGAGCTTCGCATTGATGACATTAAACAGCTGGTGTTCCCGCACCCCGCAGTTTGTGAAGTAATACGTGAAGCCATATTTATGTTATAAGATGATTAATACCAAAAAAGCATATTGTTGAACTTCACATACAATATATAATGTCCGAATGATTTAATCAGCAGTATATATTGTGTGCGAAGGCGTGTTCAACTTACTTTTGGGGGAACAATCATAACAAGGTAAGTATGTAGAAACAGAACGAGGTAATTATTTTGAGGTTTTCAAGCAAAATAAAGCTAATTGTTTCATTGCTATACACAGATTATTAAAAATATTAATATCTTCAAGAACCGGAGGAGAAAAAGATGCCAAAATCGCAATACATAGATCCTAGTGTAGTAAGGGCAAAGGGAAAAATAGTATTCAAAGATATACCTGTGAACCAGTATGATAAATCCATTAAAGACGAGAAGCAGAATTTTACAAGAGATGATTTTCTCGGAATTTATCAAGATATGATTATTATCAGGGAATTTGAATCAATGCTCAATTCAATTAAGACCCAAGGTCAGTATAATGGGATAAGCTATAATCATCCGGGTCCTGCACACCTTTCTATAGGGCAGGAGGCCTCAGCGGTGGGGCAGGCATACCTTTTGGATGAGGATGATTTTATTTTTGGCTCTCATAGAAGCCATGGAGAGATTATTGCAAAGGGTCTCTCAGCCATACGGAAAATTCCCGATAGCAAGCTTTTGTGTATAATGGAGCAGTATTTGGATGGTAAAATACTGAAGATAGTAGAAAACAGACAGAAAAGTAATAATGATATTAAAAAGCTTGCGATTGATTTCTTAATTTATGGCACCCTTGCAGAAATATTTGCAAGATCAACAGGGTTCAACATGGGGCTTGGCGGTTCAATGCATGCTTTTTTTCTGCCTTTTGGTATATACCCTAATAATGCTATAGTTGGAGGTTCTGCAGATATAGCTACTGGAGCAGCACTTTATAAAAAGGTGAACCGTAAAAAAGGTATTGTTATAGCCAATATAGGAGATGCCTCTTTAGGGTGTGGTCCGGTTTGGGAAGCTTTGTGCATGGCATCAATGGATCAATATAAAAAGCTATGGGAAGGTGACTATAACGGAGGTCTTCCCATAATATTCAACTTTTTCAACAATCAGTATGGTATGGGTGGGCAGACTGCTGGTGAAACCATGGGCTATGAAATACTTGCAAGAGTTGGTGCAGGTGTAAATGTTGATCAGATGCATTCAGAAAGAGTTGATGGTTACAATCCACTGGCTGTTATTGATGCAATAAAGAGAAAGAAAAAAATACTTTTAGAAAAAAAAGGACCGGTTCTACTGGATACTCTTACATACAGGTATTCTGGTCATTCACCTTCGGATGCTTCAAGTTATCGTTCAAAGGAAGAAGTTGATGCATGGCAGGAGCATGACCCGCTTATAAGATACAGAAAAGATTTGGTGAATGCTGGTGTAGCGCACGACCATGAATTTGTTAAAATGCTGGAAGATGCAAAGGAGCTTATAACTGGAATTTGCAAACTTGCCACTGACGATTCAATCTCTCCTCGAATGGATATTAACAAAAATCCTGATGAAATAGAAAAGCTTATGTTTTCTAATTTGAAGATTGAAAAAATGGAAGACCGACCATGCGAAGTAATAATTTCAAAAGAAGAAAATCCTAGACTGCTGCAAATAAAGAAAAAGGAACGAGTAGGAGTTATTGATGGTAAGCCGGTATCAAAAAACCGTGTACTCCAGCTAAGAGATGCAATTTTTGAAGCTATTTTGGATAAATTTTATACCGATCCTACCCTTGTTGCTTTTGGTGAGGAAAATCGAGACTGGGGTGGGGCTTTTGCAGTTTATAGAGGCTTAACAGAAGCTCTTCCATATCATAGACTTTTTAACACTCCCATTTCAGAAGGGGCAATAGTTGGATCAGCAGTAGGCTATGGCTTATGCGGTGGTAGAGTTATAGCAGAGCTTATGTATTGCGATTTTCTTGGTCGAGCGGGAGATGAGATTTTTAATCAGCTCTCAAAATGGCAGGCTATGAGCGCAGGGTTGCTTAAAATGCCGGTGGTTTTAAGAGTTTCAGTAGGCTCTAAATATGGAGCACAGCACTCACAGGATTGGACATCTCTTGCTGCTCATATACCTGGACTAAAGGTTGTTTTTCCAGTAACTCCTTATGATGCAAAGGGATTAATGAATAGTGCACTTATGGGTTCTGATCCAGTTTTGTTCTTTGAAAGTCAGAGAATTTATGATATAGGAGAATTATTCCATGAAGAAGGTGTGCCAGAAGGTTACTATGAAATTCCCATAGGTGAACCAGATATCAAACAGCAGGGCTCGGATATCACAATTTTAACTATAGGAGCTACATTATACAGGGCTTTGGAAGCTGCACAAATACTTGAGAAAAAATATGGGCTTTTAGCAGAAATCATTGATGCTCGTTCTATAGTACCTTTTAACTATGATATTGTTATAGAATCAGTTAAGAAAACCGGTAGGATTTTACTAACAAGCGATGCCTGTGAGCGGGGTTCGCATCTTAAGGATATGGCTCAGACAATAAGTGAGCTTGCTTTTGATTATCTTGATGCCCCGCCTGTTGTAGTGGGGGCACGAAATTGGATAACACCGGCTCATGAACTTGAAAATTATTTCTTTCCACAACCTGAATGGATTGTGGACGCAATCAATGAGAAAATTTTGCCACTTAAAGGGCATAAACCTATTGCTAATTTCACTACAGGTGAGATGTTAAGGCGTAATAGGATGGGAGTATAAAAGGTGGAGTAAAGAACAGAGGATGTGCGCTTAACACAAAAGTGATTGGAGAGTGATTTTTGATTAATAATAGACAGCAGAAAATTATTCTATTACTTGAACAAAAGGGCGAAGTTCAGCTTCAGCAGCTTGTGGAATTGTTTCCGGAAGTCTCTGCAATGACACTTAGAAGAGATCTTATAAGTCTTGAAAATTCAGGACATCTGGTAAGGACTTATGGTGGTGCTGTCAGTTCAAAAAAGGTTCTGGAAATTACCGGTGAAGAGGATGAGTTTTCCAGAAGGTCTTCAAAAAATGTTGATGCTAAGCTCAAAATAGCAGAAAAAGCCGTTTCACTTGTTGAGGCTGGAAGATCTATGTATTTTGACGCCGGAAGTACTATTATGTGCCTTGCAAAAATTCTTCCAGATGAGAGATTTTCGATTTTCACAAGTGGAGCAAATACTTCACTGGAGCTTATTAAAAAATCAAGTATATCGGTTATTACTGTTGGTGGACTTGTGAATAGAAACACACTATCAATGTCAGGACCAAGTGCTGTTTCATTGATTGATACAATCAATATCGACCTCGCTTTTATGTCTGCGTCAGGCTTTTCGCTAGAAAGTGGCTTTACTGTTGCTAACTTATATGAATGTGAACTAAAACGAAAAGTCATTGAACGTGCACATAAGATAATAATGCTAATGGACTCAAGTAAAATTAATAAAAATCTGGCTTTCACATACACCACTCTTAAGAATATTGACATCTGGGTATGTGAGAGTAAGCTTCCTGACGAGATTGTGGAACAAGCTAAAAACAACAATGTAGAAGTAATATAATTAACCAGCCTTTTAAAGGAAAACTGGTAGTAAAAGCGTTGCTTACTTTGTGACCATGAACCCTAGGTTTTTCCAAGCAATGCATGGATGCATTGCAGCAAAAGGTCACTTTGTGACTTTCTAGGTTATAATCGTAGTATGAGATTTGCTTAATTTAACAGGAGGAAAAAGTATGCATATAGGAGTTTTAAAAGATAAAGTAGCTATAATAACAGGTGGTGGTCAAGGTCTTGGTGAAGCTTTGGCAAAGAGGCTGAATATGGAAGGCTGCAGTGTAATGGTGGCTGATATTAATTATGATGCTGCAAAAAGGGTGGCTGGTAGCCTTGTAAATGGCGTTGCGGTTAAAGTTGATGTATGCAATGAAGAGCAGGTTCAGAATATGGTGGATACTGCTGTTGGCAAATTTGGCAAGCTGGATCTACTCGTATCAAATGCCGGTATTCTTATTGCAAAACCTTTGACAGTATTTTCTGTGGAGGAATGGAAAAGGGTATTAGAAGTAAATTTACTTGGATATTTTATATGTGCAAAAGCTGCTGCAAAAGTCATGATTCCAAATAAATCAGGGTGTATTATTCAGATAAACAGTAAATCAGGTAAAAAAGGATCATATAAAAATTCAGCTTATGCGTCCTCAAAGTTTGGTGGTATTGGTCTTACACAGAGCCTAGCATTGGAGCTTGCTGAATTTAATATACGTGTTAATGCCATATGTCCGGGAAATCTTCTTGATTCACCTCTTTGGGTAAATAGCTTATTTGGTCAGTATGCAAAAAATCAGGGGATAACCGAGGCAGAAGTCAGGCAAAAGTACTTAAATCAAGTTCCATTAAAAAGAAGTTGTCAATATGAGGATATTGCTAATGCTATGGTATTTTTAGCTTCTGATCAGTCAAGCTATATGACTGGACAGGCTATAAATGTAACTGGTGGCCAAGAAATGAGGTAAACTATGTGTACCCATCGTAAGTTGTCAGTCATTTGGTCGTTAGTAATCAGTGGTTCAGGATGTAAGCATTAATTATTGACTATAAAGCTGCAAGTAAAATGCTTGAAAAAAGTTAGATGAGCAGGTGAGCTAATGTTAGTCGTTAGTTGTTGGCTGGCAGGTTGGTAAATAGGGTACTTTGGAGGTTATATGGATAAAAAGTGTGTTGAATACATTCAGGGATTGAATAATGAAAAGGTGAGTGTCCGACTTAATTACCTTAGGAAACTCAAAGAGTGTATTGCGAAGAAAGACTATCAGGAACTTGTGAAGGATGGAGGAATAGAAGAAAGAGCTAATTTTTTTGATGCCGATGAAAACAATCAAGAGTTTGTGAAAAGAGGAGACATAAACAATCATATACATACCTTCTACTCCTTTTCTCCATATTCTCCATCAAAAGCTGTGTGGATAGCATATAATTCTGGGCTTAAAACTGCAGGCATAATGGATCATGACTCAATGGCAGGTGCACGTGAATTTATAGAGGCTGCTAACATAATTGGAATTGCATCTACTATAGGGATAGAGTGCAGGGCGGATTTTTCAAAAACCCAGCTTAAAGGGAAATTTATAAATAATCCTGATCAGCCGTCAATTGCATATGTCGCTCTCCACGGAATTCCTCATACTCAGATAGATAGAGTAGATAAGTTTTTTGAGCCTTTAAGAATAGAAAGAAATTTGCGCAATAAAAAAATGATGAATAAGATAAATGAAGTAATCAGACAATTTGATATGAATCTTGATTTTGATGAAGATGTTATTCCATTATCAAAATCCTGTGAAGGTGGAAGCATTACAGAGCGGCATTTGTTATTTGCGCTAGCTGGTAAGATAGTTGAAAGGTTTCCAAAGGGGCATCCGGTTATTGATTTTTTAGAGAACAAATTACATATAAAAATTACATCATCCAATAGAAAATACCTCGAAGACAAAAATAATGAGTTTTATGAATATGACCTTTTGGGTGCATTAAAAGGTGAATTTGTTTCAAAATTCTATGTAAATGCTGATAAAGAATGTCCTGATGTGGAAGCTGTTGTTTCACTGGGCAGCGAAACAGGGGCTGTTTTGGCGTATGCATATCTTGGTGATGTAGAAAACTCGGTAACCGGGGATAAAAAGGCACAAAAGTTTGAAGATGATTATATAGAACTGCTTTTTGAGGTGCTAAAAGAGCTTAGCTTTAATGCAGTTACCTATATGCCCTCAAGAAACACCCTTTTGCAGTTGCGAAGAGTTAAATCCCTTTGCCACAAGTACAATTTCTTCCAAATAAGCGGAGAAGACATAAATTCCCCCAGACAACCCTTTGTGTGCACTAAAATGAGAAGCAGTGAGTTTGATAACCTCTGGGATTCAACATGGGCTCTAATTGGTCATGAGAAAGCGGGAACAAGGGAAAAGGCGTCAGCTATGTTTTCCGAAGATACTGTAAGAAGGTATCCTGATATAAATAAGCGAATTAAAGTTTATAAGGATATAGGACTAAAAAAGAATAACGACTGGTAAAGTTTGGCATTGGAAAGTGTATGAAAAATGAGAACCAACACAAATTTTACTATTGCTAGTCAAATATTGATTCGTCGGCATTCATGCAGTTATTAGAAATATCGCAAACATTTTTTAAGTGCTGGTTTTTTAAAGTTACAGCTCTTGCAAATGAAGCGCAGTTTCCGCTATTGCGAAAGTTATATCTCAATGCGTAGGGGGCTGAACAGTAACTTTTTAAATGGTTAGTTAAGATGTTTCTTTGTAGTAATTAGATAATAGTATAAGATATGTTATTGTTTCTAGGAGGTTGTTTTATGCTTAATCTACTGGCTTTTGACTATGGAGCTAGCAGCGGTAGGGCTATACTTGGAAAATATGATGGAAACAGATTGAAGCTTTGTGAGGTACACAGATTTTCAAATGATCCTGTGATGGTTAATGGTACACTATATTGGGATGTCTTAAGATTATTTTATGATATGAAACAGGGTATTCTTAAGTTAAGGCATGGTGAAAATATAGAAATAGCTTCAATCGGAACTGATACCTGGGGTGTTGATTTTGGCTTACTTGGCTCAAAGGGTGAGCTACTGGGAAATCCTGTTCACTACAGGGATGACAGGACTTCTAATATGTTACAGGAAGCTTTTAAACTTGTTACTAAAGAAGAAATTTACAAATGCACAGGAATTCAGTTCACTAAATTTAATACAATTTATCAGCTTTTAGCCTTGAAGTTAGGGAATGCGCATATTCTCGATGAAGCAAGGACATTACTTTTTATGCCGGATCTATTGAACTATTTTCTTACTGGTATTAAAAAAACAGAGTATTCGATTGCCAGTACATCTCAGATGCTAAATGCAAAAAGTGGTAGCTGGGATGAAGAGCTTCTTGGAAAAATAGGACTACCTTTTGATATTTTAACGGACATTATGCAACCAGGTCAGATCATGGGAACAATAAGCAAACTCTTATGTGAGGAATTGGTAATTAATGAGATACCTGTTGTCTCAGTTGCAGAACATGATACCGCAAGTGCAGTTATGGCGGTACCATCCATTAATGGAAAATATGCTTATCTTAGTAGTGGAACGTGGTCATTACTCGGAACGGAAGTTTCGGCTCCATTAATAAATGAAAAATCCTTTAGGCTAGAATATACTAATGAAGGTGGGTTCGGAAATACGATAAGACTGCTGAAAAACATAATGGGTCTGTGGATTTTTCAAGAATGCAAAAGAACTTGGGACAAAACCGGGGAAAAGCTCTCTTTTGATGAACTTGAGTCAATGGCTGAATTATGTGAACCATTTAAATGCTTTATTGATCCAGATGATGATTTATTTTATAGCCCTGGAAATATGCCTGAAAAGATAATACAATATTGTGAAAAAACAGGACAGCCGATTCCGGAAGGAAAAGGTGAAATTGTCAGGTGTATTATGGAAAGTCTCGCTTATAAATACAGGATGACAATGGAAGGGCTGGAGGATATATTAGGATATAAAATACCTGTACTTCACATAGTAGGCGGAGGCTGCAAGAATTTACTTCTTAACAGATTTACTGCCAATGCATTAGGACGACCTGTTGTTACAGGACCAGTTGAAGCTACTGCAGCTGGTAACCTGATTTGTCAGCTTATAGCATTAGGCGAATTATCAGATATTAATGAGGCAAGAAAGCTAATCGCAAGATCTTTTGTGCCGGGCGAATATCTACCATCCGAAACTGAAGAATGGGAAGATGCTTATGGCAAATTCCGGAAAGCAATCCGGTAGGAATTCTATACGCAATAGTAGTCAAAAATGACAGGGATGCTATGTATAATATAGCAGAATGGATACAAGCCAATCTGAAATGGCACTAATGACAACTATGGCGTATCCTGTATAGACTATTAAAGGTAAAAGGGTTGAAATATATGTATAGGTATGACCGGAGGCAATAGAGAGGGACTATGAACAAGCTAGGGAGGTTTATGCTGGGTTTGGAGTTGATACCGATAAGGTTAGCCTTATCCCAGGAAAGCATCAGCTATAATATTTATTAAAACTATATAGAATCTATGAGGAGGCGAAATCAATAATGGAAAAAGAAAAATTTTTAAATCCTCCAGCATTATATCGTCCTGCGCCTTTTTGGAGCTGGAATGATAAATTTGATAGTGGGGAACTGAAAAGACAGATAAATGAAATGTCTGAAAAAGGCTGGGGAAGTTATTTTATGCATTCCCGTGTCGGACTTGTAACAGGTTACCTGTCCGAAGAATGGATGGAGATGATCCGTACATGTGCTATAGAAGCTGGGAAAACAGGTACCTATGCGTGGCTGTACGATGAGGATAAATGGCCATCAGGTTTTGCAGGCGGCGAAGTGCCTGAAATGGACGAAGCGTTCAGAAGTCGAGCCCTCGTACTATTAGAAGAGCCGCAAATTACAGAGGATGATACGGTGCTTCGCAAAGTGGAACATGGCGGGGAACAATATTTTATATGTAAGCGAATTTCTCCACTTGGTGAGGTGTGGTTTAATGGTGCATCTTATGTAGATTTGATGAATCCTGAAGCTGTAAAGGCATTCATAGAATGTACACATGAGAGGTATAAGAAGTCTTGTGGAGAGTTTTTTGGGAAAGAAATCCCCGGAATGTTTACCGATGAGCCTTGCTATCTAATGAAGAGCCGCTATAAAGTTCCAGTTATTCCATGGTCTGAATACCTGCCCGCATACTTTTACAAGCTTAAAGGGTATAGATTGGAAGAAAACCTCGAAGAACTGTTTTTAGATATAGGTGATTATAAAAAGATAAGATATGACTTTTATGACAGCGCGACAAGACTGTTTATAGAGAGTTTTACAAAACCATATTATGATTGGTGTGAAAAGAACAATCTAATAATGACCGGACACTTTATGGCAGAGGATAACCTAGTTTACCAGACACAGTGGATAGGATCTGCTATGCCCCATTATGAGTTTATGCACTGGCCAGGTATAGATAAGCTTGGACGCCACCTTGAACAGGTAGTTACGGTCAAGCAGCTTACTTCAGTTGTTGATCAGCTGGAAAAAGAACGAGCTTTTTGTGAAGTATTTGGTTGTGTCGGTCAACATGTAAGCTTTTATCATAGAAAGTGGATAGCCGATTGGCAGGCTGCACTGGGAATAAGCTTTGTTAATCATCATTTGAGTCTTTATTCCATGAGAGGTGAGCGTAAACGTGATTTCCCAGCAAACCTTTTTTATCAGCAACCTTGGTGGGAGGACGAAAGAAAGTTTTCTGACTACCTCGGAAGGTTAAGCTATGCAGTTTCTCAAGGGAAGCGTAATGTTGATATTCTCATTTTGCATCCTATTGGAAGCGCATGGTGCGAATACTCGCCCTTGCAGAGGGAAAATAATCTAATGATCAAGAATAATAAATATAATAAGTCATTTGAAGAGCTTTCAAAAACGCTTTTGGCTAACAAACTGGATTTTCACTATGGTGATGAAATAATAATGGAAACAAATGCAAAGGTAGAAAACGGGAAACTTATAATTGGAGCTTGCAGTTATTCTACCGTTGTTGTGCCACCCTGCTGTACTTTAAAAAAGAATACATTGGAATTAATTGATGAATTTACTAAGCAGGCAGGTCCCCAAAATGTTATTTTTGTTCAGACTTTCCCGGACAGAGTGGATGGCAGCTTAGAAAATATAGAATTACCTGAGGGAGTATTGAAGGCAAAAACCGTTAAGGAAGCAGTAAATATTTTGGATAAACGATATGATCAAAGGGTGAGTGTCATTGACAAATTCACCGGAAAAGATGCGGACAAAATTTTATGTCATATGCGCACCACTGATAATGGCGATTTAATTTTTCTGGCAAACACTGATGAAAAACGAGAAGTACACGCCACCATCCGTATCCCAAATGCAGATAAACTTGTTGTTATGGATCTTGCTTCGGGTAAAACATATAAATGTCCTGCAATTTACGACAATGGTAATGCAGTGCTTAGTGTAAAGTTTTTCCCGTCGGGCAGCCTTCTGCTTTTGAATGACAAAAAATTTGGGAGTTATGATGAGTTACCGGCAGTGCTGGATAGTGGAGTTTCATTCAGCGATTGTGCAAATGTAAATCCACCCTGTAAAAGATTTGATGTATCAGTAGCTCTGGATAAAGCAGTCATTCTTAATGATTGGAAGGTTTCTATTTGCGAGGAAAATGTTTTGCCACTAGGTGATATAACCCTTTATTTGGATGGAAAAAAAGTGCTTGATAATGAACCCGTTGCAAAAGCATGGCACAATTATTTTTATAAAGCACCCGAGGGAACACCTTTTAGAGTTGAATACAAATTCGAAGCTTTGGATGAATTGACCGGAGAGCTTTTTGCAGCTATTGAAGTTGCTGAAAACCTTGAATCAATTTCTATCAATGGGCATAAAGTAAAACCACTTAAGCAACCAGGAGAGCTTGGTGCATTCAATCCTTCAAAAAGCTGGAAGGATATTAATTTTACAAGAGTTCCCATCACCGGCTTTGTTAAAAAAGGAATTAACACACTGGTACTTTGTGGGCGTAAAGAAAACAATATTACAAGTCCGAACTGTCATAGCAGGGTTAAGGACTTTAAAAACCACAAGGCGACTGAAGTGGAATCAGTATATATTCTAGGTGATTTTCAGATAATGAATTTTGATGATTGTCAATTTGCTTTAACGAGTAAAAGAATTACTTTAAACTCACTTAATGTAACAGAATCAGGATATCCTTTTTATGCAGGTTCGGTTGAATATACTACAATCATGGAATACTCAGGTTCCGAAGAACAAAAAACATACTTGAAAATAAACAATGTAAATGCTGCTTCAATAAAATTGTTTATAAATGATACTGAAGTTGGTGTTAAATACTGGAACCCATACATCTTTGAAGTTTCAAAATGTTTGAGGAAAGGCAGCAACACAATAAAGGTCAGAGCAACAACTACATTGTTTAATGTTATGGGACCAAATAGGATAGCGGATATCATGGAAACAGACTTTATTTCACCATGGGCGTTCATTGATTTTGACAGATATACTGAAAAATATGAATTATTGCCCTTTGGAATCGGAAATGGGGTAGTTTTTTCATAGTTTTTAGGCGCTACACTTAGAAACACATAATTGAACATCTGTTTCAGTTGTTTGGGTATTTGAGTTGATGTGTGCTTAACTATGAATTAGTTTTTTGGAAGTGAAGATTCATATGCTGACTTCTGGAAGGCGTAGTTTTATTCAGATAAGTCATCACAAACAAAAAGACTTGGTTACTATACCTACGCCGGGCATGGTAGCAAAGTCTTTTTTGTTCTTTGTTTTCAGCTTTAGGGCATTCTTCCGAGCATAACTGGCTTGTCTGCTTCCATAATCACGCTCGGCTTCGCAATCCAACCTGTCACAATATGGTTGATGTCTGGAATGTCTCAAAAACTATTTTCCATAGATCATACAAGTAAGAATTGAAATATCATCTATACGTCCCGAGCTCCAATCCTCTGTCAACAAAATACCTGTAGGTTTCGTATTCAACGGTATTTGGTATAGAGTGGTCACTATGCAGTGCATAACCATAATTTTTCATAACTATGGGAATTTTTGCTTCAAGTTCCTTGTCTATCAGTTCTTTGTTATTTGTGTAAAGAACCCTTACATCAATACCGCCCATAAATGATAAAACATCGCCGTATTGCCTGTATAGCTTCAATAAATCCATTCCTGCCTTAACTTCAATTACCTGCAGGCAGTCAATGCCGGCTTCTAACATTCCCGGCAGAAGAGACTCGACCATCCCGCATGAATGCATTATGACAGGAAGATTATGGCTGTGGGCAAAGTCAATCGTAAGCTTATGCCCCGGCTGAATAATTTCCTTATACATTGCAGGGGAGAAGAAAGGTTTATTCTTAAATCCCATATCTTCATAGTACCATATTCCGTCAGGATACCCCTCTTGTGAAAACAGTATCTCCTGTAGCTCAACAAGCAGATTACTGTAAGTTGATACCATGTCTATAATCCAATCCGGATCTAATGCCATACCCATAAGCATATATTCATGACCGCATACAGGGTGCATGAGCTCGAATACATTTGTTCCTGCCCAGGCAAAGAAAATGTTTTTATCTTTAGCATGCTTTTTCATCTCACGGTATTTTTCATAATCAATCCGGCGGGTTTCGGGTTTGAGTTTTGGTTTAATATATTCTTCCCACTCTTTTCTACTTTTTACTAGGAAATCTATGTGCTCAGGTGTAGTGTTATGTAATTTGTGTTTTCTAAGTACAGCTCCATTCCCATCCCTTCTGACTATTGTTTCTTCAGTTTCCTCCAATACCTCAGGTACAAAATCAATGTCTGCCATCATGTTTATACAACCACATTTTGTCATATCAAAATTAAAATGATCTGCAAGGTCTTCATTGGGTTTTATGTGCCCCTGACCTTGCCAGTATTTTCTTGTATCTCCCCAAAAATGTTCATATAATCCTATTCTATCTACAGGTTTGCGCTTTAGAATATTACTCATTCTTTCATACCCTGTCATTGCCTTCATGTTTGTTTCCCCTTTCAATAATAGCATGTGGTAGTAATCTTTAGCCTCGTAACATATTTGAGTACTTAATTCATAATAACATAATCTGTGTATGAGTTAAATTAAGGAAAATATTTATTACTTCACAATATTACTCAAAAGTGATAAAATGACTTTATCCCGGAAATTCACTTTGTGACTTACTGGAGAGATTTAAATGTTTTTGAGCACCATCAGATTTTAGAAAGTTTGTTAATTATACTGATTGCACCAGATTGCATCGAAGCTGCAATTTTCTGCAGGCAAGCCTTTAAGAAAAAAGTCGCTTTGTGACTTACTGGGGAGCAATCATAATATGTAAATGGTATATTTATTCATAATGAAAAGATTGGTAAAATTTCTTATAGTAAGATTAAGGTGTTAAGCGGGTTCTATAAAAAACACATTTGGAGATATTTTATGCATAATGATACTAATAAAGTTAACCCCTATGTAATGCTGTGCGGGTATATAAACGATAAGAACTGCCCAAAACCTGGTACAGACTATGGGCGAAGGGTTGTCAGATGGTATGAAATTGAATTGATTCTCAGGGGAGAAGGTTTTATTGATACCGAGGGCACAAGTGTACCTGCTAATAGAGGTCGTATTTTTTTTCGTAGACCTGGCATGGTAGTTCGTGGTGTGTCACCTTACCATTGCTATCGGGTGGTTTTTGATATGAAGTTTGACGAAAACTTACTACCGGGGGAGGTGGAGTACACAAAGGAAAGCGCAGGCAAGTACATGCAACCATCAATGGAAGAAATCGAATATTTTGGTTTTAATTTTCCGGACTTTTTTGACGCATCTCGGATTGAAAAATATGAAGAGCTATTTCAAGGTATTTATAATTCTTTTGTTAAGTCTGCAAGAAAAGAGCAGTTTGTTATGAAAACATATCTGCAACAAATACTATTACTTGCGTACAACGAATATTCCAGGAATAAATCTATTAACACTCGTCGGTCTGTCAGAATTAATTATCCAAAAGTAATGACTGCCAAAAAATATATTGACGATAATATCCAAAGACAGATAAGTCTAATAGAACTTGGGAGCATTTCTGAGCTTAGCCCCAATTTCCTGTGTAAAATATTCAAGGATATTGTGGGCGACTCTCCAATAGCGTACATGAACAAATGTAAGATAGACACCTCTAAAAAGCTACTTCTTGAAACAGATAGGACAGTTAAGAAGATTGCACTTGAGTGTGGGTTTGAAAATTATTCCTACTTTTTTACGATGTTTCGAAAGCTGACAGGTATGACACCTCTGGAGTATAGGGAACAGAATTCATTATTTAAGTGATATATTAGCTGTTCTGTGGTTCGATATAACTAGCAGTAGCAGAGATGTTATTTATAAAACAATGTGCCTCTGAGAAGTAACAATGACACCTCATATCTCTTAACAGTGAGCCGGAATTAGTGTTGACGCTATTATTTTCTAGGTGTAAAATAATAACAGGTATTATCGAAGAAATTATTTTATTATAAAGTTGGAGGATTATAAAAAAAAGTGCAAAGGTTGAAGATAAGTGACAATAAGCGGTTTCTTGTGTGTGAGGATGGGAAACCATTCTTTTGGCTTGGCGATACAGCTTGGGAATTGTTTCATAAGCTTAACAAAGAGGAAGCAGAGCTTTATCTTGGTGACAGGTCGGAAAAGAAGTTCAATGTAATACAGGCAGTAGCACTTGCAGAATTTGATGGACTAAGCTCTTGTAATGCATATGGCAGAGTCCCCCTGCTTAAAAATGACTGTGGAGAATATGACCCCACTATGCCTGATATATCAGGAGATTATAGCTATTGGGATCATGTTGATTATATAATCGAAAAAGCCTATGAGCTAGGATTGTACATAGCTTTGTTACCAACTTGGGGAGACAAAATAAACAAATTGTGGGGGAAGGGTCCTGAGATTTTTAACAAGGAGAACTCTTATTCTTATGGAAAATGGATTGGAACCCGGTTTAAAAATCATAATAATATTATTTGGGTCATGGGAGGAGACCGGGTGCTTGCGACAAGGCGCCATTTTGATGTTGTAAACGAAATGGCAAGGGGAATTAAAGAAGTAGATAACGACACACATTTGATGACATTTCATCCTAATGGGTACAAGTCTTCTTCTTTACATGTGCATGAAGAGGATTGGCTGGATTTTAATATGATTCAAAGTGGTCATGGAAGGACTAATCTAGATAATTATAAGTTTATAAAAGAAGATTATGAAAAACTACCAATAAAACCAACTTTAGATGGTGAACCAAGATATGAGGATCATCCGATAAAATTTAAACCTGAAAACGGCTACTTTGATGATTTTGATGTCCGTCAGGCAGCCTACTGGTCTGTTTTTTCGGGAGCATTCGGACATACCTATGGGCATCATTCAGTTTGGTCAATGTGCACTGAGCCTACAGAGTATTTTATTATGCGGTGGGAAGATGCATTAAGCCGTCCAGGAGCGACCCAGATGCAGTATTTGCGCAAACTCACAGAGTCAAGACCATTTATTGAGAGAGTGCCTGACCAAGATCTTATTGCAGAAAACCACCCTGAAGCCAATTATCAAACAGCGACACGTGGTGCTGGTTATGCCTTTATATATAGCCCTTGTGGTTTGAAAATCAAGGTAAATATGGGCAGAATTTCCGGTGAAAAGGTAAGAGGTACTTGGTTTAATCCAAGAACAGGAGCGCATACAACTATAGGGCAGTTTATAAACTCAGGCGTAAAGGAATTTGTTCCGCCAACAAGCGGCAGGAACAATGACTGGGTGTTGATTCTGGATGATGTTGATTTGTTATGAAAAAACGAATATAAAGCCTATTGCTTTTAATTCCTTACTAACACTAGAGCGAAAAATCCATTAATGCAATACATGAAATGTACCTAAAAAGGAACTTTAGGCAATGCTTCAAAAGTGATTCTTATCAGGTTTATTCATATTTTTTAATGCAGCGAGAATAAAAGGATATAAAAATAATAAATTGAGGTGAAAAATAAATGTTTGAAAAAGAACTAACTGGGCTTGAATATATTTCAAAACACACTGGTAACTCACCGGATCTGGTGCAGGGAGGTGGAGGTAATACATCTGCTAAGCTTAATGATGAATTGATGGCAATAAAAGCTTCAGGATTTAAAATTAATCAGGTAACTTCTAGGGAAGGTTATGTAGTAGTGCGATATAATAAATTATTAGATTACTACAATAGTGTAGACCTAAAGCTCGACAAAGATTATGAAAAAGAGATTGGAGAGTTTGTAAAAGCCAATACAGTTGAATTAGAAGGTGTGAAAAAATTAAGACCTTCGGTTGAAGTAGGATTTCACTCATTTCTCAAAAAGTATGTAATTCATAGTCACTCGGTTTATGCAAATATTGTCTGTTGTAGTAAAGAAGGCAAAGAACTTGCAGATAAAATTTTTAAACCTAATGATTTTGACTATATATGGATTCCTGAAGTTAATCCAGGTTTTTATTCAACAATGAGTATAAAAAATAAAATCACAGAGTATAAAAAAACAACTGGAAGATTTCCATCGGTAATATTAATGGAAAATCATGGACTTATTGTGAGTGCCAATAAGGCAGAGTGTGCTGTTGAACTTCATAATAAAGCGAATTTATACATAAAAGATCATCTTAATATAAAAGAGCAGTATCCCGAAATAGTTCTGGAAGAGATTGGTGATAACAAGTTTAGAAGCGAGACCTTATTTGTACAGGAATTTATTAAGGCAAACAAAATTGATAAGGACTTTTTTGAACAGTATGCACTTTATCCAGATCAACTGGTTTATTTGAACGACAGCATTTCTTTTGGAGATAAAAACGCTAAATTATATATTGACTCCAAGAATAATGAATTAATATATTCTACTGGCTTTAATGAGGCTCTTACCATAGAGGAAACATTGACTGCTTATTTATACGTTATAAATGGTATATGTACTAACAATTTAAGTGTGAAACCGATGAACGAAAGTTCAATAAAATTTATAAGAAATTGGGAAGGGGAAAGTTATAGAAAAAAGGTTTCGCAAGGGTAGCATGGTCATAGGCTTACGACAAGCCTTTTTGGTAAGAATATATGTGAATTTTTTTGATTTTTTGTGTACAATCATATTTTATAGTATTTTGCAAACAATAATATTGTTACCTCCCGGAAAGTCACTTTGCGACTTTCTACTGCAAATTATGCATGCACAGCTTGCAGTAGACTTTTTGTGGAAGGTTGGATAGCCATAATTATGAGCAATTTATTCAAATTGAACTTAGAAAATAATATAAACCTTTTGCATTAAGAGGATAGGTAAAAAAGGATTTTGTTGTTTTAAGTAAAATTGTAAATTGGAGGAAAGAGCATTGAAGAAAAACAAAGGTGACTCTAAGAAAAAAAAGGGTAGTCAGGATCCTTACTTTTATAACGACCAAATTGGTGAAAATGCTGGTGAAGGGCGTATGATGAAGGAATACAAGGATAATAAACGTAATAAGTAAAGAGTTATTTCGATTTTTATAGTTTCACATATAAAGAGCAACTGGTTAAACCAGTTGCTCTTTATGTAGTTACTATTCGAGGGTCATTGCCTCTATTAAATAAACATCATCTCTAATACAGCTATTTATACGAGGCTCGCTGATGCTGTATTGCAGCATTAGAGATGATGTTCATAAAATAATGTACCTTCCTTTGAACTTTACCGAAGTACTTTTGGCAAAAGTACCAGTGTAGTGTTATAATAGCGGAGGCATTTAAGTAGTGTGATACTTGACTTTTAAAGGAGACTTTTTAATGAAGCATAAAATAGAGCTTCTTGCACCTGCCGGTGATTGGAATGCCTTTGTTGCAGCTGTGGAAAACGGAGCAGATGCAGTTTATCTTGGCGGAAAGCTTCATAATGCTAGGCAGTTTGCAGGAAATTTTGATTCGGATAATCTAAAAAAGGCTATCGAATATGCACATATCCGGGATGTCAATGTATATTTGACAATGAATACCCTTATCACAGACAGGGAGCTTCCAAAAGCCGTTGAATTCATCAATGGAGCATATCTTATGGGGATTGACGCTGTTATTGTACAGGATTTGGGTTTTGCTCGGCTGCTTAGAAAAAGTTTTCCGGATCTTGAACTTCATGCAAGTACCCAAATGACTATTTACAATCTTGAAGGGGTACAAATGCTATCAAAGCTTGGGTTTAGCAGGGTTATAACAGCCAGAGAACTTTCTTTGGAGGAAATATGTCACATAACTCAAAATACAAAAACTGAAATTGAAGTTTTTATCCATGGTGCTATGTGTGTGTGTTATTCCGGGCAATGTCTTATGAGCAGCATTATTGGCGGTAGAAGCGGTAATCGTGGGAAATGCGCTCAACCGTGCCGCTTGCCATATTCACTTGTTAATGATGAGTATAAAACTGTTTTAAACAACAACTCCCGATACATTCTAAGTCCTAAAGATATGTGCACCGTTCACAATTTAGAAGATATAGTCCGTTCAGGAGTAAAATCTCTAAAAATTGAAGGTAGAATGAAAAGCCCGGAATATGTAGCTACAGTTGTGAGAATTTATCGCAAGTATTTAGATAAAGTTCTATCCCTTTTCGAAAGTGAAAGACTTAATGAGGCTGTTAAGCATGGTGTAAACTCAAAGGGAAGCAATAGTGCACACCCAAAGGTAAGCAAAGGAATAGCGTCCCAAGCTTTTGCTGTAGATGAAGAAGATGAGCGTGATTTATTACGCATATTCAATCGGGGAGGATTTTCAAAAGGGTATTTCTATGGTATATATAATGATATGATGGCTTTTGAAAGCCCTAAAAATCAAGGCATATATCTTGGAAAAGTAATATCCTTTAATCCCAAAAGAGAGTTATTAACATTAAAAATTGAAGATAGATTAGCTAATGGAGATGGAATTGAGATACGCAGTGGTGAAGCAAATAATTGTGGAACGATCATTTCATTTATTTTAAGTGATGGAAAAAAGGTTGATTCGGCAAAATCCGGAGAAATCGTTGAAATCGGTTTTTTAAAAGGGAAAATTTTCAAAGGTGATAAGGTATATAAGACTTATGATAGAGAGCTAAACAGGTTGGCAGGCAAAACCTTTGAAGGTGGCTTTAATAAAAAAACGCAATTGCAGGGTAAAGTAGTTATCAAGAAAGCTGCCCCTGCTGAATTTGAGGTGTGGGATAAGGATGGACATTCGATTACTGTCACCGGTGAGGTTGTATCTGAACCTGCTATAAAAAGAGCGCTTACAAAAGAGCTATTGATAGGTCAATTGAAAAAAACTGGATCAACTCCTTTTGAATTTGAAAGTATAGAAGTAATTATAGAGGGTGATTTATCTCTTCCCATAAGTGAAATAAATAATATAAGACGAAAGGCAATTGGTGAAATTGAGAAGATAAAAAGCAATCGTTATTCTGAACGATTTGCAGGCTCAGAAAAACAGCAGTTTGAAATAGATTGGTTTAATAGATCTGAGTCCGACAGTGCTAAATTAAAAACTTCTTGTTATTTGGAGAATCTGCATCCCTATCGAGAAGAGAACTCAGGCGTAAAAGAAAATGACAAAAGAGGAATTCTGATATCTTTATACCTATTCAACCAGAGAGAAATACAGTTTTATGATGCTGATGTTGACCGGGTTTACATACCATTTAGTGCCTTTATTAATGGAAGCAGTAAAAAGGTAGTGATTGATTACATTAACAGTAGCATTGATGTTTTTGTCTGGCTGCCTTCCATTACTAGGGGAAACTATGACAAGCTGATAAGAGCCAGAATTGGAGACATAGCCTCTGATGGAATTAAAGGAATTCTAATCGGAAATCTAGGTTCGCTTTCATATGTTAAAGATATTCCTGGTATTAAAATAGTAGGTGATTATACATTAAACTGCTATAACTCATTTTCCTTGAAACAGTTAAGGGAATTAGGATTGAGTGGTACAACCTTGTCTTGCGAGCTTACATTGCGGCAAATACAGGATTTTGAAAACATTCCGGGATTTGAAAAGGAGATAATTGTCTACGGTAGGCTGCCTCTTATGATCAGTGAATACTGTCCTACTGGCACGTTAGTACGCGATACCCTAAATAGTAGTTCTTGCGCCCGGATGTGTGAAAAGAGTGCATATTATTTGAAAGACCGAAAAGGAATGAAGTTTCCTGTAATCAGTGACAGGATAGACTGTAGGAGCACCATTCTAAATAGTAATATATTGTATGTTCCGGATATAATCAGTGATATATATGAAGCAGGGGTCAATAGTATCAGGATTAATGTATTTGATGAAACACCCGAAGAAATAAAGCAGATTACAAGCATGTATAAAGATATTCTCCGAAATGGTAAGACATCAGTGGGTCATTATAGTGCTCTCGCTAAAGAAATTGAATCACAAGGTTTCACCAAAGGACACTTTTTCAGAGGAGTTTAGAGCCACGCAAATTGCAAATTATTGGATTAATAAAAAATTTTCAAAAACACTTTACTAAAGTAGAGTTTTAAAGTACAATAGTATTACAGAAAAAACATAATGAAAAAGAAAGAAGATGATTATAATGAAGAAGTACATATTATTGGTTTTGATTATGATTATTGTGGCTTCCTTGGTATTAACAGGATGCAATGAAACTGCAGGCGGGGATAAATCATGGGATAATGTTAAGGCAAAAGGCGTGTTTGTTATGGGTCTTGACGACAGTTTTCCGCCTATGGGTTTTAAGGATGATAAAGGTGAGGTAGTAGGATTTGACGTTGATGCTGCAAGAGAAGTATGCAAGCGCCTTGGTGTGGAATTAAAGCTTCAGTCAATAGAGTGGACAGCAAAAAACCAGGAACTTGACACAGGAAATATTGACTGTATCTGGAATGGCTTTTCTATAAGCGAAGAGCGAAAAGAGCAGGTGCTTTTTACTGAGCCTTATATGAATAACCGCATGGTATTAGTTGTTAATACTAGTTCCAACCTTACTAAGCTGGCGGACTTTGAAGGAAAGAAAGTCGGACTTCAGGCTGGCTCAAGTGCTGCTGATGCCCTTAATGCTTCAGCAGATTTTAAAGCAAAACTAGGTGGAGTGGTAGAGTTTGATGAAAATTTAATGGCACTTATGGATCTCGAAAAAGGTGGAATAGATGCTGTACTTATGGATGAGGTGGTAGCAATCTATAACATTATGACAGGTAATAAGGACATGCTTGTTATTGATGATGCTCTTTCGTCTGAAGAGTACGGAGTTGGCTTTAGAAAAGCTGATAAAGAGCTTATGAAAAAAGTTGAAGACACATTGAAAGAAATGGCTGCAGATGGGACATTAGCCCAAATCGCAAATAAATGGTTTGAAAAGGATATTACCACAATTAAATAATTATAGTGTGTAAATATATGGAACCTTGAACAAAGGGCTGGTGTTTTATTCACTAGCCCTGAATTATGTTAGTTCACTTTATATAATATCGTATTATGTGTGTTTTTAAAGGAGTCAAAACAGGATGCTTTTTACAAAATATTTAGTTGCTTTTTTGGGAAGTGCAGAGATAAATGCTTTTATTACTCAATGGGGACTCCTTTTGCGAGGGGCTTTTACTTCAATTCAGATTTTTGCACTTACACTGCTTTTTTCTCTACCACTAGGATTATTAGTAGCGCTAGGCAGAATGTCCAAAAAGAAATGGCTCAGTGAGTTATTAAAATTCTATATACTTATAATGCGAGGCACGCCTTTAATTCTTCAGATAATGTTTGTTTATTTTGCACCTTATTATTTATTTGATTTAAGCTTATATGACCGTTTTACTGCGGTTATTGTAGCATTCACAATAAACTATGCAGCATACTTTGCCGAAATTTACAGAGGTGGGATAGAATCTATACAGCAAGGACAGTATGAGGCAGCATCAGTGCTTGGCTTTTCAAAGGTTCAGACACTTATTAAAATTATTCTTCCACAGGTTATTAAAAGGATACTCCCATCGGTAGGAAATGAAGTAATAACGCTTGTTAAAGATACTGCTCTCGCTAATATTATTGGTGTTTCTGAACTATTTAGAGTTACAAAAAATGAAACCAACAGAACAGCAAAAGTAACAGCATTTTTCTATGCTGGTATTATCTATCTAACTTTGAATTGGATAGTTACAAAAGTAATGAATAGTTTAGAAGAAAAATTAGACTACTATAGGTAAACCATTTGAGAAACCTGTGCAAACTTTGCCATTTGCACCACTGTAGGATAGATGAAGGAGGCTTACATTGCAGATAATTAGAGTTGAAGGATTAAGTAAAAATTATGGTGAAAATACTGTTTTATCCAACTTTTCCTTTGAAGTAAATAAGGGTGAAGTTATAGCAATAATCGGACCATCTGGTTCGGGAAAGAGTACTATGCTCCGCTGTTTAAGCCTTCTGGAAAAAATAGATACCGGTAATGTTACAGTTGGCGGAAGGGTAATGGTAGAGACAGGTGCAGATGGTAAGGCTCAATATGCATCTGAAAAAGAACTAAAAAAGATCAAACTACAAATGGGAATGGTGTTTCAAAATTTTAACCTATTTCCGCACTTTTCAGTTCTTAGAAATATCACTGAAGCACCTGTTCATGTGTTGGGTATTTCTCAAATTGAAGCAAGAAAGATAGCGATAGAGCTTTTGGACAAAATAGGTCTTTCTGAAAAGGTAAAGTCATACCCATGGCAGCTTTCAGGTGGAGAGAGCCAAAGGGTAGCAATAGCCAGAGCTCTTGCCATGAAACCTGACATATTGTTTTTTGATGAACCTACATCAGCTCTTGATCCTGAGTTGACCGGAGAAGTATTGAAGGTAATGAAAAATCTTGCTGCCGAAAATATGACTATGGTAGTTGTTACGCATGAAATGGGTTTTGCCCGTGAAGTAGCCGATAGAGTAATATTTATGGATAAAGGGAAAATTGTAGAGGAAGGAAGCCCGGATGATATCTTTGTGAGTTCTGAGAATGAAAGAACGCAATCTTTTATAAAAGGATTTTATGTATAATAATACACATATAAAAAAGATTTTATGATTATTTCAGGCAAATCTGTTGTTTATATTGTGTAAATGATTTATAATATGTTATTGATAATATAATGCAAGATGCCGATTTACCATATTGTTGGGATACATAAGTTGGACTGACATTGGATATGGTTAAGGTCTTTAGTGCATGTATAACAAATAATAAATATACATTAACGGGAGGAAAAAGAAATGCAAAGAAAAAAATTACTTAGCATGACTTCATTACTGATTTGCATACTAATGATATTTACAGCTTTTTTATTTACAGGCTGTGATAAAACTGGTACAAATGGTAGTGAACAGCCAAACTCAACAAGTCAAAACGGCAATAATGGGGAACAGATTATTGATACTATGACTAAAGTTAAAGATTCGGGAAAACTTGTTTTAGGTACGAGTGCAGATTACCCACCATACGAATTCCATAAGTTGATTGATGGAAAGGATAAGATTATAGGATTTGATATTGATTTGGCACAGGCAATTGCTGATGAACTTGGTGTTACTCTTGAAATACGTGATATGGATTTCGGTGGCTTATTAATAGCGCTTGATGAAGGTAAGGTTGACCTTGTAATTGCAGGAATGACTCCAAAGCCTGAAAGATTAGAGCAAGCTGATTTTACAAAAATTTATTATATAGCTGCTCAAGGAGTTATGGTAAGAGCTGAGGATAAAGACAAATATAAGACCGCTGCGGATCTAAAGGGCCGTAAAGTAGGAGCACAGTTGGGAGCTATTCAAGAAGACATAGCAAAAGAGCAGATTGAAGGTTCTGAAGTTAAAGCTTTAGGAAAAGTTTCTGATCTTGTATTGGAATTGAAAAATAAAAAAGTAGATGCCCTTGTTATGGAGCTTCCTGTCGCTAATGCTTATATTAAAGCCAACAGTGACCTTGCACTTTCAGATATCGAAGTAGTAGATGATACTGGAGGATCAGCCATAGCTGTTGCCAAAGGGAATGCAGAGTTTGTTGAAAAGCTTGATTCAATACTGGATGATCTTATGAATTCGGGTAAAATAGATGATTTTGTAGCAGAAGCAATCATTCAGGTAGAGAATTAAAATATCGAAATAGAAATGAGTCGGGAAACCGGCTCTTTTTTCTTTCAAAAAACGTATCTATTACTACAGTGTTAATTTCGTATATTTAACACATTTTTGCATCATACTTAAAATAACCTCAAACGTTCAAATGAGTTATTTTAAGTATACATAATTCGAAAATTGACGCTGTAGTAAGCCTTTAAAATAATTTTAACAGAGAGTTATTATTCATAGCCATCTCGAAGCTGAACAAATAAAAAACTCATCTCTAATACAGCTAATTATAGCAGAACCTTGTAAAACAGCCAGTTTAACACCAACATTCTTATTCTTAATAATACTGCAAAATAGAAATAGACCCGAGAAAGCATTCGAAACTATTTTCTGCAAATAAAAAAGGATATTACATTATTGTGGAGAATAATACTATGTGTATTTAAAGTGTTTTGAGGGGGTTGTGTTATTATATTGAATATTTCCCTACAAAAAATTGGTATGGTTAATTGATATTAAACATATTGTTCTTAAATATCACTAAGAAATGGTTTTTTAAAAAGCGACTGTATGACAAGTATTGGGACTATTAATAGAAATATTATATGTAAAAAAAGCAGCAAAAGCTAGGGGGGCTTTGGATTGTTGAATTTGGGGAAATCAACATTTGTTGGACTAATAATAGGTTTATCATTTGTAGTAGGTGGAGTTGTTGCGACAGGGCAAGCGAACTTGTTTTGGAATTTGCCCTCATTCTTTATTATTGTTGGAGGTACGGTTGGCTCTTTTGTAATTGCATTTCCACCTAGCCAGTTAAAAACATTTGGTGCAGTTGTGAAAAAAGCTTTTAGAAAGGACATATACGATATAAAGGGAGAAATTCTGACTTTAGTAAATTTGCACCACTTGCAAGGAGATTAAAATCTATGAGTAAGGAAGAGGTCTTAATGAGAGATGTGGTAATCGAAGGAATTGCTGCCATTCAACAAGGTAAAAATCCAAAACTATTAAAAGAAGAGCTTTGTGCGTTTGCAAACGTTGTTTTTGAAGAAGAAGAAGAAAAAGAAGAAAAAGTAGCAATGATACATAGCGAGGTGGCTGGCTAAATCATGAACAACAAATTTAGAGAAGATGACTTTGATGATGATGATGCCAGTGAAGCTAATTGGCAAGATAGCTATAGTGATTTGATGACAGATTTGCTCGCAATATTTGTAATTCTATTTTCGTTTGCGATGATGAGCCAGGCCATTGTAAATGCTAGAGCTGAGTCCGCATATAAAGAAAGCTTAATTAATCTTAAGGCCAATTCAGCATATCAAGAGCAGGTGAATATATTGCCTGCCAATGATGGCATACAACCTGAGGGGCGCAATTTTAATGAACTATACGAATTAATAAGGGAATACATTGAGGAAGAAGAGCTTTCTACAACATTAAGCGTAACCAAGCTTGGAGATAGTCAAATTCTGTTACGTGCCGAAGATTCGATTTTTTTCGATACTGGCAAAGCCGACCTCAATGCCAGTGCTAAACCGCTTCTTGAAAAGATTTCAGAACTTTTTGTACAGTATGAAAGCTCTATTAGAATGGTAAGAATAGAAGGGCATACCGATAATGTTCCAATTAAAAACTCGCGATTTGACAGCAACTGGGAGTTATCTGCAAGCCGTGCAGTTAATGTTTTGAGGCGTATTGTGGAGATATCTCAGCTTGAACCAAAGAAGTTTTCTGCCGTTGGCTATAGTGAGTACTATCCAATTGCTGATAATGTTACCGATGAAGGCAGAACAAAAAACAGGCGTGTAGACTTTTATATTGAGTCAATGGAATAGGATTTTTTACCTATGTTCCCCAAACAGCATTTGGTTTCACATCCAATAGGCATCCATCAAACATATGGGAGCCATCGCCGACAATCTCACATGCGATGCAATGAGACATTATTATAAGTGGATCATATCAGCAGTAGTTTTGAAGCTGAAATATTGCATATTTATACTTTGAACTGTATAATAAATAGGTATTGTTTCACTTTATTCTTTTGTGGATGAAATTAGGGGGAATTATTGGTGGATTTAACCTTGTTTGGAGCAGATTTTAATTTTATAAAAACATATTACCCGTTTTTCTTAAACGGTGTGAAGAACACAGTACTGCTTGCGTTTTTTGCGGTGCTTTTTGGAGTTTTTATTGGATTGTTCTTTGCATTGATGAAACTTTCAAAATTTAAAATATTTAGAGCTATTTCTTCTTCATACATAGAGTTTATTCGGGGCACACCTGTAATGGTTCAAATTTTCATAATATATTATGGCTTGGACAAGATTGGAATAAGGTTTCCTAATGTGCCAGCATTAAAGAATTTTCTGGGTATAGATTTTGCAGATTTTATGGCAGGTGTTATAACATTATCAATAAATAGTGGTGCTTATGTTGCAGAAATAATAAGAGGAGGTATTCAAGCGGTTGACAGCGGTCAGATGGAAGCAGCAAGATCGCTAGGAATGCCACATGCTATGAGCATGATATATATAGTAATACCACAAGCGTTAAGAAACATACTGCCTGCTTTGGGGAATGAGTTTATAGTTGTAATTAAGGAATCCTCAATAGTATCGGTTATTGGAATAGCTGATCTTATGTACAGTACACAGGTTGTAAGAGGTATAACTTTTATACCTATGGAACCTTTATACGTAGCTGCAATCATGTATTTTATACTCACATTTTCATTATCAAAAATACTTGGTGTTTTCGAAAGGAGGATGCGTGCAGGTGCTTAAAGTCAGAGGCTTGCATAAATATTTTGGGAACCTCCATGTTCTTCGAGGTATAGATACTGATATAAAAAAAGGAGAAGTAGTAGTTGTAATCGGTCCTAGTGGTTCCGGCAAAAGCACTTTTTTAAGATGCTTGAATTTGCTCGAAGCTCCTACCCAAGGTGAAATAATTTTTGAGGGAGTTAATATTACAAGCAAAAAAAATAATATAAATAACCAACGGCAAAAGATGGGTATGGTGTTTCAGCAGTTTAATCTTTTTCCACATATGACCGTTATGAAGAACATTACTCTCGCTCCGATAAAGGTTAAGAAAATGTCAGTTAAAAAAGCAGAAGAGGTAGCGATATCTCTTTTGAAACGAATTGGTTTGGAAGACAAAGCTTTAGCCTACCCAAAACAGCTTTCTGGAGGACAGAAACAAAGAATAGCGATAATCCGTGCTCTTGCCATGTCCCCTGATGTTATGCTCTTTGATGAGCCTACCTCAGCATTGGATCCTGAGATGGTGGGAGAGGTTTTGGATGTTATGAAGGGACTTGCAAAAGAAGGCATGACGATGGCAGTTGTAACCCACGAAATGGGATTTGCCAGAGAAGTTGGGGATAGAGTTTTGTTTATGGATGAAGGAATTATAGCTGAAGAAGGTACACCTGCACATATATTTGGGAATCCACAAAATGAGAGAACAAAGTCATTTTTAAGCAAGGTACTATAATAAAGCAAAAAATCTTTAAGCGTCTAGTTCATTGATTGTGCCTATATCATTTCTTTTTCGTATAAGTAAAATAAATGTAGACAAAAGACCAATGCCAAGAAATACTGGTATAAGAATCATTGTTGATTTTAGGGAAGAATTAATGGATATATAACTTGCAAGCATTGGTGCGATTGCCCATCCAATGCTCCCAACCAACGTCTGAAAACCAAACAAAACACCTCTTTTATTTGAAGGCGTTCTTTCGCTGGTGATTGACATAACAATCGGTTCAATTCCGCCGACTGCAAAAAACATAATTACTAATAAAGTGGTCATCTGCACCAATGTATTTGTGAAAAACAAAGGTGTGGATAAAGCTATTCCACATAATAGCAAAACTCTAATAATATTTAGTTTATTGTATCTATCGCCGAGACGGCTCAAAATAAGTCCTGAAAGTGCTGTCGCTAGAGCAATTAAGCTATTTATCAAGCCAGTGATCTTTGAGGAACCTTCGATTTGTCCCCTTAGTTGCTGCACATAAAGAGGTAGATATGGATTAAAGACAGTTCTTGAAACTCTCAGACAAAAAAGAACTACAAACATAACAATTATTAGAGGAGTAAAAATAACACGCCAGTTTGAACCTATACGACCATTATTATCATCGACATCAAGCGTGTTTTCATCTATCAGTGAAATATCTGCATCAATAGATGGATCTTTATCTTCTCTGACAAAAACCATTACCATTAGAAAGTCAAGAAGCAGAAGCGCTCCACCGATATAAAAGCTTACCCTATATCCTACACTTTCGGCTATAAACCCTCCTAAAGCAGGACCTGCTGAATTTCCAATGAAGGTGGAGGAAGATATTACACCCAGCGCATAAGAAAGATGTCGTTTGGGCGTTGTAGATGCTACAAGAGTAGCTGCTGCTGCAACAGTACCTGTAAATACTCCCTGAAGTATTCTCAATAAAATTAGCTGATTCACATTAGAAACCGTTCCCATTAAGGTTATAATGATAAATCCCCCAAACATAGCTCTTAAAAGCATGGGTTTCTTTCCCCACTTATCAGCAAAATAACCCCAGACAGGTGCCATTAATCCCATGGTTAAAGATGGTGCTGCACTTAAAATGGCTGTCATGACATTCAAGCGATCTGGATCTGTTACTCCAAGCTCTTGTATATAATAAGGAATGAAGGGGATTCCAAGCCCAAAGCCCATAAGTGATACAACTTGTGCTACCCAAAGGATATAAAGGTTTGTTTTCCAGTTTCTCATGTTCAACCCCGGTGTAATGTTTTATTTTGCTTAATCGCAGTGTGTAATAAAATAATTTTATATCATACCAAATAAAAGTCAAGTCCTTTAAAAATTCATTTGCTCGCACTTAGGTTATATAGTATTATATATAATGATTGTTCCCCAGTAAGTCGCTTTGCGACTTATTCCTGCTGGCTAACCTGCAGGAAATTGCAGCTTCGTTGCAATCTGGTGCAATCTAATACGATTATAACCAAAAAAAGGTGATATATATGGATATAAGAAGCATTGCGCAAAGCGCTAAAGAAGCATCAATTAATCTAGCTGCTTTTCGCACAGAGATTAAAAACAGAGCACTTGTTGAAATTGCATTAGAGCTTGAGAAGAGTAAAAACAGGATAATTGAAGCCAATAGATTGGATCTTGAACGTAGTGAAAGCGAAAATCTGGCATTACCTTTACTTAAAAGACTAAAGTTTGATCATGATAAAATTTTAGAAACCATAGCAGGGATTGATAGCCTTGTAAAGCTTGAAGATCCTGTTGGAAAGATACTGGCTGCAACTGAACTAGACAATGGCCTTGAGCTATATAAGGTAAGCTGTCCTATTGGTGTAATAGGCGTAATATTTGAATCAAGACCTGATGCATTGGTTCAAATATCCACATTATGCCTAAAAAGTGGAAATTCAGTACTTCTAAAAGGTGGAAGTGAAGCAAGGGAGACTAACAGAGTTTTAGCTGAAATTATTAGTGAGGCAACTTCTCGTGCGGGAATTCCTAAAGGCTGGATACAGCTTATGGAAACCAGGGACGATGTTAATGAAATGCTTAAACTGGATGAATTTATTGATCTTGTTATTCCAAGAGGTTCAAATGATTTTGTTCGTTACATAATGGACAATTCAAGAATTCCTGTGCTTGGTCATGCGGATGGAATTTGTCATGTATATGTTGATGATGAGGCAGATATTAAGATGGCTGTTGATGTTACTAAAGATGCTAAAACACAGTATGTCGCAGTCTGCAATGCAATGGAAACATTACTTGTACACAAAAAAATTGCAGGGGAATTTCTGCCCTTATTAAAAAGGGAGATGGACAGGAAGAAGGTTGAGCTTGTTGGGTGTAGTGAAGTGGTAAAGATAATTAATGTAGATGCCGCTGACGAAAATGACTGGGAGACGGAATATCTTGATTATAAGCTGTCGATAAAGGTGGTAGACAGCCTGCAAGCTGCAATCGATCATGTTAATACTTATGGGTCAGGTCATACCGATGCGATAATAACTGAAAGCAAAAAGAATGCAGAGCAGTTTATGAACCTGGTGGATTCGGGAAATGTATTCTGGAACTGCTCTACAAGGTTTAGTGATGGCTTCAGGTATGGTTTTGGTGCTGAAGTAGGAATAAGCACAAACAAGATTCATGCAAGGGGACCTGTAGGGCTCGAAGGACTTCTTATTTACAAGTATAAACTTTTTGGTAAAGGTCATGTAGTGACTGACTATGCCCAACAGAAAAAAACCTTTACTCACAGAAAAATTTAAACAAACTCTTGCTTGAAAACCCAATTGACAGGTTTAAATTGTTATTGAACTTTTGAATATGGTGTGGTAAAATTACTTATGCTATGGACATATGTCCGTGGTACAGAAACAAACCCTGTGAGTCTATGCAAATTGAATATGACATATAAAGAATAAAAAGCATATAATAAGCGTATAATTTGGGGTTTAGATAGCAATTAATATAAGGTTGATTATTTCAGCCAATTGTGTGATCGGGAGGGCGAATAAAAATGGAAAATAAACTTAAAGTGGGCATTATAGGTGCAACAGGAATGGTGGGGCAGCGATTTATTTCATTACTTCATGACCATCCGTGGTTTGATGTGGTATGTGTTGCAGCCAGTGAAAGGTCAGCTGGAAAAAAGTATAGTGAAGTAGTCAAAGGACGCTGGTCACAGAGCATTCCGGTACCTGAGTATATCGGCAATCTTATTGTTGACAATGCAAATGAGGTTGAGAAAATAAGCAGCAAGGTTGATTTTGTGTTTTGTGCAGTTGAAATGGATAAAGAGGAAGTAAAGAAGCTTGAAGAAGCTTATGCAAAGACTGAAACTCCTGTGGTTTCAAATAATTCCGCTCATAGGTGGACATTGGATGTTCCCATGGTAATACCGGAAATAAATCCCGCGCATCTTGACATTATTGAAATTCAGAAGAAGCGTTTAGGCACAAAAAAAGGTTTCATAGCAGTCAAACCGAATTGTTCAATTCAAAGCTATGTTCCGGCTGTGACTCCGCTAATGGAATATGATCCTCTAAATATTCTGACATGCACTTATCAGGCGATTTCAGGTGCTAGTAAGACCTTTGAAAGCTGGCCGGAGATAGTGGATAATGTTATTCCCTTCATAGGTGGTGAAGAAGAAAAGAGCGAGAAAGAGCCTTTGAAAATATGGGGAAGTGTGTCAGCTGATGGTATAGTAAATGCCGGTAAGCCTGTGATATCAGCACAGTGTATAAGAGTGCCTGTAGCAGACGGACATTTGGCGGCAGTTTCCATAAAGTTTGAAAAGAAGCCATCAGAGAGCGAAATATTAGCAGCTTGGGAGAATTTTGAAGGGAAGCCGCAGAAGCTATCTCTTCCAAGTGCACCAAAGCCGTTTTTAAAATACTTTCATGAAGAAAACAGACCTCAAACAAAGCTTGACAGGGATTTTGAAAGGGGTATGGGTATTACAATAGGACGGCTGAGAGAAGACAATCTTTTTGATTATAAGTTTGTATGCCTGTCTCATAATACACTACGTGGTGCAGCGGGCGGTGCGGTGCTCACTGCAGAGCTTTTAGTAGCTGAAGGGTATATACAAAAAAAATAAGATGATTAATATAGTATTTAAAAAGCAACCAAAAGGCAGCAGGTATTACCCTGCTGCCTTTTGGTATAATATATGCAATGTAATAATTCTAGTATTTTGCCCTTCCCAAAGCAATAGAACCGTGCTACTGCCTTAGGCTCGCTGCCTGCCTAGAAGAGGAAAAGCAACTTTGAAAAGCATCAGAACTGCGCTGCTACCTTCCAAAGGTCATATTACAAGAATTAAAGATATTGCATATAGTAATGCATTGTAATGCATGGTTCCCTAAGCATCTGGCTACATTTAAATCAAAGCATATGCGCGTTCTCAACAATTTTTCTGTACTGGTGGCAGATATCTTTAATGTCGGACTTATACAAGTCTTCATCAACAATGATTATTGTATCATTGCCATAGGTCTTAAGCATTTCAGCGATATTTTTCAGGTTAACACCACTCATGGGACACGGGAAAATACTTTTTAAGTGTCCTATTGGATTAACAGCGTTGCCAACTATATCTAAACATTCTTTTTTATTAATAAAAAAGTTATTTATATAATTGGGGAATATTGTCACGTCTGCACCTGCTAAACGCATGAGTTGTCCTAATATTACACCATGGGATATGCCATCGGGACCCACTATGAAGCTTCCATAAAAGGAAGGGTGACTTATTATAGGAAGAGCAACACTTATGTCATCGGCAATACTGCGCATTGTATCTAGACCGGTTAATCCGGGCGCTATAAGAAGTGCCCCGGCATTAGCTTTCTTAGCCATTTCAGCTCTTGTAAAAATATCATCATAGGGTGCGGTAATATTAGGTACATATATACTTTTGAACCCTGTGATTGAATTAGCTTTTTGAACTGCTTCACTACAAAGTGCAACTCTTTCATCAAAAGGTGCAAAGGACTGGTCTGCAAGTCCGTGATTATCCATAACTATATCAATGCCGCCTAAAGCAAGCTCATAAGCGAGTTTTGATAGTTCTTTCGGGGTCAATCCTACAGGTTTTAGTGAGGCTGATAGAAGAGGACGTTTGGATAAGCTTAAAGCTTCCCTGATTCCATTGATTCCGTATCTAGGACCGTTGTAAAGGCTCAGAAGTGATTCTGGTAGTTCTATATTCAATACCTGTATCCCAGGTTTCATGCTGGTATTACCAAATATAACATTTAGAAGCTGTGTTAATTCACCTTCTGCAGTTTCTATGGCATAGCTTATAACAGCATTAAACACTTCACTTTCAAAGGATTCGATGGATTCAATTTTACCTTTGATTTGCGAATTAATAACTCCGTCAGGTAAAAGTTCATCCGGAAAATCTATTGTGTCAGCAAGGCAAATTTCTTGTGCTGTTTTAAGTGAATCCTCCTCTTCCCCATATATTTTATAGGTTACGCTAAACCGTTCTCCGGATAACTCAATATCAGTCCCCTTAAAATCTCTAATATTCATAAATAAGACTCTCCTTCTATATAAAAAGCTTGATACACCTTTAATGTTCCATATAATTATAGATTCTGCGATTTTGCTTGTAAAGTGTTTTTTAAAATAAACTTTATCTTGTATTTGACAAAAAAGCGAATTGTTCTTTTGCTACACACTTATTATGCCTTATAATGCGATAAAGCAGATCATCCAAATTAAAGCAGTCCGGAAAGATTCAGCATTTCTAGAGTAAGAGGCGGCTGTCCGAGCTTGCGGTTGACAACAAAATCACCATGACAGTCCGATCCTCCTGTTATTAGTAAGTATCTATCTGTGCACGCTTTAATGCTGTAATCGGTAACTTCCTTGCTATTATCGGGATGGTAGCACTCTATACCACATACACCTTGATCAATCATGTCTTGGATAACACCTTTGTAGTCATCTCCATAAAAGTAAACACCAGGGTGTGCTAAAATAGGTATTCCTCCTGCATTAATTATAGCTCTTATTGCTTCTTGAGATGAACAGTAATATATTTTACTAAAAACATTATCATTATCAAACAAATTGAAAAACTCAATGTGATTTTTGCAGAGATTTTTATCCTTTGCATAATTGAAGGCTTTCCAGCCACCACTTGTAGGATTATCAATATATTTCTCGTATTCCTTGTAAGATACATTGAATCCTTTAGCTTCAAGATATTGTATGCTTTCCTCATCTTTTTTTTCAAGCAGCTGCATATTTTTTTTAAGTAAAGCCTGAAGATTTTGATTATCTATATCAATCTTGTATCCTAAGATATGAGGCGTAATATCTCCCCAGGTTGAAGTTATTTCAACGCCATTGATAAATTTTAAGGATTTGCTTTCTGCAATCTTTCTTGTTTTATTGACATTTTCGGTAGTATCATGGTCTGTCACTGCAAACATATCAATACTATTTTTAATAATTTCATTAACAAGTTCATAAGGTGTCCAGGTACCGTCCGAGGCTGTTGTATGAACGTGTAGATCTACTTTTACTATGTTGCTTTTTTGCATAATTTTCCTCCAAAGACTTAGTAATAGCATTATATTTTATTTTTTATCTAAAAACAATCAAAAATACGTTTTGAGTTTTCCCAAATTATTAGCCTTTTTCTGTTGCTATAACTTTTTTAAAATCCATGATATAATGGTTTTAATTTGGTTTTAAAAGTATATGTTTTTGTGGGTGAAAATAATGGTTAAGAGAGTTATGGCGAAGTTTGGAGAAACACGCTTTTTTAAAGATTACTTTAATGAAAAGACTATTGGACAGTTTAAAAGGTACGTAATTACGGGTATTTTGTCCTTTAGTCTTGAATACTCTATTTTTACTTTACTTTATAAGGTTTTGGGGTTGTGGTATATAACTTCAAACACTATAGCATATATAGTAATTTTTTGTTTCAATTTTATTCTTAACAGATATTGGTCTTTTAAATCAAAAGTTGATTTAAAAAAGCAGTTAGTTATGTATGGCTTTTTGTTTTTGTATAATATGTTAGCAACAAATGTGCTCATGTATTTATTTTCAGATGCTGTAGGAATTTCTCCACAAGTTTCAAAAGTATTTGTTATGGGAGCTGTTGTCTCCTGGAATTTTATTATTTATAAAAAGATTATTTACCGCTAAATGTTTGGGGGATTGCAATGTATAAAAAGATGGTATCCGTAGTTATACCTGTATATAACGAAGGTGAGAGTATTTTTGAAAATGTGAATACAATAAAAAAGGTTATGGATACAACTTTGTATGAGTATGAGTTTGTTTTAATAGATGATGGATCGCACGACAACACATGGAGTGAAATTAACAGGCTGATGGATATCATTCCTAACTTGAGGGCTTTGCGCTTCAGCAGAAATTTTGGTAAGGAAGCAGCTTTGTTTGCAGGATTGGAGAATGTAAAAAGTGACGCATGCATAATTATGGATTCAGACTTGCAGCATCCACCTGAGATAATACCAAAAATGTTCAAGCTGTGGTCAGATGATGGATTTGATGTTGTTGAGGGTGTGAAAAGCTCTAGAGGGCATGAAGGATTTTTAAGCAAAGTATCAGCTAATTCGTTTTATAAGCTGCTTCATGTTCTGTCAGGAATAGATATTGACAAAGCATCGGATTTTAAGCTGCTTGATAAAAAAGTAGTAAATGCTCTATTGAACATGAATGAAAGAAATACTTTTTTCAGGGGAATGTCAGCTTGGACCGGATTTAACAGAGCGAGTGTGCCTTTTGCTGTTAAGGAGCGCACTAATGGCTCATCTAAGTGGTCAGCTCTTAAACTTTTTAAATTGGCAATGAATGCTATTACTTCTTTTTCGTCGTTGCCTCTTTATATTGTTACTTTTTTAGGTGTACTATTTCTTGCGGGTTCATTCATATTAGGTATTCAGACATTGTATATGAAATTTAAAGGAATCGCGGTCAGTGGTTTTACAACGGTTATTTTACTTCTTTTAATTATCGGCAGCACACTTATGATAAGTCTGGGTATTATAGGAACTTATGTTGCAAAGATATATGAAGAGGTAAAGCAAAGACCTAGATACATTGTGGCTGAGAAAATAGAAAAGCACTCTAAAAGCGAACTAGTGTACAATCAACCATAATCGGAGGTAAGATCATGATTGCAGTTTTGTATATAGTTTTAGCTTGGTATACTGGTACAAGCATAGTTAAAAGAATAGTGCCTTATATTTTGAATATTGACCGTGTACGTTGTCTTACAGGACATCGAGTTGAGCTTGGTAAATGGATGATAATTTTGCCAGGATCCTTTCTGACAGGCACCTTAATTATGACATGGGTTACTTATACTGCTGCGTACATATTTAAAAACACTCGGTATCCACTTCTTATTGGTAACATTGTCTCAATTGTTCTTTTTTCACTTATTGCATTTTATAGAGTCAATAAAAATAAACATGTATTTATAGGTATCTACACAAGAATAAAAACTGGTTTCCAAAAGTTTAATAAACAAAATTATATAGAGCTAGTTTTTATCATTGTGGTCACTGCAGTATGGTCTTTTTTTATGTTTCGATCGTTTATCATAAGAGGTAACACAATGTATGTGGGTTATTCAGTATTCAGTGACTTTGGTCCCCACCTTTCGGTAATCCGCTCCTTTTCGTTAGGTTCCAATTTTCCATCAGAATACCCGCATTTTGCTGGGAGTGGTATGCGCTACCACTTTATGTTTCAGTTTCTTGTGGGAAACCTAGAATACCTTGGGATGCCACTTGACTGGGCTTTTAACCTTCCGAGTATAATATCAATAGTTTCGTTTCATATGCTTTTATATTCATTGACCATGATGCTTTTTAACAGAAAACTCACCGCATTATTAACTTCAGTCTTTTTTTTCTTCAGGAGTTCCTTTGCCTTTTTTACCTTCTCGAGACAATTTGAAAATTGGAGAGGATTGGTATCAGCTATCCTTAAAAATGAGGAGCACATTGGAAATACTTTGCATGAAAACTGGGGTTTATGGGCTCAAAAGGTATATGTAAACCAGAGACATTTTCCCTTTGCTTTAGGTATTCTCATTCTTATTTTGATTGCGATACTTCCATTATATCGAAAAATGCTTGCCCAAGTAGCTAAAGCTATGAAAGAGTCTTTTGTCAAGAGTGAGACCTATATGACCGAGTCTGAAAATTCAACAGAATTAGCAGAAAAATGTTATAATACCGGAATGTTTGGAAAGAACAGGTTTTTGACAGTTTGTCATAAAAGAATCAATAGTTGCTCTGTACAAAGTTTGTATCAAAGAGCAAAGCTTTGGATCAAAGAGTTTGCATTTACAGCGGATAGCTGGCTCCCTTTAGATTTGCAGCGTTCTATAGCTACAGGTATTTTGTTAGGTCTTTTAAGTTTCTGGAATGGCGCGGTTGTTATTGCATGTCTTGGGATATTGATCGTTATTGCAGCATGTTCTAAACACAGGCTTGAATTTTTAATTATTGCTGTGATTACAGTGGTATTATCCTATGCTGAATCAACTTTTTTTATAGGGTTAGGGAATTCCGCAATAGAACCTAAACTGACACTTGGTTTTTTATCAGGCAGCGATAATCTTTTAGAGATTATTAAGTTCTATGTTGAACTTCTTGGAATTTTACCCTTCGTAGTTTTAAGTACACTTTTTATACTGCCCAAGGGAGGGAGCGTTCTTACATTAGTTTTTTTCTCGCCGATTTTGTTAGCATCAACGCTTCAGCTGACACCAGACATTACTGTCAATCATAAATATGTAATAATTGCAACTATTTTGTTGGGAATTATTGCAGCATGTCTCATAGATAGTTTACTAAAAGCACGCAAGTTTGCTACAATATTAACAGCTTCATTGCTTATAATGGCTATGACAATTACCGGAGTTGTGGATATAATTACACTTTTTAATTTAGATAAACACCAGCTCAAATACGAAACTGACCATCCGGTTTTTACTTGGGTTCTTAGCAATACTGATGCAGACAAGATATTTCTGACGCATCATTACAGTCTTGACCCAATTCTGTTAGCGGGACGAAAATTGTTCTATGGGTGGCCGTATTATGCGTGGTCTGCTGGTTATGATACCGATGAAAGAGCACAAGTGGTGCGCCAAATCTATGGAGCTGAAGAAGCTGAGCAAGTACAAAAGTTAGTTAAGAAACATAATATAGGTTATATAGTAGTAGAAAATGAGAACAGAAAAAGTAAGGATTATAAGTTGAATGAGAAATTGATAGATGAGCATTTTACCAAAGTTTATACTGGTAGTAATAATTATACAATCTATAGGACTGATTGGTAGTACAAAGAAATAAGCATTGATTAATTGACATTCATGTGCCTTTTTATAAAGAGGGCTAACGCTATAATGCACTATTTCTAGAGGATTAATTAAGTATTTAGTTGTGCTATTAATCAACATTAAATATAAAGTCATGGGGGTTGATTATGTTAACTAATAGACTTTCTGCGATGCAAAAAAAAGTGTCGAAAAACGATAATAGGGATACGAAAATTTCTCCAAATACCATATATACCATTTTAGGTGGTGTAGTTCTACTTAGACTTCTTATGACGTTTTTACCAAGCTACAAGGTTGATATGGGAGGGTATCGTGCATGGAGTACACTTTTAGCCCGAAAAGGATTTACTGACTTTTATGATAATTTTCATGTAGTGTATGCACCTTTTTATATGTATTTTCTTTGGATGACCGGTTGTATTGCTCGGATTTTCTCTATAAGTATAGAAGCTCATGAATTTTTAATAAAGACATGGGCTGTAGCATCTGATATTTTAGGAGGGTACCTGATTTACCTAATAGGAAAAAAATATGGGAGAGATAAGGAGGGCTTCATTTTAGGTATAGTTTATGCTATGAATCCTGCAGTCTTTTTTAACTCCTCTATATGGGGGCAGTTCGATTCCATTCCAGCTACTATGCTGCTAGCAGTGATATATTGTTTTAACACAAGAAGGAGTGTTGCTGCAGCTATTCTGTTTGGAATTTCTGTCTTAACCAAGCCTCAGAGTGTGGTATTGGCACCGGTTGTCTTAATTCTGTATTTTGACCGCTTATCATTAAAAAAGGTCCTTCTAACACTTGTTGGGGGAATAAGCGCATATATATTGATTACATTACCATTTGCATCGTGGCGATCAGTGTTTTGGGTAATAGAGCATTACATTACAAGTGGGGGAGATTATCCTTATGCGACAGCTAATGGTTTTAATTTTTGGACATTAGTTAACGGTCAGATTCAAGCAGATAACCTGCCATTTCTGGGATTGACTTATGCAAAATGGAGTATCATTTTACTTTTGTTTGCAGCATTAATATCGATTTTAGCAATAGTCAGAAACAGGCATAGTGCGTACGCGATTTATTTTACTAGTTATTTTATTAGCTTTGCAGTATTTATGTTTGGAACAAGGATGCATGAAAGATATCTTTTTCCTGCTTTTATTTTTCTAATGGTTTGCATTTTATGGAATCGCAGACTTTGGTATGTAGCAGGAGTACTAAGCCTATGCCACCTAATAAATCAATGGTATATATACAGTCTGTCGTTTAAGGAAATTTTCTGGGTGTCTCCGCAGGACACTTTAGGGTATATTGTTGCAGCTATTACCATGCTTGTAATGATTGATGCACTATATGAAATGTATAAACTGATTACGCTTAAAAAAGTGTGTGTGACAATCAGTAAAAATAAGTGAGATAAAGGAGGTGCTTAAGTTGAAGGTATGTATAGTAGGTGGAGGAATTACAGGGCTTACAGCCGGATATGAGCTTGTAAAAAAGGGTCATAAGGTGACGATTTTTGAAAAAGAAGAAAACTATGGAGGTCTTGTTGATACCTGTACTATCAATGGAGAAAAATTGGAGCGATGTTATCATCATATATTCACCAGCGACAATGAGATTATCAGTCTCATACATGATCTGGGTCTTGAAAATGAGTTAAAATGGTATGAGCCGAGCAATTCGATTTATATTAATGAACTTATTCACCCATTTACAACACCTGTTGACCTTCTAAAGTTTAAAGAGCTGTCACTGATGGATAGAGTTAGGATGGGGCTTATGGTACTTCGTGCTGGTTTTATAAGGAACTGGCAGGAGATGGAGCATATGACGGCGAAAGAATGGATAATAAAAAACGCAGGGAAAACTGTGTATGATAAGGTATGGGGACCGCTTCTTTACTCTAAGTTTGACATAGATGCCAAAGATATTTCTGCAGTATGGATATGGAATAAATTTAAGTTAAGGGGTACAACTAGGGGTAAGAACATTGGTCGCGAAATGCTAGGATACATGGATGGAAGCTTCGGGAAAGTTCTTGACGAGATGGTTATAAAGATAACTGAAAAGGGAAGCTCTATCAAAACAAACATGCCAGTTTCACAAATTATACCATTAGAAGATGGTGGCTTTAAAGTTTGTGCAGGAGGAGTAGTTCAAAAATTTGATGCTGTTATCGTGACAGTATTCCCCGGAATGCTGTATGATTTAGTCCCACAAATACCTGCAAACTACATGGAAAAAGTTTCGAAAATAAAATATAAAGCTAACATTTGTGTTATATTAGAATTGTCAAAAAGGATTTCACCATGGTATTGGGTTACAGTTGCGGAAGAAGGTTTTCCTTTTGTTCTTGCTATAGAGCATACAAACCTGATTACTGACAGAAGGTATAAAAGTAGCATTATGTATCTTTCAAGATACATAGATACAAATAATAAATTATATGAAATGCCTGATGATGAAATAATAAGCACATTTTTAACCGGTGCTAAGAAAGTATTTCCTGATATGGATGAATCATTGATCAAAAAGACTTATGTGAACAAATTCACATATTCACAACCAGTTATTTCGAAAAGATATTCATCTGTATTGCCGGAGTTTGATACGCCTATACAAGGATTGTACCTTTCTTGCATGGCACAGATTTATCCTGAGGACAGAGGGCTTAATTATGCAGTTCGAATGGGGAAGACGATAGCAGATCGTGTAGTATAAGCAAAGCCCTTATAGTGTTTGGAGTAGATGTATGAGAAAGTGTAAGAGTTGTGCATAGTTTAAAGTAAGCAAAGCACGAAAGGGAGGCTAAGATGAGGAAATTTTTATTATTTTTAAATTTATATTTTTTAACCTTTTTTATAATCTTTGCGTGCCCATTAGGCACAGGTGTTGTTTTTTCAGATGGAGAAAATTTGATTGCCAATCCTTCTTTTGAAGAGGTGTCAGGCGATAAACCAATTGCATGGAGAATTTGGACGTGGGAAAAAGACAGCACTTATTCGTCACTTGGCATAGAGACAGATGAAACATTTTCTGGTAGTAGCTCTGCAATCATCACAAACAATAAGGATAATGATGCAAGATACATACAATCTATTAATGTGCAACAAGATTCATACTATAGGGTTTCGTGCATGATAAAGACAGAAGGTGTAGAAACTAATGGTTTGGGGGCTAACATTTCAATTGAAGGAAGGCTTGAGACCTCAAAAGATATCAAAGGTACCAGTAAAGAGTGGGAACGTGTGGAATTATATGTTAAAACAGAAAAAAACGTGAATTTTATCAATATAACGCTTGGACTTGGCGGATATGGAAAAGTAAATAAGGGCAAAGCTTATTTTGATGATGTGAGTTTTGTAAAGGTAGACTTTGTTCCTGCAGGTGCCCCCCTTGCGATAATTGGAGAAGTTGAAGCTGACAAAGATAAAGAAAGCAGCAAAAGTGATTTGTTATCGGACAGGGGCAGGCGTTCCACAAAATATGACTGGCTTCTTTTAATAGGTGCTTTTGTAGCAGCGATTTTTGGTGCCTTATTTGCTTACAAGACTCGGAAGAATAATGGGTTTGATTCAACCAAAGTTTATGAAGGCGACTATTTCCCCGGGGATACAGATCAGAATGAAGATCAAAACAATGACCAGAATAACGACCAATTGGGAACAAAAAATCAAAAGGGTAGCACGAAGCCTACGGACCAAAGAGATTCTAGCCAATTATTTAAAAGCTGGTTTAATTCGGACCCAAAAACATTAAACACTGAAGTTAACAGTATAAATGACAACAAAGAAATTAAGTTTTTCAAACCAGATAAGCAGGACTATATAATAATGGCGTCAATGACTTTAATATATCTTGTTCTTGCTCTTGTAAACCTTGGTAGTTTAAATGTACCTAAGACTGGCTGGATGCCGGTTACGGCAGGTGAAGGCTTCACAGTTGATTTTGGTAGGCAGGTGAATATTTCTAGAATATGTTATTACCAAGGGCACGGCCAAGGGTGGCATATTGACGGAAGCTACAGGGTTGAGTATATGGATCAAGATGGAGAATTCAAACCGCTTGGATCTTTTGAAAAAGATGATTTTTATAAGTGGGGTTACTCAAATGTACACGCCACAACTGACCGAATTAGGCTAATAGTTGATGAACCAGGTGGTACGTTGCTTGAAGTGGGTTTTTTTGAGGATGGGAGTGATAAACCACTAACAGATTTTCTAATAGTAGAAAAAAATATTGATATGAATGATGAAGGATCAGTTGAAAATCTTTTTGACGAAAACGTTAAAATTGAATACAATCCTTCTTTTATGACCAGTACCTATTTTGATGAAATATACCATGCGCGAACAGCCTATGAGCACCTAAACAAGCTTGAACCTTACGAGAACACTCACCCTCCATTAGGAAAACTGTTTATAGCAGCAGGTATAGCACTTTTTGGTATGAATCCGTTTGGTTGGAGAATTATCGGTACGTTGTTTGGTGCAGCTATGATCCCTGTAATGTATCTTTTTGGTAGAAAGATGTTTGAAAAAAGGTTTTATGGCTTTTGCGCGGCTTTTCTTATGATGTTCGACTTTATGCATTTTACGCAGACAAGAATAGCAACTATTGATGTGTACGCAACATTTTTTATAATTTTTATGTACTATTACATGTATGATAGTTTTATGTATAGGTCTTATACGTTGGGATACAGACAGTCTCTTAAACCATTGTTTTTCAGCGGTTTGTTTTTTGGAATAGGTGTAGCATGTAAATGGATAAGTATTTATGCAGGAGCGGGTCTTGCATTATTGTTTTTTGTCGCAAAATATATTGAATATAAGGACTATAAGAAAGCTCTTGGTGATAGAAATCTTAAAAATACACAATTGGTAAAAGATTTTATTCCCTTACATATTACCAAAACAATGGCATACTGTGTTGTGTTTTTTGTAATTATTCCGATTATAATATATTTGTTGTCATACATTCCTTTTATGATGATACCCGGACAAGGTCACGGAGTTGCAAATGTCTGGAAGTTGCAGCTGCACATGTTCAATTATCATAGCGGACTTAATGCAACACATTCTTTTGCCTCACCATGGTACCAATGGCCTATCATGTATAAACCTACATGGTTCTATTCAGGGAGCGATATGCCTCATGGAATAGTTTCAACTATTGTTACTATGGGAAATCCGGCTATATGGTGGGTGGGAATTGCTTCCTTTGTTGCTTCACTTCTTATATCAATAAAAAAGAGAGATAAAAAAATGGCAGTTGTTTATGTAGCCTTTGCTTTTCAATATCTTCCATGGGTACTGGTTTCTAGAATAACATGGATATACCACTTTTTTTCGTCAGTACCGTTTCTGATACTGACAATTGTTTATATAATAAAGTATATAATAGAGAAGTACAAAGATAGTTACAGTGTTGCGGAGGAGGTTCAATCGCTATATATTCGATATAGCGTTGTAGCGGCTTATTTAGGGATAGTATTTATTTTGTTCGTTTTATTTTATCCAGTATTATCCGGAATGCCTGTGAGTGCAGAGTATGTTAAGGGTTTGCGTTGGTTTAAATCGTGGATTTTTTAGGAAGAATTGATAAAGAAATGCATAAAGAAATGCATAAAGATATAGTGTAGTAACAGAACAGGCTAATTATTTTTTGAAAACCAAAGGTTCTTAAGAATATAAAAATGCTAACGCTTTTTATGCGCCATCCGTGGCGCAAAAAAGCTAAAAAAACGTCGTGTTCTTTTCACGCATTTTTACATTCCGCTCACCGGGTTTTCTAACAAAATAAAGCCAATTGTTCCTTTTACTACACCATATAATTAAAAGATACTTAACAAAAAGGGAGGAAGAAAACATGTCGGAAAATTGTATGTATTCTGTAGTTGTGCCTGTCTACAATGAAGAAGAGGTAGTAGCTGAAACATATAAAAGGTTGAAAGAAGTCATGGACAGTTTGAGCGAGCCTTATGAAATACTATTTGTTAATGATGGAAGCCGGGATAAAACTGTACCGATAATTAAAGATATCTGTAGCAGAGATAGCAGCATAAAGCTATTAGATTTTTCGCGAAATTTTGGTCATCAGATTGCAATCACAGCTGGAATGGATTTTACAAGCGGCGATGCAATTATAATTATTGACGCTGACCTTCAGGATCCCCCTGAGGTAATTCCAGAAATGATCAAAGAGTGGAAAAATGGTTATGAGGTTGTATATGGGAAAAGAATTGAGCGCGAAGGTGAGACTCCTTTTAAAAAAATAACTGCATCAGTATTTTATCGTTTTCTAAACGCAATGACAGATGTGGATATACCTGTAGATACCGGCGATTTTCGGCTTATTGACAGAAATGTTTGTGACGCTTTAAAAAAAGTAAATGAGCGTAGCAGGTATGTAAGAGGACTAATTTCCTGGCTTGGCTTTAAGCAGACAAGTGTTGAGTTTAAAAGGGAAAAACGTTTTGCTGGTATAACAAAATATCCTCTTAAAAAAATGATCAAATTTGCCTTTGATGCTATGGCATCCTTTTCATATAAGCCATTGAAGATGGCTTCTTATGCAGGAGTGTTTATTTCAATTTGCAGTTTTATTTATCTTGTGGTTGTCTTATATCAAAAGCTTTTTACCAATCTTACTGTACAAGGATGGGCGTCCACTCTTGCTGTAAGCCTTTTGTTCAATGGTATTGTACTTATGATGCTTGGAATTATCGGTGAATACATTGGAAGAATATATGACGAAGCTAAAGGACGACCACTTTATATCGTTAGAGATAGAGTTAATATTGATGATGACCGAGAAAGTGGCAGGCTATAATAACCTCCCCTGCCCAGTGTAGGCAGGGGTTGGCTCAAATCTTTATGTTTCTGTTTTCGATTATCCATATAGTGACTTTGCTGCTTGAAACACTTATTCTAATCATTATTGGATATTTTCGGTTGTTTACAAACTTAAAATCTGCACCATTATATACAACTGTCGCGTCACGTCCCATGGGAACATACCCAACATCCTTAGAATGCGGGTGCTTTTCTGTTACAGTTAAACCAGCGTTATCAACAGCATTAAATAATGTACTTGAAATCTGGCATATTCCGCCTCCGACACCATATGCGTCCTCTGGTCCGTTTTCTTTATTGATTATTATTGGAGCAGGTTCATACCCTTTACCTTCAGTTCGTTTACCTAATGCTCCGTTAAAAGAAAACTCTTCTCCGGGTGAAATCACAGTGTAGTTGATTTTTTCTGCAGCAATTTTGATATTATGAACACGATTTTGCTCTCGGTTCAATATTGAGGTTGAAAATGAACCTATAGTACTAATTGCATTTTTAACAGAGTTCATGCTAATTTCTGGATTGTCGTGTACTATAATTAGTTCGATTTTTTCACCTTCATCTGCAGACATAATTTTTTCCATAGTTGTATTTATATCAGCATGCTTACCCTGCGATTCTGGTGTCACCTCCCAAGTGGAATTGTCGAAATCAGCGTTTTTTGGAACGACTAAAACTTCAGAAGCCAGTCTTTCCAGTTCTTTTGATAGCTCATTTTTTGTTAATTCGCCTACACCTAGATCGTTTAATTGCACTTCTTTTTTAACCCTAGGTTGACAACCCAAGTTTAGAATGAGCAATATACAAACCAGAATAAAAAAAAATTTTTTTACGCCGGAAAAAGCAATAGTGTACTTTATAATGATGGCTTGTAAAGGCTCATTATTTTTATTTGAATTGATACTATCAGACCCTTTCATTGTTACTTATTCAAATTTTGCCAACTAATACATTATGGTTCCACCTGTAAACGTATAAAAAATGGCCAATAACAGACTTATCACTGCCAGTATAACGCTAGTTAATATAAGAGTATTTCCACTACCTTTCCTGAAATTATTTGAAAGTATCCCAAAAATAATTGAAGCTACTGCAAAAAGTGGAGAAACAAAAACTGCTAATGCCGCGCAAATCCACCCAAAAGTCAGATAGGCTGGGAATCTTCCGGAAAGAGCTGCTATATCGTTTTTTTCTCTGTGCATTTTGCCCCTATAATCCATAGAAAGATTAATAACATTATTAGGCGTATTTTTTTTGTCATTAAATTTATTATCATTATTTTTTGATTCTTTATTGCTATTTTCGTTCAAAAGAAACCACCTCCATCTTTATTATTAAGTTTTAGAATGCAGTTATGCCTTTTAAAAATTAGAAGAAATATTGATGTATTATACAAAAAATAATAAATTTTCATATAAGATTGATTAAAGCTAATTCCACATGCAATATATGCTGCAAAAAAAAACACTCTGACACCATATATTGTACGAGAATTCCAAGTTAATTCCATATAAATACTTTTTGGATATGAATCATTAGAATAAATTATTAACTTTTAGAAATATTAGGAAGGAATTTCTCATTATGTGTCGAAATATAAAATAACCTAAGAAAATAGTCACTATTAGTGTGTAAGTACCATTTTTAAAGTATATACAAAAAATGATCTTGCGTAAAATGATCATGCGTGTAAAAAAACGGTAAAAAAGAAAGAGGGGGGCATGGATTTGTTTAAGGGGACGAAAAATCCAATTGAAGCAGAAAAGAAAAATATATCAGGACTAAAACTACTAAAAAGAATCACTAATTTTTTAGCGGGAATTCTTACTTTTTTAGCGGGCAAGTTAAGATATACAAAAATTACTACTAGACTTTTGGTTTCTTTGCTATATCTATCGCTTGTGCCACTGATCATAACAGGGATTCTTGTATACAACAAATCCAGTTCTGCAATCACAAGCCAGATTAAAAACTATTCAGGCTTGTTGCAGCAACAGCTAGAAAAAAATATTGATAACGCAATTATGGATGCAGAAAGTGAATGCCTTGAAATAATATTAAATCCAATTGTTCAAGATAATCTTCCTAAATATGACCAATTGACAGCTTATGACAAGATGACTTTTATGAATAGCTTTAACAGCGCAATTGTTAACAAAACAGGTTTAAACAGTTCACTATTTACAGCTGTTCTGATTATTGATCCTGATAATACCTTAAGGTATGGAACCGATGCATCCTTACAAAAAAAGCATTTTGAATATTGGCATAACGCGGTTAAGGACTCTCAGGGTGCATTTTGGGAGTTAAGTCCATTGTTAGATAACAGTAATAAGCAATCTTCAAATTTAGTTTATGTTAGAGAAGTTCCACAAATAACAGCAGGAACTAGAAATGTCGGAACAATAGTCTTGAATTATAATCAAAATATGTTAACTGAACTTTATAAAGATATTAAGTTAGGCGAAGGTGCTGAAATATTTATAGTGGATTCCTCCGGAACAATAATATCAAGTATGGTAAAGGGATTAGTTGGCACTGAGTACGAGCACAAAGAGGTTATAGAGGAGATTAAAAAAAATCTTGATAATAATATTTCCTCCTTTGATTTTGATGTTAAGGGTGAGAAACAGCTTATTTCTGCAAGTCCTATAAAACGTACAGAATGGTTTACTGTTTCAACAATACCTTATTCATATATAAATTCAGCTTCTTTAGAAATCAGCAAGACCATTCAGCTGATATGTATAATTTTTATAATTATTGCACTGATATTATCAATTATGATTTCACTAAGTATTTCGCAACCATTGAAAAAGCTTGTTTATTTGATCCAGCAAGCTAAAGGTGGTAACCTTTCAGTAAGGATTAGTGATAAGAGTAGGGATCAGATTGGTGAAGTAATAACTAATTTTAACGAAATGGTTGATAATATAAGAGCGGTAATTCTAAAGGTAAAGGTTTCCTCGGAACAGGTGATGGATAGCTCATCTAAGCTTTCGTCATCATCCGATCAAAGTTACGCTGCTTCAGAGCAGATTGCTGTAACTATTCAGCAAATCGCAGAAGGCGCATCTTCACAAGCTGAGGGTGTTACTGAAAGTGTTGGCTATATGAATAATCTTTCAACAGAGATAGCTGAAGTGAACAATAATGTCTCAGGAGTCTTGAAGGTTGTTAATAATACGCAAGAAATTACTAAAAATGCGTTTAATGTTGTTAATTCACTCAACACTAAAGCTTCTGAAGCAAGCACTGCTTCAGAACGGATTTCAAATGATATAACAGGTCTTAATATTGAAATGAAAGAAATTGAAAAGATAATAAAGGTAATAGTCAGCATTTCAGAGCAAACAAATCTTCTTTCGCTAAATGCAGCAATTGAGGCCGCTCGTGCAGGTGAAGCAGGAAGAGGATTTGCAGTTGTGGCCGGAGAAGTTAGAAAACTTGCGGATATGTCCAAAGAATCAACAATAACAATAGGTGAAATTGTTAAAAATATTCTTGATAAGTCCCAATCAACAGTAAAAGCTGCCGATGAAGCCAGAAAAGCAGTAGAAGAACAAGTAAGCGCAGTAAAAGAAACTGATACGTCATTCCGTTCAGTATATGAAGCAATGGAGGACATTTCTTCACAAATGACTAATGTAAATAATACAGTTAAAGAGATGATACAATCGAGGGAGAAGACACAAGAATCCATTGAAGATATTTCTGCAGTTTCAGAAGAAGCAGCAGCGACTGCTCAAGAAGTGTCGGCCAGTACCCAGGAAATGATGGCAGGCTCAGAATCACTTTCCATACTGGCTAAGGAGATGAATACCATGGCGCAGGATTTGGCTGAAGTCATTAAGGCATTTAAGCTGGAGTAGGATGGTTGGGAAGTTGGAAAGTTGGGAAGTTGGAAAGTGGGAAGTTGGAAAGTTGGAAAGTTGGGAAGTTGGAAAGTGGAAAGTTGGAAAGTTGGAAAGTGGAAAGTTGGAAAGTGGAAAGTTGGAAAGTGGGAAGTTGGAAAGTTGGGAAGTTGGAAAGTGGGAAGTTGGAAAGTGGAAAGTGGAAAGTGGAAAGTGGAAAGTTGGGAAGTTGGGAAGTTGGGAAGTTGGAAAGCTGGGCAGAATTATACACTTTGCCCAGCTTTTGTAAGTTGATCGTTAAAGGTGTTAAGTGAAACCTATACATTAACTAAATTGTCACTCTCAACAAAGAATATTTTACTTTTTTTCTTCTTGGTATTCACTATCTGTATTAACTTTCCACGTATCATATTTGTATCTATCTTCTATTATATTTTTTGCAGCATATAGACCTGTAAGAACTGAATGATCCATATTATTGTATTTAAAAAGTCCATATCGTCCAATCTGCTGAAGATTTCTTATTTGCTTTAGATATTCTTCAATTATTTCTATGTTGGATCTGTAGCCATTCATGTAGACGGGATAGGCTTTAGGTACTTTTATGACAATATAGTCTTCTATATCTTCTTTTTTGGCGATATTTAACTTTTCAATTTCATTTGAAGCAATCTCAAAGAGCTCATTGTCAGGCAGGTTCCAGAATTCATCGTTTTCGTTACAAAAGTATTCAAGACCTAATGAGGTTTTATCTTCTGTAGGAATCATTTTTTTACTCCAATTTTTAAAATTCTGAATTCGTCCAAGTTTAACTTCGGGTGAGTGAATATAAATCCAGTTGTCGGGAAATAGATCCTTTTTTCGAAGAATAATATCTATGGTTATAATGCTTCTATAACTTAAATTATCTGCTGCTTTAAGAACTCTTGTGTCTGGTGCAGGTGATATCTTTTTGACCAGTTCTGTAACTGGTATGCTTGATATAAACTGTCTACCTTCGACAGAGGTTCTAGCACCGTGCTTGTCAACGTATTCAATGCTTTTTATTTCATTACCTTCTTTGTTAACCCTGTCCACTGTTGAGTTCATATATACGCTACCACCCATGTTCTCTATGTGTTCTTTCATGCGGTTATACATCATTCCCGGTCCATATGTGGGATAATCAAATTCATTTATCAGTGTCTTTATGGTATTGTTTTTCTTTACTACAGCATTAATAACCGCTGTTTTTAAAGAGAGTCCTTTTATCCTTTGAGCTGCCCATTCTGCTTGTATCTGGGAACATGGAATACCCCACACCTTTTCTGTATATGTTTTAAAAAACATTGAATAAAGCTTTTTACCAAATCGATTTGATACCCATTGTTCAAACGTATCTTCACATTTGCACGGGAAAATTTTTGAGTACATATAGCTTGATGTGATCCCTATGGTATCCATGACACCCATACCTGTAAGCGCATTCATTGCTGTCAGAGGATAATTAAAATATTTATTTTGGTAATATATTCTTGAAAGCCTAGGTACTTTCTGGAAGTCATCTTTGAGAACCTCATGCCAGAGGTCGTTTACCTCATCCAGCTTGGTAAAAAAACGATGACCCCCAAGATCAAAATAGAAGTCTTTGTATTTTACTGTTTTACTTATACCTCCAACCTGGTTCTGCGATTCAAAAAGCAAAGCATTGCAATTTTTTTTTAAAAGCTCAAATCCTGCTGCAAGTCCTGCTGGACCTGCTCCCATTATAACAACATCATCAACCATTAAAATCTCTCCGTTCACCATGAAATATTTATTTTGCTGTATAAATAAGCATCAAAGTTAAATAATAACATCAGTAAAATGCACATAAAACACCGACTATAATTAAAAAACACTTCAGTTTGAATTTCATTGCATGGTGACTTTCTGGGTTGTAATCATTTTTTTTATTGTTGTACTAATACTTTGTGTTAAATTGTACTTTCTTTGAACACAAGCTTTTTTCTGGCGGTAAAATTCCAAAACAAAACGATTACAACTGTTATCATTTTTGATAAAATTAATGACAAATCATCACTCAAAAAATGAAAAATTCGATTTATAACTCCCAAATCAACCAATAAATAAAGGAAAACATTAGTCAGTACAAGTCCCACTATGCCAATAGCAGAAAAAACTGCAAAATCTTTTGCCTGACTGCTTGTTTTAACGTTAAAAACCCATTTGCTGCTTAAAAAATAGTTTATTATGAGTCCAAAAGTGAATGACAACGTGTTGCAGACAAGGTGGTTAAATTCTAATACACTGGCAAGCACATAAAAGATTAAAAAGTCAACAACAGTTGCAATTCCTCCAACAACTGAATACCTGAGAAACTGTACAATTGCTAAATCACTTTTTTCCAGTACCCATTTTTTTATCGAGTCCATTAAAACCTCCATATAGTATCTTGTATTATAATTTCTTTTTTTTCCTGAATTATACATAGACTAAAAAAAATCAACTTCGAAATGGAATTATGATAACTTGTATGCTATAATATGATTATGAACCAGAAAGTCACAAAAGTGACTTTCTGCTGCAAGTTATGCATGCATAGGCTTGCAGCAGGCTTCCTATTAGGGCTGGATAATCATGATATGAAATAAGCATGAAAATAATTTATCTAAGGTAGGTTTTGGGAGGATATATAATGGATACATTTATGGAAAAAATAGTGGAGCGCAAGAAGACATCAAAGGATACGCTGATAAGTGCAGGAATTGTTTTTTTGTGCGTCTTTCTGATTGTTTTTATAATACCTATGATTCCTTATGTAAATACAATGCAACTAGTTTTTGATGTCGCAGTTATTTATGGTGCATATTACCTTATAAAATCCAAAAGTATTGAGTTTGAGTATTCAGTAACCAATGGAGAAATTGATATTGATAAGATTATTGCACGTAGTAGAAGAAAAAGGATTTTTAGTGGCAATTGCAAGGAATTTGAGATTCTTGCAAGATTAAAAGGCGATCATTACAATGATAGTATAAAGAATATTTCAAATAAAATTGAAGCTGCATCTTCTATGGATTCTCCTGATGTATTCTTTTTAGTAACTACTTATAAGGGGCAAAGGACAGTAGTGTATTTTGAACCGAATGAAAGAATGCTCAATGCGTTCAGATTGTTTATTCCAAGCAAAATATTCAAATAATTGGATATATATTCGTAATAAAACAAGAATTCTTTCTTTTAGAATTTAAATTTTATGGGCTGCAAGAGCAGTTAGAATAAAAATTGAGGTTTGACGTACTAAAGTACTCAATAAATACAATTTTGGGGGTTCATTTTTTGAGGAATTTTCTTATCGTGTTACTGGTAATTGTTGTTATTACTGTTTCGATTGCCGGTATTATAATTCCATCAATTACAATATACCGTTACTACTTTGTTCCTAACAATAGTATCATTCCCGCTTTTGTCGAAGGTGAGCTTAATTTGGTAATAGAAGGCGAACATGTGACAAGTGAACCATCTGCGCAAATAATAGACGAGGAAATACTTTTGCCGTTAGAAGTTATAAGACAATATTTTGATCCATACATTTGGTGGGATGAAGAACTTGAAGTTGTAACTATTACAACTGATAATAGAGTTATTCGGATGAGAACTGGGAATCTTGACGCATTTGTAAATAATGAACCTATAAAACTGAACATACCAGCATATAAAGAAAATAATACAGTTTATATTCCAATTGATTTTCTAAGTGAATACTACGATATTGAGATTAACTATAAAAGGGGTAGCAATGTTATTATAATTGATTACAACAATAGTATTAGGGAAATAGCAGAACCGATTGATCTGGAAGCATGTGTTAGAAAAGGAATGTCTATACGATATCCCGTATTAAAAAAATTTGATTTTGGTACCGCTAATGAAGAAGAAAACCTGCTAAGAGTTTTTGAAACATATGATAATTGGTATAAAGTACGAACTTCTGAAGGGATAATTGGGTTTATAGAAAAAAAGCATGTTGTTGTAAGAAAGATTATGGTAAAACATAAACCTATAAAAGAATTTGACGGACCTGTATGGACTCCTGAAACAGGCAAACTGAACCTAGTGTGGCAGATGACTTATGGGAACAGACCTGAGATAACAAAGATAGATGGACTGGATGTTTTGTCGCCTACTTTTTTTGAAGTCATTAATGAAAACGGTGATATTTTGAATCGCTGTGATAAGATATATATAGACAGAGCCCATGAACTTGGCTACCAAGTATGGGCTCTTTTGCAAAACGAGTTCAGAAATCCGGACAACACTGAGAAACTTCTCAGCAATACCCAAGCAAGAGAAAATCTAATTAAACAGATACTGGCCTATTGTGCTTTATATGAATTGGATGGCGTAAATATTGATTTTGAAAATGTTTATTATAGAAATAAGGATGCATTGACCCAGTTTGTTCGTGAAATAACTCCGTTATTAAAGGAGCAGGGCTTAATCGTATCAATTGATGTGGGGGTTCCTGACGGAAGTGAAAACTACTCACTGTGCTATGACCGCGAGGCTTACGCACAGGTGGTGGATTATATAATGGTAATGACTTATGACCAGCATTGGGCATCAAGTCCTGTGGCAGGCTCTGTCGCAGAGCTTGGTTGGGTCGAAAAGAATGTTCAGAAGATGCTTGAGCTGGTTCCAAGAGAAAAACTGCTTTTAGGATTGCCCTTCTATGTAAGAGTATGGAAGGAAGAAAAGAATGAGAATGGTAAGGTTGTAGTCACAAGTCCAGGGGCTGTAACCATGGAACGAGCAGAGGAGCTTGTCAAAGAGAATGACGCGTCTGTAAGGTGGGACAGTAAAAGCAGCCAGTATTATGCTTGGTACAAAAAAGATGATGCAGTTTATAAAATATGGTTGGAGGATTTCAATTCAATAAATCTAAAATCAGCCCTTGTACACAAATATAAACTTGCAGGAACAGCCAGTTGGAGCAAAACCTTTGAAACAGAAGAGGTTTGGAGTGTGCTTAATCAGAATTTGAAACAGTATGACAATTATCAGGAATGGGCTGTTGCAAACGAATCCTTTCTGGCTGAGCAATAAGATAAGTAAAGTTACCCTTAACAATCTGCTCTTTTGTCAGCACACTTAATGGATTATTTCTAAATCCTAGTTTTTCGGCTTTGTCCTTTGCAGCATCCAATATTTTCTCGCACTTTTTGATGCTTTGAATGAAAGAATTCTGTGTATCATTATCTCTTAGCAATACGCTATTGTCAAAATAGTGATTAATCCAGTAATTCTTTTCATAATTTTTAAATTCTGACCGATTCTTTGGTGCTGTTCTAATTTTATCTAGGTATTCAGAAATGACCGAAACTGAAAAATCCTTAACAATATTTAATTCAAAAGGCTGTACAGGCTCACAGTAGGATCCTTGAGACAGGCTACCCACATATCGCTCCCACAAGAGCGCATCACTGTCAATAGGCATAGATGCTAGCCGCCAGTAAGCTCCAAGGTATCTTAAGTCTCTTTTGCCTGTGCTATCTTCATGAGCAGCAATTAATGCACGGATGCATCCATGATGGTTGCGTTTAGTCTTTCGACAAAAGACATGGCGGGAAGGGACAAGCATGCTTACAAGACTGAGATCGTAGCTTAATGCTCCTGCTGCCAACAGCCATGGTACGCCGGTTAATTCGGCAGGTAATACTTCTCTTGTTTGCTCTTCTAGTTTTTTAATCCGCAGGGCATAATCATCAAGGTCGATCCCACGCATTATATCTATTCCTCGGGCTTTGGTTCCGACAAGAGGCTTTTTTATAAAAAGACTGTTTACCTTACCATCGACAAATCTTTTTATATCATTGGAGTTTGAGCAAAGGTTGCCACAAGGTATATATTCTGGGATATTTTCTTTAAATTTTTTACTTAGGAGCTCATATAAAAACAGTTTATTATCTGCCATAGCCTCATCAGGAAATTCTGGGTTGATTTGGATGCAGCCAGCTGGGTTGATAAAAGCAACAGAAGGACATCTATACCAGAGTATATCATTCTCTGAAAGTGAGATAGCAGGAACCTTGGATTTGATACTATCTTTTATAAAGAAGCTTCCAAATGTATGTTTTTCATTAAAATATTCTACCGGGATAACATAACTTGGGTTTGATGCGTCAATGAAGACCTTTTTAAAAAGCGTATTTCCAGAAAAAAGTGTTTCTATAGATGAACTGCCTGAAGATACATTTTTGTCTTGTCTCATCCTGTTCCACATTGCTCCAGATGTGCCAAGGTCAAGATCCAACCCCAGCTTATCAGACCCCTTGTAAAACATAAGTTCACTAATAAGATTATCCAAGAAACCCTGTGGCATCTCTCCGTTTGTAACAAGATGAGTTACAACATAAATAGTCCTGTTTCTGGCAAAATCACCGAATGCAGATACAAGTCTTTCTTGCAGGTCAAAGTTGCCGTATGCGGGATAAAACCCATTAAAACCACTGTTGCAACCATTTACTTCTATAAGCCATGGTCTTTCATCCTTATCTATAATAATATCAACACTATAAAATCCAATCTTTTCTTTATTCAAAATAGCAACCTCCATTGTTGCAGGAAAGCTAATACACTACTCGACGTTTTTTGCTTTTTATTATACAATAATATGAAGATTATAAAAAGGGGTTGCGAATATTGAAATATAAACTAATGGCTGTTGATATAGATGGAACATTACTTGATAATAATGACCAAATTACATTAAAGACAAAGGAAGCAATCAAAAAAGGTGTTGAAAAGGGCTTGATTTTTACAATTTCAACAGGAAGACCGGTACAAGGTGTGCAAAGTATTGTAAAAACCTTGGGCTTAAATTTTCCTGTTATAACTTATAACGGCGCAATGGTAGTTATGGGTGAATCTTTTGAAATACTTTATGAACAAAAACTTTCATATGAAGATGCAAAATCAATTATTGAGCTTGGGATGGATTATAAAACTACGGTGATAGTGTGGAATAATAACCTAGTGTATGCAAGCCCACTCAATGAAAAGGCTATAAATTACAGTACAATTTCGAATATCCCACCTCAAGCATTTAAAAATGCAGAGTCCTTTAGGGATGGTGCTACAAAAATCTTGTGGTATGATGAGGTTGAAACAATTAATGAGTATAGCAAAAAGGTAGGTTTATTGCTTTCGGGTAATGTAAACTATCATACCTCAAGACCATATTTCTTAGAGTTTGTTGATCAAAAGGCATCAAAGGCAATAGCTATGGAAAGGTTGGGGGAGTATTTTGGAATATCCAGAGAAGAGATGATAGCAATTGGCGACGGATATAATGATCTTTCGATGATAGAATATGCAGGTTTAGGTGTTGCAATGGGAAATTCACCCGACGACATTAAAAGCAAAGCTGATTTTGTTACCTTTACAAATGATGAAGATGGTGTAGCACATGTTATTGAAAAATATATACTTAATATAACAAAAGAGGTGTAAAAGATGGATAATATTTTTAAGACGAATGTGGTCAAAAGCATAGACCGCAGAAAGGAAGAGATAATTGCTTTTGGTGAGGATGTTTTCGATAACCCTGAAACTGGTTACAAAGAGTTCCGAACATCTGGCAAGGTAGCTGAAAAGTTCAAAGAACTTGGGCTTTCTTTTATTGAAGCAGGTAATATTCCCGGTGTTAAGGCAACTATTGATACCGGAAAACCAGGTCCCGGACTTGCTATAATGGGAGAGCTGGATTCTGTAATCTGCAGAGAGCATCCTGCAAGTGATAAAAAAACAGGTGCTGTTCATGCTTGTGGTCATAATGTACAGATTGCTGATATGATAGGTGCTGCTATAGGGCTTTTGGATTCAGGCGTATTGGAACATTTGTCAGGGAAGATTCATTTTATTGCTGTTCCAGCAGAAGAATATATAGAAATTGCTTTTCGGAAGGAACTGAGAGAGAATGGAGTAATACGTTATCTTGGCGGAAAACCTGAGCTTTTGTCAAGAGGCTGGTTTGATGATGTGCAAATTGGAGCTTTAGTACATATAGGATCAAACCCCGGTGCAAAAATGGTTATTCCAAGCTCAAGTAATGGTTGTATAGTAAAGAAAATAAAGTATATCGGCAAGGCAGCTCATGCAGGAGGAGCTCCCCATAAGGGTATTAACGCATTATATGCAGCAAACCTTGGTCTATCTGCAATAAATGCAATAAGAGAAACTTTTACAGAAAAGGATTATATTAGGGTTCACCCAATAATAACAAAAGGTGGAGATATCGTAAATGTGATCCCTAGCGATGTACAAATGGAGACTTTTGTTCGCGGTAAAACAATTGAGGCAATTCTGGAAGCCAACAAGAAGGTAGATAGGGCACTTGCCGGTAGCGCTATATCAGTGGGAGCTGAAGTGGAAATTGAAGACTTGCCTGGGTATTTTCCTGCAACCTATGTGAAAAAGTTCAAAGATTTAACAAAAGAAATTATGCTTGAGATGGTAGATGAAAATGAAATAATTGAAAGAGGTCATGGGACAGGGTCTACAGATGTGGGAGACCTATCGATGCTAATGCCTATAATTCAGCCTTACATAAGTGGTTCGCAGGGAGGGACACATAGTGCTGACTATAAACTGGTAGACTTTGAAACAGCGTATGTGTTAGGTTCAAAATATCTTGCACTTTTAGCGGTAAGATTATTGAGTAATAAAGCAAAAACTGCTTTGGAATTAGTGGAAAAATACAACCCTTATTTTAAGTCAAAGAAGGAATATATGGAATTTGCAGATAAACTTTTTGCAAAGAAATATTTCTCAGCAGATGATATTAACCTCACATGAAAAACTCCCGGTTAATCCGGGAGTTTTTCAAATACTTAGCAATTTCTATCTTGCTTGGACTTTTTGTTTTGCTGCTGCTGTTGTTCTTCATTTGATTCAAAACGAGAAAGTTCATTAGAAAATTCTGTGCTTTGCTTTCTAGCTTTGTTTTTATTCTTTTTTGCCACATTATCACCTCAATTCGTTAAATTGTTTTATAAAAAAGTCTGATTTATGAAGTTTTTCATCTATAGTTTTACATTTATACGGTAAATTATTCAAATTATATTATTTTAATAAAGTTTTTCATTATATTTAATGATTAAGACGGGTACATCTTTAATCAGCTTCATTCGAAAAAGTTGTAATAAATGATATAGTGTAGCAGAATAAATCCAATGTTCTTTTTGTTACATGATATTGGTATATAATATTTGCCTGCTACACCTTTGTAAGCTATAATTAAAACTACAGATATAAAATTTATATTAATGAAACAAATATCATTTAGATTGTATAAAGCGAAAGAAGGAATAGGCTTTGAGAGGTTTGGTTCATATATATTTTGGGAATGGAAAAGGAAAGACAACTTGTGCGATAGGTCTTGGTATCAGAGCAGTAGGTAGTGGATATAATGCGCTTATGGTGCAGTTTTTAAAAAGTGGTGAGAGCAGTGAACTCAAAACACTTTCAAAGGTGGAAGGTTTTAATATTTATAAATCTGATGATGTCAAAGGCTTTTTTTGGCAGATGAATGATGAAGAAAAAAAGCAACTTAAAAAAGCAACTGAGGAGTGCTATAAGTATGCGGTAAAAAGTGCTATCAAAGGTGATGTAGACCTTCTTATATTGGATGAAATACTGGGTACAATAGAAAATGGTCTTTTAACATGCGAAACACTGATAGAGTTCATAAACAATAAACCTGAAAAGCTTGAACTGGTTCTCACAGGTAGAAAAGCACCCCTTAAGCTGATTGAAAAAGCTGATTATGTTTCTGAAATTTTGGAAATCAAACACCCTATGACAAATGGGGTACAGGCAAGAAAAGGAATAGAATACTGAAAAGCAGAACAAAAGGAGCAACATATGAAGAAATTATTTGCAGTTATGTTTGTTGTAATATCATTGCTTATTTCAGGATGTGGAAATAGCTTAATCAATGAAAAAGCGAAGTCCGATACTGGGAAGACACCTTTTGAAAGTCAAAATCCAACTGATTATACTACTCAGCCAACATCTGAACCAACATCAGATGCTTCGCAAAAGGTCAGCCCTCTTCCTTCTCCGACACCCCCTCCAATTCCAGGACAAGGAGATTACAAACCCAATGAGGCTGGGAGAGTTATGGTTGTTATGTTTCATAATTTTGTTGAAAGCTTTACACCATCGGAATATGATAACGGAGAGTTCACGATTACCTTTACCGATTTTGAAAAGCTGCTTTCTATATTGTATGAGAAGGATTATAGATTGATATCCTTACAGAATTTTCTTGATAATGAAATTTTGGTACCAAGAGGTTGTATACCAATGGTGTTTACCTTTGACGACGGTTCAAAGGGGCAGTTTAACCTGATTAAAGAAGATGATTCCTTAAAAGTTAATCCCAAATCCGCAGTGGGTATAATGGAGGAATTTCATAGAAAACATCCTGATTTTGGATTGGAGGGTACCTTTTATGTGAGCCTAGCAGCCAACACTTTTATTGGTGAAGGAACCATAGAAGAAAGGCTGGATTATCTTATAGAAAGAGGATTTGAGATAGGAAATCACACACTGACACATATCGACCTTTCACAGGCTGATAAATCAAAAATACTAAAAGAGGTTGGCGGAAATCAGAAGAAAATGGATGAGATTATTTCCGGCTATTTGTTTAAATCGCTGGCTTTACCTTTAGGACATAATGCAGAGGGTGAACTTGCAGGATATGTTGTGCAGGGAGAATATGAAGGAACAGAATATGCGAATAGGGCAATTATGCGTGTTGGATGGGACCCAACCTATTCACCCATCAACAAAAGCTTTAATCCACTTTCAACACACAGGGTAAGGTCGCCAGGGATAAACCCCATTGATTTTGATCTTAACTGGTGGCTTGAGAACCTTGCAAGAAGTGAGCAGTTTATAAGTGACGGAAACCCGGATACCGTAACTATACCGTCATTGGTTGAAAAAGATGTGGACTTGACTAGGTTAAATGGTAAAAAACTGATCTTGTATTGAAATATCTCTTCAGCTACCTATGAATAGTAGCGTTTAACTTGCTTTTTGGGGAATAATCAATTTATTGTATAGAAATATTTTTAAATATATGTTACAATGTGTTTAAGATGAATTCTAAACTATTCTAAAGTGTTTTTTACTTAAAATGATAAAGAGTCTATATTACGTTAATTATAGGCTAAAAGGATGCCTCACCTCGCCTTAAAATAGGTGATAGAGGATTTTTATATGCTATGTATTTAGCTATTATTATATTTTTCTGTTAGGAGTGTTAATTATGGCAAGGGCAAAAAAAATACTGACTGACGCTGATGTCAGGAGAAAAGCAATAAAACTTGTTATTTCTCATTTGAAAAGAAAGATACCAGAGGATTATTTAGGGTCCGAACACATTAATAACTGGCTTGCAGAAATGGATGAGCTTTTGAAAAAAGAAGAGTTTGATATACTTGAGTATATTGAAATGAGAAGAAAATTGAATGATATTATTGAACGAACACTGGATGAGGATATAAGGTTTAAGCTAAGAGATTCCTGGTACAGTCTTGGAAAAGCTATGGCTAAAAAGGTGAAGCCGCATTAGTTTCAGATAATGATTACCAATCATATTTTTGCAATAAAAACCCGAATTTATATTCGGGTTTTTATTAATGTCCGTCCTTTTTTAATTGAGTCCATCACTGTTTTTGTTGCTGGACCACCTAGTATTTTTCTTTCTGAAATACACTTTTCAAGACTTATAGCAGAATATACATCCTGTTCGATTGCTTCAGAAAAACTGCGAAACTCGCTTAATGTAAGCTGATCAAGAGTTTTTGAGTTTTGAGTGCAGAAACTTACCATTTTACCAGTGATTTCATGTGCTGTTCTAAAAGGAATAGCTTTTTTGACAAGGTAGTCAGCCATGTCGGTTGCATTGGTAAATCCACCGGATGCTGCCTTATACATGGTATCTCTTTTGAATTTTGCGGTGTTTAACATGCCTGTAAAAACTGGAAGGCACATCTTTACAGTATCTATTGCATCAAAAATTGCTTCCTTATCCTCCTGCATGTCTTTATTATAAGCAAGTGGAATACCTTTCATAACTGTAAGCAGAGTTATAAGACTGCCATAAACTCTTCCGGTCTTACCCCTTACAAGCTCGGCAACATCAGGATTTTTTTTCTGTGGCATAATGCTGCTGCCTGTGCTGTAACCATCATCTAGTTCAACAAAATTAAATTCGCTTGTGCACCAAAAAATTATTTCTTCGCTGAATCTACTAAGATGCATCATTAAAATTGAAAGACATGATGCAAGCTCTATGACAAAATCCCTGTCGCTTACACCATCAATACTATTTTGGGTTATTTGGCCAAAGCCAAGGGAATGAGCAACGCTATACCGATCAAGGGGATATGTTGTTGCGGCAAGCGCTCCTGAGCCAAGCGGCATTATGTTTGTTCTCTCATAGCAGTCGTCAAGCCTTTCTACGTCACGAGCAAGCATTTGAAAATATGCCATCAAGTGATGAGAAAGCGTTATAGGTTGTGCTCTTTGAAGATGAGTATACCCGGGCATTATTGTATCAAGATGATTTTCGGACAAATCAAGCAGAGCATTCATAAGACCCAGTAGCATCTTTTTTATATTGACTATTTCTTCCTTAACATACATGCGTAGATCAAGAGCAACCTGGTCATTTCTACTTCTTCCGGTGTGGAGCTTTTTACCTGCTTCTCCAATTCTTGATATTAATATCTTTTCAATATTCATATGAATATCTTCGGCATCAATCTCAAATTCTACTTTTCCATCTTCAATATCCTGTTGAATTTCCAAAAGAGTGTCTTGAATAAGCAATGCATCATCCTTGTCGATTATCCTGTTCTCTCCAAGCATTACGACATGGGCAATGCTTCCTTGTATGTCTTGCTTATACAATCTTTTATCAAACCTGATAGATGAATTAAAGTCATCAACAGATTTGTCAGTACTCTTTTCAAACCTACCGCCCCATAACTTCATAGCAACCATCCTTTGACTAAATACTATAGAATAACTAATTCCCAAAAAGCATATTCCAGCTTACTATTTCATGAATAATCAAAAACATATTTAGATTAATTTTGTTTTTTCATCATCATCGCCCTAACTTTAATGGGTAAACCAAATAAATTTATAAAGCCTTCAGAATCTTTTTGATTATATACATCATCTTCCCCAAATGTGGACAATGCTTCATCATACAGAGAAAATTTTGACTTTGCACCTGCGCTCATTACATTGCCCTTATAAAGCTTAACACGTACTTTACCCGTAACAGTCTTTTGGGTTGTATCCACAAAAGAGGACAGTGCTTCTCTAAGTGGTGTAAACCATTGACCATAATATACTAGTTCAGCAAATTTTTGAGCAACTAAATCTTTATAATGTAAGGTGTCCCTATCAAGACACAAAAGCTCGAGTTCTCTGTGAGCATAGTAAAGAATGGTTCCGCCTGGTGTTTCATATACACCTCTTGATTTCATACCCACTAGTCGGTTCTCAACCATATCGCTAATGCCAATACCATTTTTTGCGCCAAGCTCATTTAACTTTTCAATTAACGCTACTGGGCTGTAAGCTTTGCCATTAATTTTTGTAGGGATTCCTTCTTCAAAATCAAGCTCTACATATTCTGGCTTATCTGGGGCTTTTTCTGGTGGGGTAATAATTTTAAGTAGCTTGTCATATTGTGGTTCATTCCATGGATCTTCTAGATCTGAGCCTTCATGGCTTAAGTGCCATAGATTTCTATCCATACTGTAGTTATCTTTCTTAGATACAGGTATAGGAATGCTTCTTTCCTTTGCGTAGTCAATTGCGTCATCTCTTGAGCGAATGGACCATTCACGCCATGGAGCGATTATCTTAAGATGTGGAGCTAATGCTTTAACAGTAAGCTCAAACCTTACCTGATCATTACCTTTACCGGTGCAGCCATGAGCAATTGCTGTTGCACCTTCTCTTTCAGCAATTTCAACCATTCTTTTTGCAATAATAGGTCTTGCAAAAGATGTTCCTAAAAGATATTTTCCTTCATACACTGCTCCTGCCTTTAAAGTAGGGAAAACATAATCTGTAACAAATTCTTCATTAATATCTTCAATATATACTTTGCTTGCCCCTGTTTTAATTGCTTTTTCGGTAAGAGGCGCAAGCTCTTCTCCTTGACCTACATCGGCTGCCATTGCAATAACATCATAATTGTAATTTTCTTTAAGCCATGGAATGATTATTGATGTATCAAGCCCACCCGAATATGCAAGGACAACTTTTTCCTTCTGCGACATATAAAAACCTCCTTAAATATGTTAGAATATCGATAAAGGAATTGTAATTGGTTCCAGTATCGAGTTTTTATCAGGTTTATTATTTAGTAAAGACTTAACGAATATAATATCCGCTAAAAGCTTTTTGCTATTATACATTAGAATGTATAATTATGCAAGGATATATTTTATTGATATTTGCTTATGAAATAATGATAGTTACAGTTCACAGCTGAATTAATTAAGTGAACAATAATCTGTAATACAGCTGTATTGCAGTATTAGAGATATCGTTCGCAATACTATAGTATGTGAACAGTAATCACAGGAGTTTAGATAATGATTATAATGGGAATTGATCCTGGATTTGCAACAACGGGGTATGGTATAATTGAACACAAAGAGAACAAATTTTCGGTAATTGATTATGGAGCAATTACAACAAAGGCTGGCATAGCGCTATGTGAAAGGCTTTATAAGCTTAATGTTGAGCTTGAGCAGATTATAATGATGTACAAGCCTGATACTGTTTCAGTAGAGGAGCTGTTTTTTAACAAAAATGTTAAAACTGCTTTAAGCGTTGGTCATGGCAGGGGGGTTGCTCTTTTATCTGCAGCTAGATGTGGTGTTGAAGTTTTCGAATATACTCCACTTCAGATAAAACAAGCAGTTGTAGGATATGGCAGGGCGCAAAAGGCGCAAGTGCAGCAAATGGTAAAAATAATATTAAATCTTAATGAAATTCCTAAACCTGATGATGTAGCAGACGCATTGGCTGCTGCCATTTGCCATGCTCATTCATATAAGGTTTATAAGATAAGGGAGAAAATATAGGGGGACAATTTAAAAAATGATAGCATACGTGAAAGGTGTTTTGGATTTCAAAGGTACTGACTTTGTAGTGGTAGAGGCAAAAGGTATAGGTTACAAGATTCAAACCCCATTACCTACAGTGGAAAAAATAGGTCAAAAAGGGGATGTAGTGAGAGTTTACACATATTTATATGTCCGTGAGGATGCTTTGAACCTCTATGGCTTTATAACCCAGGAAGAGAAGAGTACGTTTGAATTGCTTATTTCAGTATCGGGAATCGGTCCAAAAGCAGCGTTATCACTTTTGTCAACAGTATCCCCTTCAAGCTTTGCACTGGCAGTAATTACAGATGATACACATGCTTTGATGAAAGCTCAAGGTGTTGGAAAAAAAACAGCTCAGAGGGTTATTCTTGAACTTAAAGACAAGATAAAAAAGGAGCAACTTGTGGATGCCTCCCTAGTAGAAGCTGCTTCCGAAAATGGTAACGAATCAGGGAAAGAAGAAGCCATTAGTGCACTTATGGTGCTCGGATATACTTCGTTTGAAGCGCGCAGGGCAGTATCCTCAGTATTCACAGAGGATATGGACATGGAGACTATTATTAAAAAAGCATTAAAACTCCTATCCAAATAGTCAACTTGGAGATAGTGTAAAGCATAAAAAGGAAACCAAAACTTAAAACTATAAAAAGGAACGGAAATTTAAAACTATAAAAAGGAACGGAATTTGGAGGTTGGATTATGGTTGAGGAAAGGTTAACCGAACCAGGAACAACAGATGAAGATATGGATGAAATAAGCCTTCGACCAAAGAGATTATACGAATATATTGGGCAGGTGAAGGCAAAGGAAAATCTGAAAATTTTTATTGAGGCAACTAAAAGAAGGAATGAAGCTTTGGATCATGTTCTTTTGTATGGACCTCCGGGTCTTGGTAAGACGTGTCTTGCAAATATAATTGCCAATGAGCTAGGGGCTGGGATTAGAATCACATCGGGGCCAGCGATCGAAAGAGCGGGAGATCTTGCTGCTATTTTGACCAATCTTGGGCAGAATGATGTATTATTTATTGATGAGATTCACCGTTTAAACAGGAGTGTGGAGGAGATTTTATATCCAGCTATGGAAGATTATGCACTGGATATAATTATTGGAAAAGGACCTAGTGCAAGATCTATAAGGCTTGACCTTCCGCATTTTACGCTTATTGGTGCAACTACAAGAGCTGGTCTTTTAACTGCACCGCTAAGGGACCGTTTTGGAGTAATTAGCAAGCTTGAAATGTATTCAGTAGCGGAGCTTAAGCAAATAGTAAACCGTTCTGCTGGCATTTTGAATATCGGAATTGACGATAAGGGCTGTACTGAAATTGCTATGCGCTCAAGGGGGACGCCTAGAATTGCAAACAGACTTTTAAAGAGAGTCAGAGATTTTGCACAGGTTAAAGCTGAGGGTCATATTACCTTAGAGGTTGCAAAGATGGCCCTAGATGCGCTGGAGATAGATGCTTTAGGACTTGACAGAGTGGATAGGAACCTATTATTATGTATTATCGAAAAGTTCGATGGGGGACCTGTTGGGCTGGACACTGTTGCTGCGGCTATAAACGAGGAAGCTGATACTATCGAAGATGTTTATGAGCCATATTTTTTACAGATGGGTTTCATAAACAAGACACCAAGAGGCAGAATGGCTACAAGAAGGGCTTTTGAACATTTTGGACTAAAGTATGAAGAAAGAATTGGGTAAAGAGTTTTTATGAACAAAAAAGGTGGTGTAAAGGGTTTTCGACCCTTAAAGAAAATGAAATTACTTTTGCATATGTGTTGTGCTCCATGTTCAATATATCCTGTAAATGTTCTACAGGAAGAAGGTCTGGACTTTCAGGGCTATTTTTACAATCCTAATATTCATCCGATTGATGAGTTTAAAAGAAGAAAGAAAACGGTTGAGATATATGCCGAGTTAAAAGGTCTTAAGGTGTTTTATGAGGATGATTTTAAACAGGATGAGTGGGAAAAGTTCTCAAAGTCGGAAGCTGAAAGGTGTACCATGTGCTATAGCTTAAGAATGGATAAAGCTGCAAGGTTTGCTGCTCAAAAAGGATTTGATGCCTTCACTACAACGTTATTAATAAGTCCTTACCAGAAGCATGATTTAATAAAAAAATTGGGTGAAAGCAGTGCATTAAAATATGGAGTGAACTTTTATTACCACGATTTTAGACCAGGTTTTAGACAGGGGCAGAATGAGGCGAGAGAAATGCAGCTTTACAGGCAGAAGTTTTGCGGTTGCATAATATCTTTTAATGAATCAAATATGAGGAAGAAAAAAGTAAAGTGATATTGTGATTAACAACTATCAAATTATATATAAAGTTAGCTCAACTTTTTTTAGGAGCAACATTTTGTGACTCTCTGTGTTAAAGTCATATTACAATTCAATTACATTCATCTTAAATTCATTTATTTTTATCGAAATCTAAAGGAATATTGTTTTTTTTGTCGAAATACTTAGTTGAAGGACAACAAAATTTTACAATACTTTTGTTTGAAACAAAATGATGTTTAGCTAAAGCCGACATCACTGTTTCTTACTATACTAAAGATAAATTACCTGGAGAGTCAACTAAATGAAAAAAAATACGACATTATTTCTTATTATTGTATTATCAATTTTATATTTTGCATCTGTATCTTTTGCGCAACCTGTAAGCTTTTCTTATGATGGCATTTTATACCAACAGGACAAATTTTCCTTAAAGATAAATAGCGACGTTATGTTTTCTGATATGACCATCCTGATAGTTGATAATAGGACTCTTGTGCCAGCAAGAGACGTATTTGAAAAGCTCGGAGCCGAAGTCATCTGGGATGGAGTTAATAGAATTGTGCATATAAATGCAGACAAGGTTGAAATAACTCTTAAAATAAATGACACAAAAGCAATTGTTAACGGTAAAGAAAGGCATATGGACGTACCTGCAAGAATTGTAAATGACAAAACTATGATACCTCTTCGATTTGTTGGGGAGCAAATGAACATGATTGTGGGATGGCACTCTGATGAAAAGCTGATAACACTTACTAGCTGTAAAATGACAGGGATAAGCAGCAGTTTTGTTTCTTCCACTGAAAAAGTTGAAATAAGCTTTTTACTTGACGGATGCAATACATATAATACTTTTATCTTAAAGGAGCCTGACAGAGTAGTAGTTGATATTCCGAATACTGTATTAATCGGTGACCCAGCACAGATCCCTGTTAACATACACCCTGTAAAATCAGTCAGGTATGCGCAGTTTGACAAGTCAACAACAAGAATTGTGTTTGATGTCATAGGTCAGCCCCAATATAGTATAAATACTGTTGAAGGGCGGTTGGTTGTTTCATTTTCAACAACGAAGCTAGGTGACGAGGTACCTGCTCCTACTGCAATTCCTAGTCCCACTCCGATGTCTACACCGGAGCCTGCAAAGCCTACACCTACAGTAAAGCCTACACCAACAACGGTGGCTACACCTACCACAACCCCGGTGCTTACACCTACAGTAATGCCAGTGGAAACGCAAGAGCCTGCAAAACCGACACCGACACCTATGCCTACGCCAACAGTAGCAGCTACACCCACCACAGCCCCGGTACCTACAACTATACCGACTCCAACGCCGACACCGGAACAAAATGAGCACATTTTGGAAAGTGTCAGTACATATGAAAAGAGCGGGAACAGGATTTTGTTGACAATGACCAACATAAAGCTGGTTGATGAGGATGGAAATAAAAAGTATGAGGAACTACGGGATTCTACAGGTAAAACAATAATTTTAAAGTTTCCGGATGATGCTGCAATCATTGAAAATAAGACTATTGAGTTAAACGATCCTCTTGTTGATAATATAATTATTTTTAAAAATACCAACACAAAGGAGTATTTTATTGTAATTAATACAAAACGCAGGATTTTATATAACATTACATATAATTCTGCTGTTAAATCTTCACTAATTGAAATGTATGAACCTGAGCTGGTCGATCGTGGAGATACTTCGCCTAAAACCCCACCTGCAAATTATAACAACCTTGAGGGCATAGATCATTCCTTAAACAGCGGGAGAGATAGAATTTCTGTAAAGCTTCCGAATTTTTATGGGTATAATGCATTCAGACTTACTGATCCGGACAGAATTGTAGTTGATATCCCAAATACGCGTACCGAAAGTTTACAGCAGGTATTAAATGTTAACAGTAACCTTATAAAAGGAGTAAGATATGCACAATACAAAGAAAATGTTGTACGTGTTGTTATTGATCTGAAATCTCAGGCATGGTATGAAATTACTGAAAATACCGGTGAACTTGCAATTGAACTGGTAAAACCACAATTTGTAGGTGTTAAGTACCATAATGTGTATGACAGAGTTTATCTGACATTACCGGGGGTCAAGCTTACAGGAGGGCAAGAGGAAAAGATAAAGTATTACACTGACCGCTATGATCCTAATGGAAATTCATATATGCTTACATTTGCAACCGATTCGCCAATCTTTGGAACAGGAAAAATGATGATTAACGATGGAATGCTAGAATCCATAGAGATATCCTATGACACTGCACGAAAAGAGACCTGTGTAAAATTTAACGCAAATGCCGGTTATGTTTATAATGTTTCGGGAAGATCAGAGACTGGTGATACAGCTGTCACAATAATTAACCCGTACTCATTGGATGACAGGCTGGTAATTATTGATCCAGGGCATGGTGGAGTAGATCCGGGAGCTGTAGCAGGAAATATTTATGAGAAAAACTTCAATCTTGATACTGCCTTAAGGCTGCAAAGACTTCTTGAAAAGAAAAATATCAACACATACATGATGAGGGAGGATGACACTTTTGTAGGTCTTTATGAAAGGGCATACATTGCTAATAAGCTTAACGGAACGCTGTTTTTGAGTATTCATAACAATGCTCATCCAAGCAATAAGAACTATGGAGGTACCGAAGCCTTCTATTTTCAAGGGGGTACAACTATCGGAAACATAAATGGACAGATTTTTGCTGGATTGGTACAGCAAAAGCTGGTCCAATACCTTAATACAGCTGATAGGCAAATAAAGCATAAAAATTATGTGGTCATAGAAGCTACAACAATGCCTGCAGTATTGGCTGAAATTGCTTTCATGACTAATGAGAATGATCTTCGTAACCTGCTGGATGATGATTTTAGACAGCGTGCAGCAGAAGCACTATTCGATGCAATAGAGGAAGCGCTTAATCGGATTTAACTGGTTGTCCTTCTATATTCGGTCAAATATTGCTGTTGTGTGAAATTAGAGAACAAAATCTTGAAAATAGTACAAATATCAAAGACTTTTTGTAAAAGTCTTTTTTTTGTCCATATTTACGAACAACCACTCATATATTTAAGTATGAGGAGGAGATGATTATGAAAAAAATTATATTAATAATGATGGTTATATCCTTAATCTTTTTACTGGCTGCATGCTCTTTTTTTGGTTGGAACAAGGACAAAGAAGTTGACAATGAGTACGTTTCGAAACTAACGACACCAACCTCTACAATTCCCCCGTTTATTCCAGGGAATGGATCTGGAAGCTCAATAATAAACAACACAACAGTTCCAGCTCCGACAAAGGTTCCAGTTCAGAGCCCTACCAGCGAAACAATGATAATAACTTCTTATTATCAGGATGCTGAAGGTCATATAATACCTGCTGCATGCACAGTAGAAAAGCAGGTTGGTGTTGCAAGAGCGTCAATCATTGCAACTATTGATAATTCTGTCAATCGCGAGCAAATCGCGTATTATGGATTGTATCCAGTATTACCAAGAGGTACTGAAGTTTTGGGAATCAATATTAAAGAAGAAACGGCAATAATTGATTTTAACAAAAGTGTACTGGACTATGATAGTGAGCAAGTAGAAAAAAATATTATATCAACAATTGTGTACACGTTGACTGAATATGACACTATAGACAGTGTAAGAATCCTGGTCAATGGTTATGAGCAGGGGAATCTAAAATTTGGAGCTGATATATCCGGACTTTTAAATAGGGATAATTGTATGATTAACTCATACAGTGCAAACCGTGAAACAGGAGTTCAAAAGTCAGATATATATGTATATAAGAGTGTAGATAACAGGTTCAATTACCTAGTTCCTGTTTCGGTAGAGCACACTCTACTTGAGAGTGCCGATATTCCTGGGAAGCTTATTGATCTTTTGAGTAATGAATACAGTAATGATAAATTCTTTTCAGAGATTCCTGCTTCTACAAAGCTTTTAGATAGCAGCATAACTGAGGATGTGCTGGAAATTGACCTAAGCGCTGAAATTAAGAATTACACAGGTAGTACCAGAGAAAACAGAATAGTTAATCAGGTATATCATACTATGAAGCAAATAGATGGAATAAACAAGATTAAAATATTGATTGAAGGAGCTGCTCAAAAACTACCCGAGGGCACTAACATATCTCAGACAGTATTTTTACCTGAAAAAATTAATATTTTAGACTAGAATGCAGCTAATAGACTTAAATAGCAGTGGATTTGAGCTGCTTCAATCTGCTTTTTTACTACACCATATCATTATTCATGTGTGAAAAAGCAGATTGAACTTGAGATGGGTATAAATTGACAATTTGGAAATGATAATATATGATGTATTCGTTGTACGCTTTTGCTGTCGCTACTTAAGCGGGAGTATGGATCAAAATAATGGGAAAGTGAATACTTTCCTAAAAAACAGGTGAGTATTTTGAGATTTGATGGAAGAGATTATTCTGAGTTAAGAAAAGTAAGGATTACGCGTCACTATATTAAGCATGCCGAAGGTTCTGCGCTCATTGAAACAGGAGATACGAAGATTATTTGCACTGCAACTATTGATGATAGAATACCTCCGTTTAAAAAGAATTCCGGAACAGGCTGGGTCACCGCTGAGTATTCAATGCTGCCCCGCTCAACTCAGGTTAGGAACGTGCGCGATATTAACAAGTTAAGACTAGGTGGTAGAACCCAGGAGATACAAAGACTTATTGGAAGATCATTAAGATCTGTGGTTAACATGAATGTGCTTGGTGAGAGACAAATTATCATTGATTGCGATGTAATACAAGCTGATGGAGGAACTAGAACAGCTTCTATCACAGGTGCGTTTGTAGCCCTTGTAGATGCCTGTAATTCTCTTTTGAAAAACGGGCAGATTGAAAAAATGCCGGTAATTGATTTTGTGGCAGCAACAAGCGTCGGAGTAGTAAGTGGCAAAGAAATGCTGGATTTATGCTATATAGAGGATTCCAATGCAGAATTGGATATGAATGTGGTTATGACTGGTAAAGGTGAGTTTGTTGAAATACAGTGTACCGGAGAACAATTTCCTTTTAAGAGGGAGAAATTTGACAGATTGCTTGGGATTGCGCAGCATGGTATAGAGGATCTGGTTAAGTTACAAAAGAAGGTTCTAGGATCTCTTGCAAGTGAAGTAGGGAGAACGCGAAAAAATGAAGAAGTTTATCGTAGCGACGAGGAATAAGGGAAAAATCTTCGAGATAGCTGAGATTTTGCAAGAGTTCAATTTTGAAGTAATTTCTATGGTTCAAGCTGGTATTAGTAAAGATATCAAAGAAACCGGTAGAACATTTATGGATAATGCTCTAATCAAAGCAAAGGGAATATATGGATTAACCCATGAAATGGTTATGGCAGATGACTCGGGTCTTGAGGTAGAGTACTTAAACGGTGCTCCTGGGATATACACTTCAAGGTTTGCTGGGGAAGGCGCTACTGATATTGAAAGAATAAACAAGCTGCTGGAGTTACTTAAAGGTGTTGACATAAATAGAAGAAAAGCTAGGTTTGTTTGCGCAATAGCAGTTTTTCTTCCTGATGGAACACACTTTACAGTTGAAGGCACGTGCGAAGGTTATATAGGATTTGAATTGAAAGGTGAAAATGGTTTTGGTTATGATCCCATATTTTACATACCTGAGTATGGCATGACTATGGCTGAAATGGAACCAGAACACAAGCACCGTATAAGCCACAGAGGTACAGCTTTGAGAAAGATGGTAGAAGAACTTACAATTCATTTGCAAAAAGAGCTTAATTGAAAAGTTAAAGTCTGGTGGATATAGTAAAGTCTTGCAAAAAGACAGGCAGGCCCAAAAAGATTGAGAGAAAATGGTGTTGACAAAACAAATATCTGCCTGTATAATTATTTAAGTCAGTGTAGCATTGAATATGCGGGTGTAGTTCAATGGTAGAACATCAGCCTTCCAAGCTGATTGTGAGGGTTCGATTCCCTTCACCCGCTCCAACCAAAAAAGGTAGTGTTAAGCCACCTTTTTGTATTATGTGCCTGTAGCTCAGCTGGATAGAGCAACGGACTTCTAATCCGTAGGTCAGGGGTTCGAATCCCTTCAGGCACGCCAGAGTAAACCCGCCAATAGCAATTATTAGCGGGTTTTGTTGTATCTTGTAAACGGTTTGCACAAAGTGATTTTGACTACTTATTTCATTACATAAAGCTTTAGCAAAAGTGGCAGTATTAAATGTAAAAACATATTAATAAAAACATATAAAAGGAAGGTTTATATATTATGAATATTTGTTTTCTTGATGCAATAACTTTAGGAGATGTTGATTTTTCTGCCTTTAATAAGTTTGGCAATATAACAATACACCAAACTACCCAGCCTTCTGAAACTGCAGCAAGGATTAAAGATCAAGATGTAGTGATATCAAATAAAGTTCTCCTAAATGAATCTAATATTAAGGATGCTCATAAGGTAAAGCTTATATGTGTTGCAGCCACAGGCACAAACAACGTAGATCTGGTCTATGCAAAATCAAGGGAGATTGTTGTAACTAATGTTTCAGGGTACTCCACAAACAGTGTTGCACAGCATACGTTTTCCATGTTGTTTTATCTTATTGAGCAGCTATCCTATTATGACCAGCTAGTTAAAACTGGAGAATATACCAGAAGCGGAGTTTTCACAAACCTTGACAGACCCTATTGGGAAATTAAGGGGAAAACATGGGGTATCATAGGTTTAGGTAACATTGGAAGAACAGTTGCTTCTATAGCTGATGCTTTTGGCTGTAGAGTAATATATTATTCAACATCGGGACAAAACAATAATTCACAGTATACAAGAGTTGATATCGAAGAACTTATGCAAAGCTCTGATATTGTGTCAATTCATTCACCCCTGAATGAAAACACAAAAAATCTAATAACTTATGAGCAAATCAAACTGATGCAAAAACATGCTATTTTACTGAACCTTGGAAGGGGAACAATTGTCAATGAAACAGATCTTGCAAAAGCTTTGGATGATGACCTAATCTATGGAGCAGGACTAGATGTTTTAGAAAGCGAACCAATAAATGCGGGCAATCCCCTACTAAATTTAAAGAATCCGGATAAACTTTTAATTACTCCGCATATAGCATGGGCAAGTATAGAAGCACGTAAAACGCTGGTAAATGAAATATACCTTAATATTGATGCATACAAAAAGGGAGAATCAAGAAACAGGGTTAACTAATCTTTAATGTTGCATCTTCTAGCAAGTTTGAACGAGATAGAGTGATGTTACAGAATTAACTAGCAAAAATATCAAAAAAGAAGTGGTCTTTAACTGAATTTTAATGAATTGGATTTATTTTGAGGAATTAGGGAGGAAAAAATTGAATTTTCAGAAAATTATGAGTTTAGTAGATCATACTTTACTGTCTACTACTGCAACATGGAATGATATAAAGATTATATGTGATGATGGATTAAAATATAAAGTTGCCTCAGCTTGCATACCGCCTTCCTTTGTAGCAAAGGCTAAAGAGTATGTTGGAGACAAGTTATCCATATGCACGGTTATTGGTTTTCCAAATGGTTATAGCACCACTTTATCAAAGGTGTTCGAAGCAAAGGATGCAATAAAAAAAGGTGCTGATGAGATTGACATGGTGATTAATCTGGGCATGCTAAAGTCGGGTGACCTCGAAGAAGTAGCAGCTGAAATAAAAGCGCTAAGAGATACTGTAGGAAGCAGAATATTAAAGGTCATTATTGAAACTTGTGTATTAACAACTGAAGAAAAAATTGCTATGTGCAATATTGTAACTGATGCAGCTGCAGATTATATTAAAACATCTACAGGTTTTTCAACAGGTGGTGCTACTAGGGATGATGTAAAATTATTTGTACAAAATATAGGAAGCAATGTTAAGATAAAAGCCGCAGGTGGAATTAAGACGTTTTCAGATGCTGAGGATTTCATAAGTCTAGGAGCATCAAGACTAGGAACAAGTTCTCTTGTCAAAGCACTTAAAGACCAAGAGAAAGGGAAAAACTGAGGAAGAATGCTGAGGTATATATAATCGGAGAAGATTTGTTATGAGAATGTATGACATAATTATGAAAAAGAGAAACGGTGAAGTTTTGAATGATAAAGAAATCAAATACTTCATTGATGGTTATACAAATGGAGAAATTCCTGATTACCAAGCTTCCGCTCTTATGATGGCTATATTTTTTAGTGGTATGAACAGCCATGAAACATATTTACTTACTAAATGCATGGTTGAGTCAGGGGATGTAGTTGATTTGTCATCCATACCTGGTATCAAGACTGATAAACACAGTACAGGAGGCGTTGGGGATAAGACAACAATGGTAATAGGTCCTGTTGTGGCTTCATGTGGTGTACCGGTGGCTAAGATGTCTGGTCGAGGCTTAGGTCACACAGGTGGTACTTTAGATAAGCTTGAATCAATTCCGGGGTTTAGAACTACAATTTCTCCTGGACAATTCATTGAACAGGTGAAAAATATTGGGATTAGTGTCATAGGGCAGACAGCAAATCTTGTCCCGGCTGATAAAAAACTGTATGCCTTAAGGGATGTAACTGCAACTGTTGACAATAAATCTTTAATAGCAGCTAGTATAATGAGTAAAAAGATAGCTGCTGGAACTGATGCTATATTACTGGATGTTAAAATGGGCAGCGGAGCTTTCATGAAAACGCTTTCGGATTCTATAGAACTAGCAAAAGAGATGGTGTCAATAGGTGAATATTACCGAAAACAAACGATAACTTTAATTACTAATATGGACAGTCCGTTGGGGAATGCCATAGGGAATTCGCTGGAAGTAATTGAGGCGGTAGACACATTAAAAGGACATGGACCTTCTGACGTTACAGATATTTGTATTAATCTTGCAGCAAATATGCTATATCTTGCAAGAAAAGGGAGTATAAGGGAATGTATAAAGCTTGTACAGGATGCCATGGAAAGTGGAAAAGCACTATCAACCTTTAAGAAGATGGTTGCGTCTCAAGGTGGAGATGTTTCGGTGATTGATAATACAGACCTTTTTGATAAGGCAGAAATTGTTTATGAAGTAAGATCCGACAAGGAAGGTTTTATCACTTCCATGGATACTGAAAAATGTGGAATTGCGTCCGTAGTACTAGGAGCAGGAAGAAAAAGCAAGGATGACAAAATCGACTACAGCTCAGGTATAATATTTAAAGCCAAAACGGGTGATAGGGTAACAAAGGGGGAGACATTAGCAATCCTTTATACTTCAAAGAAGAGTGCAATTAAAACTTCTGAGGATATTTTGAAGAGTGCAATTTTGATTGAACCACTTAATCCTAAGACCATACCCATAATTCAAGCAAGAGTTACCCAGGATGGAGTACAAACATATCTATAATGGAGGTGGAGTTTATTTGAAAGATCAAGAAGTAAGAATGGGAACAGTTATCAGGGATGATAGACCAGAACGCGGTATTTTGGTAGGTGTTGAAATTTCCCAAGGCAAAATAATTGATGGAATGAGTGAGTCAGAAAGATCCATAGAAGAGTTGGAGGAGTTAGCAAAGACTGCTGGCGTTGAAGTTATTGGAAAAATGCTTCAAAAAAAACAGAGCTTTGATCCTGCTACTTATATTGGCAGAGGTAAACTAGATGAATTAAAAGAAATGTGCAGTTCGGTTGAAGCGAACCTAGTAATTTTTGATAATGAGCTTACCGGAGCGCAAATGCGAAACATTGAAAACAAGCTTGAGGTCAAAGTTGTTGACCGTACAATGCTGATACTTGATATATTTGCTCAAAGAGCTCAATCCAGTGAGGGTAAGCTTCAGGTTGAGCTTGCACAGTTAAAATACAGATTACCACGGTTAATAGGTTTAGGTACTGAGCTATCCAGACTTGGTGGGGGAATTGGTACACGTGGCCCTGGAGAGGCTAAGCTTGAAATGGATCGAAGGCATATAAGAAGGCGAATAAAGTATCTTGAAGATGAGTTAAAGGAAGTCAACAAACGTCGTGGTATTATCAGGAGCGGGAGAAGGAGAAATGATTTACCTATAATCACTTTGGTAGGCTATACTAATGCAGGAAAGTCATCATTGATGAATTGCTTATGCGACTCTGAGGTTTTTGTTGAAGATAAACTTTTTGCAACTCTTGATCCTACAACAAGGAAAATGGTTTTGGATGAAGAGCAGACTATTCTACTGGTGGATACTGTTGGATTTGTTCGGAAGCTTCCTCATGAGCTTATAAAAGCATTTAAATCAACACTTGAAGAAGCAGTATATGCAGATGTTTTACTTCATGTTGTAGATGCATCCTCAGAGGAGTACGAAGAACATATAGAGGTAGCCGAAAGACTGCTTGAAGGTTTAGGTGTGTTTGGAAAACCGATGATTACTGTTTTAAATAAGATTGACCTTTTGCCACCAGGTATGAGAGCTACATTAAAGGGAGCAAGAAAAAATGTGGTTGAAGTATCAGCAAAAACAGGAGAAGGGATATCAAAATTAACAGAAAAGGTATTATCAATAATCAAAACAAGTGAGGTTGATATGGATTTACTAATACCTTTTGACAAAGGGAATATTGTTTCATTTGTTCATGAAAACGCTTCAATTTTGAATGAAGAATATGTACCAGAAGGAGTTATAATTAAAGCAAGGATCCCTAAAAATAAAGTTGCCAGCTTATCTGAATATGAAACGTCTGTATAAATAGATAAATATTTAGCTGATTTGGTAGCGAGTATGCCCTCAACTTCGAGAAGTATTAATTAAATAGTTTTCTAAAACAGACTTGTACTGTTTTTTGAAATCACTTGGTGAAAGTCCGGTCTGTGTTTTAAATATTCGACTGAAATACAAGGGGTTTTCATATCCAACAAAATTACCGACTTCGCCAATATTCATTGAGGAATTTGTAAGTAGTTCACGAGCTTTATCAATTCTGACTGCAGTGAGGTATTCTATTGGTGGCAAACCGGTAAGGTTCTTGAAGTTGTGGATAAACCAATATGTACTAAGATTACACATGTCTGCCAGTTCTTTGACACGGAGCTTTGAACTGTAATTTCTGTGTATATATCCAATAACTTTCTGGAGATTTGCGTCTTTGGTTCTGTTACTTCCTGATGAATATTCGTGAATTTTTCTTGAGAGATAGGAAATCAGCTCTAAAAGAAGAGCCCCAGCCATTTTATCATGCATAGACCTTTTGATCTGGAGTTCATACATAATTCTTTTATAAAGGTCTATAGCGGTCTCGCTAAACCCGATATAAAATACAGCGTTTCCTGCTAACTCCGCTTCTATAAGGCATTCTCTTGCACCATATCCAGTAAAATGAACCCAATACACTTCAGGTTGCTCTTTGTAATAATAGTTATAGCATTGTTCTTCTCCAGGTTTAAAAACAACAATATTACCTTCGGGTACACAAACCATCTGATCGGCTATTTTGTAATACCCTTTGCCTTTTGATATATAAATAATTTGGTAATCAAGTCTTCCGTCTGTGCGTTCACTGGTAAAATCCTTAGTGATGAATTTTTGATAACCACAGCAATTAACAGTTATATAATTCTTTTGATCAAGGTAACCGCATTCCTGACGGTAACGCCTTAAGTGTCCCGATGTGTCAATCATACTTATAAATTATCTCCTCTTCAAGTATTCAGCAATATAGTGCATATATTCAACAATACAATGTATTTATATATTGACATTATAAGTGATAGAATTACATTGAGTCAACATAACGTATTGTAATTTCGCGCAGTAAAGCTACAAGTGTTACTGTTCACACCCCTCTAAAATTAATTAAGTGAACAACCATCTTTAAAATACAGCTAGTTACTGCGAAGCTTAGGAAAACACAGTTTTAGGTGTTCTTATTTGACACAACATAGTGTATTAATTGAGGCAGTAAAAAGCAAAATATGAAAAATGACAAAATCTCATTTTTAAAAATGGCAAGAAGCAAGCAATTTGAAAATTAGGAGGAAGAAGATATGAAAGGGAATCTTTTAATTGCACACGGCGGAGGACCTACTGCGGTGATAAACTCGTCTTTGCAGGGAGTAATTGAAGAAGCTAAAAAGCATAGTGAAATTGAGGGAATTTATGGAGCAAGGTTTGGAGTTGAAGGTGTTTTAAAAGAAGACTTTATTGACCTTGGGAAAGAACTTGATTCAGTAATCAAAAAGCTTGGTGTAACACCTGCTTCAGCTTTGGGTTCATGTAGAAGAAAGCTCACTGAAGCAGACTACCCTGTTGTCCTTGAAATCTTGAAAAAGTATAATATACGTTACCTTTTCTACAACGGCGGTAATGATTCTATGGATACTTGCAACAAAATAGCAAAGCTTGCTGGTAATTATGAAATGAGAGTTATAGGTGTTCCAAAAACAATTGATAACGATCTGGAACATATTGACCACTGCCCGGGTTTTGGTAGTGCAGCTCGCTATGTTGCAATATCTACACTTGAAATGGCAAAGGATGTTGAGTCACTTCCCATTCATGTAGTGGTAATGGAAGTTATGGGAAGAAATGCTGGTTGGCTTGCTGCAGCAGCTTCGCTGGCAAAAAAGGACAAAGATGTGGGACCTCATCTTATATACCTTCCGGAAAGACCGCTTGTTGAAGAAGAATTCCTCGAAGATGTAAAGGAATGGAGCGATAAGGTAAATGGTGTACTAGTTGTTGTAAGTGAAGGATTAGTAAAACCCGATGGATCACCAGTTGCCGACACAGGAGTTGTAGATGGTTTTGGACATAAAGTTCCTGGAGGTGTAGCGCAAGCATTATCAAATCTTATTATAAATAAGCTAGGGCTAAAATCAAGGGCTGACAAACCTGGGCTTTTGGGTAGGGCATCAATACCCATGCAATCATTTATAGATAGAGAAGAGGCTAGGGAGGTAGGAGCTTTTGCAGTTAAATCAGCGATATCTGGCAAGTCTGGATATATGGTATCAATGAAACGTATTTCAAGCAATCCCTATAAAACAGAACTGGAGCTTGTACCATTGGAAAAGGTAGCAAATGTGGAAAAGAAATTTCCCCTTGAGTGGATCAATGAAAGAGGTAATGGTGTTAAAAAGGAATTTGCTGATTATTGCTTGCCTTTAATAGGTGATCCACTGCCTGAATATATTTCCTTGAAAAAAGTTGCAGTGCCTAAAAAATAGTCAAGCGGGTTGGCAGAGTTTGTATTTCAAAAGGTGAAGGTTATGGCACAAATTTAGCTTTCACGAAGAAAAAACTTAGGCTTTTGAAATGGTTTGATGAAATACATTAAGTTATACAGTGAATAAACGCTTGTTGGGAGCCTACACACAAAACACATAAGGAAGGCTTGTGCGCCCGCGTTTTAGCGTACAGCTTGCGCAGCAAGTTCATTATTAAATATAAAAAATTTAAAGTAAAGGGGTTAGGATTTATGTTAGTTACAGCTAAAGAACTTGTGCTTGATGCACAAAAAAGAGGTTATTGTGTTCCCGCAATAAACACTCAGGGTGGAAATTATGACATGATAAGGGCAATTGCAGAAGCAGCAGAAGAACTAAATTCTCCTATCATGCTTGCTATGTATGTAGCAAACGTTCACTACTATGGGATGGACTGGTTTTTTGAAGTTAGCAACTATTTTGCAAATAAGGTAAAAGTTCCTGTAGCAATTCATCTTGACCATGGAGATACATTTGAAGCCTGTATAAAAGCAATTAAGCTGGGCTTTACTTCCGTTATGCTTGACTGCTCCACAGAAACTCTTGAAGAAAATATCAGGGGGACTAATGAGGTAATAAAAGCAGCTCATGCAGTGGGCGTTTCTGTAGAAGCAGAGGTTGGAGAACTGCAGAGATTAGATGATGGAGTAGTAAAAGAAAACAAGAACCTCGCATCTGTGGAAGATGTTGTGAAGTTCGCAGATTCTTGTCAGCCGGACATGCTAGCAGTTGGTATAGGAAATGCTCATGGCTTTTATAAAGGCAGACCCAATATAAGACTAGATATACTTGAAGAAATCAGGAAGGTTACCGATATTCCACTTGTAATGCATGGGGCTACTGGAATTCCTGAAGAAGATGTGAAAAAAGCTATCAGAATTGGTATTGCAAAAATTAATTTTGGGACGCTTGTAAGGCATAAATATATGGAATATTACAAGGAAGGCATTGACACTCTAAAGCATAGCGGCCATTCCTGGATGGTTGCCCAGTATGCATGCGGCAAATTGAAAGATATTATTAAAGACATAATAGTGCTTTCAGAGTCGGACAACAAGTATTAATAAGGATACTTATGATTTGTTTATTTGAGTGTTTATAATGATGTGATGTAGTAACGAAATAAAGCCAATTATACTTTTTACTACACACATATCATTATTCAATTTTAATAAAGCGGATTGAAATGCTAACTAGTAGCACAAAATTTAAAAATTTGAAAGGAGTGCTAACATGGAACATACTAAATTGAATGTTGGATTTATTACAACTGTTTCAGGTCGTTGGCCAAGAGAACTACCAAGGCAAAGGGATAAAGAGTGTTCACAATGGCTCAAAAAGGAGTTTCCCAACGCCAATATTTTAAAAAGTGCTGATATTGCGGTGGACAATAATGAAGTGGAAAAGACTGCGGAGTTTTTTAAGAAATCTTCAGTTGACCTATGCATTCTTCTAATGGGTGCGTTTACTGGTGACTATGCGGTAACTTACCTTGCAGAGGAGCTTAAGGTTCCTGTTATTATATGGGCACCTTATGAACCTACCTATGATGGCGGAAGATTAATGGCTAATGCGCTTGTAGCATCTACCATGAATGCTGCTGCGCTCCATAGGCTTGGGATGGACTATCATTTTGTATATGGAAGCTATACCGATGCAAGAGTTAAAGATGAAATTACAAGGATTATACGAGTACATGACGCAATAAAGAAACTTAAAAATACGTTTCTCGGTATGTTGGGCTACAGACCTACTGCTTTTTATAGTTCTGCTTTTGATGAAGGCCTTATCCGAAAAAAATTCGGCATTAAAATTGAAGAGTTTGATTTAGCAGTAATTCTTGAAAAAGCCAGAAAAGTAGATATGGAAAGAATCAAAAGTGATAACGCTGCTCTTAAAGAGGCAAGTGCAATTGATTGTGACCTGCCGGAAGAGTATATTGAAAACCACAGTAGGCTATATTTTGCAATAGATGAGTTTATAAAGGAAAAGGGATTCAATGCATTATTGCTAAAATGCTGGCCAGAGCTTGGAGAACTTAAATTTACACCTTGTGCAGTTATTGGAAGGTTTGCAGACCAAGGATATCTGATTGGCTGTGAAGGGGATATGGATGCTACCGTATCTATGTTGATTCAAAGCTATATTACGGGAAAGCAGACATTTATGACTGATCTCATAGATATAAATGAAAAAGAGAACACTGCTTTGTTCTGGCATTGCGGGCAAGCGGGGCTAAAACTGAAAGATCCAGATAGTGATGTGATGCTTAGAAACCATCCGCTTGCTGGACAGGGTACTGCATATGAAATGACTTTAAAACCAGGACCGGTAAACGTATGCAGAATGTCTAAGATAGGGAATGAATACAAGCTTTTCATGATTAAAGGAAAAGCAATACCAACCAAAAAAGTTACTAAAGGTGTAATGGTTAACGTTGAACTTGATGCTCCCGTACTTAAAACGCTTTACAAAATAGCAGAAGAAGGTGTCCCGCATCATTATAGTATAGTTTGGGAAGATATATATGATGATATGCTCATGTTTTGTAAAGTACTGGGTATAGAGGTTATAGAGGTTATAGAGGTTGAGGATTAAAGACACAATAATCTTTGGGTACAAATTCTAAGGAAAATACTAGTAACAAACTAGAATAAGCGATAAACTAAAGTAAATACAAGATAGCAAAGGGAGGATATCTTAGATGAAATATATTTTTGTAAATTTAAAAAGATTTGATGTTCCAAAAAGTATGGGGGGAATTTGTCAGTTTGAAAACCCTGCAGATTGGGTCGAGAATGTTATAAAAGAAAGTGTAAAAAATGGGTTAGGTAAACTTGATGATATGCTCGTAACCTACCTTATGCCCGAAGCACTTATTCTAAAAACTTTTGACGAGCTTAGCAGTTATAAAGAGGATGAAACAGCTACAGTAAAAATAGGAAGTCAGGGAGTATTCAGAGAGAATGTGCGCAAAGGTGGAAACTTTGGAGCATTTACTACTAATCTTCCGGCAGCAGCTGCAAAAAACATGGGCTGTTCTTGGTCCATAATAGGTCACTCAGAAGAAAGAAGCGATAAGCTTGGAATTCTGGGCAAATTTGATCCTGCAATATTGAAGGAATTAAGCGGATTAAAAAAAGCAAAAGCTTGTATTGACAGAATGATTAATGAGGAGGTTCTTTGTGCCTTAGAATCAAAAATAGATGTATTAATGTGCGTAGGAGAAACCTCAGAAGAAAAAGGCGAAGGCGATTTTGAAACACAGAAATCTAGAATTTGCGAAGTGCTTTCTTCACAGCTTGAAATAGGGCTACGGGGAGTAAAGGATTACCTGCCTGAACGTAAGATAGTTATTGGTTATGAGCCTATATGGGCAATTGGTCCTGGCAAAACACCGCCAGGGGAAGAGTATATCAGCTTTGTTTCTGCACTTATAAAAGACATAGTAAAAAGTAAGTTTGGATTTGATGTACCTGTAGTCTACGGAGGAGGCTTAAAAGAAGAAAACGCTGGCATGATTGCGAAAATTGACACTATCGACGGGGGACTTGTCGCTCTAACCAAGTTCACAGGAGATATTGCATTTGAACCTGAAGGACTTAGAAATATTATTGAAAAATATAAATAAAACTTTATAAGTCTTAGTACATGGGTTTAAGATATTCTAAATACGTGTTAATCTTTGTAAATTGTTGAATTAGATAGTATATTTATGTAAATCATTTTAAAAATTGAAAGGAGCTAACAAAAATGATTTTAAATTTTGAATATGGACAGGGACTAATGCCTGCTAATTTGCCGGATGCTAATACCGATGTTTTTATTCCTGGTGAAACCATAGCAGATCCCCCATTTCTTAAGGATCCGGAGACAGCAACTAGGGAATCAATATTAAACCCAATTGGAATGGATCCTATTTCAAAACAGGTTAAGAAAGGATCAAAGGTTACAATTATTTTTCCTGACAGAGTTAAGGGTGGATTCCAAGAAAATTCCCATCGCAAAGTATCCATACCTATAATAATTGATGAGTGCTTAAAGGCAGGAGTGGAGAAAAAGGATATTAAGTTAATATGCAGTAATGGTCTCCACAGGAAAAATACAAGAGAAGAGATAAAATCTCTTATTGGTGAGAAGGTATTTAATGAGTTTTGGTGGACAAACCAGATCATAAATCATGATAGTGAGGATTGGGATAACCTTGTAGACCTCGGTACAGATGAAATGGGATGCAGGGTGATAATGAATAAAGATGTATTTGAATCGGATCTGGCTGTGCTTATAGGTCATACTCTTGGTAACCCTTATGGTGGATATTCAGGTGGATATAAACACTGCGCAACTGGTATAACCCACTGGAAAAGCATTGCAGCTCATCATGTGCCTTCAGTAATGCATAGGGGTGATTTTACTCCGGTAAGCAATCATAGCCTTATGCGTAAAAAGTTTGATTCTATAGGGATGTACATGGAAAAATGTATGGGAAAGAAATACTTCATATGTGATGCGGTGCTTGATACTTATGCAAGACAGATTGCAGTATTTTCAGGTTATGGAAAAGAAATGCAGCCAATATCCTGGGAAGTTGCTGATAAGAGGACATATATACCATGGGCCAAAAAGAAGTATGACATTATGATTTTTGGAATGCCCCAGAATTTTCATTATGGAAATGGTCATGGGACTAATCCAATACTTATGCTGCAGGCAATATCTGCTAACATTATAAGGCATAAGAGAGTTATGAGTGACAACTGTGTAGTAATATGTTCATCTATATGTAACGGTTATTTTCATGATGAAGAGTTCCCCTCTTACAGAGAATTGTATGAGCTTTATCAGACGGACTATCACAATGAGCTTACTGATCTCGAAAAATATGGTGAATATATGTCTAACAAGCAGGATTATATTGATAAGTACCGATTTGCATATGGTTTCCATCCATATCATGCGTTTTCAATGATTTCCTGTGGACACATTGCTGATATGAATTGCTCGGCTATTTATATTGTGGGAGCATACCAGCCAGGTTATGCTAGAGGTATGGGCATGAAAACTAAAGCAACCTTTGAGGAAGCATTAAAGGATGCAGGAAGGTATGTGGGTAAAAACCCGAATATACTTGCTTTGCCCAAAACGTTCAAGACTGCAGCTGTGCATCTTGGAATGAAAGAATAAAATTTAAATATTTAAATGATTTGTAACCGTTTTTTACTGAAATTCATATTATATTATGCGGAAAAAATGCCAATAATATATGTGAGGATCTATAAAAAACGGAGGTGTTACAGTGGAACGGTTTAGTAGCCTTGTTGAAATGGTTGTTGAATCGATGATTTTGATTTTTTTGGCGATAATTTTATTTCCTGTAAAGCTGCTTCAGAGACTGTCATAATAGTTTCTGAAGCATTTTTCTTCTTTAGCTCGTTCTTTATAGCTCCCATAGGAAACAGTATCTTAAGCTTTCTCGATCATAACATTGTTATAACAATATTGTGTTAGATAAATCATTTCATGCATTGTTACAAATGGATTGTTACTGCTAACACCCAATTGTAGTGCGAGCAATAATAAACCAGTTGTTACAGTTCACTCCCTACATATTGAGATATAACTGTGCAATAGCGGAAACTACGCTTCATTTGCAAGAGCTGTATAGTTCAGTTCGGGCA